>CAKTFS010000019.1 GCA_934561115.1 uncultured Faecalibacterium sp. | reverse complement strand
CCCACTGCACCGCGTGGATGTATTCCATTGCCTGTTCGTAGTTCATAGATACTGCCTCGATTCAAGATCACGATTTGAAATGCGCTCCGCTTCGCTCTGCGCATCATCAGCGGAAGAATTATTTTAAATTTCGCGTTTGTCGCGCTCTGCGGAGCGCTCCAAACGCATTTTCACGGGAGGGGTCGTAGAGGGAAACGACAGATGCAACGCCGCTTTCTGCGAAAGCGCGGCGCTGCGGGGGAAGGTTTTTGCAGAATTTCAGCGGGCTGAACCCTCTCAGTCATCGCTGCGCGATGCCAGCTCCCCCGAAGGGGGGAGCTTTATCAGCGCTTACCGGCAGATGCGTAAAAGCTCCCCCTTCGGGGGAGCTGGCTGCGACCATCGGGAGCAGACTGAGAGGGTTCGCTCCCCCTCGGGGGAGCTGTCGCGCAGCGACTGAGGGGTTCTAAATCGGCGGAGCCGGAAAAAACGGTTAAAAGATCTTCACGCCGAACAGGCGTGAATCTTCAGTTTTTTCCGGTGGGAGCCCACTTCTTTAGGATTGTCAAGGGCGAGTAGCCCTTGACCCGTTGCGGGGTGGGTGGAGTCCAGAGGTAGGGAGGGGGGACTCGGAACACCCCTCCCTGCCTCTGGCCCAGCGGAGCGTCCCTGCACACTGACGGCAAGCAGAAAGTTACCCCTCGGAGCGTAGTGCATCTCCTGGCTGAGAGAATCTCTTACTTCTTTGCCAGCTTCATCAGGCTGCGGTTTTCCAGCAGGATGCGCAGCAGCACGGTGTTCACGGCGCTCAGGATAAGGGCGTTGGGGATGCGCACTGCCAGCGTTGCCCACGGATAGCCGTAGAACAGGCGCAGCGCCAGCGAGGTGATGACCATGGAGCCTACAAAGTGCCCCAGCAGTACGCTGGCTGCCAGCCGCAGGCTAATGGAAAGGCTGCCCAGTTTCTGCCATGCAAAGCCCGCCACCAGGCCGATGGCACCCGCACCCAGCGTGATGAGCGGGTTGATGGCGTAGCCCGCCAGCACACCGCCGATGATATCGGCCACTGCGCCCACCGCAAAGCCTGCGCCGGGGCCGAACACCACCGCCGCCAGCAGCACCGGCAGACTGCCCAGATTGAACCGGACGAAGCCGGTGGAGATGCTGAGCACCCGGCTGAACACGATACTCATGGCTACCAGCAAGGCCAGCATGGTCAAAGTACGCACCGAAGTTTTTTTGTCGTTCATCGTAGTTGTCCTCCTTAAAAGGAACAGCAGGCAGGACGCAAAAACGCCCTCCCCTGTGACAGACCGCACAAAGGAGGGCGTGAATTCCAACAACATTCACTTCCGGGCAAAAACCGCAGACGGCTCTCGCCTGCACCCAAGTCCATGCAGCAGCGGGATGCAGACCCTGCACCGCGGCCAATACCTTCGTCCGCAGCACAACTCCCCGTTGATGCGGCACTTAACGCGCAGGGTCTTACTCTGTTGATGATGCCATTATAAACCTTTTTTTGCCGCTCTGCAAGCGCTCAAACAGACATCTTTGCCAAAGGGTCGTTTTTATTTTTGGCAGTGTTGTATAAACGTAGGACTTTTGTCCGCCGGTCTCCCTCTTTTCTTTTGGCGCAGAACGTGGTAAGATGAACACAAGATACCAAAGGGGAAACTGCCCCGGAAAGGAAATTTTCCATGAAATTCAGCGAAATGACCTATACCCGCCCGGACATCGACGCCCTGCTGGCACGGTGCAAGCAGCTGGCCGCCAAGGCCGCCGACGCCCCGGACGGCGACACCCTTATTCAGGTGTACTACGAGCAGAGCCGCGCCTTTGCAGACTACACCACCGCCTCCCAGCTGGCCAACATCCACTACACCTGCGACACCCGCGATGCCTACTGGAAAGCCGAGCAGGACTTTTTTGACGCCAACGGCCCCGCTGTGACCAACGCCAGCGTGGAGATCAGCCGGGCGTTTCTGGCAAACCCCCATGTGGAAGCCCTGACCGAGCACTTCGGCACCACCTGCGTGGCCGGCATGAAGAACGCCGTGCTGGGCATGGACGACCGCACCGTGGAGCTGCAGCAGCAGTTCAACGCGCTGGTCAGCCAGTACCAGCAGATCTACGGTGGCGCACTGGTGGAACTGGACGGCAAGCAGCTGACCATCCCCCAGCTGGGTCCCTACAAGGAGGATCTGGACCCCGCCGTGCGCCGCGCCGCCTACGAAGCCGAGGCCGGTTACTTTGACGCCCACCGGGACGAGCTGGACGAATTGTACACCAAGATCGTCAAGAACCTGAACCAGCAGGCGCAGGTGCTGGGCTACAAGGATTACAGCGAACTTTCCTATGTACGCATGAACCGCATCGGCTACGGTCAGGCCGAGATCCAGGCCTTCCGGGATCAGGTGGCAAGGGACGTTGTGCCTGAGCTGCAAAAGGTGATGGCCATGCGCGCCAAGCGCACCGGCATCACCCACCCCACCTTCACCGACCTGCCCGTCATCTTCAAGGACGGCAACCCCAAGCCCATCCCGGGCTATCAGGCACGCATGGATGCTGCCCGCACCATGTACCATGAGCTGAGCCCCGAGACCGCCGAATTCATCGACTTCATGCAGGACAACGAGCTGTTCGACGTGGAAAGCCGCCCCGGCAAGATGTCCGGCGGCTACATGACCAGCCTGCCCAGCTACAAGGCCCCCTTCATCTTTGCCAACTGGAATAACACTTCCGGCGATGTGGACGTGCTGACCCACGAGTGCGGCCACGCCTTTGAGGGCTATGTAGCCGAGCGCGACCCCAACGTGCCCGCCGATCTGGAATGCCCCGCCATGGAGAGCGCCGAGATCCACTCCATGGCCATGGAGTTCCTCACCGCGCCGTGGCATCATCTGCTGTTCGGCAAGGATACCGAGAAGTACGCCCTGCTCCACGCCGAGGACAGTTTTGTGTTCCTTGCCTACGGCTGCGCCGTGGACGAGTTCCAGCACATTATGTACCAGAACCCCGACCTGACCCCCGACCAGCGCAACGCTGAGTGGCTCAAACTGGAAAAGAAGTACCGCCCGTGGATCGATTTTGACAACCTGCCCTTCTACGGCCGCGGTGCCGGGTGGCAGCGCCAGCTGCACATCTACGAGTGCCCCTTCTACTATATCGACTACTGCCTGTCCACCATGGCTGCGCTGCAGTTCTTCCTGCTGAGCCTTGACGACCACAAGGACGCATGGGAGCGCTACCTCAAGCTGGTGCGCCGTGCCGGTCTTGCCAGCTACACCGAGCTGCTGCAGACCGCCGGGCTGAAGGTGCCTTTTGCAGAGGGCAGCGTCAAGGGCATTGCCCAGCAGATGACCCGCTGGCTGGAAGAGCATCAGGTGGGCTAAAGGCAGGCGAAAGTCGTTTCGTTACAGCGTCAGGGCGTTTCGTGTCAGTTTTCTTGCTTTTCCGCCGGACTGCGGTATACTGACAGCATCATCCCCTTCGGAAATGGAAAGGAGTACTGACTTATGAGATCATCCCGTTTGTTCCGGCGTGTCGTTGCCGGTCTGTGCGCTGCCGCCATGCTGTGCGGCGGCATGGCCGCTTCGGCTGCTGCGCCCGCACTGCCCGCCGCCCCTGCTGCGGTGGAGGCTACCAACGCCGCCCCCAGTGATGCCGAACTCAAGACCGCTTTTTCCAAGTTCACCGTCACCTATGACGAGGAGACCGGCGGCTGGGATCTTTCCTCTCCGCAGGAGCAGGCCAGCATGGCCAAAAAGTCCTGCGGGCTGTATCCTTATATGTTCGTGCAGGACGACGGTATTGCCTTCAACATGATCCTGACCTACGTGGGCAGCAAAAAGCTGGACATCAAAACGGTCAACGTGACTGCCGATGACAACATGTACACCTTCACCTGTGACGAGGAATACGGCGGCGGCTACGATCAGGATCTGGGCTGCTGGTTCGACATGGAGCTGTTCCAGCTGGATGACGAGCAGATCAGCTGGCTGAGCGAGTGGCTGAACGCCAAGAGCGCCACCGCCGTCTTTGTCGGCCGGGACGGCACCACCCAGAGCTACGCCCTGACCAAGGAGAACCGCACCGCCATTCAGGAGATGGTCACCGCCTACAACCTGATGCTCTCCTCCACCGTAGAGCAGTGCGACCCCATCCTGACCAGTCTGGCAAAGTAAGCGCAATTTATGGAGCCCCCGGAGCGTCTGCGGACGTTCCGGGGGCTTTTTGCGCAAAAAAGAGCAGCAACTATCTACCGTCAATACTTTCCGGCCAGCGAGCTCGCCCTCTCCGTCTGCTCACTGCGTTCGCATCCACCTCTCCCAAAGGGAGAGGCCTTGGCAAAGAGATGAAGTTTGCGTGGACTGCCAAGGGCTCCCACTTTGGGGGAGCTGGCATCGCGCAGCGATGACTGAGAGGGCGAGGATGCTGCCCGCATACAGCCGTTTTTTGCAAAAATATTATTTTTTGCAAAAAACGCTTGCAAAACCGGCAAAGCTGTGCTATACTAATCGAGCTGTGATGTGCTGCTATAGCTCAGTTGGTAGAGCGCATCCTTGGTAAGGATGAGGTCTCCAGTTCGAATCTGGATAGCAGCTCCAGCTTAAACGCCCTGAAGTCTTAGGACTTCGGGGCGTTTTTCGTTTACAGCATATAAAACAAAAAGCATCCGCAACCTTCGCTTCAGAAAACCAGCGAATCTCGTTGCGGATGCTTTTGTTTTTAGCGGGCTCGCCCTCTCAGTCAAATCCTACGGATTTGCCAGCTCTCCCAAAGGGAGAGCCTTTGGCAGTCCACGCAAACTTTACCTCTTTGCCAAGGCCTCTCCCCTTGGGAGAGGTGTCACCGTAGGTGACGGAGAGGGCGAGGATGCTGACCTTGTGCGGCGGTATTTTTCACTCTTCCTCGTCAGGGATATTCTCTGCATCCAGCAGATACTCGGTCTCGGTCTGCTGCTCCATCTGCTGCTCTGTCCAGTCTAGCTGCACAGCGCCGCTCAGGTCCAGCGAATAGTCCTCGGTGTACAGCAGACTGCCGGTGTTCAAGCTGCTTTCTGCCGCGCTGCGGGCATCCCATGTAAAGTGCAGGCTTTCCGGCGGCACGGTGCACTGCTTTGCCAGTGCGGTCAGGGTGTAGCAGTCCCGGGCAAAGGCAGCGGCGCTGTCGTAGGGGCCGAACAGCTCCACGGTCAGGGTCAGGTAGACATCCCCGGCGGGCAGGGCGGCGGCCTGCTGCAAGGTCTCGGCCTTCGGGCCGCTCAAGTACATCCTGCCGCTGATATCCCGGATAGCGATGTCCTGCGCGTCCTGCTTGCAGGCGGTGTACAGTTCATCAATGGCCTGTGCGCTCAGGCGGTTCATGCTCTGCTGGTTTTCGCCGCTCACTTCATCCCACAGCATGGGCAGCATGGCCATGCAGAAGCAGCCCGCCATCAGCACCAGACAGACCAGCACGGATACAAAATCGTACTTCCAGCGGCCGGGGCGGGCGGCAAAGAACAGCACCTCGCACCCCAGCAGCACCAGCGCCACCGCCGGGGCGATCTTCAAGGTCAGCTGCACATCAAAGCCCGGCACAAAGAAGTACAGCAGAAAGAACACACCCGCCGCGATAAGACACGCGCCCAAGGTCAGGCTGCCCACCCGGCGCAGGGGCTTTTCTGCGGGCTTGCGCTCCGGCGGGGGCACGCTGCCCGGCTGTGCCGTCAAAGGGGTCTTATTCTGCTCGGTCATCGTCATCCTCCACAGGGGTTTCGCCCTGTTCTGCGCCGGTCACCGGTTCTCCCAGCAGCGCCGAAAGCTCCGGCATGGCAAAATGAGTGTCCGTATCCGCAGAGTCCTCGGTGTCCTCAGCCCGCGGTGCAGCCGTGTAGGCGTGGAAATCCTCGGCTTCCTCTTCGGGGGGCTGCTTGCCCTTTTTGTTTTTCGGGCCGCGCACCAGCCACATGCCGCACACGATCAGTGCCACACAGACCACGATCTGCGGCAGAGAATCCAGCATCAGGTAGATGGCGCGGAAGATGGGGTTATTCTGTCCCCAGCGCCACATCACATCGCCCAGCACCCGCATGATGATGTTGTTGTAGAACACGATCGCGCCCAGTGCAATGAGCCCCCAGCCCACCAGCTTGTGGCTTTCGCCCATGAACTGGGTCATGCGGGCATCGTGCCAATTAAAGTGCACCAGATAATCGTCCTCCGGGGCTTTTTCTGCTGCCAGCTGTGCGCGGAGGTTGAAGGTATCGAAAAAGCTGTACATAAACACAACGAAGCAGCCGACTACCAGCGCGTCCAGCCCCGTGGTGCTGCCCAGGATAATGAACAGGCAGAACATGGTGATGAGCGAGAGGCCCCGCTTCATATAGCCCTGATACATCTGCCCCGCACCGGGGATGCAGGCAAACAGCAGGGTCAGGATCCCGTTTTTCTTCATAATCAGTTCCCTCATTTCTCAGTGGTGTCTGCACTGTGGTGCAAAAGCGCGTCCAGTGCGTCGGATAGTTTTTCAGTCAGCTGTTTTTTGTCCTCTATGGGCTTGCCCAGCGGGGCGGTGGATTGCTGCGGGGCTTTGTCGTTCACCGGCTTGCCCAGCAGCTCCGGCTCGGTCTGCTGTGTGGTCTGCGGCAGCCATGTGTTCAGCTGCTGCCCGGTGTGCAGGATCTGTTCCAGCGTACCGGCACGCCACATGGTCAGCGCCAGAACCGCCGCCACCGTTGCCACGGCGGCGCGTCCCCATGTGTTCTGCATCAGCCGTATCCAGATGGTGCCCATCACCGCGCCCCGGGCGGAGCGCGGCGGCTGTTCCAGCACATCGTCGGTCAGCAGGGCGGTGTAGCGGTCCATGCAGCGGTCGCAGTAGGCAAGGTGCTCGGCGGCTTCCAGCCGCTGCGTTTCGTCCAATTGCCCGCTGACCAGTGCCTGTAAACCTTCCTCGCTCAGACAGCCTTTTGCGTCAAACAGTTCCATGTACGCTCCTCCTTTCACAGGGTATGCGGTCGTTTTGTAAGATCTGCTGCGCCAGCATCTTTTTGGCGCGGTAGATCTGCGCTTCCACCGTTTTGGGCGGGCGGCCGCACAGTCTTGCAGCTTCGGCCATGGTGTGCTGTTCCAGCAGCACCAGACGGCAGGGCGTGTGGTAGGGCTCGCGCAGATTTAAGATCATCTCCGTAAGCTCTTCCTCACCCAGCGCATCCAGTACCTGCTGTTCCGGCTGCATACCGGGCGGCGCGCCCTCCAGCGCCAGCACCTCGTCGCCAGGGGTGTTCATCTTGCGCACCCACGCGCTGCGCAGATAGTCCTTGGCTTTGTTGGCGGCGATGCGCGCCAGCCACTGCCTTTCAAAGCCGGGCGGGCAGCGGTCGATGGCCCGCCACGCCGCCAGAAAAGTCTCCTGCGTCAGGTCCTGCGCCTCCTGTACATCCGGCACCAGCTGATGGCAGACCGTGTACACGAGCGCCTGATATTTCTGCACCATCGTGCTGAATTCCTGTGTTGTCAACGCGCTGCACGGCCCCCTTTCCGGTTCTGGATGCGGTGCACTGCGCCGCCCTTCTTTCTTTAATACGAAGGAGCGGCGGCGGTTCCTGCAAAAAACTGAAAGATTTTCAAACTTTTTCTTCTTCCGCAGATATGGTACAATAGCAGTATAGCACACAGGGAGGGTTTTCGCCATGGTTTCTACCACCCGTCAGGCACTTTTACAGGCGCTCAGCGCCGCCGAGGGCGCCTATATTTCCGGCCAGCAGCTGGCGCAGCAGCTGGGGGTCAGCCGCGCTGCCGTGCACAAGGCGGCGGCGGCGCTTACCGCGCAGGGCTATGCGCTGGAGGCCGCCTCCCGCCGGGGGTACCGTCTGCTGGGCGGCGACCCCTTCTGCACCGAGGCGGTAGGCCCCTACCCCGCCCCGGTGCAGCTGTACGACACACTGGAAAGCACCAACCGCACCGCAAAGCTGCTGGCGCTGGAAGGCGCTGCCCACGGCACGCTGGTGCTGGCGGGCGGGCAGACCGCCGGGCGCGGGCGGCTGGGGCGCAGCTTTGCCAGCCCGGCGGGCAAAGGGGTATACTGCTCGGTGGTTCTGCGCCCGCCGCTGCCCGCCGCCAACGCCCAGACCGCTACCATCGGCGCGGCGGTGGCGGTGTGCCGGGCGGTGCAGGCGCTGTGCGGGCTGGAACTTGCCATCAAGTGGGTGAACGACCTGTATTACAAGGGCAAAAAGGTGTGCGGCATCCTGACCGAAGCCGGCACCGACCTTGAAAGCGGCCAGCTGGAATGGCTGGTGGTGGGCATCGGGCTGAACCTGACCGCCACCGCCGAGGACTTTCCCCCGGAGCTTGCCGCCAAAGCAGGCAGCTTATACCCCGGCGGCCCCGCCCCGGTAAGCCGGGCGGCGCTGGCGGGTGCCATCGGGCGGGAGCTGTTGGCGCTCTGCCCGGGTTTTGCCTGTCTGGACGAGTACCGCGCCCGCTGCTTTGTGCCCGGCCACTGGGTGACCGTATGCACCGGCACCGAGACCTACGCCGCGCAGGCGCTTTCCATTGATGACACCGGGCGGCTGGTGGTGCAGCGGGAGGGCGGCCGCACCGAGGCGCTGCGCTGCGGCGAGGTGACCATTCGCCCCACTAAGACGGAATAAACGGGGGTAGAGGACGATTTGAAATGCCCTCCGCGTTGCTCTGGGCATCTTCAGCGGAATAATTATTTTTTATTTTGCGTTTGTCGCGCTCTGCGGAGCGCTCCAAACGCTTTTTTCACGGGAGGGGCTGTGAAGGCAAACAGTAACGCACTCCGCAGCGCCGCGCTTCCAAAGGAAGCGGCGCTGCAAATGCAGTTTACCATTGCGACCCTTCTCGTGAAAATGGCAAAACGGAACGCCCGCAGGCGTTCCGTTTTGCCGAAATCTGAAATAATCTTTCCTTAAATTTTGCCCAGAGCGCAAGCGGAGGGCATTCCCAATCATTTTTATACAAAAAGCCCGCCGGGCATTGCGCACGGCGGGCTTTGGTTTACAGTTTACTCTGCCTTGGTCTCGGGATTTGCCTCAGCCTTGGCTTCCGGCTTTGCTGCGGGGGCAGCAGCGGGAGCGGCGGGCTTCACCACGGGCTTCGGGGGATTGGGGTCGTCCTTCAGCGGGAACAGGATGATGTGCTTGGGGCACTTCTGGGCGCACATGCCGCAGCCCTTGCACTTGTCGTAATCAACGCGTGCCACGCCGTCCACAACATGGATGGCGTCGAACTTACAGGTGCGCTCGCACATGCCGCAGGCAATGCAGGAAGTGGTGCACAGCTTGTTGGCCACAGCACCCTTGTCCTTGTTGGAGCACATGACCACCGGCTTGCGGGGGCCGGCAGCGTCGATCATGATCACCTGCTTGGGGCAGATGTTGGCGCAGGCACCACAGCCGGTGCACTTGTCCTTGTCCACCTTGGCCACACCGTCCACGATGTGGATGGCGTCGAACTTACACACCTTGGTGCAGTCGCCCAGACCGATGCAGGCGAAGGAGCAGGTCTTGGGACCGCCGTACAGGGCTGCCGCAGCAGCACAGGTCTGGATGCCCTTGTAGTCGTAAGCGGGCTTGCAGTGCTCGGAGCTGCCCTGACACTGCACCACAGCCTTCTTCTCTACGGCGCTTGCCTCGCCGCCCATGATCTTGGCAATGGCAGCAGCAGCCTTGGGGCCGCCGGGTGCGCACTTGTCGCAGGGCACGCCGTCCAGAACAACTGCCTTGGCGTAGTCGGCACAGCCGGCGTAGCCGCAGCCGCCGCAGTTTGCGCCGGCCAGACAGGCAGAAACTTCCTCAATGCGGGGGTCTTCCTCCACCGCCATGAACTTTGCGGCAGCTACCAGAATGATAGCACCCACAGCGCCCACGATGGTGCACAGGATAACAGCAGATACAATATTCATAGTCCTGTTCCTCCCTTACAGCGTAACATTGAACAGGTTTTCGACGATGCCGCCGAAGCCCATGAAGGACAGGCTGGTGATTGCAGCTGCGATCAGGGTGATGGGCAGGCCCTTGAAGGGTGCCGGGGGATCGCAGGCTTCCACGCGCTTACGCACGCCGCTGAACATGACCATGGCCAGCATAAAGCCGCAGCCTGCGCCGACGGCACAGATCAGAGCCTCGATGTAGGCGTAGCCGAAGCCGTGTGCAGCCACATCTGCGCCGTAGTCGCCCACGACCAGAATGGTCACGGCCAGCACGCAGCAGTTGGTGGTGATCAGAGGCAGATAAACGCCCAGCGAGTTATACAGTGCAACCACGTACTTCTTGAGGAAGATCTCGATGAACTGCACCAGCACAGCGATGACCAGAATGAACACGATGGTCTGCAGGTAGCTCAGACCAGCCTGGTCCAGAATGAAGATCTGAATGGGGAAGGTAACGGCCGTTGCCATGAACATGACGAAGATGACGGCGCCGGACATACCAACCGCAGAATCCAGCTTTTTGGAAACGCCCAGGAACGGGCAGATACCGTAGAACTTCACCAGCACGTAGTTGTTGACCAGGATCATGCTGAAGAAGATCGCAGCGAGTTTCACTAACATCTTATTCTGCCTCCTTCTTCAGGTTATCAAGGTCGCAGCAGCTCTTGCGCTCGATGCGGGCGTCCAGCTTGCCTTCCAGCCAGACGCAGCCTGCCATCAGGATGCCGTAGCAGAAGAAAGCACCGGGAGCCTGCGTCATGATGGACATCTTGGCAACGCTTTCCGGGATCACCTGGAAGCCCAGCCAGGTGCCGCTGCCCAGGATCTCACGGATGGTTGCCATCAGGGTTGCGGTGAGGGTATAGCCGATGCCCATACCCACGCCGTCCAGTGCGGAATCCACCACGCTGTTCTTGCAGGCGAACATCTCGGCACGGCCCAGAATGATACAGTTGACAACGATCAGGGGCAGGAACACGCCCAGAGCGTTGTACAGGCTTTCCATGTAAGCCTGCATGAACATCTGCACGATGGTCACGAAGCTTGCGATGATGACGATGTAGCAGGGCAGATGCACCTTGCCGGGGATGACTTTCCGCAGCAGGGAGATCATGATATTGGAGCACACCAGCACGAAGGTGAAGGCGGCGCCCATGCCCAGTGCGCTGGAAACTGCGGTGGTAACTGCCAGAATGGAGCAGGTACCCAGAACCAGACGCAAAACGGGGTTTTCTTTGATGATGCCGTTGGTAAGGATGCTTACCTTGGACTTATTTTCTTGTGCCATTTCTTACCAACCTCCTTTTATGCCAGCTCGTTGAAGCAGTTGATACAGTCATTGATGGCAGCAAACAGAGCGGTGGACGAAATGGTTGCGCCGCTGTACGCATCGTAATCCTGATTCATCACAATGTTCTGGGTGCCGTCCATGCCGTTGAACTGTGCCAGATAGTCATCGGTAGCCACATTGGAGCCAATGCCCTTGGTCTGGGTAGAAGCGTCCACCCAGATGCCAGTCTCGGCGCCGTTGGCGTCAAAGCCCATGATCACGGTCAGGATGCCGCCGTCAAAGCCCTTTTCCTCGGCCTTGATGGCAATGCCGCCATCGGGAGCCTTTACCACGCCGGTAACATTGGCGGTGGTGTAATCGGTAACTTCCTCCAGCGTAGCTGCGTCCGAAACAGAGGGCATCACGCTGACATAAGCAGCCAGCGTGGTGCGGCGGGTGTTCTCCTTGATAACGGGAGCGGTCATGCCGTTCACCAGAGCCAGCAGCAGGCTGGCGATCAGAGAGATGACGGTCAGCACAACGATGGGCTTACCGGTGGTTTCCCAGCTGGAATTTGCAGTCTTACTCATTTGCCAGCACCCTCCTTCGCTTTCTTTGCAGGCTTCACATAGCCATACGGGGTCTGACGGGTCAGATCATTGATGTACGGGACCCACAGGTTCATGAACAGCAGTGCGAAGGACACGCCCTCGGTGTAGCTGCCCCAGTAGCGGATAGCAAAGGTAACGATGCCAAGGCAAACACCGTACACCAGCTTGCCCTTCAGGGTAAAGGGGCTGGTAACGTAGTCGGTAGCCATGAACACAGCGCCGAACAGCAGGCCGCCGCTCAGCACAGCCACCAGTGCGGTGTGCAGATCCTTGGTAGCGATCAGGTAGAACACGAACACGCTGCCAACATAAGAAGCCGGGATGGCGATGCTGATGGTCTTGGTAGCCACCAGATAGATAAGACCCAGCACGATGGCCAGTGCGCAGGTCTCGCCCAGCACACCGCCGTGGATGCCCATGAACAGATCCAGCAGGCTCAGCTTGGAAGGATCAGCCACAGCCAGCGGGGTAGCCTTGGACAGCTGATCCACCGCTGCATCCGGGAACACCCACTGATTCATGGAACCGGCAAAGCTGATAAACAGCACGATACGGCCCACCAGAGCGGGGTTTGCAAAGTTCATGCCAATGCCGCCGAACAGCTGCTTGACAACGATGATAGCCACCAGATCGCCGATGAGCAGCTGACCGATGGGCATGCCCACGGGCACGTTCATGGCCAGAATGATGCCGGTGACCACAGCGGACAGGTCGCTGATGGGGTTTGCACGCTTCAGCAGCTTGCAGTACAGCCACTCAAAGGCCACACAGGCCACCACGGAAACGGCGGTGACCAGCAGGGCGCGCACGCCGAAAATGATCGCAGAGGCAACCACGCAGGGGCACAGTGCAACGATCACGTTCGCCATCAGGCTCTGGGTGGTCTCGTCACTGCGGACGTGCGGGGAAGCCGAAACAATAAGCTTCGTATCCATTACTTATTGCCTCCTTTTTTGATTTCGCCAAGATAGAAGGCCTTGGCCAGACTCATCATCTGGGTGACCGGGCGCTTTGCCGGGCAGACGAAGGAGCAGCTGCCGCAGTTGAAGCAGTAGTCAGCGTGCAGCTTGCCCAGCTCCTGCACATCGCGGGCGGCGTAGGCCTGATTGACCTCCACGGGCTCCAGACCCATGGGGCAGTACTCCACGCAGCGGCCGCAGCGGATGCAGGGGTTGACCGGTGCAGGCTGTGCAGCTGCCTTGCTCAGCAGGATCAGACCGGAAGTGGTCTTGGTGGTGGGGTAGGAAAGGTTCTCCACAGCGGGGCCCATCATGGCACCGCCGGCAACCACCTTGCCCAGCTCGCCCTTGACGCCCACATAGTCCAGAATGTCCTGATAGGCGGTGCCCACGGGCACAACAACATTCTGGGGCTTTGCGCAGGCATCGCCGTCCACGGTGATGGTACGCTGGACCACCGGCATACCGGTAGCCAGATACTTGCCCAGCGTGGAAACGCTGGTCACGTTCATCACGATAGCGCCTGCATCGGCGGGCAGACCGCCGTGGGGCACCTCGCGGCCGAGGCACTTCTCGATCAGGATCAGCTCTGCGCCGGTGCCGTAGACACTGGGCAGGGGCTTTACCTCGATAGCGCTGTCGTCCTTGGTCTTTTTGCACAGCAGGTCGATGCACTCAGGCTTGTTGTTCTCAATACCAATGATGCACTTGGGAATGCCGGTATACTGCAGCACAGCCTTGATGCCGCGGATGATATCATCGCTGCACTCCAGCATCTCCTGCGTGTCGCTGGTCAGCCACACCTCACACTCGGAGGCGTTGATCAGCAGGGTATCCACCGGCTGCTTGGGCTGCAGCTTCACATCGGTGGGGAAGCCTGCGCCGCCCAGACCGACCAGACCGCACTCACGCACGGCAGCAAGGAAGCTGGCCTTATCAGTGACTTCCGGTGCCTTGACAGCCGGATCTACGGTCTGCTTGCCATCGGTCTTGATGACAACAGAATCGCACATACGGCCATTGGACAGACGGAAAGCTTCCACTGCAGCTACCGTACCGGAAACGCTGGAGTGGATGTTTGCGGAGACAAAGCCGCCCGCCTCACCGATCTTGGTGCCGACGAACACTTCATCGCCTTTTTTCACCAGTGCCTTGGCGGGTGCGCCAATGTGCTGGCTCATAAGGATGCGTACCTGCGCGGGCAGAGGCATCGGGACAGGTTTGCTTGCAGCAGTTGCCTTGTCATGCGGCGTATGCGCGCCAAGCGCCGCACGTTTCAGCTTGTTCAACATGGATTTCAAATCCCCCATTCTGCTTGAATTGCCATCCCCTCGCCCATGCAGGCGCACTGGTACAGGGACAGCAGCTGCTTAACACACTTATTGTATCATTTTGGCGCGGGAAGTCAACGACATCGCGCCCCAAATGATGAATTTTCCTGAACTTTCTTATTCGTTTTCGTCAATTAGTTTTAACTAACCACCGTATTTTTCCTTTGTCCCGCCCCGCAGAAATCATTTTTCCGATTGACCGCTTCCCCCGGTCGGGGGAAGCGGTCACCGCAGGTGACTGATGAGGGCGCAGAGCAGCAGTATTTTACCTTAATTCCCCCTCTCTGCCGTTTGCCTTTACTGCGGGAATATGCTATACTATACCTAACATGACAGGCGGAACGTCCCCCGCTCCGCTCCCGAACTTCACAAGGAGGCACCAAACCATGAAAGTTCTCAAAGCTCTGCTCGCCGTCCTCACCACACTGGCTGTCGCCCTGACCGCCATTCTGCTGTTCTGGCAGGATAAAAGCGCCCCGCGCTATATCCAGATCTACGAAAACGAGCAGTAATTTTTTCTTGCAAAACAGCACCCCGGCCAAGCGGTAAAACCGCCCGGCCGGGGTGCTTTTGCGTTGTCCGGCAAACCACACAAAAACGCCGCCGACTTTTCGTCAGCGGCGTTTGTACGCACTCAGTAGGTCATCACGACCACCATAATGGGGTATTTATCCTTCGTTGCAGGGTCGGTGTTCTGCACAACGCCCACGCCTACAAGGGTGGCACTTTCGTCCCTGACCAGCGCCTTTTTCAGGGTGCTGCCGTTCTCTGCCCAGTTGCGGATGACCGCCACTGTCGGATACGCGCCGTAGCCGCCTACGCCCACCAGCTTTTTGCCCTTTACCGGCAGCTTGCTGATGGCGTTCCAGTCCTTCGTGTACTGCTCGCTCTTCATCGGGTCGGTGCCGTACTTGCCAAGCAGGCCGTCCAGCTGCAATTGTGCCATTTTTTCAGCCATGGCGCAGATCTCGGCATCCATAGTCAGCGGCTTTTCCTTGCCGTAGCTCTTGCGCACCGTATTCAGTGCTTCCACCACTGCGGCCTTCTTTTGCGCCCCGGTATTTTCCTCTGCGGGGTCTTTGCCGTTTTCTTCTGTGCCGGGATCTGCGGGGTCTTTACCGGGTTCCTCTGTGCCGGGGTCGGCAGGGTCTTTGCTGGTCTCGCTGCTGCCCGGCTTTTCCGGCGTATCCGGTGCAGAGGGGCCGGAGGGCCCGCAGGCTGCCAGAAGCAGCAGCGCCATTGCAGCTGCAAGAACCGCTGCCGTCCATCGTTTCCAAAGCTTCATCTGTGGTCCCTCGCTTTCTTGTTATGGGAGCGCGTTGCTCCCCGGTTTCATCTTATCCCCTGCCGCGGTGCGCTGTCAATGGGCAGATGCGCCAAAATATGGAAGAAATATTTGTTAAGGCGAAAAAGGCAGGAATATTTTAAAATAGCTTCCGCGTGCGCTCCAGCCATATTTAGCGGAAAAATTATTTTTTATTCGCTATTCTGGAAAATCTGCGGATTTTCCAGAATTGCCTTTTCACGGGAGCACCTGCGCGGGCTTTTCTGCACGCAAAAAGGCTGCCGTACAGTCTGTGCAGCAGCCTTTCAGGTTCAGTAATCGCTTTCGCAGCCAAGCAGGAATTTCATGTAGGCAAAGGTACGCTCCTGCCCCAGGTCCCGCACCATGCACAGCAGCTTTTCCAGCAGCGCCCGGGTCTCCGGGTGCATCAGGTAGTGATCCTTGCTGCGCTGGTAATACTCCCATGCAGAGGCATCGGTGTACTTGTCGCCCAGATAGATCTGGCTGGCAGCCACCCGGTCGCACACCATCTCGCAGACGTACCGCAGGGGGATCTTCATGCCGGTCAGGCCGGTCTTGGTGGTGCTGTAATCGATCCAGTATTCCAGATGATGCTTGTTGCGCCCCTTGTGGTGCAACCACGCCGAGGTGTAGCCCTTGGCTGCGCGCTCGGCCTCGTTGGGGCTGTGGTCGCCCTGATAATAGATGCACCCGGGGATGAACTCGGTGGGGCTGTACTTGCTCAGGTCATGGGCAAGCCCCTGCTCATACAACCCGCATTCAAAGCAGTATTTCATCACCAGCAGCTTGTGCCGGGTGATGGTCTCAAAATGGCCCTTGATGTTCATGCTGTTATTCCCTCCACTGCACCGTGATGCGTCCCTCTTTCAGCCCGCGCAGATCATCGCTTTCGGAAAAATCCTCCCGGTCCATGGTCAGGTTGGGGTTGTAGTAGGGGTCGTGCAGGATGTTGGCCTTGCCGTGCACCTCGTACAGACGCTGCTGTTCGGCGGCAAAGCGCCGTGCCTTTACCGGGTCTTTTTCGTCCCCGCCGCGGCTCTTGCTCTCGTAGTGGGTCAGCTGGGCGTAGGGCGTCCACGCAATGCGGCAGCCCGCATCCCGCACCCGCAGGCAGAAGTCCACATCGTTGAAAGCCACCGCAAAGGCTTCGTCCAGCCCCTTCACCTTGTCCCACACGCTGGTCTTTACCAGCAAGCAGGCACCGGTGACGGCGGAAAAATCCTGCACCGTGGCGGTGCGGAACATGTAGCCGCTGCCGCCGGCCTTTTTGTACTTGTGGCTGTGCCCCGCATAGCCCCCCAGCCCGGTAATGACGCCCGCGTGCTGGATGGTCTCGTCCGGGTACCAGAGCATGGCACCGCACACAGCCGCCCCGCCGGGATGGGCGCATTGGCGCAGAAGCTCGGTGAGCCAATCGCCATTACGCACCTCCACGTCGTTATTCAGCAGCAGCAGATACTCGCCGGTGGCGTATTTGCGGCCAAAGTTATTGATGCCGGAAAAGTTGAAGCCCTTTTTCGGGTAGGTGACCACCCGCAGGCCGTCGTAGCGCTGCTGCGCTTTTTTATAGTAGGCAAAGGTGGCGGGGTCGGTGGAGTTGTTCTCCACCACGATGACCTCAAAGTGCTCCCATTCGGTCTTTGTCCAGATGCTGTGCAGGCATTTTTCGAGGTCCTCGGTGTGATCCTTGTTGGGGATGAGGATACTCACCTTCGGTTCGCCCACAATGTCCCACTTCACCCGGTAGGTGCTGGGGAACAGGCCGTCTTCCACCGTGCCGGTGCGCCCGGTGCGGGTCAGGTGGTCTGCCAGCGCCTTTTTGGCTGCTGCCGCAACGTATGGCTTGGCATCGGCACCGCCGGAGGTAGACCCCGCGTGCACCCGCCAGTAGTAGAGTACCTGCGGCACATGGGCGGCACCGCCGGTCTTTTCCAGCAGGCGCAGGAACAGGTCATGATCCTGACTGCCGTCGCATTCCGGGCGCTCGCCGCCCAGCTGCTCCCACAGCGCTTTTTGAAACACCGCCAGATGGCAGATGTAGTTGCAGCACAGCAGGTAATCCGGGGCGTAGTCCGGCTTGAAGTGCGCCACCATGGGACGGCGGATGCTCTTGGTGAACAGGGCTTCGTCGCTGTACAGAAAGCCGTCCGGTTCGCCGCGCTGCCGCAGCTGCAAGATGGCCTTGCCCATGGTGTACAGGGCATGGGGTGCCAGAATGTCATCGTGGTCGGCCAGCGCCAGATACTCCCCTGTTGCCAGCTGGGCGGCGGCGTTGGTGTTGGCGGCAATGCCCTGATTTTCGATCTTTTTGTATACGATCTGTTGATTTTTTTGCTGATATTCCTTTACGACCCGCTCCACGTCCCCGTGGGCGGCGTCCGAAGCATCGGCAAGGCAGAGCTGTCCGTTGGGCGCGGTCTGCCCCACAAAGGAATCCAGAAACTCCCGCAGGTATTTTTCCGGGGTATTATACAGCGGGGTCAGCACCGAAATGGTGGGCAGACCGCAGTCTGCCGCCGTTTTGCCGGCCATCTCTGCGCGCTGCGCTTCCAGCACCTTTTTGGCGGGCAGGTAGCGTGCACGCTTGCCGAAGCAGCGGCGCTTCACAAAACCCGCGCCGCGCTTGACCATGGTGGACAGACCCTCGTCCTTTGTCAGCTGCACGGCGTAGCCGGCAAGCTCCTTGGCGCGTTTCAACCGTACATTCATATCAGACCTCGCCGCGCTGGGTCGCCTTGTAGGCGGCGCAGACTGTCTGGGTGTCCCCGTTCATTTTCAGGTGGCCGTGGCTCAGCCATGCCACCTTGGTGCACATCCGCTCGATCTGCTCGATGGAGTGGGACACCAGAATGACCGTGGTGCCGCCCGCCATCAGCTCCTGCATCCGCTTTTCGCACTTCTGCTGGAACAGGAAATCGCCCACCGACAGCACCTCGTCCGCAATCAGGATATCGGGCTTGGTGATGGTGGCAATGGCAAAGCCGATGCGCGCCACCATGCCGGAGGAGTAGTTTTTCAGCGGCACATCCAGAAAGTTTTCCAGCTCGCTGAATTCCACGATCTCGTCAAATTTTTCGTCCAGATACTTGGGCGAGAAGCCCAGCACCGTGCCGTTGAGGTAGATGTTCTCGCGGGCGGTCAGGTCCATATCAAAGCCCGCGCCCAGCTCGATGAGCGGGGCGATGGTGCCGTTTACGGTCACCTTGCCCTTGCTGGGCTTGTACACCCCGGCAATGGTCTTGAGCAGGGTGGATTTGCCCGAGCCGTTCAAGCCCACAAGGCCGTAAAAATCGCCGGGCATGATGTCCAGACTGACGTCCTTTAACGCGTAGAACTCGTCGTACTGCAGCCGTCCCTGCACCATGGCCAGAAAGTACTCCTTCAGGCTCTCATGCTTTTCCTTGGAAAGGTTGAAGCACATGGAAACATTGTCCACTTTGATGATCGGTTCCATTGTTCACCCCTCCTTAAATGTGCAGCACAAAGCGGTCCTGCGTTTTGCGGAACACCCACAGTCCCACCACCATGGACAGCACCGCGCAGACACCGCAGACAAGGAACATGTTCAGATCCAGCGGAATGCCCCACATCACCGTGCGGCGGAAGCCCGTGATATACCAGTACATGGGGTTCAGCTTGATGATCTGCTGCATATTGAAGCCGCCGATGGAAAAGGTCATCTGGGTGGGGTCGTAGAAGATGGCGGAGAAATACAGTAGCGCGGTGATGAACACGCTCCAGATGTGCATGATATCCCGGAAGAACACGGTAGCCGCCGCTAAGAACATACTGACCCCGAGGCTGAAGAAGAACAAGGTCACCAGCGGGTACAGCGCCTCGAGAATGGTCAGGTGGAAGGGTGCGCCGGTAAAGATCATGACCAGCAGCAGCGCCACAAAGCTGAACACGCAGTTCACCATGGCAAAGCAGCATTTTTCCAGCGGGAAGATATACTTGGGGATATACACCTTTTTCAGCAGCGGGGCGGCGCCGAGCACGCTGCTCATGCTGGTGGAGGTAGCTTCATTGAAGAAGTTGAACAGCAGCTGACCGCACATCAGAAAGACGGCAAAGTTGTCGATGCCGCTGCCGCGCATATCCATCAGGCTGCTGAACACTGCCCAGTACACAAGGCACATCAGCAGCGGGTTCAGCACGCTCCACACCACGCCCAGCACGCTGCGGCGGTATTTCAGCTTGAAATCACGGCTTACAAGGTTCCACAGCAGATAGCGGTAGCGCCAGAAGCCGTTCCACATCCCTTTGAGTTTTGCCACGGGCGATCACCACTTTTCAAAATATTCGAACTTCTGGGCAGCAAAGGGCTCGTGCAGCTTGTCCTTTGCGCTGGTCTTGTGCTCGCAGCCGCAGTCCGGCCACTGCACGTTGACGGTGGGGTCATCGTAGGGGATGCCGCCCTCACTGGTGGGGTCGTAGACGTCGGTGCACTTGTAGCAGAACTCTGCCACATCGCTCAGCACCAGAAAACCGTGGGCAAAGCCCTCCGGGATATAGAACATCTTCTTGTTATCCTCGGAAAGGGTCACGCCCACCCACTTGCCAAAGGTAGCGCTGTGGGGACGGCAGTCCACGGCTACGTCATACACCTCGCCCTTGGTCACGCGCACCAGCTTGCCCTGGGTGTGGTTCTTCTGGAAGTGCAGCCCGCGCAGCACGCCCCGGGTGGAGCGGCTCTGGTTGTCCTGCACGAATTCCTTGTCGATGCCGGCCTCTGCGAACTGATCCTTCTGGTAGGTCTCCATAAAATAGCCGCGGTCGTCACCGAACACCTGCGGCTCAATGACCACCACGCCGGGGATCTCGGTCTGCGTAAAAATAAACTTGCCCATGATATTGTACCTCTCTTTTTTCTGAAAGCTTTTTCTTTATCTGGAAAAGTCTGGTTTTGAACAGGCTTTTACGCTTTGTTATGGTGCTTTGCCGTTTTGCGGCGCTTTTTCAGGCGGGCATGCAGCCGCAGCACCAGCACCGTGACCACTGCCGCACCCACGGTGCAGCCTACTGAAATACCCGCCAGCAGCCATGCGCTGTTGACCGGCTCCACGTCCTTGGCGGTCTCCAGCTTTTTGCCGGCGTTCTGCTCCAGCAGCTCGGCAAGACCCGTGATCTCGGCCTTTACCCGCACGCTGGTGCTCTCCTGCTTTGCGCCGCCGTTCAGGGTGTACACCGCATACACGGCGGGTTCTTCGCCCAGCAGATACTGCTCCGGCAGCTCCAGGTCCACGGTCACATCCTGTGCGGATAAGCCCTCGGCCAGCAGCAGCTTCACCCCGGGGTCGGCCACCGTGACGGTGCCAAGGCTCTGTCCGCCGCCCGCCACTGCCAGCTGTGCAGTGACGCTGCCGCCGGGCAGCTGAGTATAGTTTTTGTAGGTGGCAAAGGCGTAGTCCAGCAGGGTGCGCACATCATTATACTTATCCGTGCTCAGCTGGCTTTGCATGGTCACGCAGATCAGCCGCACCCCGTCCTGCTCGGCCAGACAAACATAGCTGTACCGGGCGGTGTTGGTGTAGCCCAGCTTGGAGCCCAGCACGCTGTCGATATGGTAACGGCTGGAGCCAATGCGGATCTTATCCTGCTGGGAGAAATAGCGGATCACCGGCTGGATGTTGGTGGACTGCATGGTGTACATTTTATTGCGGGTGAACACATCCTCAAACCCCGGCTGCTGCAGCGCCCAGCGCAGGATCTGCGCCATATCATAGCAGCTGGTGTAATGGTCCTCATCGCTGATGCCGTGAGGGTTGGAAAAGTGGGTGTGGGCAAGGCCAAGCTCCTCCACCTGTGCATTCATGGCCGCCACGCCGTCCGCGATGGTGCCGCCGCCGAAATATTCCGCCAGCAGGTTGGCACCGTCGTTGGCGCTGGCCATCTGGGTGGCGTACAGCGCATCCACCAAGGGGACCTCCTCCCCTTCCCGCAGGGCGATGTGGCTGGAATCCGTACCCGCCAGCGAGTAGACATCCTCGTGGCTCACGGTCAGCTTTACATCATCCCAGTCCCCCTGCGCTTTCTCGCAGGCAAGGCCAAGGGTCATCACCTTGGTGATGGAGGCCGGGTGCAGCTCCTCGTCCATATTCTGCTGCGCCAGCACAAGGCCGGTGTCCGCATCCACGATGCAGTACGCCCGGGTATTGGCCAGCGCCGGGCCGGCTGCTGCCGCGCCGGGCACCAGCACAGCACCTATCAAAAGCAGCACAGTGCACAGTGCTGCGGTAAATTTTTTCATCTGGTATTCTCCGCCTATCAGTTTTATGCCAGCAAGGCATCATTTGGAGTATACCACATTTTCTCCCCGCTGAAAAGAGATTTACGCATTCCTTTGCCCCAGCAGCACCGGCTGCAGCTGCTCGCCCCGCAAAGCGGCGTCCACGGCGGCGGGCAGCTGGGCAAGATCTGCCTTCAGGCTCTGGGGCTTGGCAAAGGGGTCGTCCTGCCCATAGGGCACAAAGTAATAGTGCTTGCGCTGGCACAGCCGCGCCATGTTTTCGCCGGAAGCGCCAAGGCCGTCGTTGGTAGAGACCGCCAGCACCACCGGGCTGCCCACCCGCAGCAGGCTTTTGGCGGCAAGGGTCACCGGCGTATCCGAAAGCCCCGCCGCCAGCCGCGCCAGCGTTGCGCCGGTGCAGGGGGCAACCACCAGCGCCTGCGCCAGCCGCCGGGGGCCCAGCGGCTCCACCGCCTGCAGGGTGTCCAGCACCGGCTGCCCGGTAACGGCCTGCAAACGCTGCCGCCAGCTTTCCCCGGTGCCGAACCGGGTATCCTGCTGCGCGGCAAAGCTCATGATGGGCAGCAGTGTCCAGCCCTGTGCCGTCAGCGCCTGCGCCGCGCCCAAGGCGTCCTCCAGCGTACAAAAACTGCCGCACACCGCAAAGGCAAGACAGCCCTTTTTCTCTGTGGTCATACCGTTCCCTCCCGCTCCTGCAAAATGGCCTGCACCGTGCGCGCCAGCGCCTCCCCTGCCGTTTCCGGTGCCCAGACCGTCGGCAGGCTCAGCGCGTGCAGCGCCGTGTGCCCCAGCCGCCGGGCGGCGGCAAAGTCTGTACCGCCGGGCTTTGAGGCCAGATCCACGATCAGGCACCCCTTCGGCAGCGCTGCCAGCACCTGTGCTGTCAGCACCGGCGCGGGGATGGTGTTGACCACCGTATCAAAGGCGGCAGCTGCGGCGGCAAGGTCTGTCAGCGGCACCGCCCGCAGCCCCAGCTCCTCCGCCATGGCCCGCTGCACCGGGCGGCGCGCTGCCACGGTCACCTGCGCGCCCAGTGCCGCCAGACGCACCGCAAGCGCCCGCCCCACCGGGCCAAAGCCCAGCACCAGCACCGCTGCGCCCCACAGGGTGCGGCTGCGCCGTTCCAGCAGAATGCCGATGCAGCCCTCGGCGGTGGGGATGGCGTTATACACGGTCAGCTCCGGGCGGGCAAAGTAATCCACCAGCTCCACCCCCGCCGCCCGGGCAATGGTCATTGCCCCCTCCGTCACCTTACCGCCCAACGCCAGCGCACCGGGCTTTGCCGCGCCCAGCAGCTGCGCCAGCGGCAGGCCGGCCTGTTCCAGCGGAAGCGGCAGCAGGATGCAGTCTGCCTGCGGCAGCTGCTGCACGCCGCCCACCGTATACCCTGCCCGCGCCAGTGCACGCCCTGCCGCCGCCTGCCGGGCATCGCTGCCCACCACCGCAAACCGCTTTGTCTGCCTCATGCTGTCATCTCCCCTTTTCCGCTGTGCGCCATCCTATGCAAACAGGCAAAAATGCGTGAGGGGGACGATTTTGAATGGCCTCCGCTTACGCTCTGGCCATATTCAGCGGAAAGATTATTTATAATTTCGGGTTTCAGGAAAGTCTGCGGACTTTCCTGAAACCCATTTTCACGGGAGGGGTCGTGGCGGCAAACTGCATTTGCAGTGCCGCTTTCTGCGAAAGCGCGGCGCTGCGGGCTACCCCTTCCGTCATCGCCTGCGGCGATGCCACCTTCCCCAAGGGGACGGCTTCAGCAGTAGCGGAAAACTTTGCGGCAATACACAAAGGCGCCCCCTTGGGGGAGCTGCCGAACGAAGTGAGGCTGAAGGGGTTCTTTCTAAGTCTACCAACAAAAAACTCCCCCGGCGGGTTGCCGGAGGAGCATTCATTTTTCTATTCTAAACACGGATGCGCCGCCCTGACATGGTGCGCAGCCGGTCTTACTTCAGGAACTTTGCCACGGCGCGGGCAACGATGCCGCCCAGAATGCCGGACACCAGAAATTCAGCTACGCCCTGCACGCCAACCAGCAACACTACGAACATGAAGGGGTTGGCAGCGCCCTTGACGGACACCAGATTCTGCACATAGTCGCAGCCGTAGAAGGCCAGCACGATGTAACCCATGAAGAACAGGGTGTTCAGGGCGGGTGCGGTCATGGCGCTGAGGATGTAGCTCCAGGTGCGGGACTTGTCCAGCTTCTGCAGAGCCTTGAAGATCAGGCCGCAGCACAGGCCCATGAGCACACGCATACCCACACACAGGATAAAGGTGTTCAGCGGGCTGACCTGAAACAGTGCGCCGGTCATGGCAGAAGCGCCGGTGATGGCATCGTAGAAGCTCACAGCGCCGAACACGCCGCCCAGCAGGGCGCCCACGGCGGGTCCCATGGTGATGGCACCCACGGCGATGGGCAGGGTGAGGAAGCTCATGTACAGCGGACCCATGGGCACACTGCCCAGACCGACAAGCTTCATCACCAGTTCAATGGCCACCAGCAGGGCCACACGAGTCAGCGTCTTCGTATTGGTATTGTTCATAATTCAATTTTCCTCCTGCTGCCGTTCCGCCCTTTGTTGTCGGATACGGCGCAAACCTGCCCGCTCTGTGCGGGTTTTAAGTGAATATTCAAATCTTTGGAAGCGCGTGGTTGTCAGGGCGTGTTCCAGAGAAAAATGCGTTAAAAAGCGTTTTTTCAGAATCTATCGCCGGGGAAGCGCACCCCGGCGCTGCGGCGCGCCACCGTGAGCACCCGGCTCACCGCGATGCTGGTATCCAGCATCCGGGCGCACAGCTCCTGATCTCCGGTGGTCATGGCGCGGTAAAAGGTCTCGAACTCCGCCGCCTGCCGGGGACGGTCCCCGTTCAGGTTATAGTGCTCTTCCTTACCCTCGTTGGGGTGGAAGGTCACGCCGCCGCAGTAGTTCGGGGTGGATTTTTGCAGGATGTAGCCCTTTGTGCCCTGAATGATGCAGCGGGCAGGGGCTGCGCAGTCCTTGGCGGCAAGGCTTACCGCCTTGAAGCCGCTGTAATCCATCATCAGTACACCGCTGGTGTCGATGTTGCGCTCCATGTTGGCGGCATACACCGCCTTGTTGGGCTCACCGAACAGACCCACGATGTAGCTGACGTTGTACACGCCCAGGTCCATCAGTGCGCCGCCCGCGCACAGCGGGTCGAACACCGGCGGGGTCTGCCCGGCGCAAAAGGCGTCGTACCGGCTGGAATACTGGCTGAAGCTGCACTGTACCATGCGCACCGTGCCCACCCGGGGCAGCAGCTCCCGGAGCTTTGCGTAGTTGGGCTGGTACTGGGTGGTCATAGCCTCAAAGAGGAACAGCCGCTTGCGCTGTGCCAGCGCAGCCAGTTCCTCGGTCTCGGCGGCAGTCACCGCCATGGGCTTTTCCACAATGACGTGCTTGCCCGCTTCCAGCGCCACCCGGGCGTAGCGGGCGTGCTGCAAATTAGGCACGGCGATGTAGACCGCGTCCACCCATTGCAGCAGCTCAAAGTAATTGGTGGTGTGCTGCGGGATCTGATATTGTGCACACAGCTCTGCGGCCTTTGCCGCCGAGCGCGGGGTGCTGCACACCGCCTGCACAGTAAACGGCGTGTGCTCCACAAGCCATGGCAAAAATTCCTGCACGATCTTACCCGTGCCAAGAATGCCCAGTTTCATAATGCTCTCCCTTATCCTCTTGTTCCCTCAGCCTACCAGCGTCTCCGGCTCGCGGCGGGTGCGGCGGTTGGGGTACGGGTGCTTTGCCCGGGGGCGTCCCTGCTGACCGTAGTGCCTGCCGCCGCCATGGCTGCGGCCGTGCTCATGCGGGGCGTTCAGCTGGTACAGCAGTGCCAGCCCCTTCATCAGCAGCTCGGGGTCATAGGTCAGGGGATGGCGGCACAGCGGGGTGACATACTTGGCCAGCCCGCCGGTGACCACCAGCGTAGCCGGGCTGCCCAGCTCTTCCTCAATGCGCTGCACCATGCCGTCGATGAGCACGGCGGTGCCCAGCACCGAGCCGGACAGCATACAGCTTTCGGTATTGGTGCCGATGGCTTTTTTGGGGGAGCCCAGATGCACCTGCGGCAGTTGGGCGCAGCGCTCGCCCAGCGCGCGCAGCCCGGTGGAAAGGCCGGGGCAGATCACACCGCCCCGGAATACCCGGTCTTTGTCCACCACATTAAAGGTGGTGGCGGTACCAAGGTCTACCGTGATGACCGGCAGCGGAAAGTTTGCCGCCGCGTAGGCGGCATCCACCAGCCGGTCCTTGCCCACGGCGCGGGGCTCGTCCACCCCCATGGTCAGCCCGGTGCGGATGTCCGGCGAAACGATGACCGGCTTTTTGCCGGTGTAGTGACGGGCGCACTCGGCCAGTGCCCCGGTGATCTGGGGCACTACGCTGGTAAGCACCGCACCCTCAAAGCGCATGGGGCGCTCCGGGTGGCGGCGGTGCGCAAAAATTTTATCCATTTCGGCACGATATTCCGCAGCCGTGCGGGTGCGCACCGTGTCCATGCGCGCCACAAAGCATACACGTCCGTCCCGGATGCCCCCAAGGGCGACGGTGGTGTTGCCTATATCAATGGCTAAGATCATAATTCTGTTTTCCTTTTCAAATTAAAAGAAAAGAACCGGTTTGCTCTTTGTCAAGCGTATTTTACCGCATTTTTGCTCCGGATACAAGTTCCCGGCAAAGATTTTGTTGTGCTGGTGGAAGTTTTGCATTATACTAAGGTAAGATATGTGGAAAAGAACTGTTTTTCCGGGAGGTAAACGAACCATGGATCTGAACGGCAAGTGCGTCCTGCTGGGCGTGAGCGGCGGTATTGCCGCCTATAAGATGGCCAATGTGGCCAGTGCACTGCGCAAGCTGGGTGCGGATGTGGAGGTCATCATGACCCGGAACGCCACCCAGTTCATCACCCCTCTCACCTTTGAGACCCTGACCGGCCACAAGTGCATGGTGGACACCTTTGACCGGGATTTCAAGTTTGAGGTCACCCACATCTCGCTGGCAAAAAAGGCAGATGTGATCCTGGTAGCCCCCGCCACCGCCAACGTGATCGCCAAAATGGCGCACGGCATTGCGGACGATATGCTTACCACCGTGGTGCTGGCTGCCAAGTGCCCAAAGCTGGTAGCCCCCGCCATGAACACCGGCATGCTGGAAAACCCCATCACGCAGGATAACCTTGCCACGCTGGAGCGGTACGGCTTTACCGTCATCCCCTCGGAAAGCGGCGTGCTGGCCTGCAAGGATGTGGGCAGCGGACGCCTGCCCAAGGAGGAAGTGCTGCTGGAGCACATCCTGCACACCATCGCCCGCCCGAAGGACTTAGCCGGGCTGCGCATCGCGGTGACCGCCGGCCCCACGCAGGAGGCGCTGGACCCGGTGCGCTACCTGACCAACCACTCCACCGGCAAGATGGGCTACGCCCTTGCCCGCGCCGCCGCCATGCGGGGCGCGGAGGTGACCCTGATCCACGGGCAGACCGCGCTGCCGCCGGTCAGGTTCACCACCGATGTGCCGGTGACCAGCGCCCGGCAGATGTACGAGGCGGTGACCAGCTGCTTTGACACCACCGATGTGCTCATCATGGCCGCTGCCGTGGCGGACTACCGCCCCGCCACCGTGGCAGATGACAAGATCAAAAAGAAGGAGGGCGACCTCTCCATCCCGGTGGAGCGCACCGAGGACATTCTTGGCACCATCGGTCCCCGCAAGACCCACCAGTTCCTGTGCGGTTTTTCCATGGAGACCCGGGACCTTGTGGAAAACTCTTCCGCAAAGCTTGCCAAGAAGAATCTGGACATGGTGGTGGCCAACAACCTCAAGGTGGCCGGTGCAGGCTTTGGGGTGGACACCAACGTGGTCACCTTCATCACCCCGGACGGCACCCGGGAGCTGCCTTTGATGAGCAAGGCAGACGTGGCCGATGCCATTCTGGACGAGATTTTGCAGCGGCGGGCAAAAAAGTAATACTGCCGGGATTTTGTTGTACACATATCACAAAATTCACAAAAAAATTATGGTTCTTTCCGAAAATTCGGCCTTACCTGTTTATTTTATGCTGCAAAAATTATATAATAAGAGTGTGTCCCCATGTTTGGAAGGAATCGGTCTGCGCTGCAGCCGTTAATATTTGGAGGAGAGCCTTACTATGTTCATGTACTCGGATTATAGCCAGCATCTGCTGGACAATGTAAAGAAGATCCATTTTATCGGCTGCGGCGGCAGCGGAATGTACCCGCTGATCCAGATTTTGGCCGCCAAGGGCTACGAGCTGTCCGGCAGCGATGTGCTGGACGGCAGCATCATCCGCTACGAGCGGGAGATGGGTGTGAAGGTCAGCCTTGGCCACAATGCGGATAACGTTGTCGGCGCGGACATGGTGGTGTACTCTGCCGCCATCTCCAAGGACAATGTGGAGCTGAACGCAGCCGCCTCCTACGGCATCCCCACCGTGGAGCGCAGTGTGCTGCTGGGCTATGTGAGCCGCCTGTACAAGCAGAGCATCTGCGTGTCCGGCACCCACGGCAAGACCACTACCACCTCCATGATCACCACTGCGCTGGAGCTGGCCGGCCGCGACCCCTCTGCGGTCATCGGCGGCAAGCTGCCCCTGATCAACGGCTACGGCAAGGCCGGCAAGGGTGATGATATCGTTATCGAGGCCTGCGAGTTTGCCGAAACCTTCCTGAAGCTGACCCCCTACCTGTCCGTGGTGCTGAACATCGACAACGACCATCTGGACTACTACGGCAGCATGGGCGAGCTGAAGTTCGCCTTCAAGCGCTTTGCCCTGATGACCCAGTTCATGATCTTTGCCAACGCAGACGACAAGAACACCATGGACGTGATGTACACGCTGGACCGCCGGGTGCGCACCTTTGCCATCGACAACCACGGCGACTACCGTGCCGTCAACGTCAACGAGTATAAGCCCGGCTTCTTCGAGTTCGACCTGAAGGAGTGGAACACGACCGACACCACCCGCATCCGCCTGTCCGTGCCCGGCCGCCACAATATTTATAATGCACTGGCCATGTGCGCCGTATGCCGCTTTGTGGGCCTGACCGCAGAGCAGTGCGCCGAAGCTGCCCTGAACTTCAAGGGCGCAGGCCGCCGCTTTGAGGTGTACGGCGAGTGCAACGGTGCGCTGGTCATCGACGACTACGCCCACCATCCCACCGAGCTGCGCGCTACCCTGAACACCGCCAAGGAGATGGGCTACAAGCGTCTGATCGCCGTCCACCAGCCGTTTACATACAGCCGCACCAAGATGCTGTTCAACGACTTTGTGGATGTGCTCAAGATCCCGGACATCACGGTGCTGACCCCCATCATGGGCAGCCGCGAGCCCAACGACCCCACCATTACCAGCGCAAAGCTGGCCGCACAGATCCCCGGCTCCGTGCTGGTGAACAGCCTGCAGGAAGCCGCCGACTGGGTCAAGCAGAACGCCCAGCCCGGCGATCTGGTCATCACCCTCGGCTGCGGCGATATCTATAAAGCCAGCAAGATGATGGTGGAAAAGGATCAGTAAGTTTATTTAAAAAGGGACACCGGACAGCCTGCGGGCTGTCCGGTGTCCCTTTTTAGGTAGATCCTGAAGATACGCCGCATCAGGCTTCCTCGATGAGGTCATGCGGGGCAAAATGCGCCTTGCCGCTGCGCACATCCCGCATGATACCTTCCAGATAACGCTGATTGGCAGAGGAATAAAAGGGGTCTGCGGTCAGTTCAAACGGAATGCGCTTTTCCCGGGCGCAGGCCTTGAGAAAGATGGTGATGGCCGTGTTCATGCTCAGACCGATCTCGTCAAAGGTCTGCTCTGCCTCATGCTTTACGGCATCATCCACGCGTACACTGATCTGTGCCATATCCAGCACCTCCTTTTTTCTTTGATTCTACCACAAATGAAAGCAGAATGCAATCAAGATGCTTTCTTTTTATTGTATGTCTTTCACCCTGAAATATTCCCGCAGATACAGAAGCGCCCCGCAGCCATTCGGCTGCGGGGCGCTTCCTTGTGCATCTATATACGATTCTGGAAGGATGTTGGCGTTATCAGAACTTGAACAGGTCCACGATGCGCTGCCACAGGCGGGTGAAGATGTTGCCCTCCTTCACCGTCTCGGTCTCAGCCACAACATTGTCGGCAGCGGCCACGGTCTCGGCGGTCTTGTAGACGAACTTCACGCTGCTCTCGGCGTCCTCGGGTGCACCGGCGAAACTGGTGTAGCTTTCCAGCCGGTCGCTCATCTCGTCCAGCACGGTCTTGAGGCCGTGCAGCTGATCCTGATCCAGTGCGCCGGTCAGCTTGGAGATGCCTTCCTCGTTGAACTGGTTCAGACCATCGTTCAGCTGGTGGGTGCCGTCATTCAGCTGGCTTGCGCCATCGCTCAGGGTGTTCACGCCATCGTACAGGGTCTTGGTACCGGCGGCAAGCTGTGCGCTGCCGTCCTTGGCAGAGTGGGCACCGTCTGCGGCGGTCTGCACACCGGCGGTGTACTGCCCCACGCTGGAAACGAAGTACTGGATCTTGGAAAGGCTGTCCTTCAGGGCACGCACATCCGCGATATCCTGACTGTTCTCCACCTGATACTTCAGCTCAGCCTTGGCGGTGTCCTTAGCTTCCTGACTGGTCAGCAGCTGCACCAGACCGCACAGCATGGAGGGGTCGTAGTTCTGCATCAGGTGCAGAGCGGCCTCCAGATCATGGTTCGTCTTGGTTGCGGAAAGGTACAGCGCCAGATCCAGCTGGCTGTCCTTGAAGCTGGGAGCCTGCTCCCAGATGGTGCGCACCATCTTGCGGCGGCCGGCAGCCTGCGTCTTGTCGTTGATAGTCAGAATGTTGTCGATGACCTCGGCGTAGTTGTCCCAGGTCATGTCGGTGTCGATCAGGCCGCCCTCTTTCAGGGTCTTGTTGGCAGAAGCCAGCACGCCGTCAGCCACCTGCTGTGCGCCGCTGTTCAGGGCGCTGTTGTTGGCGCTCAGGGTGTCCAGACCGTTGGTCAGCTGCCCCAGACCCTCGTCCAGTGCAGCTGCGCCGGTGTTCAGGGTGTTGGCACCGTCCAGCAGTGCCAGCACGCCGCTGGCCAGCTGGCTGGTACCATCCTCCAGCTGAGAAGCGCCGTCCAGCAGCTGGCTCATGGCGTCGTTCAGCTGGTTGATGCCGTCGGTCAGGTCGTTGATACTGCTCAGGTCAAACACATTGTCGGTGCCCAGAGCCGCAGCGCTGGTGGCGCAGGCCATCATCACCTGCGGGCAGGTCAGCCCGGTGACATCTGCCTCCACCGTGATGGTGTCCTGCAGATAATCCTCGATGGTGTCCAGCTCGTCCGGCAGCAGACCGGACAGGGAGTCCTTCACGCCCGGCAGGGTGACAAAGGCAGCCACATTGCTCTTGGCGGCGCTTTCCACCAGACCGTGGGCAGCCACCACGTTGGTGGCGTCCTGCCCGAAGATCACGCCCACGGCGGTGACCAGCGGGGTGACGATGGTGCGGTCGGTGCCGTTCACGTTCACGGTGCCGGTCTCGTTGTTCTTCAGGGCGATGGTCATGGTCAGATGGCCGCTCTTGCCGATCAGATCTTCCAGCGCGGCTTCCTGACCGTCCAGTGCGTAGGTAACGGTAGCCTGAATGGGCAGGGCGCGGCTGGTGTCACCTTTATAATACACATCGGTATCATCGGTGTTCCACACCAGCTTTTCGCCGTCCTGTGTGAACGCGGCGCTGCTCTCGGTGTTCTGGATATTGGTCAGGGTGCTCTGGTCGGTCACATTGGACAGGCCGGAGGCGCTGTAAACGTGCTCGCTGACGGTGGTGCTCTGGATGGAGCCATCGGCGTTCATCACAGCGTACACGGTCTCAGACTTGGTAAAGCTGCTGCCGCCTGCGGCAAAAGCCGGGGCTGCACAGCTGGCGGCGAGGGCAACTGCCAGCGCCGCACTGGCGAAACGAAGCGATTTTTTCATAACGCATTACTCCTTTTCAGACTTCTTGGCGTTGGCAGATTCAGGTACCATCCATTTCAGGGTGGTGTGGCGGATGAGCCAGTCGCACAGCATCAGGGCGGCGGGCAGCACCACCAGAATGACCAGCATACTGATCAGAGCGCCGCGGGAGATCAGCAGGCAGATGCTCCGCAGCAGCTCCATCTTACTGATGGCCGCCACGCCGACCGTAGCGGCGAAGAAGGTCAGGCCACTGGTCAGGATGGACTGGCTGCAATGCTCCAGCGACTGCTGGGCAGCTTCCTTGGGGGTGCGGCCAAAAGCGCGTTCCTCGTGATAACGGGTGGTCATCAGGATGGAGTAGTCCACGGTAGCGCCCAGCTGGATGGTGCCGATAACGATGCTGGCGATGAAGGGCAGCTGCGTACCGGTAAAGTACGGGATGCCCATATTGATGGCGATAGCGGCCTCGATGCTGGCGACCAGCAGCACCGGGATGGAGATACTCTTGAAGGAGATGGCGATGATGGCGAGAACCGCCAGAATCGACCAGACGTTGACGTTCTTGAAGTCCACGTCTGCCACCTCGATCAGGTCTTTGGTCATAGCGCCTTCACCGGTGATGACGCCCTCGGGGTCTACGTTTTTGATCAGGCCGATCATCTTATCCAGCTGGCTGTTGATGGCATCCGTGCCGGTCTTGTAGGAGCTGTTGGCCAAAATCAGCTTATAGCCGCCGGACTGCAGGATCTCCATCACGCTGTCGGGCAGCAGCTCGGTGTCAAAGCCGGGGCCGGTGATGGAGTCCAGACTTACCACCTGCGTGATGCCGTCCACGTCCTTCAGCTCGTCGCACAGGTCGGACACCTGCGTAGCGGTCAGGTCGTCATGTACCAGAATAAAGTGGCTGGTGGTCATGCCGAAGTCCTCGCCCAGCTTGTTGGTGCCCACGATACCGGTCAGATCCTGGGGCAGCGAGTCGAACAGAGTGTAGTACACGCTGGTCTTGTTCTGCGCAATGGCAAAGGGGATGAGGATGAGGATAAAGACGGCCACGATGGGCGCTGCGTGCTTGGAAACAAAGTAGCTCAGCTTTTTCAGCTGGGGGATAACGGTGCGGTGCTTGTATTTTTCTACCCACTTATCAAAGGTAAGGATCAGGGAGGGCAGAATGACCACGGTGCAGATGACGCCCAGTGCCACGCCCTTTGCCATGACAAGGCCGATATCGCGGCCCAGCGTCAGGCGCATGGCGCACAAAGCAAGGAAGCCTGCAATGGTGGTCAGGCTGGAAGCGGAGATGGAGGTCATGGTCTTGCAGATGGCGCTGGCCATGGCTTCCTCGTTGGAGGAGCGCAGCTCCTTTTCTTCCTCATAGCGGTGCAGCAGGAAGATGGAGAAGTCCATCGTAACGCCCAGCTGCAGCACGGTGGCCAGCGCCTCGGTGATGTAGCTGATCTGCCCCAGCAGGATGTTGGTGCCGAAGTTGTACACGATGGGGAACAACAGACCCAGCATGAACAGCAGCGGGGTGAGGGTGCTTTCCAGCGAGAGGAACAGCACCAGCAGGCTGGCACCCACGGCGATCAGGATATACATAGGCATTTCCTGATTGACCAGCGCCTTGGTGTCCTGCAGGATAACACTCATGCCGCCGAAGAAGCAGTCCTTGCGCAGCAGCTTTTCGATCTGCTTGACGGCTTCCATGGTCTCGTCGCTGGCGCTGGGGGCGTCAAAACGGACGATCAGCATGGTGGAATCATTCTTGCCGAACATGAACTGCTGCACATCGGCAGGCAGCATGGCGGTGGGGATGTTGGGGTCGATCACATCGCTGAGCCAGAAGGTCTGGGTAACGCCGGGCACGGCGTCGATCTCCTTTTTCATGGCGATGAGTTCATTGGTTGGCAGGCCCTCTACCGTGATCATACCGGTGGAGGCCAGATGGAAATCGTCCTCAAGGGCTACCTCGCCGATCATGGAGTCCAGATCCTGCGGCAGGTAGGTGAGGATGTCATAATTGATGCGGGTGGCAATGGCGCCGATCGCGGAAGGGATCAACAGCAGCACTGCCACTGTTAAGATCAGCTTGCGCAGACGCACGATGCCTTGTGCGATCTTTTTCATGAGAACCCTCCAGAATAGAAAGTTGATTGGGAAAGCCCGCGAAACTGACCACCGGTCATCTTCCGGGCAAACACTATTATATCCACCCCGGACAGTGTGTCAAGCAGGAAAAGTGACCGAAAGTCAGTTTTTTTATCACCTGCAAAAAATTGTATAGTAAATCGGGCTTGCACAAACGGCAAAGGACTGCTAAACTAAGGTACACAAGCCGGACGCAGCACATACCTGCGTCTAAATTCAGAGAAAAGAGGAATCTACCCATAGCATGAGCACCGTGGAAGGGAAGAAGCAGGAAAAGCGCCGCGCCCTGCTGGATGCAGCCTACGAGCTGTTTCTGGAGCGGGGCACCGCCAAGACCAGCGTGGAGGATATCACCAGCCGTGCCAAGGTGGGCAAGGGAACGTTTTATCTGTATTTTCAGGATAAGGGCGCGGTGATGCAGGCGCTGCTGGGGCGGGTGAGCTACCAGCTGCTGAGCGATGCCTGCCTTGCGGTCGAGCAGCACACCGAGCTGCCCGACTTTACCGCACAGGTGGTGTTCGTCATCGACCATATCATCGAGGCGCTGCGGCAGGACGTGCTGGTGCTGCGGTTTTTGGAGCGCAACTTTGTCTGGCCCGGGCTGGACCAGATCGAAGCCAGCAGGGAGGCCGAGCCCCTGATGCGCAAGCTGCTGGCCATCGTGCTTTCCAGCCCGGAGATGGCCGGCCGCACCGAGCGGGAGGTCTACCAGCGCATCACGGCCCTTGGCAGTATGTGTATGTCGGTGTGCTATTCCAGCATTCTGGAGGGCAAACCGGACAACATCGACGCCATGAAGCCGGTGCTGTACGATATCATCCGCCGGGCGCTCTCACCGGAAAAGTAAAAAAGAACGCATAAAAAAGCACAAAAACCCTTGCTTTTTGCAAAAAGCTGTGGTAAACTATCCAAGTCGATATGACATGGACGGTTAGCTCAGCTGGTAGAGCATCTGCTTGACGTGCAGGAGGTCACAGGTTCGAGTCCTGTACCGTCCACCATTCAGTTCGTACTCGAACCCGATTCTTTATGAAAAAGGGTTCGGGTACGTTTTTTGTTTGCAGGAAGTTCTGCGGAAGGACTACTCGGAACGGTAAACGAACAAAGGCGGGGTATCATCATGGCGATGGTATCCTGCCTTTTGTTTTGCGGGATCAAGTTTGCTTCGTGCGAACCTGATCCCCCTACAGGACAAATGCTTTAAAACAGCACCGTGTCGAACAAGGTTTTCCATTGCATTTCAAAGAAAAGTGTGTTTCAATAAAAAGAGTGATACGGCGATCAGACGCAGAGAGAGGGTGGTGCGCAGGATGTTCAGGATCGCGATCGTGGAGGATCAGGTGGAAACGCGGGAATGCCTGAACCGCTTTGTCCGGCAGTATGCCGAGGAGCAGGGCTTACAGGTGGAGATCCGTCTCATTGCAGACGGCTCTGAGATCGCAGAGCGCTATACGCCGGGGTTCGACATCATTTTTATGGATGTGGAGATGCCCCGGCTGGACGGCTTTGGCGCTGCCGAAGCCA
>CAKTFS010000018.1 GCA_934561115.1 uncultured Faecalibacterium sp. | reverse complement strand
TGCAGCAGTTGCACCTACCTGCACCAAGACCGGCCTGACCGAAGGCAGCCACTGCAGCGTATGCAATACCGTGCTGACGGAACAGAAAGTTATCCCCGTCACGGAGCACACCGTGGTAACGGATGCAGCAGTTGCACCTACCTGCACCAAGACCGGCCTGACCGAAGGCAGCCACTGCAGCGTATGCAATACCGTGCTGAAGGCACAGGAAGTTATCCCCACCACGGAGCACACCGTGGTAACGGATGCAGCCGTTGCCCCCACCTGCACCAAGACCGGCCTGACGGCAGGCAGCCACTGTAGCGTGTGTAATGCAGTGCTGACGGCACAGGAAGTTATCCCCGCACTGGGTCACACCGTGGTAACGGATGCAGCCGTTGCCCCCACCTGCACCCAGACCGGCCTGACGGCAGGCAGCCACTGCAGCGTATGTAATACCGTGCTGAAGGCACAGGAAGTTATCCCCACCACGGAGCACACCGTGGTAACGGACGCCGCGGTTGCACCCACCTGCACCGAGACCGGCCTGACCGAAGGCAGCCACTGCAGCGTATGTAATAAGATCCTTGTTATGCAGGAAGAAATACCGGCTGATGGACATGAATGGGGCGAATGGTTCGTAACAGAAGCGGCAAAAGAATCCGAATCTGGTAAGGAAACGCGCGTCTGCCGTAGGGATAGCAGCCATACACAGACCCGTGAAATTCCGGCCTTGGGCAACGAATCGAACAATCCGCGCCTGCATGTGCTGGATAAGCAAAACGCAGACCGCTTCTTTGAAACAACGCAGCAGGGCAGCACACTGCGTATCGTTTCGGAGTACGATGAAGTTACCGTTCTGACCGGTACGTCTGAGATATTGAACAAACTGTTAGAACAGGGAATACAGATTCTGGAATTCGTTACGCCGCAGGGTACCGTCCGCGTAGCGGTGAAACCGCTGCTGAACGCTATGGGCAGCAACGGAAAATTTGAACTGTCGGTAACAAAGCAGGGCGCAAATCTGTATGTGAACCGAGAATTGCGCAATGAATTGCTGCTCTGATCGGAACACAACCTAGAGAAAATAAGCAATAAAACAGGCATTGCCGTATTCCTTGCAAAAGGGCGGCAATGCCTGTTGCTTTTTGCGGTAACGGTCTTTTGTCAGTAGGGGATAAACGCGTTCTGTAAAAATAAGTGCGCTTTACGAGAAAAAAATCTTGAAACGCTTTTGTTATAATGTTACAATTGTGTTATATAATGGCATAGATATTCAAAAAAGCTGCTGACAGCAGAATAAGAACGATTTAGCAATGAACTTCCTGAAATGAGACCGTCTGGGGCGGAGAAAGATTGGACAAAATGAAAAACTCTGGAACGAGCGAAACCATGCGCACCCTGACACGGAAAAGCATCTGTGCAATGCTGAGCCTGCTGCTGTTGCTGTCAGCCGTGCTCCCTGTAAAAGCTGCCGCAGAAACCGCCCCTGTAAAGGTCGTCCGTGTCGGCTCGTTTGAGGATACCTTCAACTATGTCAACGAGAAGGGCGCAAGAAAAGGCTACGGCTACGAATTGCTGGAGACCTTATCCGGTTACACCGGCTGGCAGTTCGAGTATGTGACCTGCGACTGGTCAGACTGCTTCGAAAAGCTTGAAAACGGCGAGATCGACATTATGGGCGATATTTCCTATACGGAGGACCGCGCCGGGGAGATGCTGTTTTCGGACGAGCCGATGGGGGAGGAAAAATATTACCTCTACGCCGATCTTTCGCGCGCAGATATCTCCGCTACCAACTTCAAGACGCTGGACGGCAAAAAGATCGGCGTTCTGATGGGAACGGAGCCGGAAGTGATGCTGACCGAATGGGAGGAAAAATACGGCCTGAAAACGGAACACGTCAACGTATCCAACAACGAGGATGTAAAGCAAAAGCTGGCAAACCACGAGATCGACTGCTTTGTCTCGCTGGAAGAATCCTTCTGGGCAGAGCGCGGCATCTCCACCATAACCTGTGTGGGAAAATCCGGCATCTACTATGCGATCAACAAAGACCGTCCTGATCTCAAGGAAGAGCTGGACAGTGCAATGCGCGCGTTGGACGAAGCTGCGCCTTTTTATACGGCAGATCTGTATAAAAGATATTTCTCGCTGGATTATACGCCCATCCTTACAGGGGAGGAAAAGGCATGGCTCAAAGAGCACGGCGCCATCAGGATGGGCTTTCTGACGGGCGACAGCGGCGTCAGCACCTATGACCCTGCTACCGGGGAGATTAGCGGGGCAATTACGGACTATATTCAGTTTGCCGTAGGCTGTCTGGGCAATCAGGAACTGGAATTCCAGATAGTCGGCTATGACAGCAAGGAAGCGGAGCTGGATGCGCTGGAATCGGGCGAGATCGACATGATCTTCCATTTCGACCAGAACCCCAATCTGGCGGAAGAGTATCACATTGCCCGTACCAACACAACATGGATGACCAACCTGATGGCGGTCACGAACAAACAGCACTTTAACGAGAGCAAGGCAAACCGCATTGCCGTGCCCCAAAACAAGCTCTCCCTGAAAAAGTACATTGAATTTTATTATCCGCAGTGGGAGATCGTGGCCTGTGATACACAGGAGGATGCGGCAAAGCTGGTCAAAGACGGACAGGCAGATTGCTTTATCACAGGGATCAGCAGCGAGGAAAATTACAGCAAGAAATACAGCTTTTACAGCGTGCCGCTGTTGAACCCTGTCAGATCCTGCTTTGCGGTCAATAACGGAAACCGCAGCCTGCTGTCCATTTTGAACAAAACGATCAAGGCAATGCCGACCAATATGCTTACCGGCTCCATTGCAATGTATCAGAGCTCCGCGCGGAAGGTCACCCTGAGCGATTTTATAAAGGATAACTTCGTCATGGTGCTGCTGATCAGCAGCATTGCTGTTGCAGTCGTTCTATTCACGATTTTAAAGCTGCTCCGCAAGGCGCGTAAAGCCGAGGCGGCTGCAAGGAAAGCCGCAAACGATACGCAGGAACTGAATGCAAAATTGCAGGTCGCTGTGGAAAAAGCAGAGAGCGCGAACCGCGCCAAATCCACCTTCCTGTTCAATATGTCCCATGACATCCGCACCCCCATGAACGCCATTATCGGTTATGCCGACCTTGCCTCCCGGCATCTGGATGACCCGGCAAAGCTGGAAAAATACATGGAGAATATTCAGGTATGCGGACAGAACCTGCTGATGCTGCTGAACAATGTTCTGGATCTTGCCCGCATCGAAAACGACAAGACGGAGATCGAGGATTCGGTTTCGGATATCGAGACGGATTTCCGCAACTGCATTGCGATGTTCCAGAATCAGGCAGACGGCAAGGGGCAGACGCTTACGGTGACAACACATCTGCTGTATCCGTATGTCTATGTGGATATCCCGCACCTGACCGAGGTCTGTACAAACCTCGTCAGCAACGCGGTCAAATACACCGGTGCCGGCGGCACGATCCGCTGTGACATCACGCAGAACCCCGGCGAAAAAGAGGGCTGGTGCAATGCGGTGATCACGGTTGCCGATAATGGCATCGGAATGTCGCAGGAGTTCCAGAAGCACATCTTTGAGCCTTTTGAACGGGAGCGCACCTCCACCGTCAGCAAGGTGGAAGGCAGCGGCATCGGGATGGGCATCGTGAAAAAGCTTGTCGGGCTGATGGGCGGCACCGTGGAAGTGGTGAGCAAGATCGGTGTTGGCTCCACATTTACCGTGACCATTCCCTGCCGCATTGCATCGCAGGAGGAAGCACAGGCGAAACGGGAGACCGGCGCTTCGGACACAAAGAGCCTGTGCGGTGTAAAGATCCTGCTGACCGAGGACAACGACCTCAATGCGGAAATCGCCACCGAGCTGCTGCAGGAAGAGGGCTGCACGGTAGACCGCGCCAAAGACGGCGTGGAATGCGTGGATATGCTGGAAAAGGCTGCGAACGGAACCTATCAGCTGATCCTTATGGACGTCCAGATGCCGGTGATGAACGGCTACGATGCGGCAACAAAGATCCGGCGGATGGACGACCCCCAAAAAGCAGGCATCCCCATCATCGCTATGACTGCAAATGCCTTTTCCGAGGATAAGCAGGCGGCATTGGAGGCCGGGATGAACGACCATGTCGCAAAGCCGATCAATATGAATGTCCTTGTGCCGACCATCCGGAAATACCTTTGATGCAGACAGAAAGCTTTGCATAAGGACGCTTGCAGACCGCAATACACCCGCTGAACGAATACCGCCGAGGATGCTTCCCGTCTGGGGAGGAGTCCTCGGCGGCTTTTTATCGCAATTTTCAAAAATAGTGTGCTTATGCAAGATGCAGAGGTATGGAATATTGTAGCAGAGCCCGTATTTTTTGCATGGGCAGAGCGTCCACTGTTTTCGGCAGAACGACAGAAAATTTCTTTAAAATTTGTGCAACTTTCAACGAATCCAAAGTGACTGACGGTCAGCACTTTATTATTTTTATGTGAACAAGGTTTTTTGCGGCTTCTCCTGCCGGAAATGTATCCCAAGGACTACCCTTACTTTAGTCATACTTATTTGACAGAAAACGCTTTTTCCAGTATCCTGTCCGTATCGCAAGGACGGCGGGCAGAAAAACCCGCCTTTTTTCGTTTATTCTGTATTTATGGGGAGGACAACTTATGGCAACCATGAAGGACATCATCCAGAGCCCGCTGCTGCTGGCGCTGGTCATCGGCGGTCTTTTGTACATTTCTGCATTCTCGCTGGTCTATCTCAAAAAGGCCTACGACCACTGTCTGGAGCTGGGCATCACCCGCAAGGAGCTGAGCAACGTGATCAAATCCAGCCTTATTTTTTCTGTTGTGCCCAGCCTTTCCATCGTGGTGGGCCTGTTCGTGCTCATTGCGGTGCTGGGCAGCGTGTGGGCTTGGTGGCGGCTGTCGGTCATTGGCTCGCTCTCGTATGAAACTATGATCTCCAGCTCCATTGCGCAGGTGCTGGGCTATGCATCCTCTGCGGAAATGCTGGAAAGCGCCACCGGACGGCAGTTCGGCGTGGTGATGATCCTGATGAGTGTGGGTATGCTGAGCGGCTTTCTGATCCTGCTGCCCCTTGGCAAAAAGCTGTGCAAAAGCGTGGACCGCTCTGCTGTCGAAAGCGGCGGCAGCACTTGGAAAAACGTGCTGTCCGGTGTGTTCATGCTGGTGATGTTCTCGGTGTACATCCCCATTCTGCTGTTCACCGATAATGTGCAGGCTGCCGTTATGATCACCGGTCTTGTGATCGCCATTGGCGTGGGCGTGCTGGCAAAGCGCCCGGGTCTTGCATGGCTCAATAACTTTGTAATGGCATTTTCCATGCTGGGCGGCCTGATCTCTTCGCTGGCATGGGTACGCATTTTCGGTTAAGGGGAGGAAAACGGACATGAGCAAAGCAAAAACTGAGACCAAAATGGACTCCTTCCAGAGCTGGGCGCACCGCTGGGGGCGCGTGGGCACCCTGATCGCCCTCATTTACATGGTAGCGTTGCCCTTTGTGGTGCTGGCCGCCTACGACAGCGTCCCGTCTCTGGGCGAAGTGTTCAACGTAAACACCTTTTCTATCCTGCTTATCTACATCCCGGTGGGCTTTTCAGAGGCGCTGAGCTACACCCCCATTCTGGGCTGCTCGGCCTATCTGGCTTTCATCACCGGCAACATCATGAACCTGAAGCTCCCGGTGGCGGCAAACGCCATGAACCTGACCAAAAAGCAGCCCAATACCCCGGAGGGTGAGGCCATTGCCTCGGTGGCCGTTGCGGTCTCCTCCCTGATGACCGTTGCCATCCTGACGCTGGCAGCGGTGTGCGCCTCCTTCATCAGCCCGGTGTTCGAGCTGCCCGCCGTCAAGACGGCCTCCGGCTACCTGCTGCCGGCACTGTTCGGCTCCATGGCGCTGGGTCTGTTTGCCAGCTCGTCCAGCGGCAGCAAGGTGGTCAAGGGCGGCATCAAGGGTGTGCTGCCGGTGCTGATCATCATGACGGTGCTCTCCCTCGCCGCACGCCTTGCAGGCTACGGCTCCGTGCTGGGCGGACTTGTGGGCATCTTTATCATCGTGATGCTGCCTATCGGCATCCTGACCTCCTATGTGCTGTGGAAGAAGGGCAAGATCCAGGTGGTGGACAAGGAGCAAAAGTAAAAATAAGCAAAAAGCCCCTGACGAAAAGCGGTCGGTGGATGATCAGCCTTTAAGAAACGAACGGACTTCTGCGCGTGTTTGGACGCCTGCAGAAGTCCGTTTTGCGTCCGGGAACATTGAAGAATCATGAATCCGCTGGAGGATTCTGCGAGCGGCAGACTGTCAGTGGCTTTTCCGGCAAAAACAAGATGCACCTTTTTCTTATTTATGGTATACTGAGTTCAAAGGAACATACCTGTCTCAAGATGAGAAAAGGAGCAACGACTATGCGGAAGCTGGACCTGAATGCGGTCTATATCTCAGAGAGGGTGCAGGAGACCCTGCGCCCAATCCGGGTCAGTGCACTGACGGCGGTGGTGGCCCCTATGGGTTACGGCAAGACCACCGCCATCAACTGGTTTTTGAACCAGCGCAGACAGACGGAAAATGCAGTCATCCTGCGCGTGAATATCTACTCCGACAATCGCTCTATTTTCTGGAAAAGTGTGCAGAATGCCTTTGGAGCGGCAGGACTGACGGCACTGGCAGGCTGCGAATACCCGGAAGATGCCAGCAGTGCAGCCCAGTTGATGGATGACCTGTGCACGGTGTTGGCAGGAAACACGCCCTGCTACCTGTTTCTGGATGATTTCCACCTGCTAAAGGACGAAAATACGGCAAAGTTCTTGTGTGGGCTGGCAAACCGCCTGCCGGAAAACGTCCATCTGATCGTGGCAAGCCGGAACAACTTTCTGCCCAAAGAGGAGATCCTCCGGCTGGGGCACCGCCTGCACCGCATTGGCAAGGAGCAGCTGCGGCTCAACCATACCGAGCTTGCCCACTACGCCCACCGCTGCGGCATAGACCTGACTGAGGCGCAGGTGGAAAGCCTGCTGCACTCCTGCGAAGGCTGGTTCTCTGCCATCTATCTGAACCTTCATTCGCTGGCGGAGCGGGGTATCCTGCTCAATGACGATGCAGACATCTACTCCATGTTCGCGGCGGCCATGCTGGAAAACCTGCCGCCGAGAAAGCAGGAGTTTCTGGCTGTGATGGGCCTTGCGGACGAGTTCACTGTGGAGATGGCCCGGGCAGTGACCCAGATGCCCGACGCGGAGATGCTCCTGCTGGCACTGACCGAGCAGAACGCTTTTGTCACCCGCCTGCCGGACGGGGAGACTTTCCGCTTCCATCACATGCTCAAGGAGTGCGCCGAGCGGCTGTTTGCCCGACTGACACCGGAAAAGCAGGATGCCTGCCGGGAACGGTACGGGGTGTGGTATGAGGCAAAGCAGCAGTATCTCCATGCGCTGACTGCCTACGAGGCGTGCAAAGATTACGATGCAGCGCTGCAGGTCATCGAACGGGATGCCGGGATCCTGCTGACCTCTCTTGACCCGGCTGAGCTGCTGGAACGGCTGGGGCGCTGTCCGGTGGAAACGCTGAAGCGGCACCCGTTTGCCATTCTGGTGCTGATGCGCTGTATGTTCAACTGGCGGCAGATCCCCAAAATGATGGAACTGAAGCAGCTTCTGCTGACCACGGTGGCAGAGCATCCGAAGTGGTCCCAGGAAGAAAAAGGCAGTCTTCTGGGAGAGTGCGACCTGATCCTGAGCTTTCTTATGTACAATGATATCTCTGCCATGAGCCGCCTGCACCGCAGCGCCAGTGCACAGATGTCCCACCCGGCAATCAGCATCCAGAACAGCGGCGGATGGACCTTTGGCTCTCCCTCGGTGCTGATGATGTTCCACCGTCAGCCCGGTCAGCTGGACCGGGAACTGGCGGAGATGGATGAGTGTATGCCCCACTATTATAAGATCACCAACGGGCACGGCATGGGGGCGGAAACCATCATGCGGGCAGAAGCGGATCTGCAGCAGGGGCGTTTTGACGATGCACAGATCCTGTTGGAGCGTGCCTATGCACAGATCGAGGGCAATGGTCAGACCAACATGACCCTCTGCTGTGATTTTCTGGCGTGGCGGCTGTCCCTCTGCGGGCCATACATGCCCCGGGTCCCGCTGGAAGTACGGCGGGAAGAGATGCTCCGGCAGCACAATATGGCATGGCGCAATCTGTTCAACGCCATCTGCGCCTATTACTACGCCCTGCGGGGGCAGACAGACAGCATCCCGGATGTGTACGCCGCCCACCGCATGGATACCGTGAACACCCTTGCTCCCGGCAAGCCCATGATCGGGCTGATCGAAAATCAGGTGTATCTGGCACAGGGAGAATGGGCCCGGGTGCTGGGCCGCGGCCCGGGACTGCTGGCCATGTGCGAGGCCCTTCACTATGACCTTGTGGCCCTGCATCTGCGGATCCAGATGGCAGCTGCCTGTGCCCGGCTGGGCCGGCAGGATGAGGGGTTCAGCCTGCTGGAACAGGCTCTGGCCCAGGCTGCCCCGGACGGCTTTGTAGTGCCCTTTGCAGAGAACTTCCGGGATCTGGAACCTCTGCTGGAGGCAGCGCAGGAAGGACCGTATTCCGATACTGTCCGGCGCATCCTTGCTCTGGGCACAGCGCAGCAGGAACGCTGCCGGGCGCTGAACCGCAGCGAGGCTCTGCCCGAAGCTGCCGCCCGGCTGACAGAACGGGAGCTTATGCTGGCAAGGCTCATTGCAGACCGCTGCACCAACAAAGAGATCGCTGCCAGGATGTTCCTTTCAGAAGGAACGGTGAAGCAGTACACCAACCAGCTTTATTCAAAGCTGGGCATTGGCGGCGGGGTGCGCACGAAGCGTGCCCAGCTGACAGAATTGTTTGCAAAAAAATACTAACCTCAGGTTAATAGCATTTTGGAAAGATCTACGCTACATTATAAGTGTAACGTGGATCTTTTTTGTCTTATCTGAACAAAAATCCCGGAAAAGAAAGGAGGAATACGATGAAACAGAGAAAAACCATCGCTGCCCTGAGCCTGCTGCTGGCAGGGTGCATCAGCCTTTCTGCCTGCGGGGGAGACACTGCGGAGCCTTCCTCCAGCTCGGAAGCGGAGGAAGCCCCGTATTCTGAGGAGACCTCGGATACGGCCTCTGCGGCCGAGCTGAGCGATGAACAGCGAGAAGCGCTGGATGACTGGATCTGGTACGAGCGGGGAGACTACACCTCGGAAAACTGGTATCACATTGCGTCCGATGGCACAGTGGAGATGCACGGCGAATACGGCTCCACCGAGGACACCTACACCGCCTACCCCATGAAGGGAATGGTCTACAGCATGGAGGGCTTTGACATCGGCCCGGACGATGTGCCTTTCCTGAGCCTTCAGATGGAGGAAAACGTCTTCAACAGCGTGGAGATCATCGAGGACGGACGGGCTTTTCTGACCGGAAATGCAAGCTCCTTCCCGAACTACTACATCCGCTCTGACTACACCGATGATGCGGACCTGCACAATGCCTGTGTGCTGATGTACCGGCAGTGGCGGCTGGACGAAGAACACCTGTACCTCAACTTTTACCCCAACCACGGCTTCATCCTGTATGGCCAGAAAGACCTGGGGGACAGCTTTTACGGCTTTGATGCCGACAGCGTGTATACAGGGCAGTGGATGGTGGACGGCGATACCGTAAGCCTGTTCTGGGACGACGGCACCGAGGACACCGCTGTGCTGATCCCGAATGAGCACCCGGGCGATGTGGGAGAAGACGTAAGTACCCTGAGCCTGAACGGTACAGACCTGCTTTTCAACAACAGGTGGTAAACGATGAAGAAAACAATGACCATCCTGCTGGCGGCATTTTTGATCCTGCTGCTGGGTTGGGTCATCCTCCCGGCTCCGGCAAGGAAGCAGGAGGACCCACCGGAGGAAAATATTGCCGGAAGCGACTGGCGCACCTGGGGCATCATCGACGACTATGGAACGCTGGTGCGAGACGGAGAGACCATCGCTTTCTGCACCTGCGTCCACACCGGGGACACGACCCTCTACTATGATACCGAAAGTCAGGTGCTGCTGGCAGAGCTGGTCTACCCTGCACCTGTGGAGAATGCGGAACAGCGTTACCTTGGCATGGACACCGCCGACCGCAACGGCGACGGAAGCAGCGATGTGCTGCTCCGCTTTTCACAAAAAGAAGGAACGCTGGAACTGTTGTTCTGCTGGGACCCGGAGACCGGGAACTTCCGGCCCGTTCCGGCATGACCGGAGCAAAACCATTTATCAAAAAAGGAGGCAATTTTATGAAAAACACGATGAAACGCACGCTGGGGCTGTTTGCTGCTGCACTGCTGACCATGTCGCTGGCGCTCGGCGTCTATGCATCCGGTCACGACCTGAGTTTTACCGACAAGGGCGACCGGATGCACGTCAAGGACAAGACCGTTCATGTGCAGACCTACTACCCCTATGAGTATTATGTGCTGGATGTTCTGGATGATGCCCTTGTGGTGGCAAACCCCGAATGGGACGACTGCGGTTTTGCGGTCTGCCGCAGGGTCACCGATGAATACCTGAACTATACCGACTCCGATGATGACTTTGTTCTGGACTATGCAGAGGAATATCTGGAGTATGATTTCCAGCAGCTGTACGGCGGGCAGTGGCCCGACACCTCGTGGGAGGTAGTGGACGAAAGCAGCGCTTCCAACCGCATTGCCACCATGCGGGGTTACATCTGGAACAATAAGATGGATGCCTACATGTGGACGGTGATCTACTGGGACAGCAACTACAACAACGCCATGGCAAAGACCTTCTTTGTTCCGGAGTACAACGGCTACGATAAGGCCGAAAAGATGGGCAAGAAGGTGAGCAGCACCGTCGGGTGCTGATGGGAGTGATGCAGTATGAGGACACGGAACCGTGCCCCGCAGGAAAAGATGCCGGATGAGGCGCTTTTCTGAAACAGGAGGAACCAAAATGAAACGTATCGCACTTTTACTTGCCGCCTTGCTGATGTTTTCCCTGACCGGATGCGGCAGTTCCGAGACCGCAGACGAGGCTTCGGACTCCGACAAGGCCGGGGCTTACGAGGTCATTCCGCCGGAGGATGGACGGGGCGACCTGATCCCCGCCTCTTCGGACGTGGTGAGCATCCCGGTGCTGGTGGGCGGCGGTCTTCCCTTTACCAGCATGGAAAATCTGATGAACGAGAACTACGAGGATGGCACCTACACCTATGAGGATATGACGCAGGACGGCTCGGTGCTGGTGGTGGATATGGCGTTCCAGTCGCTGCGCACCAGCGAGACGGCAGAGGAATACGCAGAATATGCCGCCCGGTTTGCCGCTTTGGATACCGGCGAGGGGGAGCCCCGCGATGTCACCTGCTTCCAGGATGAAGACTACACCCAGAATCTTTCCTATCCGGTTTACATCGTCTGGTACACCACCGGCTCGGAGGAAGACCAGCGGGAGTGGATGGTCTACACGGTGGACACCGACGACTACACCTACCTTTATGCTTTCGGCACCATTGCCGATGAGGCGGACGACATGCAGGATGTGTTCTACAACATCTGCGATCATCTTGAACTGGTCGATTGAGGTTTGAGGATATGACACTGGAACAATCGGTTCTGCTGCTTGCACTGGCTCTGGCCGGCTCGTATGTGCTCCCCAGGCTTTTGCCGCAGAAGCCCCGGCTGCGCCGTGGACTACAGGCCCTGTGCATCGTGATGGCAATGCTCAGCGCGGCGTATACCCTGCTGACACTGCTGTTCGTCTGGGCAGCGGGACAGAAACTTTGAAGATCGGGAGAAAACGACCATGAAAAATAAAACTCATCTGCTGCCCCTTGCCAGCCTTCTGCTGGCAGGCGGCATCCTCTGTACCGGCTGCGGCGGCGATGCCCCTGCCAGCAGCGTTCCGGCTGCCGTCAGCACGGCTTCCTCTGTGGAAGAGGTCGATGCCATGGACGGCTACGACTACATCAATGATTATATCGGCCTGTGGAGCTATTACGACATCGAGCTCTGGCTCCGTGTCCACGAGGACAGCACTTTTGAGTTCGTCAACTCCGAGAACGAGACCATTTACACCGGCATAGCAGATGCGGACAAATACGGCATGGATCTCTACTTCGACGACGATACTCCGCAGATGCGGCTGGATCTTTCGGTCAGCGGCGACCTGTTGGAGGAAGGCTCTTCGGATGCTTTGCACCCGGTGGATGCCATCGTCTCCCGGGCGACCTGCTTTGAGAAAAACGGGTTGGAGATCAATGGCACCGTGGATTCTTCCGACCCCATCCGGCTGGTCAGCGGCGTGTGCAGCTTTACCGGAAAGGGCAGCGGCTATAACACCGATGAGTGTTACTGGCAGGTGACGAAGTACAACGATATGACCCACGACGGCATCCGGGAGATCCAGTTCGATGCCGTGTGCTATATTCCGGATTCCTCCATCCCTTACTTCGGGCAGACCTACGATACCTACATCTCCAGCGAGCTTTACGACGCCTATACCGGTACATGGCTCACGGCATCCACCGCCAGGGGGGATACGAGCCGAGGGGACAACCACTATTATCACACGGTGTACTGGAACGACAACGCTTACGACATTGAGTTCTTCTTTTCTACCGACTGGAACATGAGCAGCACCAGCGATGACAAGATCTTTACCAAGAGCTATGTGGTCTACCTGCCGGAGGATTATGACGGACTGATTTTTGCCGCACAGGCACAGCCGGACAACTATACCGATGCCATGGCGCTGGACAATCTGGAAAATGTCAGCCCTGAGGGCAACATCATGGATCTTTCTCCGCTGGATCCCTACGCCAGCCTGTATTTCAATATCTGCGGCTGAGCCGGACAGAGAAAGGGAGGGGCACTATGTCCTATGGAATGATCTTGGTGATCGTGGCTGTGCTTCTTTTGGGGTGGCTGCACAGCAGCCGGAAGGAAGCCGCCCGGCAGGACGTGGATCGCCGCATCGTCCCGGCGGTGCTGGATGCTGCGCTGCAGCAGGTGCAGTTTGCACCCAATGGCCGGATCACCTGTTTCGGGGAATCCGGGCTTCCACTGCCCCAGTATGACCGCATGACCGGCGGGGAACACGTCCGGGCAAGGTATCGGGGCTATGAGGTGGAACTGTGCAGCATCGAGCTGGACCGGGATGTCAGCTATACCGACCCGGACGACCCCACGGCGGTCAACGCGCCGTCCTACGACACGGTCTACGCCGGTCTGTGGGGCATCTGCCGTTTTGGTGTACCGATGCCGGTGAGCCTGACCTTTACCCCAAGAGGGAAGCTGGGACAGCTTGTCCGGAGCGCATCGGTACAGAACTCTGTGGACGGCTTTGAACAGCAGTTCAAGCTGACAGCGGACGATGACACCGCCCTGAAAGCCTGCCTGACAGAGGAAAAATGCCGGAAGCTGCTGGCTCTTGCTGGGACAGCCGAGGGCGGCTTCAGTGGGAGCCTGCACCGGGACGGAACACTGTATTTCGCTGTGGAAAACAACAAAGGGCTTTTCAAGGGCAGCGGCAGCGACGATGCCCTGAAAGAAAAATTTGCCCGGGAACTGAAGTGGTGCATGGAAGTCATGGATGTGTTTGCCCCCGAAACAGCAGGGTAACACAAGGCCGATGCGGGTGAACATGGACTACTTTGCACGTTTTTGTTGTCCGCACCAACGTTCTGTGAAACGAATGCGGCCATACCCGAAGTACGGCGTCCAGAAAGGCTGGGAGCGCGTAACCAGCCCCGAAACCGGGGCTGAAGATCTCTCCGAAACAACGGATGCGGAAGCCAAGCAACTGGGCTTTCCCTTCAAAACGGCTCATCAAACGCCGCAGACTGGACGAATATCTTGATAAAGCCTACTCCATCTATAGCAGTTTGCGTTTTTAATGCACAAGCAACATCCGCAAACTGCATATCGCAAATATGCTGTTTTGATAGGAACTATTTCTGAAAATTGCGATAAAATCAAACGTGCCAAGTGAGCCTTGATGTGATATACTGAGTGTGTCATATCAAGGCTCTTTCCATTCAGGAAAGGTGTTTGGCGATGTCCAGAAGAAAAGACAATAAAGGACGTGTTCTTCGGACAGGAGAGAGCCAGCGAAAAGACCTGATCTATCAATATCGCTACACGGATGCTTTGGAAAACCGAAAGTGAATCTATGCGTCGGATCTTAAAACCTTGCGTGAAAAGCGCACAGAACTGATGCTAAAAAATCATGCGGTGTATCGTATTATAAAGATTTGCGGAGGGATGTGTAAGGAATGACAAGGATAATTTTTTTGTGCCACGGCAATATCTGCCGCAGCCCTATGGCGGAATTTGTGATGAAGGACTTAGTGGAAAAGGCCGGGCTTTCCGGGCAGTTTGAAATTTCCTCAGCGGCCACGAGCACCGAGGAGATCGGGAACCCGGTCTATCCGCCTGCCCGGCGCAAGCTGGCAGAGCACGGCATCTCCTGTGCGGGCAAGACCGCCCGGCAGATGACCCGGCGGGACTACGAGACCTACGACTATCTCATTGCTATGGATCACAACAACCTGCGGAACATGGCCCGCTTTGTGGGCAGCGACCCGGACCACAAGGTGTCCTTGCTGATGGACCACACCCGCCGCCCCGGCGATGTGGCCGACCCATGGTATACCGGGGACTTTGAAGCTACCTGGCAGGATGTGCTGGAAGGCTGCACGGCTCTGCTGGAAGAACTGCGCTGACAGGAGAATTTTATGACAGAGCGTTATTGTGAAGGTGAACGGTTTGCTGACCTGTCGTTCACCGAGGAGACTTTTGAGGACTGCGACTTTACCGACTGTGTGTTTGTGGAATGCTCCTTTACAAAATGCGAGCTGGACCACACCACACTGAACGAGTGCCGGTTCGTGCGGTGCGAGATCACCGGGCTGCGGAGCGTGTCCTCCGCAGTGCAGTTGCTGGATTTTGAGGACTGCCGCCTGCAGGAGATCGAGTGGGCACCGCTGCTGTCCAATGGTGCATTCCCGGACCCCATCCATACCCTGAAGGATTGCAGCCTGAAATACAACACTTTTACCGAAATGAATTTCAACCGCTTTGATTTTTCAAACGGCAACGAGATCGTAGGCTCTATGTTCGCCAAGTGCGAGATGCAGCTGGCGAATTTCAGGGGCGCCGAGCTGCACGAAACGGAGTTCTACCAGTGTGATCTGCGCAAAGCGGATTTCCGGGATGCCACGGGCTATAAGGTGGATATTCTGGGCAGCCGCCTGAAGGATGCCAAATTCTCGCTGCCGGAGGCCGTGAATCTGCTGGCAGACCTGAAGATCAGGCTGTCCTGAACAGAGGCGGGCAGCGGTCTTTACACTTGACGATACTACGAAATAATTTGAACTGGGATCTCACATAAAAAAGCAAGTGCAACACATTTTCTCCAACACCAAAATTTTGATGGAGATGCGGTGCACTTGCTTTTTTCGTTTGCTTCTGAAATTGCGATGGATATATGTGCTGCGCTATTTTGCAACAGTCCCTTGTGCGCTGCAGGAAAATAGCAGATCAATGGTGGGCTGTCTGCCGGATTTACCGGAACTGGTTGAGGTATTCCTCCACCGAGCGGGTCATTTCCTTGGAAAAATCGGAGTTATACTTGCGGTTGCAAAAGGCGGTGCACCACTGCTCAAAGGGCGCGTTGCCGGCTTTGTAGCCAAAGGTGTCCCGCAGCTCTGCGCCGTCCATGGTGCGGTAGCCGTTTTCGTGCACGATGTGCTCCATGGCGCAGCGCTGGGGCTTTGTCCGCTCCTTCTGCTGCTGGGTGGGCCAGCCGAACACCAGCATCACCGCCGGGAATACATAGTCCGGCAGATGCAGCAGGCTGCGCTGGGTGTCGCAGTTTTCCATAATGTCCCCGATGTAACACGAGCCGATGCCAAAGCTTTCGGCGGCGACTACGGCGTTCTGGGCGGCAATGGCGGCATCCGTGACCGCCAGCATCAGATCACCCACACCCGGGGTGCGGGGCGTGCAGCCGACTTCCAGATATGCGTCGTACCACTTTTTGCAGTCGGCGCAGAACACCAGCACCAGCGGCGCTTTGGCAATAAAGGGCTGGTGGTCGCAGCTTTCAGCCAGCGCTTCTTTCAGCGCCGAGTCGGTGATGTCTAAAATGGTATACAGCTGCTGACAGCCCGCAGAAGGTGCCTGTGCGGCAGCTTCTAAAATGGCCTGCTTCATCTCGGCAGGGATGGGCTTTTCTTCATACACCCGCACCGACTTGCGGTCGAACAGGCTTTGCAGGATGGGATTGCGCTCGGTCATGGGAACACCTCCGGTGTTGTGTTTATTCATAGTCGATGGGCAGGGTGGGCAGGCCGTTCAGTTCCAGCCCGGCGGTGTGCCCGGCAATGTACTGGTAATAGCCCTGCGCCGCGATCATCGCGCCGTTGTCACCGCAGAACTTCAGTTCCGGCAGGTAGACTTTTGCGCCCAGCTTCTGGGCACCGTCATTCACCAGCTGGCGCAGACGACCGTTGGCGGCTACGCCGCCGGCAAGGCACACCTGCTTTGCCCCGGTATCGGCAGCGGCAAGCAGCAGCTTTTCGGCCAGAATGCCCGCAATGCGCTCCTGAAAGCTAGCGGCAAGGTCGGGCACGTTCACTTCCTCGCCCTTCATCTGTGCCTTGTTCACCTCGTTGAGCACGGCGGTCTTTAAACCGGAAAAGCTCACGTTGTATTTGCCCTCCACATGGGGCACCGGCAGACGGTAGGCCTTGGGGTCGCCGGTCTTGGCGGCGGCGGCTACGCTGGGGCCGCCGGGGTAGGGCAGACCCAGCGTGCGGGCCACCTTGTCAAAGGCTTCGCCCGCAGCATCATCTACCGTGTGCCCCAGAATGTGGTAGTGGGTGTAGTCCTGCACCTCCACGATGTGGCTGTGCCCGCCGGAAGCCACCAGACACAAAAAGGGCGGCTTGAGCTCCGGGTGGGTCAGGTAGAGCGCGGCGATGTGTCCCCGCAGATGGTGCACCGGCACCAGCGGCTTGCCCGCCGAGTAGGCCAGACCTTTTGCAAAGTTTACGCCTACCAGCACCGCGCCGATGAGCCCCGGCGCAAAGGTGACAGCCACGGCATCCACATCGTCTATGGTCTTGCCGGCGTCCAGCAGAGCCTTTTTGACCGTAGCACTGATAAATTCGCAGTGGCGGCGGCTGGCGATCTCCGGTACAACGCCGCCGTACAGCGCCTGCTCCTTGACGCTAGTGGAGATGACGTTGCTCAGCAGATGCCGCCCGTCCTCCACCAGTGCAGCGGCAGTTTCGTCACAGGTAGACTCGATTCCGAGAATGATCATTTTAGTGTGCCTCCAGCCAGTTTTTGCCTGCGTGCACATCGGTGCTCAGGGGCACCGCGTACTGCACGCAGCCTTCCATTTCCTCCCGCAGGATGCGGGCGGCCTGCTCGGCCTCTGCCTCCGGGGCCTCCACGATCAGTTCATCGTGGACGGTCAGGATCAGGCGGCTGGCCATTTTTTCGTCCCGCAGGCGCTTCCACACCCGCACCATGGCCAGCTTGATCACGTCCGCAGCGGTGCCCTGAATGGGGGTGTTGCGTGCCATGCGCTCGCCGCTGGCGCGCACATTGAAGTTGGTGCTGGCCAGCTCCGGCAGGGTGCGGCGGCGGCCGAACAGGGTGGACACATAGCCGTTTGCCTTGGCATCCGCGATGGTTTTGTCCATATAGCCGCTCACGCTGGGGAAGGCTGCCAGATAGTTCTTGAGGAAGGCGTCTGCCTCCTTCACGGTCACGCCGATATCCTTGGAAAGGCTGTACGCGCCCTTGCCGTACATGATGCCGAAGTTGATGGCCTTGGCAGAGGAGCGTAGCCGGGGCGTCACCTCGCTTTGCGGGATGCCGTAGATCTTGGCGGCGGTGCTGCGGTGGATGTCCTCACCGTTCAAAAAGGCCTGCTGCATGTGTTCGTCCCCGGTGATGTGCGCCAGAATGCGCAGCTCGATCTGGCTGTAATCTGCGTCCACCAGCACACAGCCCGGCTTTGCAACAAAGTAGGCGCGCAGCTGGCTGCCCAGCTCGGTGCGGATGGGGATATTCTGCAGGTTGGGGTTATCGGAGGAGAGCCGCCCGGTGCGGGCTTCGGTCTGGTTGAAGGTGGAGTGGATGCGTCCGTCCTCGCCAATGACCTTGAGCAGACCCTCTACATAGGTGGAGTTCAGCTTCTGGTAGGCGCGGTACTGCAAAACGTCCTCCACCAGTGGGTACTCGCGCAGACTTTCCAGCGTTTCGGCGTCGGTGGACCAGCCGCGCTGGGTCTTTTTGCCGTGGGGTAACCCCATGGTGTCGAACAGCATCTCGCCCAGCTGTTTGGGGCTGTTGGGGTTGAAGGTAGCGCTGCCGGTCTCCATGTGGATGCGGGTCAGCACCTGCTCCAGCTCCTCCCGCAGCTTTACGCCGAACTGCTCGATGCCGTCCCTGTCCACCAGCACGCCGGTGCGGGTCATATCGGCCAGCACCTGTGCCAGCGGAAACTCGATCTCGTTGTACAGCGCGTCCTCGCCGCAGGCAGTGATCTCGGCCTTCATCCGGGCAAACAGGTCGGCCAGCCGCCCGGCATCCGGGTAATCGGTGCAGGTAAAGGCGGCAGCGGCCTTGTAGGCGGGGATCAGCTCGCTGATCTGGTACTTGGAGGCAGAAGCGTCCAGCAGATAAGCAGCCAGCTTGCCGTCCCAGACGATGCTGCTGCCCCAGCCGCCGGCAGCCATGGCTTTTGCGTAGAGGGGCGCAGAGTTGAACACATCCAGCGTCACATCGGCGTTATCCAGCAACCGCAGCAGGTCGGCGTCCTCCAGCGGGTAGACGGTGGTGTCCTGCACGGCGTACCAGCTTTCTGGCTGCAATACCACGTTGCGGGAACCCTGCTTGCCGGTAACGGCGGGGCGGGCAGCCACCAGATAGTGCCCGGCGGGGGTCAGGGGCAGGGGAGCGAGGTCAGCTTCCGGCAGCTCTGTGGCCTGCTCCTCGGCGGCGGCTTCCGGCGCTACGCCGTCCAGCCCGAACCGCGGGATCAGGGAGTGGATCTCCAACTCCTGCAAAAGCCGCACGGCGGCGGGCTTGTTGCCCTCGCCCACGGTGTAGGACCCCTCGGCGGTGTCGATGGGGGCATCGGTGCGGATAGTGCCCAGCGTGTGGCTCAGCTCAGCCATGGACTTATCTTCCAACAAGTGCTCCCGCTGCTTGGGCTTGATGCGCTTGTCATCAATGTTCTGGTACACGCCCTCCAGCGAGCCGAAGGCCTGCACCAGCGAAAGGGCGGTCTTTTCGCCGATGCCCTTCACGCCGGGGATATTATCCGAGGTGTCGCCCATCAGGCTTTTCACCTCGATAAGTTGCTTGGGCGCAAGGCCGTATTTTTCCTGAATGGCGTCCTCGTCCATCACCACAGTTTTGCTGCGTCCCATTACGGTGGCGGCCAGCAGCACGGTGGTGCTCTCGCTTACCAGCTGCAGGCTGTCCCGGTCTCCGGTGGCAAGAAAGCAGTCGTCCTTGCGGGCGGCGCAGGCAGCAGCCAGCGTGCCCAGAATATCGTCCGCTTCCCAGCCCTCGGCGGTAACGGTGCGGTAGCCAAGGTCTGCCAGCAGCTGTTTGAGTACCGGCATCTGCTGTGCCAGTTCCTCGGGCATGGCGTGGCGGGTGGCCTTGTAGCCATCGTACATTTTATGCCGGAAGGTGGGGGCTTTCAGGTCAAAAGCCACGGCCACCTCGTCCGGCTGGCACTCCTTGAGCAGGGAGAGCAGAATGTTCAAAAAGCCATAGATGGCGTTGGTATAACGTCCGTCCTTGGTGGTCAGCAGCTTGATGCCGTAAAAAGCGCGGTTGGCAATGCTGTTGCCGTCAATGACCAGTAAACGCATAATGCAGTTCCTCCGTTGCGTAATTTCACACCTTATAGTATAGCACAAAACCGCACCGCGCGGGAACTTTTTGCGCAAAAAAGAGAATGCTCTGCATTTTATTGTGCATTCACGCGTGAAAATGGTCTGGTGGAACGCCGACAGGCGTTCCACCAGACCGAAATCATAGATTCCGCTGCCTATGCCCAGAGCAGCGCGGAGGGCATTTCAAATCATCCTGCCGCAAAAAAGCTGCCGCACAAGCTGTGCAGCAGCCTTACCGATGCCGGGCTTATTCCTCGATGCGGATGGCGCTTACCGGGCAGCTCTGGGCTGCGGTGACGGCCTGCGGTACCTCCTCTGGCGGGATGGGGCCGGGCTCTGCCACAGCCAGAACCCCCTCCATGTGGAACACGGCGGGGCACAGCCCGGCGCACTGGGTACAGCCGATGCACAGCTCAGGGTCTACGAATGCGTTCATGCAAACACCTCCTTTGCGGAAAGCATTGCCCGTTTTGCCGCAAATTATGCCTATGCAAGCGGTTTGCGGTGTGGTACAATAAGACCGCCGGGAACCGGCAGGAGGAGATAAGATGAATATCCAGATCTTTGGCACGAGCAAGTGTTTTGATACCAAAAAGGCGCAGCGCTATTTTAAGGAGCGCGGCATCAGGTTCCAGATGATCGACCTGAAGGAAAAAGGCATGAGCCGGGGCGAGTTTGATAACGTGGCGCGCGCCTTGGGAGGCTGGGAAGCGCTGGTTGACCCGGCGGCAAAGGACAAGCAGACCCTTGCTTTGCTGGATGCGCTGGTGGACTGGCAGAAGGAGGACAAGCTGTTTGAAAACCAGCAGCTGTTCAAGACCCCCATCGTGCGCAACGGACGCAAGGCCACCGTGGGCTACCAGCCCGAGATATGGAAGGACTGGGAATAAAAAGCCTGCTTTCACAAAAAAACCACCAGTACAGGTTTTGCACTCTGCGGCCAGATGTGGTATACTGTTAGGCAGACAAAAAACTTTGGGAGACTCAGACCAATGAAAAATACGATCACCCCGGAAGAACACGCCCGGATCAAGCGCCGCCGCTGGCGGCAGACCTTGGGTCTGCTGATCACGGTGCTGGTGCTCATCGGGTTTATCACGGTGCTGCGGGCCGGTGTGGGCCTTGTGGCAAACCTGTTTGACGATACCGCACAAAAGCAGGAATACGAGGACAAGCTGGAAGGTCTGGTATTGTTCGACCCCATGCCCTTTGACGGCATTGAGAACATCGACGACCTGACCCTGCGGGAAGCAGCCGTATGGGGCTGCGTGTACAGCATTCAGGAGACGCAGGGCGGCTTTGAAAACTACAACACCGACCCCGAGACCGAGCAGCTGCTGCTGCCCTCGGTGGAGGTGGACGCCTATCTGGCAAAGCTGCTGGGCCCCGGCTTCAAGCTGACCCACCGCAGCTTTGATATGGAGGATATGACCGTCGAGTTTGACGAGACCACCCAGTGCTACAAGATCCCCATCACCGGTACGGTGGGCTACTACCGCGCCACCGTGGTCAAGCTGTTCAAGCGCAGCGGCAAGCTGCACGTCACCGTGGGCTATATCCCCACCGCCAGCGCAGATGACAGCATCATCAACCCCTCCTCGGACACCCCCACCAAGTATATGGACTACCTGTTCGAGCGCCAGAGCGGCAGCTGGTATCTGACCGGCCTGACCGAGAGCGAGACCAAGCCTGAAAGTGCAGCAAGCTCCGCTGCCGCGCAGCCGGAGCCTATGGCAGAAAGCGATGTGCAGGACGCCATTCTGGCCACTGCCGGAGATTCCGCTGCGGCAGATTCGGCTGCTGCCTCGGCTGTGCAGCCGGAGGCGCAGGCAGAAGCGAACGCCGACAGCGCCGTGGCAGAATCCCCCGCCGCTGAGGATGCCGCCAGCACCGCAGCGTAAAATGTAAATGCAAAAGGGACCGTTGCACAGTTTTTGTGCAGCGGTCCCTTTTATCGTGGGACGATTTTGAATGGCCGCCGCGTGCGCTTTGGCTATATTTAGCGGAAAGACTATTTATAATTTGCACCCCGGGAAAATCTGCGGATTTTCCCGGGGTGCTTCTTCACGGCAGGGACGCAGCGGAAAACGGCTTCCTGCCTGTGTATTATTTCAAATCAAACCTTACCACCACCAGCCGATACCACAGATAGGGCACCATGTTCCAGATCATCCACAGTTCCATCAGGATATAGTTGGGCAGGTCTTTCAGGCGGAAGGGGCGCTTGCCAAGTTTGCCTTCTTTGAGCAGGGCAAAGGCCTCGTGCATGCCCTTGTCCCAGGCCTCGCCAAAGCCCTGCTTGTGGAACTTGTAGCACTTGAGCAGATAGCCCAGCGCCAGCGGGATAAAGTTGAGCACCAGCATCAGCAGCGGCTCGTTTTTGAGCGGCAGCAGAATGCTGTTGCGGCCGCTCTGCTGGCTTTTAAAGGCGTTGTAGCGCACAGCGCCGGTGCTGGCACCGCAGATGTGGTAGCACTTGGCGGCGGGGCAGAGCACATTCTTGTAGCCGGCATTGTTGGCGCGCCAGCTCAGGTCTACGTCCTCAAAGTAGGCAAAAAAGTGCTCGTCAAAGCTGCCGATCTCGTCCAGAATGCTTTTGCGGTACAGTGCTGCGCCGCCGCAGGCCGAAAAAATGCGCTTTTGCTTTGTGTAGCGGCTGACGCGGCGGCCATCGCCGGTCTTGCAGGCAAAGCCCATCCATGTCACATAGTCCCCGGCATCATCGGCCAGTTCCCGCTCAAAGTGCCGGATCATCAGGCTTTGCACCGCAAAGATCTTGGGGTCGGCATCGGCGGTGCGCAAAAGCTCGGCCAGCCACTGCGGCTCGGCAAAGGCGTCGTTGTTGAACAGCACCACATACTTGCTCTGCGCCCGGGCGATGCCCTGATTGACTGCGTAGGAAAAGCCGGTGTTGCGTCCGTTTTCGATCAGGGTAAAGTTGGGGCGGGTGCAGTAGCTGCGGGCCTGCGCAAGACTTTCATCGGTGGAACCGTTGTCCACCACGATCAGGTCAAAATCCTGCTCGGTCTGGGCGTAGATGGACTCGATGGAGTCCTTCAGCCAGCCCTTGCCGTTGATATTGGGGATAATGATGGTCGCTTTTATCATAAAAGTTACTCCTGTTTTCGTCAATTACAGAGAGAGTATATCATATTATCGCAAAAATGCAAACCTCTCGGATAACGCCTGCCCTCGTTTGCAAGGCAATGCCCGGGGAGCTGTGACAGAATTGGCTAAAAAAAATTGTATGAACCCCTTGACACAATCTGAAAAATGAGTATTATTGTATTAGGCACTTGACACAGAAACACAAAATGCAGGGAGGGCTACGATGAGTGAACAATTTGATTCCAGCCGTCCGATCTATGCGCAGCTGGTAGAGCGGTTGAAGGCGAAGATCCTTGCGGGGACATACCCGCCCGGAGGACATCTTGACTCGGTGCGGGATATGGCCGCAGCCGCAGGGGTGAACCCGAATACCATGCAGCGTGCGCTGGCACAGCTGGAAACGGAGGGACTTGTCCGGACCGAACGGACGGCGGGCCGCTATGTGACGGAGGATACCATGTTGATCGAACAATTGCGTGCCGCGACCGCGGAAAAGTTCGCGGAAGAATTTCTGGAAAAGATGCGGGGCATCGGGTACAGCCCGGCGCAGGTCGCCGAATTGCTGGCCCGTCAGACGAAAGGAGAACCGAATCATGAGTGAACTTCTGACCTGTGAAGGGCTGACAAAACACTACGGCGCAAAAACCGCGCTGGACGGTGTGGATCTGCACATCGGCTTTGGGAAGATCGTTGGCCTGCTGGGGCCGAACGGCAGCGGCAAGACCACCCTGATCAAACTGGCAAACGGTCTGCTGCAGCCTGACAGCGGCAGCATCCGGATCGCCGGGATGAAGCCCGGCGTGGAGAGCAAGGCAATCGTATCCTACCTGCCCGATGCCGACTGGCTTCCCGGCTGGATGCGGGTAGAGCAGCTGGTGAAGATGTTTGGGGACTTCTATAAGGACTTCGATCCGGCCCGGGCGAATGAGATGCTGGCAAATCTGGAACTTTCCCCCAAAGACGTCCTCAAGACCCTTTCCAAGGGCAACCGGGAAAAGGTGCAGCTCATCCTTGCCATGAGCCGGAATGCCCGGCTCTATCTGCTGGATGAACCCATCGGCGGCGTGGACCCGGCGGCACGGGATTATATCCTGCACACCATCCTGTCCAATTACAGCAAGGACGCGACCGTCCTCATCTCGACCCACCTGATCGAGGATATCGAGCCGGTGCTGGATGAGGCCATCTTCCTGAAAGAGGGAACGGTCTTTGCTCACCGCAGTGTGGATGAGATCCGTGAGAATGAGGGAATGAGCGTGGACGCATATTTCCGGGAGGTATTCAAATGCTGAAAAATCTGTTGAAGTATGAATTCCGGGCGACCGGACGGACCTATGGCGGCCTGTATCTGGTCTGGCTGCTGGTTGCGCTGGCAATGGGGATCTCGATGCGGGACGAAGTCTGGGACAATGGCAGCAGCCAGATCTGGGCATACCTGATGTTTGCCTACTTTGCCATCGGGGTTGCCATCGGAGTGGTCTGTATTGTGACGATCATCCAGCGGTTCACCAAAAATCTGTTGGGGCGGGAGGGCTATCTCATGCACACCCTTCCGGTCCATCCAGAGCAGCTGGTTGCGTCCAAACTCATTTCCAGCATGGTCTGGGTGATCTGCAGCGGAGTGGTCGGGATCCTGTCCGTCCTTCTGATGCTGGTCGGCCTGGGCGCCTTCGAGGATCCCAAAACGGTCATCAATGGGGAGACGATCACGACGGGCTGGGGCGATGTCCTGAAATTCAGCTGGAAGGCGATCCAGAGCATCGGCGGTGAATTCTGGAGCGAGCTGGCGTGGATCATCGTCCTTGGTCTGGCGGGCGTTGCAGTCCTCATCCTCTGTATCTACGCCGCCTGCATGATCGGGCATCAGTTCAGGAACCATTCCACGATTGCCAGCATTCTGGCCTTCTTCCTGTTGCAGCTGATTCAGGGCAAACTGGATGCAGGCGGCGGGATCCGGGTGATCGTTGGCTCTGTGGCAGCGATGCCGATGGCTTATTCCGCCAGCGGCAATCTCTGGCTCGTCCTTCTTGTAACGATTCTGATCGGCGCAGTCTATTTTGTCCTTACCAGCTGGCTGATGAAAAATAAGCTGGATCTGGAATAAGCATAAAAACCAAACCCCGGCCGTTGCAGATGAAACATACTGCAAAGGCCGGGGTTTATGCGGGAAAATTATTTTGCGAGAGCGGCTTTGATGTTGGCCAGAATGGTGTCGTGATCCTCGGCGCAGACCAGAACCACTTCGCCGGTGGGGGCTACGGTGACGGTAGCGGCCTTGGCCACGAGGTACTGGTCCTCCAGATAGTGCTCCATGGACTGCTGCTCGCTGGCAACATAGGCTTCCAGTGCGGCCTTGACTTCATCGGTCTTGCCCTCGGCAGGCTTTACGATGGCTACGGCGTAGCTGCGCACCATCATGCTGGAAATGCTGGCGGCAAAGGCGGTGTACTGGCCGTCCTCCAAGTTCAGCAGCGGCATCAGGATGTCCCGGATCTCCTCGTCCAGCTGGTCGGCCTTATACTCGGCGCTGTAACCGTCGATGGCGGTAAACTTGCCGTCCTCGCCCTTGGTAAAGATCATATCGTACTCGTTGTCCTCGTCGCTGCGGGCGTCGTGGATGATCTGGGCGTAGTCCTTGGGGGTAGAGCTGTCGGCCTTGCTGCCGCCGGAGCAGCCCACCAGAGTAAACAGGGTCAGCCCTGCCAGCAGGGCGGCGATGAATTTTTTCATAGTAGTGCATTTCCTTTCATAGTGCTGTGTGTGGAAGGCGCAGCCGGGCGCGCACGTTACAGGTAGTGTGTGCCGGTTTTGGGCTGCTATTCTGGATACGAACCACCGCACCGCAAAATTGCAGGGAAAAAGTAACAGTTTTATGAACAGCGCCTGCTTACAGCATCAAAGCGTCCAGATCGCCGTGGTTCACCGGGGTGGACAGGATGATCTGGGTGCTGGTAGTGCCCAGCTTCTGGAACTGCAAAATCAGGTGCTCCAGCTGTGCCATGCTGCCGCAGCTGACCTTGACCAGAAAAGTGTACGCACCGGTAACGTGGTAGCACTGCAGCACCTCGCGGCTGTTCTGCAGCAGCTCCAGAAAAGCATCCTGTTTGGAGGGGGCCACCGAAAGGCTGATGAGCGCATCCACATACATCCGGTCTGCCGGACGGTTCAGTGTGACGGTATAGCCGCTGATGATGCCGTCCGTCTCCAGCTTATGGATACGGCTGGAGACTGCCGGGCTGGTAAGGGATACCTGCTCCGCAATTTCTTTGACGGGCATCCGTGCATTTTTGGCCAGAAGGGTAAGGATTTTGCGGTCAAGATCGTCCATAAGAAAAGTCTCCTTCAAAAATATGTTGGATTGTATAAAATTTTCTGAAAGTAAAGTTTTTATGTTGTGCAAACCCACGGAAATGGAATAAAATTTCGTTTCTGAAATTCTATGTTAATTATATAAAGTTTTTGCAAAAAAGTAAAGCGTTATTTTAAAGCAAAATCCGAAAATCTTGTTTGACAAGAAAAGAAAAACGGGTATAATACATCATGCAAGGCAGCGCAACGCACAAAAGCCTGCCAATGATATTGAGATTCACCACTTTATATACTTTCCCACCCCTCTATACACAAAAACCCGCTGCCAGGCGGGTTTTTGTGTTTGTTGGGGCTTTTTTTTGTAAAAAAGCAGTGGTAGACAACGTACTTGCCCAGTGAAACTGCTGTTTCCGGTCACGACCCCACCCGTGAAAATGCAAGCCCGGAAAGTCCGCAGACTTTCCGGGCTTGCTCTATATCAAAATACTATTCCGCTGATTATAGCCAGAGCGCAGCGGAGGCTATTTAAATCGTATACGCCTATCAGACCAGATAACCCTCAAAGCAGTGCAGGTCCTCGGTCTTGACGATGCCTTCCAGATACAGCCCGTCCTCCCGGTATTCCTCCACCTGTACGCTGCCGCGCTCCCGCATGGGGGCGGCAAGCCCCAGCTTGTCGTAAGGCAGCAGCACCCGGATGGTGTGCACCCGGTCGCTGAGCACCTCGTCCAGCTTTTGCAGCAGCTTGTCCAGCCCGTAGCCGGTCTTGGCGCTGGTCAGCAGGATATCGGGGTCAAAGCTCAGGGTGTTGGGCTTGTCGCACTTGTTGTACACGGTCAGGCGCGGGATGTCGGCGCAGTCCAGCCCGTCAAGCACCTCGTCGGTGACGGAAAGCTGTTCCTCGCGCTGGTCGTCCCCGGCATCTGCCACCCGGACGATCACATCCGACCATGCGGCCTCTTCCAGCGTGGACTTGAAGGCTTCCACCAGATTGTGGGGCAGGCGGGACACAAAGCCGACCGTGTCCACCAGCAGCACCGCCATGCCGCTGGGCAGCACCAGCTTGCGGCTGGTGGGGTCCAGTGTGGCAAACAGCATATCGGCCTCGGCTACGCTGGGGCCGCACAGGGCGTTCATCAGGCTGGATTTGCCAACGTTGGTGTAGCCCACAAGGCTTACCACCGGCATTCCGGTCTTGGCGCGGGCCTTGCGGCTCTCGCCCCGGCGTTTTTCCATCTCGGCCAGCTTTTCGGCCAGCGCATCAATGCGGGCGTGTACATGACGGCGGTCCAGCTCCAGCTTGGTCTCGCCGGCACCGCGGCGGGCACCGCCGCCGCCGCCACCGCCGCCGCCCTGACGGCTCAGTGCTTCGCCCATGCCCTGCAGGCGGGGCAGACGGTAGCGCAGCAGCGCCAGCTCGGTCTGCAGCTTGCCCTCGTTGGTCACGGCGCGGCTGCGGAAAATTTCCAAGATCAGCATGGTGCGGTCGATGACCTCCAGCCCGCCCAGCGCATTGGAGATGTTGCGGATCTGGCTGCCGGTCAGTTCGCCGTCAAATACAGCGCATTCCGCGCCCAGCGTCTGGGCGGCAAGGGAGGCTTCTTCCAGCTTGCCGCTGCCCAGCACGATGCCGGTCTCCGGGGTCTGGCGCTTCTGGGTAATCTGCGCCACGGCTTCCATGTGGTTGGCCTCGCACAGGGCAGAAAGCTCTGCCAGACTGCGCTCGCAGTCCCAAAGCCCCTGATCCAGTGCCAGCAGCACCACCTTTGTGGGAGGGGTCTCGGTCAGAATATCATAAAGCTCGCTCAAAGTAAGTCCTTTCTGTTATCATAGTGCTCTTTTGTCAGCAGATAGCACCGGCATTCCACCGGCGTGCCGTCAAATTTGTGGTAAACGTCGTTGTGGTGGTACACAAAACCGGCCTTTTCCATCACACGGCCGCTGGCAGGGTTCTGCACCGCGTGGCAGCAGGTGAGGAATGCACCGCCCACCTGCCTGAACCAGAAGTCTACCACGGCCTGCAGCGCTTCGGTGGTAAAGCCCTTGCCCCACCACTTCTGTCCGATGCAATAGCCCGGCTCCCAGATGCCGCCGGAAAGATCCAGCCCCGGCCATTTGGCCTTCTGCTGCGGCTCGCCCAGCAGGGCATTGTATACGGAGATAGAGCCGAACACCTGTCCGGTGGCCTTTTCCACCATGGCCCACTGGTAATAATCCGGGTTCGGATACAGCTCCGCCCACGCCGAAAGCAGTTCCCGGGTCTCGGCGGGGCTTTTGTGCGGCTCCCAGCGCAAAAACCGGGTCACAGCCGGGTCATTTGCCCAGTTTTCGTACATCTGCGGGGCATCCTGCGGCAGCAGGCGGCGCAGCAGCAGACGGTCAGTCTCCAGTTCAGATGTGCCGGTGTGGCGCATGATCCATCCTCTCCCTTTTATAAAAAGTTATTCCTAAGATAGCACAAAAATAGCCGCGCCGCAAGTGAAATCAAGAAAACCGCTTGACCGGATGGGTGAACTACGATAAACTGAAAGATGAAATCTTTTTATAGGGAAGGAAAAGTACCGATGTTAGATGTGCGCAAACTGTTAGCCCAGCGGCCGCTGCTGTTCGATGGCGGCATGGGTACCTATTATAAAGCAAAGCCCGGGCAGGAGTGCGAACAGGCAAACCTGACCGACCCCGAGGGCATTCTGGCGGTGCACCGGGCGTATCTTGCCGCCGGAGCGGACGCCATCAAGACCAATACCTTCAGCCTGCCGCGCCTGGCGGCGGCGCAGCAGCCGGGCTGGGAGCAGCTGGCAGATGCGGGCTGGCAGCTGGCAGCAAAGGCTGCCGGGGAGACCGGCGCGGCAGTGTTTGCCGACCTTGGCCCTGCGCCGGATACCGAGAACCTCCCGGCGGCACAGGTGTATCTTGCCGTAGCAAAGCGCTTTGCGCTGCTGGGCGCGCGGAATTTTCTGTTCGAGACCCTGAGTGCTGAGGACGGCGTGCTGGAAGCGATTCGTGCGCTGAAGCAGACCGTGCCGGAGGCCTTTGTGCTGGTTTCCTTTGCGGTGCTGCCGGACGGCTACACCCGCGAGGGCCGCTACTGCGCCGAGCTTGTGCGCTGCATGGCGCAGAGCGGCGTGGTGGATGCCGTGGGTCTGAACTGCGTGTCCGCCCCGGGCGCGATGCGGGCACTGGTGCAGCAGCTGGGGGATGCGGGACTGCCGCTTTCGGTCATGCCCAATGCGGGCTACCCGGTGGTGGCGCGGGCACAGGTGCGCTATCAGGGCAAGCCGGAGTATTTTGCCCGGGAGCTGAGCCGCCTTGCCGCCGAGGGTGTGCGCATTCTGGGCGGCTGCTGCGGCACAACGCCGCAGCACATTGCTGCCCTGCGCACCGCGCTGGATGCTCTGCCGGAAACCCTGCCCGCCGCCCCGGCGGCAAAGCCCGCTGCTGCGGCAAAGCCTGCGGTGGAAACGGACGATGCCTTTTTGCGCAAGCTGCGCGCCGGGCAGCAGGTCATTGCGGTGGAGCTGGATTCCCCCAAGGATGCTGACCTGACTGCCTATCTCGAAGGTGCCCGCCGCCTGCAGGCTGCCGGTGCCGACCTGCTGACCATTGCAGACTGCCCCATTGCCCGGGCGCGGATGGATTCCTCGCTTGTGGCCTGCCGGGTGCACCGGGAGCTGGGCATGAACGTGCTGCCCCATATGACCTGCCGGGACCGCAACCTGAACGCCACCAAGGCGCTGCTGCTGGGACTGTACGCCGAGGGCGTGCGGGAGGTGCTGGCCATTACCGGCGACCCTATCCCCACCGCAGAGCGGGACGAGGTGAAAAATGTGTACCAGTTCAACTCCCGCAAGCTGGCGCAGTATATCGTATCGCTGGCCGGAGAAGGGCGGGAGATGCCCAGCCCCATCACGGTGTTCGGTGCGCTGAACCTGAATGCCCGCAATTTTGAGGTGGAGCTGCGCCGCGCCGCAGAAAAGCTGGAAAACGGCATGAGCGGCTTCCTCACCCAGCCGGTGCTGTCGGCACAGGCGGTGGAAAACCTGAAAAAAGCCCGGGAGACGCTGGGCGAGCGGGCAAAAATTCTGGCCGGCATCCTGCCGGTGGTCAGCCAGCGCAACGCCATCTTTATGGAAAACGAGGTCAACGGCATCCATGTGGACGAGACCATCATCCAGAAGTTTGAAGGGCTGGACCGCGCCGCAGGCGAGGAGCAGGGCTTGGAGGTCTCGGTGCAGGCTGCCAAGGCGGCTGCACCCTATGCAGACGGCTTTTACCTGATGACCCCCTTCAACCGGGTGGCGCTGATGGAGCGGCTGATCGCCCGCCTGCGCACGGAGGTGACGGATTGAGCGACCGAGAACGAGCACCGGAAGGGAAAAACGCACCGCTGCTCAGCATCATCGTACCGGTGTACAAGGTGGAAAACTATCTGCCCAAATGTATTGATTCCATCCTGGCGCAGACCTTTACGGACTTTGAGCTGATCCTTGTGGAGGACGGCTCGCCGGACGATTGCCCGGCGCTGTGTGATGCCGCTGCCGCGAAGGATGCCCGCATCCGGGTGATCCACCAGAAAAACGGGGGACTTTCTGCCGCCCGCAATGCCGGGCTGGACGCGGCAAAAGGCGCGTGGATCGGCTTTGTGGACTCGGACGACTACATTGCGCCGGAAATGTACGAAGCACTGTACAAGGCTGTGCAAAGCACCGGGGCAGACCTTGCCCTGTGCGATTACGCTGCGGTGGACGAGGCAGGCACACCCTGCCTGCCGCCGTACACCGGGCTTGCACAGCGGATCTTTACCGGGCGGGAACTGCTGAAAAGAGCCACGAATACGATGGCACAGCCTGCGTGGAACAAGCTGTACCGCCGCGCTGTCTTTGCACAGCTGCGCTACCCGGAGGGTAAGCTGAACGAGGATCTTTTTCTGATCCCGAAGATCTGTTTGCAGATCCAGAAGGCCGTGGTGGTGCCAAAGGCGCTGTATTATTATGTGCAGCGCGGCGGCAGCATTATGAACGACAGCAAAACACTGCATCATTTTGATGCTGCCGAGGCGGCACAGCGGTATTGGGACTGCCTTGTGGAAAACGAGGCATACGATGCGCTGGCAAATGCGGCAAGATTCACGATGGGCAGTGTGAGCCGGGTGTACCGTCAGCTGCCCCCGGCGCTGCGCAAGGCACCCCGCAGCCGGGAAATGCTGCGGATGCAGTTTGAGGTGGTCAGCCGCACCCGGCGGTACTGCGCCGTCCCGGGCGGGCTTTGGCTGCAAAGCTGGCTGCTGTGGCGCTTCCCGCAGACATACAGCCGGCTGCGGGAGCTCAAGGGCTGAGGAGAAAGAGAAAACGCATGAGAACACGCTATACGCTTATCAATATGCTGGTCAACATCGGCGGTCAATTTTTTACGATGCTGCTTTCCTTCATCAGCCGGATGGTATTCATCCGCTGCCTTTCAGCAGCCTATCTGGGTGTCAACGGCCTGTTTACCGATGTGCTCAGCATCCTTAATTTTGCGGAGCTGGGCATCGGTACGGCCATGGTGTTCAGTATGTACGAGCCGGCCGCCCGGGATGACGAGCAGAAGCTGGCACGGCTGATGAACCTTTACAAATGGATGTACCGGGCGGTGGCAGCCTCGGTGCTGCTGTTCGGGCTGGTGCTGCTGCCGTTTCTGCCGCACCTCATCAAGGGCGGCGAGGGCATCGAGCATATTACCCTGATCTACATGATGTATGTGCTCGGCTCAGCAAGCTCCTATCTGCTGAACTATAAGGGCTCTATCTATCAGGCCTACCAGAAAGGGTATATCCGGGCCGGATGGAATATAGTATGCGAGTGCATAAAGACAGTCTTACAGATCGCGGTGCTGCTGCTGACAGGCAACTTTATCCTGTATCTGGCGGTACAGCAGGTGGTGCAGTTTTTGCCCAACATGATAGTTTCCCGCATGGTGGATAAGGAATTTCCCTACCTGAAGGAATGCCGGGAGCTGCCGGACAGGGAGGAACGGAACGGCATCCTGAAAAACATCGGCGCCATGAGTATGCACAAGCTGGCCACCGTCATCGTGCGCAACACGGACAGCCTGCTGATGTCCTCCTTCATCGGACTGGCAACGGTGGGTCTTTACTCCAATTACCGGCTGGTGCTCAATGCGCTGAACAACCTGCTGAATAAGTTTGCCACGGCTTTTTCCGGCAGTGTGGGCAATTTTGCAGCGCTGGAAAACTCTGACCGGCTGTATCGGGTGTATAAAGAGATGGACTTTCTCTTTTTTGTGCAGTCCGCCTACCTGACCGGCGGGCTGATGATGCTGTTCAACCCGCTGATCGCCCTGCTGTTTGGCGGAGAATACTGTTTTCCGATGACCACCGTGGTGATCATCGTGACAGAGTTCTATATCTCGCGGATGCGGCAGACGAACCTGTTGTTCCGGGAAGTCATGGGGCTGTTCTGGAACGACCGTTATAAGGCCGTGGCGGAGTCCATCATCAATCTGGTGGTCTCCCTTGTGCTGGTGCAGCGGTACGGCGTGGCCGGCATTATCGGGGGCACTATCATCAGCACGCTGTGTACCTGTGCCTGGGTAGAACCCTACATCTTTTTGAAGTATGGCGTTCAGGATGCATGGCAGAAAAAGCTGCGGGCTTATTTTGCAGAGTATCTGAAGCGGCTGCTGCTTACGGCAGCGGTCTCGGCGGCAGCTATGCTTTGGGTGCGGCGCTTCCCGGTGAGCAATTTCGGCGTTTTTGTTCTGGACGGTGTGCTTTATACAGCTGTGTTTGCAGGAGTGATCGTGCTGTTCTACCGTGGCAGTGCGGAGTACGCAGCACTGAAGCGGCGCGGGCTGGAGATCTTAAAAAGGAGAGCGGGATGAATACGGAAAAAAGCCCCCTGATCTCGGTGATCATACCGGTCTACAAGGTGGAAAAGTATCTGCCTGCGTGTCTGGACAGCCTGCTGGCACAGACCTACCGGAATTTTGAGATGATCGTTGTAAACGATGGCTCGCCGGACGGCTGCTGGCAGATCATGCAGCGCTATGCGGCACAGGATGACCGGGTGCGTATTTTCAGCAAGGAAAACGGCGGGGTGTCCTCGGCACGCAATTTTGGGTTGGATGTGGCAAGGGGCGAGTACATCGGATTTGTGGATTCCGATGACCTTGTGCTGCCGCAGTATCTGGAATGGCTGTACGATGCCTTGTGCAGCTGCGGCACCCGTATGGCCATGTGCCGCTACCGCAGCATACAGGAAAACGAGACTCTGTGGACAGTGACCGAGTGCCCGGCACCGCAGAAGATCACGGCGGAAAACTACTCGTGGATGCGGGAATGGAGCGGCGGGCACTGCTGGCGGATGCTGACCCACCGGGAACTGCTGCAGGATGTCCGCTTTGACCCGGCGCTGTTTTACGGGGAGGATGCTCTGTTTTTTGTAACGGAATTTCTCAAGGCGGGCAGTCTGGCGTTTTTGAACTGCCCGCTGTATGCCTACCTTGAACGTCCAAGCTCTGCCGTGCGGCAGGAGCCGAGCCTGCGCTTTTACACGGCGGCGCTGGCGTGGGAACGGGTCTGGCAGCTGGTAAAGGAGCAGCCGGAGCCTTTCCGCAGCACTACGGAGCAGCGCTGCATCATGTCCTGTGCCGAGGTGTATTTCCGGCTGGTCAACCAGCCGGAGCGGGACCCGGAAAAGGAAAAAACACTGCTGGAGATGGCAAGAATGCACCGTCACGCCGCGTGGAAGATCCCGTCAGAGCACAAAAGCCAGAAGCTGCAGGCACTGATGGTGAGCTGCTGTCCGCATCTGGGCGCAAAGGTGTGGAAACTGGTGCAGTGGGTGAAAGGTTTGAAAAACTGATTGACAAATCCCACAAAAAACGCTATATTCTTTTTATAAATGCGTTGAAAAAGAGTGTGCATCGTCTGGGACCGCACAGAGAGCCGGGGGCAGCTGAAAACCCGGCGGGATACCGGCGGGGCACTGTCACTTTGGAGCAGAAGCGGTGAGCCTTGCCGGTAAGCCGCTTTCGGGGCTGCCCTACGTTACAGGGGCATCAAGGGGCGTGGAGCTTTCCGCGCAATTTGGGTGGTACCGCGGTCATGTATTTACAGCCGTCCCATGGAACGCTCCGTGGGACGGCTTTTTGCGTCCCACTTCATCAAATTTTTGGGAGGACACTATGAAAGAGCTTGCAAAGCAGTACGATCCCAGTCAGGTGGAAGATCGTATCTACCAGTTCTGGCTGGACGGCGGCTACTTCCACACGAAGGCCGATCCGGACAAGAAACCCTATACCATCGTGATGCCGCCACCGAACGTTACCGGTCAGCTGCACATGGGTCATGCGGTGGATAACACCATGCAGGATATCCTCATCCGCACCAAGCGGATGCAGGGCTATGCCGCCCTGTGGGTACCCGGCACCGACCACGCCTCCATTGCTACCGAGGCCAAGGTGGTGGAGGCCATGCGCGCCGAGGGCCTGACCAAGGAGATGGTCGGCCGCGACGGTTTTCTGGAGCGCGCATGGGCATGGAAGACCAAGTACGGCAACCGCATCGTCAGCCAGCTGAAAAAGCTGGGCAGCAGCTGCGACTGGGAGCGCGAGCGCTTTACCATGGACGAGGGCTGCTCTGAGGCTGTCAAGGAAGTGTTCGTGCGTCTGTACGACAAGGGGCTGATCTACCGCGGCAACCGCATGGTCAACTGGTGCCCCCACTGCAACACCTCCATTTCCGACGCTGAGGTGGAGTACGAGGAGAAGGACGGCAGCTTCTGGCACCTGCTGTACCCGGTCAAGGAGACCGGCGAGATGCTGGAGCTGGCCACCACCCGCCCCGAGACCATGCTGGGCGATACCGCTGTGGCTATCAACGGCGAGGATCCCCGCTACGCGCATCTGCACGGCTGCCATGTGGTGCTGCCCCTGCTGAATAAGGAGATCCCCATCGTCTGCGATGAGCACGCCGATATGACCAAGGGCACCGGTGTCGTAAAGATCACCCCCGCCCACGACCCCAACGACTTTGAGGTGGGTCTGCGTCACGACCTGCCCATTGTGCGCGTGTTTACCTACGACGGCCACATGACCGGCGCTGCCGACAAGGCCGCCGCCGATGCCCTGTTTGCCGCCGGTAAGAACACCGTCAACGAGCCCCATGTGCTGGACTGCGGCAAGTACGCCGGCATGACCGCACTGGAAGCCCGCAAGGCCATTCTGGCAGACCTGAAGGAGGGCGGCTTCCTGAAGGAGACCGAGCCTCTGAAGCACGAGGTGGGCACCTGCTACCGCTGCCACTCCACCATCGAGCCCATGATCTCCAAGCAGTGGTTCGTCAAGATGGAGCCGCTGGCAAAGCCCGCCATCGAGAGCGTGGAGAAGGGCGAAATCAAGTTTGTGCCCGAGCGCTTTACCAAGAACTATATGAACTGGATGAAGAACACCCGTGACTGGTGCATCAGCCGCCAGCTGTGGTGGGGTCACCAGATCCCGGCCTGGTACTGCGACGACTGCGGCGAGACCGTGGTGGCAAAGTCTGCTCCCTGCACCTGCCCCAAGTGCGGCGGCGCAAAGCTGACGCAGGACCCCGACACGCTGGATACCTGGTTTTCCTCTGCACTGTGGCCGTTCAGCACGCTGGGCTGGCCCAACGAGGACAGTGCTGACCTCAAGTATTTCTACCCCACCAATACGCTGGTCACCGGTTACGATATCATCGGCTTCTGGGTCAGCCGCATGATCTTCTCCGGTCTGGCTTACACCGGCAAGGCACCCTTTGATACGGTCTGCATCCACGGCATCGTCCGCGACAGTCAGGGCCGCAAGATGTCCAAGAGCCTTGGCAACGGCATCGACCCGCTGGAGGTCATTGCCCAGTACGGCGCAGACGCTCTGCGCTTTATGCTGGTGGACGGCTCCACCCCGGGCAACGATATGCGCTATATCGAAAAGAAGGTGGAGGCTGCCCGCAATTTTGCCAATAAGCTGTGGAACGCCACCCGCTTTGTGCTGATGAACCTGCCCGAGGACTTTGAGCCGGGTCTGCCCAGCGAGGAGCTGCTGGACATGAGTGACAAGTGGGTGCTGACCAAGCTGAATCAGGTGGCCGGTGCCATGACCGACAATCTGGATCATTACGAGATGGGTCTGGCTGCTGCCAAGATCAACAGCTTTATCTGGGACGTCTACTGCGACTGGTTCATCGAGATCGCAAAGCCCCGCCTGAACTCCGGCGATGCACAGCAGGCCGATACCGCCCGCCGTGTGCTGGTGTATGTGCTGGATAAGGCACTCAAGCTGCTGCACCCCTTCATGCCCTTCATCACCGAGGAACTGTATCAGGCTCTGCCCGGCTCTGCCGAGACCATCATGACGCAGGCATGGCCTACCTTTGACGCTGCCCACAACTGGGCCGCCGAGGAGGAAGCCTTTGAAAAGGTGATGGATTATATCAAGGCTGTGCGTACCATGCGCACCGAGATGAACGTGCACCCCGCTAAAAAGACCAGCATGATCATCGAGACTGCCGACGCAGCCCCCTTCCAGAACGCGCAGGTCTATCTGGCAAAGTTTGCCTTTGCTACCGATGTGGCCTTTACCGAAAAGTACGAGGGCAGCACCGACGGCATGGTGCAGGTGTCCACCCACGCAGCCCGCGGCTTTATCCCCATGATGGAGCTGATCGACCGCGAGAAGGAGCTGGCACGCCTGAACAAGGAAAAGGCCAAGGCTGAAAAGGAAATGGCCATGTTCGGCAACCAGCTGAACAACCCCAAGTTCGTGGAGCGTGCCCCGGCGGCTCTGGTGGAGGATATCCGCGCAAAGTTCGCCAAGAGTCAGGACAAGCTGGCCAACATTGAGCAGAGCATCAAGGCTCTGGGTTGAGACTGTGGAACGCTATAACGATACGCAACGCACCTCGTTGTGGGTCATTGCGGGGCGGGTGGTCTTTACTGTCGCACTGATCGCCTGCATCTGGTTCATCTTTTCCAACTCCATGGCGGTGGCAACGGTCTCCTCCGGCGCAAGCGGCCGGGTGCTGGCATGGATGCGCATCATTCTGCGCCGTCTGGGGCATCCGGGGCTGGCCGACCGCCTGACCATGCACATCGTGCGCAAGCTGGCACACTTTTGCGAGTATATGCTGGAGGGCTTTCTGCTCATGCTCTGTATGCGGGTGTACAGCCGTCACCCGCTGCGGCATATCACCGTGCCCATGCTGGGCGGTGTGCTGACAGCGCTGACCGATGAGACCATTCAGCTCTTCTCGGAGGGGCGCAGCAGTCAGGTCACCGATGTGTGGCTGGATTCTGCCGGTGTTCTGGCCGGCATCCTTGTCGCCATCGTGCTGCTGCTGGCCTGCGAGGGGCTGTATTATCACATGAAAAGGAGACACGAATGACCATCCAACAGGCAAATCAGTATTTTGCAGCTCTGCCGGACGGCTTTGCCGACCCGGAACAGCTGGGCGCGCTGCTGCCCGCTTCGGTGCAGCAGGTGCAGTTCGTGGGCGTGGCAGGCACTGCCGGCAAAACAGCGGTGGCACGTCTGCTGACGGCCATCCTGCACGCGCAGGGCATCCGTGCCGGTGCCTACCATGCCGGATGCGAGCCCCTTGCAGCCCGTATCCGGGTGGCAGGCGAGCCGGTGGACGAGGTACTGCTGTGCCGCGCCGCCGATGCCCTTGCCGCCCATGAGGAGCTGCCCCTGCAGGCTGCGGAGCTTGCCGCTGCGGCATACTGCTTTGGCGAGGCCGGCTGCACATTGGCGGTGGTAGAGCTGCCGGACGCAGGTCTGGCTGCGGCACTGCCCCAAATGCCGGTGTGCGCCGTCACAGCGGTGGGGCCGGATGGCGTGAGCCGCTCGGTGGAACGTCTGGCTGCGCTGGCAGGCGGCGTGATGCGCAAGGACAGTATCTGCGTCACCGCACCGGAGCAGCCCAAGGCGGTGCTCAGCGAGCTGATCGTGGCAGCAGGTAAATGCGGCTGCGAGCTGGTAGTGCCCGACCCGGAGGATATCACCTTTTTGGAAGCGGAGCAGTTCGCCAGCCGGGTGGACTACGGCGGCTACACAGTGCCGCTGGCCTTTCTGGGACGTCACGCCGCAGGCAACGCCGCCATGGCGGTGGAGCTGGCGCTGGCGCTCTGCCGCAAGGGGGTGGACATCTCCGATGAAGCCATACTGGAGGGCATTGCTGCCGTGGACAACCGCTGCAGCATCCGGGTGCTTTCTCAACGCCCGCTGGTCATTCTGGATGCCTGCCGCACCCCGCAGCAGGCGGCTGCGCTGCTGCGCGTGTTGAACATGGCCAAGGTGCGCCACATGAGCGCCATCATCGGCCTGACCGAGGAGGAGGGCGCCGAAGCCTTCTTCTCCGCGCTGGAGACTGGCCTGAGCCCCGAGGAGCAGAAAAAGGATAAGTCCACCATGCCCGGCATGAGCGAGAGCCCCTTTGATAAGGTGTATCTCGTCACGCTCGCCGGTGTGGAGGAGCAGCTGACCCGGCGTCTGACCGAGAAAGCAAAATATCACTTTGACGCCCAGCTCTGCACCAGTCTGGACGAAGCAGTGCAGCTGGCGCACGCCAACACCCGCCGCGGCCTGTTGGTCTGCGGCAGCGAGGCGGCAGCGCTGGAAGCTGCCGAACTGCTGGCAAAGGCGTAAGCCGCCGACAGCTTTTTCTAAAAAATAACCCGAGGATCCCGTACACTGAAGCTATGTGTACGGGATCTTTTATTTTGCAAAAAGGAGATGGACAAGCAATGGCAACGGTGACCTTCAGCGCGGCAGGGGAGACCCTGTACGCCTATCTGGCGGGGGAAATCGACCACGATGCCGCCCAGAGCCTGCGGATGCAGCTGGACGATGCACTGGTCAGCCGCAGCCCCCGCACCTTGATCATAGACCTTGGCGGGGTGGGTTTTATGGATTCCTCCGGCATCGGGCTTATTCTTGGGCGGCAGCGCTGCGCCCGCGTTCTGGGCACGAGCCTGCGGCTGCAGCACGCCCCCGCACAGCTGCAAAAAGTCCTGCGGCTGGCAGGCATCCCCTGTACGGAGAACACAGAAAAGGAGAATGCGCAATGAAAGCAGAAAACACTACCCGCATCCAGTTCGATTCCCTCAGCAGCAACGAGGCCTACGCCCGCGGCGTCACGGCGGCCTTTCTGGCACGGTACGACCCCACTGTGCCGCAGCTGGCCGACTTGAAGACGGCGGTGTCCGAGGCGGTGACTAACTGCATCGTCCACGCCTACCCGGAGCGGATCGGGCCGGTGTGCATGACCATAGCGGTCTACCCCGACCGGGAGGTGCACATCACCATTACGGATAAGGGCATCGGCATCCCCAATGTGGAACAGGCCATGCAGCCCTTGTTCACCACCGGCAACCCAGAGGAACGTTCCGGCCTGGGCTTTGCGGTGATGCAAAGCTTCATGGACAGGGTAAAGGTCACCTCAAAGCCCGGCAAGGGTACAAAGGTGCTGCTGGTCAAGCGTCTGTCCCGGCGGGAGCCTACATAAAAAGAAAGGCGGTCCGGTATATGGTAACGGATAAGACCCGGCGGGAAGCATTCATCACACAGAATCTGGGGCTGGTGCACGCCTGTGCGGGCAGATTCCGTGGGCGCGGCATGGAGTATGACGATCTGTACAGCGCAGGCTGCGTGGGGCTCATCAAAGCCTATGATAATTTTGACGAGAGCCGGGGCGTGTGCTTTTCCACCTATGCCGTGCCGGTGATCCTTGGCGAGATCAAAAAGCTGTTCCGGGATGGGGGCACGGTCAAGGTGAGCCGCTCCCTGAAAGAGCTGGGAATGCGGGTACAGGCAGCACGGGAGCATACCATGAAGCTGTGCGGCGCAGAGCCTACCTTGCAGCAGCTGGCAGAGCAGCTGGATGAACCGATAGAGAATGTGGCCCTTGCCATACAAGCTTCGCAGCCCGCCATGAGTCTGACCCCGGAGGGCGGTGAGGACGGGGACCGGCAGTTGGATATCCCGGTGGAATCCCCGGAGGAGGAGCTGGCGGATAGGATCAGTCTGGCTGAGGTGATCGAAGCACTGCCGGAGCAGGACAAGCAGCTGATCCGTCTGCGCTTTTATGGCAACCGCACCCAGAGCGAGACCGCAAAAGCGCTGCACACGACTCAGGTACAGATCTCCCGGCGGGAACGCAAGATCCTGATCCGGCTGCGCACCCGGCTTTTGGAGGAATAAGGGAGGAAGTGTCTATAAAAAATGTAAAAAACTGGGCAAAAAGTCAAAAGAAAGATTTTGGCGTAAAAATTGTAAAAAAGTGCTTGCTTTTTGAAGGATGCTGTGCTAAAATACATTACTGTCAGGCGGACGTCCGACAGAACGAAACACTTCAAAATGGACGTTAAATAGAGAGATTCGACAGAATCAAAAATGAATCTCAAAAATATTTCAAAAAAGTGCTTGACAATTTATCACGAAAGTGATAAAATAAATAAGCTGTCAGCCGCAAGGCTGCGGCGCACAGGACCTTGAAAATTGAACAATATCGAAAGAACTTGTAACGGAACCTATTTTC
>CAKTFS010000017.1 GCA_934561115.1 uncultured Faecalibacterium sp. | reverse complement strand
TGCTCCCAGTATACTTCAAAGCGTTGGATATTGCAATCAATTCTCCACCGAAATATAGTAAAATTTCATAGTTTGTTCAGACTGATTCCATGATTGTGCGCTGATAACACACATTGTGCGCCTGTGGGCACATCATTGCACAAACTTTGCAGAAAAGTTTGTGCAGAGTGTAAAAAACAGTGAAAGGCCGGCTCCCCGGCGGGGTGACGATTTTAAATGCGCTCCGCGTTGCTCTGCGCATCATCAGCGGAAAGATTATTTTTATTTGTAGTTTCGAAACGCCTGCGGGCGTTTCGAAACTACTTTTTCACGGGAGGGGTCGTAACGAAAAACGGCAGCTGCCGCGCTGGTTTCCTACGGAAACAGTCGCGCGGCAGGGTAGACTTCTGTGGATCTGTGTTCACATTCGTGCATCGATATTTGGGTGAGAGAGGACTCTGCCAGCAGTGCCGCCGCTTCCGCAGGAAGCAGGTACTGCAAATGCAGTTTACCTTTGCGACCCCATCTGTGAAAATGCGTTTGGAGCGCTCCGCAGAGCGCGACAAACGCGAAATTTAAAATAATTTTTCCGCTGAATATGGCTAGAGCGAAGCGGAAGCCATTTTAAATCGTCCTACGCAAAAGGGGCTGCCGCACGTTTGTGCGGCAGCCCCGGCGGGTGCTTTGGGGTTCAGGACTTACCAGAGGTTTGCGGTCTCGTTGTACAGACCCTCGTAGCTCTTGGCGGAAACGTCCCAGCTGAAATCGCACTCCATGCAGTGACGCACGAGGTTCTTCCAGTTTTCCTTGTTGTTGTAGGCATCCTGTGCGTTGCAGCAGGCCACATACAGCTCGTGGGCGTTGTAACCGGCAAAGGTAAAGCCGTTGCCGTCACCCATGGTGCTGTCGTGGATGGAGTCGCGCAGGCCGCCGGTCTCGCGGACGATGGGAGGTGTGCCGTAACGGCAGGCCACCATCTGTGCCAGACCGCAGGGCTCGCTCTTGGAGGGCATGATGAAGGCGTCTGCGCCGGCGTAGATCTCCTGCGAGAGCTTGGGCTCGAAGCCGATGTAGGTGCCTACGCGGCCCGGGTGACGGGCGCACAGGTCGGAGAAGAAGTTCTCGTACTGGCCCTCGCCGCTGCCCAGAATGACCAGCTGGATGCCGCGGTCCACCAGACCGTCAGCGATGCTCTGCACAAGGTCAAAGCCCTTCATGCCCACCATGCGGCTGACCATGCCAAAGACGGGGCTTCCGTCTTTATTCAGACCGAACCTGTCCTGCAAAGCTTCCTTGCACTTGGCCTTGCCGGTCTCGAAGGTCTTGATGCTGTAATTGAAGGGGATGTTCTTGTCGGTGGCGGGGTCGTTGGCGTCCATGTCGATGCCGTTCAGGATGCCGCACAGCTTGTACTGCTTCTCACGCAGCAGAGCGTCCAGACCGTAGCTGAACCACGGGTCCAGGATCTCCTGTGCGTAGGTGGGGCTGACGGTGGTGATCTTGTCGGCGGTCTCGAAAGCGCCCTTCATGAAGTTGGCGCAGCCGTCGTACTCCACGATATGCTGGTCCCGGTGGCCGATGCCGCAGGTGTCCTCCAGAATATCGGTGCCGTACTTGCCCTGATAGGCAATGTTGTGGATGGTGAACACGGTCTTGATGCGGTTGAACTTGTCCAGATGACGATAGTACAGGTTCAGGTACACCGGCACCAGAGCGGTCTGCCAGTCGTTGCAGTTGATGATATCGGGGGTGAAGTCGATGTAGAACAAAGTCTCCAGCACGGCGCGGGAGAAGAAGGCAAAGCGCTCGCCGTCATCGTAGAAGCCGTACAGACCGCGGCGCTTGAAGTAATACTCGTTGTCCAGGAAGTAGTAGGTCACGCCGTCCACATCGGCCTTGAACAGGCCGCAGTACTGGCTGCGCCAGCCCACAGGCACGGAGTAGTTGGTGACGTATTCCAGCTTATCGCGGTACTTCAAATCGCCGTACAGGGGCATAATGACGCGGGCGTCCACGCCGTCCTTGACCAGCGCTTTGGGCAGGGCACCTGCCACATCGGCCAGACCGCCGGATTTGGCAAAGGGATTGGCTTCTGAAGCAGCATACAGGATCTTCATAGGATTCGCTCCTTCCATGATACAGGCAGATGTTCGCGCTCCCCGCCGCTGTGAAAAGCGGCGCGAACCTTGCATACAAAAGAGCAGGCGGGGGCACACAGGTGCCCCCGCCCCTCTCAAGAGGGGCTACCGGGGAGGAAGCCGCCCCTATGGATATTGCTCGATCAGACGGTGTGGTTCTTCTGAACGTAGACCGGGAAGCTCTCGGTGCCGGACAGCTTTTTGCCGGCGGTGATCTTCACGTTCTTATCGGTGACAACGCAGTCCAGCTCCACATTGGGCTCGACCACGGTATCCTGCATCAGGACACAGTTCTTGACCACAGCACCCTTCTTGACCTTGACGCCGCGGAAGAGCACACAGTTCTCCACGGTGCCCTCGATGACGCAGCCGTCGGCCAGAATGGAATTCGAGACCTTGGAGCCGGTGACATAACGGGTGGGGTTATCGTCGCGGATCTTGGTGTAGATGGGGCAGCCCTTGGGGAACAGTGCCTCCAGATTCTCGTCCTGGATCAGCTTCAGGTTCTCGTCAAAGTAGCTCTTCATGTCGCAGACGTGCGCCACATAGCCGGTGTACTCCAGCGCATGGATGTTCAGGATGTTGACGTTGTGCGCCAGAATGTCGCGCTCGAAGTAGATCAGGCCGCGGGCGGTGGCGTCCTTGACCAGTTTGATCAGGGTCTCGCGCTCCAGCACATAGATGTTCAGATCCAGATTCTGCACGCCGGAGCGGTAGTCGTTGAACAGCAGCTCGGTCACGCGGCCATCGGAATCAATGGTCAGGGTGTAGTTGTCGTTCTTGCGGCCCTCGGGGATCTCGGTCTTCTGGTAAGCCACAGTCACGTCGGCACCGCTGGCCTGATGAGCAGCCAGCAGGGCGTTGAAGTCGTAGTTGACGGCGATGTTGGCATCGCTCATGACCACATACTTCTCCTTCTGGTGCTCGAGGAAGCTCAGAATGGAGCCCAGCGCCTCCACACGGCCGGAGTAGATGCGCACGCCCTTTTCTGCAAAGGGAGGCACAATGTTCAGGCCGCCGTGACGGCGGGCCATATCCCACTCGCGGCCGGTGCCCAGATGATCCATCAGGGAGTGGTAGTTTTTACGCACCACGATGGAAACGTTGGAAATGCCGCAGTTGGCCATGCTGGACAGCACAAAGTCTACCATGCGGTAACGGCCCGCAAAGGGGATCGAGGCCATAGCGCGCTCGGTCACCAGCTCGGGAACGGTATTGTCATAGCTGTTGGGGAAAATGATACCCAACGCATTGGTGTTCTGTCTCAGCATACTTCCACACCCTCCTTGACGGATTCAAACACTTTTGCGCCCTCCTTGACGGTAGCGCCTGCGCCGATGGTCAGACCGGTGCCAACGTGGGCAATGGCGCCCTCGCCGCCGACCTTTGCACCTGCGCCCACAACAACGTCCTCAGCAAGGATGCAGCGCTTGACCACGGCACCTGCCTTGACCACGACACCGTCCATCAGCACGGCGTCCTCAACGGTAGCGCCCTCTTCCACAACGACGCCTGCGCTCAGCACAGAGTGCTTGACGTTGCCGTAGATCTTGCAGCCCTCGGTGATGAGGGAGTCCTGCACAACGGCGCGCTCGCCGATCTTCTGGGCGGGCAGCACGGGGTTGCGGCTGTAGATCTTCCAGGTCTTATCAAAGATATCAATGCCGGAGTTCTCGGGGTCCAGCACTTCCATGTTGGCTTCCCACAGGCTGTCGATGGTGCCCACGTCGCGCCAGTAACCGGCAAAGCGGTAGGCGTACATCTTGCGGCCGTCACGCAGCAGGGCGGGGATGATGTTCATGCCGAAGTCGTTCTTGGAGTTGGGGTCAGCCTCGTCCTCGATCAGATACTTCTTGAGCACATCCCAGTTGAAGATGTAGATGCCCATGGAGGCCAGATTGGACTTGGGCACCGGGGGCTTCTCCTGGAACTCGGTGATGCGGTCGGTCTCGTCCGCCACCATCAGGCCGAAGCGGGAAGCTTCCTTCCAGTCCACTTCCATAACGGCCACAGAGAACTCTGCGCCCTTTTCCTTGTGGAAGCGCAGGAAGTCGGCGTAGTCCTGCTTGCAGATCTGGTCACCGGACAGGATGATGACGTACTCAGGATCATAGTTGTCGATGAAGCCGATGTTCTGGTAGATGGCGTTTGCGGTGCCCTTGTACCAGTCGGTGCCGTTTGCCTGCTCGTAAGGGGGCAGGGTGTGCACACCGCCATGCAGACGGTCCAGATCCCAGGGCTGACCGTTACCGATGTACTCGTTCAGCTTCTGGGGCTGGTACTGCGTTGCGATACCAACGGTGTCGATATCGGAGTTGACGCAGTTGGACAGCGGGAAGTCCACGATACGGTACTTACCGCCGAAGGACACCGCAGGTTTTGCCGTCTTTTGTGTCAGCGCGTATAAGCGCGAGCCACGTCCACCGGCAAGGATCATTGCCACGATTTCTTTTGCCATAGCTTTATTCTCCCCTTTAGCATTTCCTTTTTGGAAATGATAGTCAACAGATCAGAATGTTCGTGCGTGCATCCGTGTGGGCATCCTTACTCCTTGGGTGCTTTTGCTTTGCGGGTGCGCTTTGCGGGTTTGGTTTCTGCTTCGGTCTCAGGCTTTGCTTTTGCCGCGGTCTTTGCCTTGGCGGCGGTTTTCTTTACCGGCTTTTCCGCTGCGGCCTTGGACTTTGCCGCGGTCTTTTTTGCTTTATCCGGTTTTTCATCCGCCGTGTCGGCGGCCTTGGCCTTGGTGGTGCGGGTCTTTTTTACCGGCTTGTCGGCGTCCGGCTCGGCTTTGGCCTTGCGGGTCGTCTTTTTTACCGCCTTTTCCACGGCGTCCTTGACGGTGGTCTTTTTGGCGGTCTTTTTTGCCGGCTTATCCGCGCTGTCCTCTGCTGCCTTGCGGGTGCGCTTTGCGGGCACCTCAAAGTACAGGGTGCTCATGGGCGGCAGGGTAACGGTGATGCTCTGCTCAAAGCCGTGCTGCGGCTTTTTGTGGGTGCGCACCGGCTTGTTGTGCACGGTGCCGGAGCCGCCAAAGGCGGCGTCGTCGCTGTTCAGGATCTCCTTATAGGTGCCGGGCACCGGTGCGCCGAGGGTGTAGCCCTCGCGCAGGACGGGGTTGAAGTTGCAGATGACAAGGATCTGCTTGCCGGCGGCGTCCTTGCGCAGGAAGGCGATGACGCTCTGCTGCGAGTCGTCCGGGACGATCCACTGGAAGCCTTCCCAGCTGTAATCGATCTGCCAGAGGGCAGGGTGCTCTTTATAGAAGGCGTTCAGGGTGCGGACGTAGTTCTGCAGCTCGGCGTGCTTGTCGTAGTCCAGCAGCATCCAGTCCAGCTGCTTTGCCTCGTTCCACTCGGCGAACTGGCCGAACTCCTGTCCCATGAACAGCAGCTTCTTGCCGGGGTGCGCCATCATGTAGCCGAAGAAGGTGCGCAGGTTGGCAAATTTGTCGTCGTACTCGCCGGGCATCTTGTTCAGCAGGCTGCCCTTGCCGTGCACCACTTCATCGTGGCTGATGGGCAGGACGAAGTTCTCGCTGAAAGCGTAGAAGAAGCTGAAGGTCACCTTGTTGTGGTTGCCGGCGCGGAACAGCGGGTCGGTCTTCATGTAGCTGAGCATATCGTTCATCCAGCCCATGTTCCACTTGAAGTTGAAGCCCAGACCGCCGTCCGAAGCGGGCTTTGTGACCATAGGCCATGCGGTGGACTCCTCAGCGATCATGTACTTGTGGGGGTGACGGCCCAGCACAGTGTTGTTCAGCTTGCGCAGGAAGGCGATGGCTTCCAGGTTCTCCTTGCCGCCGTCCTTATTGGGCTCCCATTCGCCCTGCTTGCGGTTGTAGTCCAGATACAGCATGGAGGCCACGGCATCCACGCGCAGACCATCGATATGGTACTGTTCCAGCCAGTACAGTGCGCTGGAAATGAGGAAGCTCTGCACCTCGTTGCGGCCGAAGTCGAACACCATGGTGCCCCACTCCTTGTGCTCGCCGCGCTTGGGGTTGGGGTCCTCGTAGCAGGCCTCGCCGTCAAAGTTGTACAGGCCGAACTGGTCTTTGGGGAAGTGGGCGGGCACCCAGTCCATGATGACGCCGATGCCTGCGGCGTGCATCTTATCCACAAAGGCCATAAAGTCCTTGGGGGTGCCGTAGCGGCTGGTGGGTGCAAAATAGCCGGTGACCTGATAGCCCCAGCTGCCGTCAAACGGATATTCCATCACCGGCAGCAGCTCTACATGGGTGTAGCCCATATCCTTGATGTACGGGATCAGCTCGTCCGCCAGCTCGGAGTAGTTGTAGGGCTTGCCGCCCTCCTTCAGCTTCCAGCTGCCGGCGTGCATCTCGTAGATATTCATCGGGCCGTTGATCACGTCCGCCTTTTTCTGTGCGGCCTGCCATGCGGCGTCGTGCCATGCAAAGCCGGACAGATCGTAGACCTTGCTGCCGTTGGACGGCCGGGTCTCAGCGTGGAAGGCGTAAGGATCGGCCTTGTAGACAAGGTCGCCTGCGCGGGTGGTCACGCAATATTTATAAACATCGTATTCCTTCATGCCGGGAATGAACAATTCCCACACGGAATCGCCATCCACCTTGCGCATGGGATGGCTGCCGGGCTTCCAGCTGTTGAAGTCGCCCACAACGCTGATGGCTGCGGCGTGCGGTGCCCATACGCGGAACACGACGCCGGACTCCCCGACCCGTGTTTCCAGATGTGCGCCGAAGTAGCGGTAAGCCTCGCAGTTATTGCCCTGCTTGAACAGGTACACCGGCAGGTCCGATGTATTGCTCTGAATCTTTTCTTCGGTCGGTTTCATAGACTGCTCCTCCCCGTGCGGAAGCCGAAAGCGGCTTTCGCAGCTTTGTACTCTTTTATATTAAAAGGTTTTTGCCATTTTTGCAAGACTTTTTGTCCAAAATTCAAATACAATTACCACAAATTTTCTGGACTTCTCTGTATGTTGTGGGCATACCATCCAAAATTTGCAGCTCGACATCGTGTAAACTGCTCATTTGCCAAACGCTTCCGGCGAAAGCGTTGCGAAAACAGGAAAGGGGTCGGGGAAAGTCCGCAGACTTTCCCCGACCCCGAAATAAAAATAGCTTTCTGCTTAACATCAAAAGAGACCGCTGCACAGTTTGCACAGCGGTCTCTTTGCGTGGTTATTGTGTTTTGCTTACGGCTCAGTCCACAACGTAGACGTTGACCTGAATGGCGCCGTTGATGACGCTTTCGGCGTAGGTCTCGTAGAACAGGTCTACAAGGATCTGTCCCTTCTGGACGGCAATGCCGGTGTCGGTGGCTACGGCATAGCCGTAGACGAACTTGCCGTCGGTGGAAGTGATGTAGAGCTTGGTGCCGTAGGGGATCACGTCCGGATCCACAGCCACGGTGCCGTAGCCCAGACCCAGACCGGAAGAGCCCTTGCCGGTACGGGAATAGTAGCCGGTGGCCTTGCCGGTAAGCACCTTGCTATAAGAGGTAGGGGCGTTGGTGGTGCCGTCCGCGCCGGTCAGGGGGGACACCGGTGCGCCTGCGCCGTAGGTCTTGATGACGTGGTCGGTGGGCTCCACCGTAGTAGTGGTATCCACAACGGTGCTGTTCTCCAGTTCGCCGTCCACATAGCGGTCACGGGTGGTCACGGTCTGCTGACCGGCTGCGCCGTGCTGCAGGGTGGTGGTGCGGCCGGTGTTGCGGAAGTACAGGCTGGTATAGACATACTGGGTGTCGTAGGGGATGGCCTGTGTCTCCACACGCTCTTCGTAGTCCACGCGGTGGACCACGATCTTGCTGCCGGCGGTCACAACGTGATCCAGCGCCGGCTCGGTGTAGTCGTCCCCTTCAAGGGTGATGCCGGCGCGCTCCAGTGCATCGGCTACGGTGCCGAACACCAGCTTTACCGGGTACTCCTGCCCGTCGGCGGTGATGCTGACGGAGAATGCGCGCTCGATGTTCAGGGAGGCAAGATTGCCGCTGAACGCGGTGTAGTAGACCTCATCGCCCTCTTCAGAGCGGATGCCGGAAAGGTGCATGACCTGTGCGGGGGAAGCATCGGCATCGGTCACAAGGACCTGCCGTGCACCATTGGAGTCGGTGACGTAGGTCAGCCGCAGATTTGCAGCGGTGACGCCAAGGGTAGCCACAAGGCATACCACCATGACACAAAATGCCAGCACACGGGGAGATACTGCCTGCTTTGCGGCAGTAACTGCTTTCTTCAATTTAACGGAAGCGATACGAGACAACTCCTCTCTTTGTCGTATTTGGTGCGGCCGCGGGTATTGCATCGGCACCCCGGCCGCCCGGACTGCGGCTGCTTCAAAGCAGAAGCGCTTCACAGTCAAATACGATGCTCTCTTTGGGTAAAAGAAGAAGCATCGTATTACAGGGTGGAATCCGCTTTGGGCAGACCACAAAACTGCCCCGGCACGGGCCGCATCTGCCCATGCCGTGCCGTACGCAGGACGGCTTTTTACTTCATCCAGATAGAATTTAAACGCTGCAACGTTCGTTGCACAAACGGTATTTTACCAGACTGTAAAGCATCTGTCAAATTTACGTTTTGCACTTTGTTAGATTTGTAACATTATTTTTTGTGCAATTTTAACAGTGTTTTTTTTTATATTTTGGTTTTTAGGTAGTTTCCTTCTGATTTTTTCCTTTTTTCTGGGGGTGATTCGTTCATGAATTTTTAACATTTGCGCTGGCTTTTTTCCCTGCAAATAAGGGCGCAGCGGCAGCCGCTGCGCCCAAAACAAGATGCCCCACATCGCGGGTTTTGCATGGAAAACCTGCAGGGGAATTACCCCGTTCCGGCAGGGGAGAACGGCCTGCATTTCCGGTGCAAAAAACCTGTTTAGCAAAATGCCGAAGAACAGAAAGTTTCACATTTTTAGTACACACTGGATAGTTTTGCACCCCCGGCGGTACAATCGGGACAGCAAACAGAAAAGGAGGTTTTGCATGGAGATCGAGATCCTCAAGCAGCAGTGCGGCGGCACCGAATTTGTGCCCCGGCCGCACCGGCTGCACCTTGGCGCACAGAACGCCGAGGGGGTGGACCGGCTGCAGTTCATCCTGCCTGCAGCGTGGGCGGGGTGCACGCTGGCGCTGTATCTGCGCCGCAGCGACGGGGTGCAGCTGGCCGCCATTCCGCTGGATACCGACGGCAGCGTGACGGTGGACCGCCGCCTGACCGGCAGTGTGCGGGGACAGTGGATGCTGGCCGCCATAGGCAGCGGCGGTTACACCGCCTACACCCGTCCCGGCAGCTACGATGTGTACGCCACCCTGCCCACGGACGGCGGCAGTGAGGAACTGCCGCCCTCGGTGTACGAGCAGTTCGTGGCGCGCGTGCTGGAAAGTGCCCGCGCCGCAGCGGAGAGCGCCCGCCGCGCCGAAAACGGTGCAGCAGACACCGCCGTACAGGCGGCGCTGGCGCAAAAGGCTGCGGACAAAATTCTGGCCGACCGCACCGACGCCGATGCCTGCGCAAAGCGGGCAGAGGCTGCCGCGCTGCGTGCCGAGAGCTACGCGCCCGAGGACGGGACGGTGCTGAGCGTGAACAGCAAGGGCGGCGCGGTGCAGCTGGACGCACAGGACGTGGCGGCGGTGCCGCTTCCGACGCAGCCTTTGCCCGGCGAGGTGGTGCGCATCCTCAGTGTGGATGCTGCCACCGGCGCGGTGCAGACCGACACCACCCCGCTGCCAGACCTGCGCTCCTATGTGCGCAGCGAGACCGTGCCCACGGCGGCAACGCCCGGCGCGGTGCGGGCAGACGGGCAGTACGGCGTTGCAGTGCGGGCAGACGCCACCCTGACCACTGTGCCCGCCACGGCAGCACAGCTGGACCGCATGACCGAGGCCTATGCGCCCCTGACCCCGGCGCTGCTGCCCTACGGCGTGAAAAAAGCGCTGACCAGTGCCATCGGCGTGGCGGACTGGTCGGCGCAGGAAAAGACGGCGGCGCTGCTGCATCTGGGCGCAGATGAGCGGTTCTACTCCAAGGCCGAGGCAGACCGGAGATTCGGCGCGGGCTATACCCTGCCGCCCGCTACCGCAGCCGTGCTGGGCGGCGTGAAGGCCGGGCAGGGGCTGACCGTGCGTGCGGACGGCACACTGGAGCTGACGGAGGAGAACCTTGACGCGGTGCTGGGCTTTGGTCTGGCAGAAAAACTGGAACAGCTGGAAAGGACGATGAAGATGGACGGAAAGCTGGTCTACACCGGCACAGGCGCTGCGGGCAGATCTGCCGCGACCCTGACGGTGCCGGATACGGTGAATTACATTGTGGTGCGGATGGTGGCGCCCGCAGCAGAAAACGGCACGGACACGGTCGGCGCTGCTGCGGAGTATGGCAGCACCCGCATCGCGCGGGGCGGTACGGCGGTCGCCATGGTGGGCGGCACAAGCGGTGCAGCGCAGGTAAAGATCAGCTTTGCAGCCAGCGGAACACTGAACATCGGCGCTGCGCAAACAGACACGGGCGCAAGCTCCGAGTATCCCTTCAACGTGGAGGGATACCAGTATGTGTAAGGGTGGTGCGGCATGAACGAGATGATCATCCGGCTGGACAAAAACGGTGCGGCTGCGGTGCCCGGCGGGCAGCTGCTATTGGGCTATGCAGGCAACCGGGGCAACTACCGGCTGCGCATCGAGCAGCGGGGCGAATGGAAGGGGCTGACCGTATGCGCCCACTGGCACACCCCCGGGGCAAGCGCGGCCACACTGGTGGAAAACGGCTTTCTGGATGTTCCGGCAGCGGTGACGGCAGTGCCCGGTGCGGGCTGCATCACCTTTGAGGGCACAGACGGCAGCCGCACCGTGACCAGCGCCGATGTGCGGTGCAAAGTGTGTGCCAACAGCGGCACGGCAGAGGGCACACTGCCCGCCCCGGCTACCCCCGCGTGGGAGGCGCTGGTAAGGCTGCTGGGCGCGGGCGGCATTTCCGCAGAAGAAAAACAGGCGCTGCTGGCAGTGCTGCGCATTCTGGCCGCAGGCAACGACGCAGCCATGGCGGCCTGCGACAGGCTGGCGGCGTTATGGAACGCCCCGCCGCAGCCGGAAAAGCCGGACCCTCCGCAGCCGGAAAATAAGACCACCGCCCGGCTGGGCCTTGCGGCGCTGGGACGCATGATCTTGGGAAGGAGTTAAGATGAATTACGAAAAACAGAACTTTGTGGACGGGCAGACCCTGACAGCCGCCCAGCTGAACCACATGGAAAACGGCATTGCCAATGCTGCCGGAACGCAGGGCGAAAAGGGGGAAAAAGGCGACCCCGGCCCGGCAGGCCCGAAGGGCGACAAGGGAGACACCGGCGCGCAGGGACCCAAAGGAGAACAGGGCGAGAAGGGCGACACCCCGAACTTTACCATCGGCAGCGTGAGCACCGGCACAGAGGCGGCAGCGACCATTACGGGCACCGCAGAAGCCCCTGTGCTGAACCTGACACTGCCCAAGAGCAACACCGGTGAAAAAGGCCTTACCGAACGTGCCCAGACTATGATATTGGCGCTTTTTGAAGCAGCGGCGTACCGCAGTGTATCTACGCGGAGCACGCTGAACCTTTTGCGTGAAGAGTGGGGCATGGATACCGAGCAGATCCCTGTGCAGTCCCTGAGCCTGAGCAGCAGCACCATGACCCTGAGCGAGGGAGAAAGCCTGACCCTGACCGCCACCGTGACGCCTGCAGATGCAACCAACAGAGAAGTTTCGTGGAGCGTTTCTCCCATAGGGTTTGCCAGTGTGCGGAAAGGAACGGTGACGGCTAAAAAGGCAGGCAGCTGCACAGTCACGGCCACGGCAGGCGGCAAGTGGGCACAATGTGCGGTGACAGTGGTAGAGGCTGAGACGGCGCAGCTGATCTACAGTCTGCCCGGCGAGACCGTGCTGACCCAGGGACTGGACACCGGCCTGAAGCTGCTGGAGCACGCCTCCACCGAGACGCCGCAATACACGATCCTTGTGGATGCGAAAGCGGGGGACGACTTCAATGCAAACACATGGCCTGCCTTCCTGCACTGCCTGACCGAGACCGGCAATACTGCCAATCTGCCCGGCTTCAACTCCACCAGCAGCCCGCTGAACAATAAGACCGAGTTCGCCTACTACAACTATGGCGGCGTTACCCTGTCGGACAGCATCGAGCACTTCAAGACCCGCACGCGGTATGCAGTGCAGATTGATGGCTCAAACTACCGCGGCGGCAGTACCTACTGCCCGCTGACCGAGTGGAAGATCACCAACGGCGCGATCGTCGATGTGCCCCAGACCTTCCTGATCGGTGCGGCGCAGAGCGCGGACGGCAGCAAAAAGCAGCAGTTCTGGTCGGGTACGCTGTATCAGTGCAGGGTGTATAAAGGCCTGCTGAGTGACGACAAGGTGAACGATTACATCGAGAAGGGGTGGTAAAATGGAAGTGTTTGACATCAGCGGTCAGATCATCAGCCCGCTGGCGGGAAAGAGTTTATATGTTGCAGGCGACAGCATCGCCTACGGCAAAAGCAGCACGGGCGGCTACGGCAAGTGCATTGCAGACAAGTATGGTATGACGTTGACCAACGAAGCGGCAGACGGCGCAACGCTGACCCCGAACATTACCGACAATGTATACGGCGGCGTTCGCGGCTGCATCAGCACAGTGGTGACAAACTCCACAGCACTGGCAAAGGCAGACTACATTCTGCTGGAGGGCGGCGTAAATGATGCGTGGAACAACGCCCCGGTGGGTACCCTGACCGATGGCTTTGCCGCCACCTACGACGAAACGACCATGACCGGCGCACTGGAAAAGATGCTGGACTATCTGGCCAAAAACTACAGCGACAAGTGCGTGGCCTATGTATTCCCGCACGGCGGGCTGTTCGGCAGCAGCGAAAACTGGTATAAGACCTATAAGCCTGCCATCCTTGCAGCGCTGAAAAAATGGGGCGTACCTTATGTTGATATTGCGGAGAGCACCCCGCCTATGGGAGAACACGGCGTCGGCGGACTGGGCGATAAGTACACCAGCGACGGCACGCACCCCAATAAGGCCGGCTACGAGCGGTTTTACATGGAGCCTGTCGCTGCGCTGCTGAAGCGGCTGTAAGGGGGGTGTGCAATGGCATTGCAGTCATATTCTCTTGCCCGGGACGGCAGCACCGCCCTCTCGCCGCACTTCCGTGTGCGGGAGTTCCGCTGCCATGACGGCAGCGACCCTGTCTTCATCGACAGCGCGCTGGTGGAGCTTCTGGAGCAGCTGCGGACGCATTTCGGCAAGCCGGTGAGCATCACCAGTGCCTACCGCACCCCGGCGCACAACGCCAAGGCGGGCGGGGCAAGGTTCAGCCAGCACCTGTATGGCAAGGCGGCAGACATCCGGGTGCAGGGCGTAAGCGTGGAGGACGTAGCCGCCTGTGCCGAGCGTCTGCTGCCCGGACGCGGCGGCGTGGGGAGATACCCGGCAAAGGCGGGCAGAGCCGCCGGCTGGGTGCATGTGGACACCCGGGCAGAAAAAGCCCGGTGGAAGGGGTGAGCGTGATGGAAAGCATCCTGTCCGCAATCATCGCCGGTGCGGTGACCCTGATCGGCGTGCTGATCGCCAACGGCAAAAGCCAGGCGGTGACCGACACCAAGCTGGAGGAGCTGACCCGGGAGGTGCGGGAGCATAACAACTTTGCCCGCCGCGTACCCATTTTAGAAGAACAGATGAAGGTGGCCAACCACCGCATCGCAGATCTGGAGAAAGAGAGGAACTGAACCTATGGACGATACCCGCTACAAAATTTCTGCCGCCACGCTGGCGCGCACGGCTGCGCTGGCGCTGGCACTGACCAATCAGGTGCTGAGCGCCTGCGGCAAGCCTGTGCTGCCCATCGAGAGCGCCACCGTGGAGCAGCTGGTCTCCACCGGTCTGACCGTGGCCGCCGCCCTTGTGGGCTGGTGGAAGAATAACTCCTTCACCCCGGAGGCCATCGAAGCGGACGGCTATCTGGAAAAGCTGCGGAAGGAGAAGTAAAAAGCGAGAGAGCCCCTGCACAGTTCGCTGTGCAGGGGCTCTCTCGCTTTGCTGAGAAAAGGGCAACAAAAAACGGCTCTGCCGAAGCAGAGCCGTAGAGATGCATCTGAAATATAATCAGCGCTTGGAGAACTGGGGAGCACGACGTGCAGCCTTCAGACCGTACTTCTTACGCTCCTTCATACGAGGATCGCGGGTCAGGAAGCCAGCCTTCTTCAGCACAGGACGGTTCTCGTCGCTCTGCTGCAGCAGGGCGCGGCTCAGGCCGTGACGGATAGCGCCAGCCTGACCGGAAACACCGCCGCCGGAAACGCGGACGACGACGTCATACTTGCCCTCCAGGCCCAGCAGGACCAGCGGAGAACGGACGATCAGCTTCAGGGTCTCCAGACCGAAGTAGTTGTCGATATCACGATCGTTGATGGTGATCTTACCGGTGCCGGTGTAAACGCGAACGCGGGCAACGGAATCCTTACGACGACCAGTGCCGTAGAAATAAGGTTTGGTTTCGTACATATTCGATTGCCTCCTTCTTAGAACTCGATCTTCTCGGGCTTCTGAGCAGCGTGAGCGTGCTCGGCACCCTGGTAGCAGTGCAGGCGGGTCAGAGCCTTAGCACCGATGGTGTTGGAAGGGATCATGCCCTTGACAGCGTAGGTCATAGCCAGATCGCTGTTCTCAGCCATCAGCTTGCTGTACTGGACCTTCTTCAGGCCGCCGATGTACTTGCTGTGGGTGATGTGGAACTTCTGCTCGGCCTTCTTGCCGGTCAGAACAGCCTTGTCGCAGTTGATGACAACAACGAAATCGCCGCAGTCAACGTTGGGGGTGTAATCGACCTTCTGCTTGCCGCGCAGCAGAACAGCGGCCTCAGCAGCGACGTGGCCCAGGCTCTTGCCGGCAGCGTCGAGCAGGTACCACTTACGCTCGACTTCAGCGGGCTTTACGAGAGTAGTGCTCATATCTATTTCCTCCTGATAAGCTTTTTGTACGTTTCAGGCACCCTTTTGGGGCGCGAGTGTCAGTATACAACACAAAAACGCGCCTGTCAACATGATTTTTGGATTTTTTCGGCGGAAATTTTTGAAACTCTTAAAATCGATTGTTTTCTCTTGAATGCTCTTGATTTCTGAATTCCGATTTTTGCAAAAGTTTTTTGCCCGCCCCGGCATATTTTTGCCATTTGCCCGCTACAAATCCCGCGGCGGTTGTGGTATACTATAAAGGATATGGGCGGCGCAAAGCTGCCCTTGCCAACACAAGGAGAATACATCCATGCCAAATGAGATCGACCGCACTTCCTCGGCGCAGCGCCGCAGCTCCAAGCTGCTGACGGCGATGGCCATTTTCATCTGTCTGGGCATCGCCGCCTACATGGTGCTCACCCTGCTGGTGAACCGGCAGACCCCCGCGACACCCGACACCCACTATACCGGCACGAACGGCGTCTCTGTCTACTACGACAGCAGCGTGTGGAGCGTGTGCCGCATGACCGAGGACGCGACCCTCGGCACCGTGCTGGAACTGGCTACCGCTGACACGGCAGACAGCGAGGACTATCAGGCCGTTTTGCTGCAGCGGGGCACCGCCGACAGCTACGACAACTTTATCGAGGATTCGGAAGCCGACCTCAAGCAGGCCTACGGCGTCATCAAGCCCCGCAAGGTCAACCTGACCGTGGAGGGCGCGACGGTGGAAGCGGTGCGCTGCGATATCCGCACCTACTACGCTGTGCTGGCCACGATCACCTACGACAGCGGCGATGTGGTCTATGTCTCGGCGCTGACAAAGCTGGCGTCCATCAGCGATGTGGTCAATCTGGTAGAAAGCGTGAGCCTGTCATGAGTGATCTTCGTGCAATGCAGCGGCTTTGCGGCCTGATGCGCAAGGCCGTACAGGACTATGAAATGATCGCCCCCGGCGACCGGGTGATGGTGGGCGTTTCCGGCGGCAAGGACAGCGTGGCGCTGACCATCGGCCTTTCCATGCTGCGCAAGTACATCGGCTTTGATTATGAGGTGGTGGCGGTCACGCTGGACCCGCAGTTTGACCATCAGCCCATGGACTACTCTGCACTGGCAGAGCTGTTCCGGGAGCACGGCATTCCCTACGAGGTGCGCCGCACCGAGATCGGCCCGGTGGTGTTCGAGTACCGCAAGGAAAAGAACCCCTGCGCCCTGTGCGCCAAGCTGCGGCGGGGTGCGCTGCACACCGCCGCGCAGGAGCTGGGCTGCAACAAGGTGGCACTGGGGCATCATCTGGACGATGCCGTGGAGACCTTTTATATGAACCTCTGGCGGGAGGGACGCATCGGCTGCTTCTCGCCGGTGACCTACCTCTCCCAGCGGGACCTCACCCTCATCCGCCCCATGCTGCTGGCAACAGAGTACGAGGTGCAGTGCGCCGTGCGGGAGGCGGGCTTGCCCATCGTGAAGAGCCGCTGCCCCGCCGACGGTGTTACCGTGCGGGAACAGACCAAGGAATTTGTGCAGGAGCGCTGCCGCACCGACCACGCCTTCCGCCAAAAGACCCTCCATGCCTTGCAGGAGAGCGGCATTGACGGCTGGCGTCCCGTCCACACGGGCCGGGGCAGCTTTATCGTACCAAAAAAGGAAACAGATCATGCAGACACAACCGTTTGAAAAACACGTCTGGGCCGAGATCGACCTCGAGGCCCTTCGGTATAATTTCCGGGCAGTCAAGGCCCGGGCAGGGGAGCTGCCCCTGTGCGCAGTGGTCAAGGCGGACAGCTACGGCCACGGCGCGGTACAGTGCGCCCGGGTGTTCGCCGAGGAGGGCGCCGCATGGCTGGCGGTCAGCTGCCTGACCGAAGCCGTGCAGCTGCGCAAGGCAGGGCAGACCCTGCCCATCCTCATTCTGGGGCATGTGCAGCCCGCCTATGCCGCCGCCCTGATCCAGAACGACATCACCGTGGCCTGCTACTCCCTTGCGCAGGCGCGCGCTCTGAGCGAAGCTGCCGTGGCGGCAGGGGGCAGGGTGCACATCCACCTCAAGGCTGATACCGGCATGGGACGCATCGGCTTTCCCCTGCGCACCGATTTTGACGCCGCCATCCGGGAGATGCTGGAAGCCTGTGCGCTGCCCGGGCTGGAAATGACCGGCCTGTTCCAGCATTTTTCCGTGGCCGACGATACCGCCCCGGAAAATGTGGCCTATACCGCCGAGCAGCATGCGCTGTTCGTGAAAGCCTTCCACGCGCTGAAGGCTGCCGGGCGGGAGCCTGCCCTTGTGCACTGCGATAACTCTGCCGGGGTCATGCTGCACCCGGACTGGCCGGAGGGGCTGCCCCGGGAGCGCTGCATGGCACGCCCCGGCATCATCCTGTACGGCTACGACCCCAGCGACGAGGTGCGCTTTGGCCGCTTTAAGCCGGTAATGACCCTCAAGACCGTGGTGAGCATGATCAAGGAGATGCAGCCCGGCCAGTGCGCCAGCTACGGCCGCCGCTTTACCGCCGAAAAGCCCACCAAGGTAGCCACCCTTTGCACCGGCTATGCCGACGGCTACCCCCGGCTGCTCAGCTGCGGCAAGGGCGTGGTGGAGATCCACGGCAAGGCCTGCCCGGTGCTGGGGCGGGTGTGCATGGATCAGATGATGGTGGACGTGACCGATGTACCAAACGTGCGCGAGGACGACGAGGCCATCCTGTGGGGCGGCACCGTGAGCGACACCGCAGAGACCATTGCCCGCAAGACCGATACCATCCCCTACGAAGTGCTGTGCGGCGTTTCCCGCCGCGTGCCCCGCGTCTACCGCGACCACGGACAGATCGTGGCTGTGGAGGACTGGATCTTAGAAGCATAAAGCTGCCCGGAGGAACTACATGGCAAGAGACAACATCCGCAACTTCTGCATCATTGCACATATCGACCACGGCAAGTCCACTCTGTCCGACCGCATTCTGGAACTGACCAAGAGCGTGGACGAGCGCACTATGGAAGACCAGATTTTGGACAACATGGATATCGAGCGCGAGCGCGGCATCACCATCAAGGCGCGTGCCGTGACCATGAACTATACCGCAAAGGACGGCAAGACCTACGAGTTCAACCTGATCGACACCCCGGGTCATGTGGACTTTGCCTACGAGGTCAGCCGCAGTCTGGCCGCCTGCGAGGGCGCTATCCTTGTGGTGGACGCCACGCAGGGTGTGGAAGCGCAGACGCTGGCCAACACCTATATGGCACTGGAACATGATCTGGAACTGGTGCCCATCCTGAACAAGATCGACCTGCCCAGCGCCCACCCGGACGAGGTGGCGCAGGAGGTGGAGGACGTGATCGGCCTGCCCTGCATGGATGCGCCCCGCGTCTCCGCCAAGACCGGCCTGAACATCGATCAGGTGCTGGAGCGTGTGGTCAGCGACATCCCCGCACCCACCGGCGACCCGGACGCCCCCCTCAAGGCGCTGATCTTTGACAGCATCTACGACAGCTACAAGGGCGTCATCGTCTATATCCGCGTGTTCGAGGGCACGGTGAAGCCCGGCGACACCATCCGCATGATGGCTACCGGCGCAGAGTTCACGCTGGTGGAGGTGGGTCACATGGGCGCCACCGCCCTGACCCCCTGCGCCCAGCTGCAGGCCGGTGAGGTAGGCTACCTGACCGCCAGCATCAAGACGGTGCAGGACACCCGCGTGGGCGATACCGTCACGCTGGCAGAGCGCCCCACCGCAGAAGCACTGCCCGGCTACCGTCAGGTCAAGCCCATGGTGTTCTGCGGCATCTACCCCGCCGACGGTGCCAAGTACCCCGACCTGAAGGACGCACTGGAAAAACTGCAGCTGAACGACGCCTCCCTGACCTTTGAGCTGGAGACAAGTGCTGCGCTGGGCTTCGGCTTCCGCTGCGGCTTCTTGGGGCTGCTGCACATGGAGATCATTACCGAGCGTCTGGAGCGGGAGTTCGATCTGGATATCATCACCACTACCCCCAGCGTGCGCTACCGCCTGACCCTGACTGACGGCACGGTGGAGATGATCGATAACCCTTCCAGCTACCCGGACCCCAGCAATATCGTCAAACAGGAAGAGCCTTTTGTGGATGTGCATCTGTACACCCCCAACGACTATGTGGGCGGCCTGATGGACCTGTGCCAGAGCAAGCGCGGCGTGCTGATCGATATGAAGTATCTGGACGATGTGCGTGTGGACCTGCACTACGCTTTGCCGCTGGGCGAGATCGTGTACGACTTCTTTGACGCCATCAAGAGCCGCAGCCGGGGCTACGCCAGCTACGACTACGAGTTCAAGGAGTACCGCGAGAGCGATCTGGTCAAGCTGGACTTCCTGCTCAACGGCGACCCCGTGGACGCACTGTCCATGATCGTGTTTCGGGACAACGCCTACGCCAAGGGGCGCCGCATCTGCGAAAAGCTGCGGGACAACATCCCGCGCAACCTGTTCGAGATCCCGGTACAGGCAGCCATCGGCGGCAAGATCATTGCCCGCGAGACGGTCAAGGCCATGCGCAAGGACGTGCTGGCCAAGTGTTACGGCGGCGATATCTCCCGTAAAAAGAAGCTGCTGGAAAAGCAGAAGGAAGGCAAAAAGAAGATGCGTCAGCTGGGCAGTGTTTCCATGCCCAGTGAGGCCTTTACCGCCGTGCTCAAGCTGGACAGCGATGACGATTAAAATTGCATAACAAAAGCGTTCCCGATATCGTTTTACGTATATCGGGAACGCTTTTGTTTTTATCGAAGATCACTCTTCCTGGGGTTTCCACAGTTTTACATTTGACACAATCACTGCACCATCGCTTGTCTGGCTGACATACCAATCGGGGCAGGACACACGGATAACAATTTTGATATATTCTGCTCCTCTAACCGATGCTACCACTTTTTGCGCATCCGTTTTCCGGGTCATCTCCGGCGATGTTGCTACCAACACATCATCTGCATAAACCTGCACATATCCCGTCCCATTTTTCGCAATTTCTGTGTACGGTGCAACGGTGAATGAAATGGATTCATATTTTTTATAGATCCGGTACTCTCCGTACATGTACTGCTCTACACCGTCTGTATAGTTCATTTCCCTTGCTTTTACAATCGTGTAATTCACCGCATGGGAGTAATCATTTCCAAATGGATCTTTCGGAGAGCCTTTGTTCCACCTAATATCGCCATTCAAAATCGGAAGTGTTGCCAACGATACGGAACCATCGCCACCGGGTACAACAGGCCGTCCATTGCTGTCACATCCTGTCAGCAGCCCTGCCGCACATGCCAGTCCCGCTGCGCCAATTCCTTTCAAGAAACTGCGTCTGCCAATTTTTTTCATCATGATTCACCTCATTTTATATCCTGTTTCTCCGGGAGCAACCTTCTGGATGCTCTTTTGTTATTTATAGTATAGATAATATTTATCTAAAAGTCAATAGACGGATTCTATCTAGCCTATCTTATTACGCAGGAGGTTAGATACTATGAAGAATCGTTTAAAAGACCTGCGTGAAGATCATGACTTTACCCAGCAGATGGTGGCCGACAAGATCGGTATCACCCAGCGCAAATACAGCTATGTGGAAACCGGCACCCAGCAGTTGACCGCTGAACTGCTGGTTCCGCTTGCACAACTCTATAATGTCAGTATTGATTATCTTCTTTGTCAGACCGATACCCCCGACCGATATCCGTTCCGGTGATGGCGCTTGCTTGATTTTTTAAATGTGAAATCCGCTCATGACAGGGATGCACTCTTTGCTTTTCACTTTAAATATGTTATAATTTCCTTATATATCAATTTATGTATCCGTTTTTGGAGAGATGGGCTGCGGCATGGTGCCGCGCCCTTCTCTATGCAACGTTCCCCGGCAGAAAGGATGTGGCCTTTATCAAAGCAAAGCACGGAAAAGGCGCAGCGCAAAGCGGCAGACACAGCGGCGGCTGCACACAGGCATCGGCCTCCCGCTGGAAGCGGGTGCTGCTGACGCTGCTTGTCTTTATCGCCCTGCTCGCCCTGATGGGCGGGGCGCTGTGGCAGAATATCTGCTATAACCGCACCCACTATACCGCAGAGTTCTACCAGATCCACTCCCGCAAGCTGACCCAGAGCTGCCGGGTCGTTTTTCTGACCGATGTGCACCTGCGGGAGTACGGGCAGGATAACTGTGATCTGGTGCAGGATATCCGCGGCCTTGCCCCGGATCTGATCCTGCTGGGCGGCGACCTTGTGACCTACGGCGAGGGCTCCAGTTACGATAATATGCTCTCCCTGTGCCGCCAGCTGAGCGAGATCGCCCCGGTGTGCGGGGTGCTGGGCAACCACGAGGACGAGCTGTATTTTCTGGACGGCGATCAGGCTCTGGTGGAAAAATTCACCGACGCCGGGGTGACCATCCTGCGCAATCAGGAGACGCGCTATACCGTCCGCGACAATGTCATCAGCATACTGGGCGTGGAGGGCAGCCCGAAGGACTTTTACAACTACGGCGCCAGCACCTTTATGGACAGCGTGGAGCCGCAGACGGACTACGACCTGCGCATCTGTCTGGCGCATGTGCCCACCTACTTTACCGAGCATCTGGAAAATTATTCCTTTGAGCTGGGGCTGGCCGGGCACACCCACGGCGGCATCGTGCGGCTGCCGAAGGTCGGCCCACTTTACAGTGCTGAGGAGGGCTTTCTGCCCGACTATGCCGGGGGCAGCTATGCACTTGCCAACAATGCCACCCTTATCGTAAGCCGGGGACTGGGCGATTCCAGCCGGGTGCCCCGCATCAACAACGTGCCGGAGCTTTCGGTCATTGACATCGACTAAGCAGCCTGTGCAGGCCGCTGCAAAAGGGTAGAATGCCATGGATGACATCAAAGAAAAGATCAAACAGGCGCTGCGCCATGTCTGGACAAATAAATACCGCTTGTTTCTCTGCCTGCTGACCTTGTGCTGTCTGTTCGGGCTGATCCACTATTTTAAAAGTGCGGACAGTGCTACCGCCAGCATCTCCTTTAATTACTCCGAGGCCGCGCTGGGCATGAACCCCAACAAGACCCGCTTCAACGCCTACGAGATCGTGTCGGACGAGGTGATGGAGCGCGCCATCCGGCGGGTGGGCCTGCAGGACAGTCTGACGGCGTCCCAGCTGGCCGGGTGCCTTTATCTGAGCCCGGACAGCACCGGCAGCGCCAACGGCAGCGAGTATATCAGCACCAACTACTATCTCTCCATCAACACCCGCAGGCTGAACCTGGGCAACCGCAAGGCCACGGATCTTTTGCAGAGCGTGTGCGAGTCCTACCGGGAGATCTTTCAGAGCAACTACTGCGATAACCAGAGCATCCTCAAGGAAAAGCTGGAAGTGACCACCGCGTGCGAGCCTTACCTGCGGCTGAACGAGCTGGAGGTGCGCGCCGCAGCGCTGAACCGCTACCTGAACGCCCGCCTGCAGGAGAACAAAAGCTTTACGGACGAGGCAAACCCCGACCCCGCTACCAACAACTTTACCACGCTGGGCAAAATGATCAACAATCTGGTGGCTTACGATCTGCCCAATGCCATGGCCTTTGTCATTGAGGGCGGCGTTGCCCGCGACCCGTCCACGCTGACCAGCATTCTGGAATACAAGAACAAGATCGACGATATTGACATGCGCACCCAGCAGGCCTACTATGACGCCGACAAAAAGGGCATTTCCATCTACGAAAAATCCATGACCTCCATCATGATGATCCCTACCGTGGATGAAGCGAGCGAATACTATATGTCCCGCACCAAGACCGCCATGGACGCACTGGCGCGGGCGGCAGACGCCTCTCTGGCCGATGCCACCGCCTACCAGTCCGAGATCGTGAGCACGAATTATGTGATCCAGAAGATCCGGGAGCTGGATGCCGGACAGCCGCGTCTGGCCGAGGCGCAGGCCATGGTGAACAAGCTGGAGACCGCCATCAACGAGATCTCGGAGCAGCTGTTCGTACTGGACAAGGCGTATATCAAGTACAAATCCCAGAACTATATCACCTTTACCTACGGCTCGGCCTCCTTCCTGCAGCGCCTGAGCCTGAAAAAGACCCTGATGGAGTCTGTTGCCGTTATGCTGGGCGGTGCATGGCTGCTCCACCAGCGCAAACGCAGAAAGGCAAGGCACCGCAAATGAAAAAGTTTGAGATCCTGCGCTATCTGAAGCGTTTCAGCCTGCTGATCTTTCTGGTGGCGCTGGCAGGTGCGGCCGCCATCTATCTGTACGCAGACGGGCGGCAGAAGTACACCGCATCGGTCATTATCCGCTATACCAACGACGGCATTGCCAACGGCTACACCCCGGACGGCACCGAGCTGGACGTCAACGAGATCTATTCCTCCACGGTCATCTCACAGGCCATGGATGCACTGGGCGCTTCCGGGCGGCTGAGCACCATCCGCTCCAACATCTCGGTGACCCCGGTGATCTCGGAAGATCAGCAGACCATCAACGAGGCGCTGCTGCAAAAGGGCGAAGAGGTGACCTATTTCCCGGACACCTACAAGGTGAGCCTTGTGGTGGATGGAGAGCAGGGCATGGGTTATGCCCGCAATATGCTGGATGCCATCATCCAGAGCTACTGCACCTATTATACGGAAAAATATGTGGAGCAGAAGCTCTCGCTCAACCCCTCGTCCGGTCTGCTGGACAACGGTTACGATTACTACGAGTGCATCCGTATTCTGGAAAACGATACCAACGAGATGCAGGCCTATCTGCAGGGCAAGAAGGAGCACTACCCGGACTTCCGCTCCTCCCGTACCGGCTACACCTATGCAGACCTGTACGATATCTATTCCGATTTCAAAAAATACACCATCCCGGCGCTGTACGCCTGTGTGCTCAACGGCCCGCAGGTGCGGGACGGTACGGTGCTGCAGGAGTATCTGGCCAACAGCATCGAGACGGCAAAACAGAACGAGCAGATCACCGGCGAGCAGCGGGACAGTCTGTGGAGCCTGACCGACCAGTATGTGTACAAGAACGCCGATCTGCTGCAAAACTATTTTACCGACCGGGGCGAGGTGGTGTCCTCGGAATACATCCTGAACAACATCGAGCTGGAGGGCGCAGGCGACAAGGCGCAGACCACCTACGATGGTCTGGTGCTGAAGCTGGTGTCGCTGGAACAGCAGGTCGCATCCAGCCAGATCGACCGGCAGTTCCAGGAGGAGATCCTGCAAAGTTTCCGCAACGTGGATTTTGGCGGCACGAACGAGCAGCACGCCAAGATGGAAAGCATGATCAACGCCTATGAGGCGCAGCTGAAAAGCTATTACGAGACCATCAATACCAGCAGCAAGGAGCTGAACCTGTACATCAGCGCGGATTATCTGAAGATGATCAGTTCGGTGCAGGTGGCTGCTGCCATCAATGTCAAGCTGTATCTGATGCTGGCGCTGGTGCTGTTCTTTGTTGTCGGCTGCTGCGGTGCCGTTCTGCTGGGCCGCATCTCGGATGTGGTGGATTATCTGCTGTATGTGGACAAAAAGACCGGCCTGCCCAACCGCGAAAAGCTCAACGTGTATATCAGCAGCATGGCCAGCCGCATCCTGCCGGAGGACTTTACCTGCTTTGCTTTGCAGCTGGACAACCTGACCGAGATGAGCCGCCGTTTCGGCTACCATGTGGGCGATGGCATCCTGAAGGATTTTTCCGGTCTTTTGCAGCTGATGGGCGATACCGCCGGCACGGTGGGCTACAACGGCGCGGGCAAGTTCCTTGCCTTCTTTGATGAATGCAGCAGCCGGAAGGCAGAAGTGATGATCCGCATCCTGCAAAGTCAGGTGGACGAGTACAACAAGCTGAACCCGGAATACCCCATCCTGTTCACCGCGGCATGGGCCACCTCCTCGGAGGAAGAGCTCTACCATGTGCGCGACCTTGTGCGCAGAGCGCAGAAAAAGATGTCCCTGATCGCAGAGGAAGGCGGCTCTGTCCTTGCCGGAATGGAGCGTGGTGAAGCATGATCCAGAACCGACGCGCTTACCAGCTGATCCACTGCCGCACCCACAGCCGTCTGCTGGCGGGCACTGCCGCCGTCTGCGCCGCTGCCTGCGGCCACGCAGATCTTGGGCTGTACCATTTGCTGCACCGGGGCGGCGCGCCGCTGCCGGACAGTACACAGGCCGACCGTGCCGCGCTGGCGGCGCTTTGCCCCAAGCCCGCAGCGGAAAAGACCTGTCCGCCGCTGCCGCCGCAGGACCCGGCGGTGACCCTTTCGGTCATCGTGCCGGTATATAACGGCGCAGATACCATCGGCCCTTGTCTGGACAGCATTTTGCAGCAGGAGACCGGCTGCACTGTGCAACTGATCGTGGTGGACAGCGATTCCACCGACGGCACAGCCGCCGTGCTGGAACGCTACCGGGCACTGCCCGGGGTGGTGCTGTGCAATTGCAGTGCGCCCCGCAGCGCTGCCGCCGCCCGCAACGAGGGGCTGCGCCACGCCATGGGGCGCTGGCTGATGTTTGTGGACAGCGATGATCTGCTGCTGCCCGGTGCCATCCGCACCCTGCTGGAGGCCGCACAGCGCCTTGACGCCGATGTGGTGCAGGGCGGCTGGCAGTATCTGTACACCGATGGCACCCATGGCCCGGTGCAGCGCTACCCGGCGGCAGTCTATACCGGTGACGCCGCGCCGCAGCGGTTTGAGCTGCCTGGGATGCCATGGGGCAAGGTGTACCGGCGGGAGCTGTTTGCACAGACACGCTTTCCGGCTTACTATACCTGCTTTGAGGATGCCATCATCCATTTTCTGGTGTTCCGTCAGGCAAAGACTGTGGCCTCTGTGCCCGAGATGGTCTATCTGTGGCGCAAAAACCCCAAAGGACTTACTGCCTCAAGCCAGCACCGCCCTGCCGCCGTGCAGAGTTACTGGATCATAGAGCAGCTGCTGGCGCAGGATGCTGCGCTGGGCCTGCCCCACGATGCGCTGTACTGCTGCAGCCTGACGCTGCAGCTTTCTGCTTTTTGCTATGCCACCGTATCCGGCTTGCCGCCGGAAACGCAGCAGGCGGTTTTCCGGCTGTGCTGCGCTTTGTACGCCAAGGCGCTGCCGCAGGAGAGCGCACTGCCCCGCCGTGCCCGCTGGGGTGCCCGGGCGCTGCGGCAGCGGGATTTTGGGCTGTGGTGCCGCTACGGCAGAAGATTTCAGTTGTTATAATGTAAGGAGTACCCATGATACGAGTGCTGCATTCGGTCAGCAATATGGACCGCGGCGGGATCGAGACCATGCTGATGAACTACTACCGGCATATCGACCGCGACAAGGTTCAGTTTGATTTTATCGTCAACAAGAAAAAGCCCGGCGACTACGACGACGAGATCCGCCGGATGGGCGGGCACATCTACCAAAGCCCGGGGCTTGACCCGCTGCACTACCCGGCGTATCTGCGCTTTGTGCAGCAGACCGTGGCCGCAGACCCCCGCATCCGCATCCTGCACGCCCACAACGAGGCCATGGGGCTGTACGCCCTGAAGGGGGCGGAGAAGGCGGGGCTGCCCGTGCGCATTGCCCATGCCCATAATATCTGGATCGTCCGGGACTACAAGTGGCCGCTGAAGATGCTCTGCAAGCGGCTGCTGCCCGGTGCGGCCACCCACCTGTGGGCCTGCGGACGGGATGCGGGCATCTACTACTTTGGCAAGGCGGACTGGGAACGCCGGGGACAGATCATTCCCAACGCAATCGAGACGGATACCTTCCGGTTCGACCCCGCCGTCCGCGCGGAAATGCGGGCGCGCTACGGGCTGGAGGACCGGGTGGTGCTGGGCCATGTAGGGCGCTTTGATATCCGCAAGAACCATGAGCGTCTGTTGGAGATCTTTGCTGCCTTTTTGCAGCTGGAGCCCAAGGCGATGCTGGTGCTCATCGGCACCGGCAGGCTGGAACCGTCTGTCCGTGCACAGGCGCAGGAACTGGGCATCACAGACCATATCCTGTTTGCCGGGCTGCAGAGCAATGTGGCCGACTGGTACCAGCTGATGGATCTCTTCGTCATGCCCTCCCGCTTCGAGGGTCTGCCGGTGGTGGGCATCGAGGCGCAGGCTGCCGGGCTGAGGTGCGTATTTTCGGACGCAGTGCCGGAGGAGGTGCTGCTTACGCCCCATGCCGTCCGCATCCCGCTTTCTGCCGGCAACGCAGACTGGGCGGCAGGCTTGCAGCGGATGCTGCAGCAGCCCTGTGACCGCTCTGCCGGTGCAGAGCTGATCCGGCAGGCGGGCTATGATATCAACATTGCCGCTGCCCGCCTACAGCAGCAATATCTGCAGCTGAGCGAAAGGTAAGGCGGCAGTATGACACAAACTGCCAGACGTCTGGATCATATCGACATCGCCAAGGCCATTGGCCTGCTGCTGGTGATCTATGGCCACACCTTTCGGATGCCTATGCGCGCCGCCTACCCGTGGTGTGCGTTCTCTTATGCCTTTGTTTACCGGTTCCACGTCCCGCTGCTGTTTCTGCTCTCCGGCATGGGCTGCACCCTGACCGCGCAGAAGAACCGCAGCCTTTCCGCCCGGCAGTTCGTGTGCAAAAAAGCACACAGTCTGCTGCTGCCATGGGGCGTGTATTCGGCCTTTTTGTACCTGCTGCTTTTTCTGGCCAATCTGCTGCCGCCGGTGCGGGCGCTGCTGTCCGGCAGTGTGTATCAGCTGCGGCAGCCTGCGGAATACCTCTGGCTGGTGCTGCGCAACGAGAACCCCTATGGGTTTCATCTGTGGTATCTGCCCACCCTTTTCTGGTTTTCGCTCACGGCGTGGCTGCTGGACAAAGCCCTGTCCCCGGCGGCAGCCCGGGCGGCAAAGCTGGCGCTGGTGGTGGTATTGCCCGTGTGCTATCAGCTGCTTTTCACCGGCTGGTTCTGGGCGGTGAAAAGCTGTTTTCAGCAGGGGGCGTTTTTCTTTCTGGGCTGCGTGCTCCCGCGTGAAAAGGCCGAACAGCACGCAAAGCCGCTGGCGCTTTTTGGTGCCTTGTGCGGCCTGTGGGTAGTGCAGGGGCTGCTGTCGCCTGCACTGGCCTGGCCGGATGGCCTGCTTGCAGAGGCTGTGCGCACATGGGCGGACTATTTTGCGGTCAGCGGGTTCTGTGTGGGTATCTGGGCAGCGTGTGTGCTGCTGCAAAAGCCCCTGCGGCGGCTGGTCCCGCTGGGAAAGAACTCCATGTTGTTTTATCTGTACCATCAGCCCTTTTGCTGCGCAGTGCTGGGGCTTGTGCTGTATGACAAGCTGGGCCTCTCTGCGGGCGGGACAGTCCTTGCCTGCTTTGCGGCCAGTCTGGTGATGCCGTACCTGTTCCATCGGTTAGCCGGCCGGCTGCATCTGCGGCCGCTGCTGCGGCGTCTCGGCCTGCCGGGATAATACTTTCAAGGAGTTTGGATCATGCCCTGTATCTCGTTTATACTGCCTATATATAATATGGAACGCCTGCTGCCCCGGGCGCTGCGCTCACTGCGGGCGCAGACCCTGACCGACTTCGAGGCTATTCTCATCAACGATGGCTCCAAGGACGGCAGCGCCGCGCTGTGTGCACAGGCTGCTGCCGAGGATGCGCGCTTTCGTTTCATCGACCAGCCTAACGGCGGCGTAGCCGCTGCCCGCAACGCGGGTCTGGATGCCGCCCGGGGAGAATATATTTTCTTTCTGGACCCGGACGACTGGGTGGAGCCGGACACCGTAGAGGTGCTGTACAACGCCGCTCATGCCGCGGATGCAGACTGTGTAGAGTACGGGATGTTTTACGACATCTGCGATGAAAACGGAAAGTTGCTGCACTCTGAAACCGACCACTGTACCTTTTCCGGCGTGTACCGGGGCGAGCCCTTCAAGGAGCATTTCGACGAGATGGCGTCCTCGTATCTGGCTGCGAAAAAAATGTTCCGCAGAGCGTTTCTGGAACAGCACCATCTGCGCTTTCCTCCCCATCAGCTGGGGGAGGATGGAATGTTCTTCGTAGCATTCTATCGCCAGAACCCCGGCTGTCTGGTGGTGCTGGAAAAGCCGCTGTACCACTACACGATCGCCCGGCGGGGCAGTCTGTCCAACCGCTACCACCCGGAGCGGCTGGAGGATAACTTCTACCTGAGCGATGCCGTGTGGGATACCGTTGCCGCATGGAGCCTGCAGGACAGCCCCATGCACCGCGCAAAGGCGAGCTACTGCACCATCCGCGACCTGATGATGGGGATCAAGAACCTTGGGTGCAGCCCGCTTTCGCTGACAGAGCAGACCGCATGGCTGCGCAGTGCGCTGCAAAAGCCCCGGGTGTGCACGGCGGTGCGCAGCACCCCGCTGCACGCCATGCAGAGCCGGAACGACCGAATCAAGCTGCTGCTGCTCAAGCTGCGGCTGTACCGGATGGTGCTGCTGCTCTCGGGCGCAAATCAGAAAAACTGAAAAGGAAAAAACACGAATGAAATATAAGCTTCTGCGGGCGCTGTGCTATCTGAAAGAGCTGCTGGCCATGCTGCTGTGCAAGCTGCTGGGTGCGGTGTGCCGTGCCTTCAGCCCGGCGTACCGGGGTATCTGGCTGGTGGGCGAGCGCGGCACCGATGCCCGGGACAACGGCTACTGGTTCTACCGGTATCTGCGCACGCAGCACCCGGAACTTCGCGCTTATTATGTCATCACTGCCGGCAGCCCGGACGCGGCAAAGATCGCCGCTCTGGGTGGTGCAGTACAGCGGGGCAGCTTCCGGCATTATCTGCTGTACTACTGCGCCGACTATCTGGTGGGCACCCATGTGCAGCCCTGCGCGCCGGATCTGATGGTGCACTATCACCTTGCCGCGAAGGGTATCCGTGCCCGGGGCAAACAGGTGTTTTTGCAGCATGGTGTCATCAAGGACGAGATGCAGTGGCTCCACCGGGAAAATCTGTATCTGGATCTCTTTGTCTGCGGCGCAAAGCCGGAATACGAGTATATCCGGGATACCTATGGCTTCGCGCCGGAGGTGCCGCGCTATCTGGGGCTGGCACGCTGGGATAATTTGCTGCGCGCCGGGCAAGCGCCCTGCAAAAAAATGATCCTGTTCATGCCTACATGGCGCGGTGCGCACTACCCCGATGGAGAAGCGTTCCGGGGTACACAGTTCTATCAGAGCTGTCAGGCGCTGCTGAACAGCCCGCGCCTGCACAAAATGCTGGAACAGTATGATCATACGCTGGTCTTTTACCCGCATATTGAAATGCAGAAGCACCTGGCACAGTTCCACACGGAGTCTGCGCGGGTGTATCTGGCTGACAGTAAGACCCATGATGTGCAGCAGCTTTTGCTGGACTGCGCCCTGCTGATCACGGATTATTCCAGCGTCTTTTTTGATGTGGCCTATCTGGAAAAGCCGGAATTATACTATCAGTTCGATGAAGCGGAGTTCCGGCAGTATCACTATAAGCAGGGCTACTTTGATTACCGCAGGGACGGCTTTGGCCCGGTGTGCACCACCGAGGATGCGCTTTTGCGGGCGCTGGAACAGACTTTGCAGAACGGGATGCAGATGCCGCCGGAATACAAAGCCCGGACGGCGGCTTTTTTCCCGCTGCGCGATACCCAAAACTGCGCCCGCATCTACGAAGCAATCTGCGGCCTGTAACCAGTGCAAAAGAATCCGTTTACGCAAAAAGCCCCCCGCTGCCAGTCGGCAGCGGGGGGCTTTGTTACCGATTTAAATGAAAATCAGCGCTTAGTTCTGCTTCATGCGAGCGAAGCAGTCAGAGCAGTAGACCGGACGGTCCTCACGGGGCTGGAAGGGAACCTTGCAGGTCTTGCCGCAAGCTGCGCAGACAGCGTCGAACATCTGACGCTCGCCGCTGTTGCTGCGTGCGCCGCCGTTCTTGCGGGCGTCACGGCAGGGCTTGCAGCGCTGGGGCTGGTTCTCGAAGCCGCGAGAAGCGTAGAACTCCTGCTCGCCGGCAGTCCAAACAAATTCCTTACCGCAGTCCTTGCAGACCAGAGTCTTGTCTTCAAACATAGTAGTATCTCCTCTTTAGTTAGTTCTTGCCCACGGAAGGATTGTAACCATACCTTTGGTTTTGGGACCATCGCGCTGATCAGTAAGCTTACCAGGGGCTTGAATAGATAAACGCCCTCGGATTGAGGACTTTCCTATTGTACCGTTATTTTTGAGATTTGTCAACCAAAAAACAACCGTTCGCCTTTTTATTTGTACACATGGCACAAACCGACAGCAGATATTTGGGTAAAATCACCGCCGGAAGATAGAAAAGCGGCGCGCCGCACAGGTTATGCGCAGCGGCAACTTTTAGAAGCAGACGATTGGAAATGGCCTCCGCTTGCGCTCTGGCCATAAATAGAGGAAAAATTATTTATATTTCGCGTTTGTCGCGGCCTGCGGGCCGCTCCAAACGCATTTTCACAAAAAGGGTCGTAAAGGGAAACGAGAAATTTTCCGGTGGAGAAGTCGTTTCCGGTTTGGTCCTTTCTCGTGAAAAAGTGGTTCAGAAACACCCGCAGGTGTTTCTGAACCACAAATCATAAATAATTTTTCCGCTGAAAATGGCCAGAGCACAGCGGAGGCCATTCAAATCGTTTCACGCAAAAAGGGGCTGCCGCACGTTCTGTGCGGCAGCCCCTGCAAAGCCCTTTGGGAAAAGCTTACTTCTCGATGACTTCCTTGGTGTCGCGGGCGATCATCAGCTCCTCGTCGGTAGCAATGACCAGCGTGCGCACCTTTGCGCCCCAAGCGGTGATCTCGCACACGTCGCCAACGGGGTGCTTGTTCTTCTCGGTGTCGATGCGGATGCCCAGCCAATCCATGTGGTGGCAGATCTTTGCACGGGCAATGGCATCGTGCTCGCCGATGCCGCCGGTAAAGACGATGGCATCCACGCCGCCCATAGCTGCAATGTAGCTGCCGATGGTCTTTTTGATCTGGTAGTTCAGCATATCGGAAGCCAGCTGTGCGCGCTTGTTGCCGGCCTCGGCAGCCTCTTCCACGTCACGCTTGTCGCTGGAAACACCGGAGATGCCCAGCAGGCCGGACTTCTTGTTCAGGATCTCGTCCAGCTCGTGGCCGGTGATGTTCAGGGTGTACTTCAGGTAGTTGACCACAGAGGGGTCCAGATCGCCGCAGCGGGTGCCCATCATCAGGCCGGCCAGCGGGGTCATGCCCATGGAGGTATCCACCACCTTGCCCTGATCGACTGCGGCAATGGAAGAACCGTTGCCCAGATGGCAGGTGATCAGCTTCAGGCGCTCAATGGGCTCCTCCAGGTACTCGGCTGCCTTGTGGGCAACGTACTTGTGGCTGGTGCCGTGGAAGCCGTAGCGGCGCACGCCGTACTTCTCGTAGTACTCGTAGGGGATAGCGTACATATAAGCCTTCGGCGGCATGGTGCTGTGGAAAGCGGTGTCGAACACGGCCACCATGGGAATGTTGCCGAACACCTTGCGGGCGGCCTCGATACCCAGAATACCGGCGGGGTTGTGCAGAGGAGCCAGCGGGCTCAGCTCGCGCAGGGTGCTGATGACCTCATCGGTGATCAGGCAGCTGCTCTTGAACTTCTCGCCGCCGTGCACAACGCGGTGGCCGATGGCGTCGATCTCGCTCACGTCATCGATGCACTTGCCGGCGCCGGTGGTCATCTTCTTCACGACCTCGGCAAAAGCCTCGGTGTGGGTGGGGAAGATCGCCGGGGTGGTAGCCTTGGTACCGTTGGCCTCGTGAGTGATCATGCTGCTCTCCATGCCAATGCGCTCGCACAGGCCTTTGCACAGCACCTTCTCGCCGTCCATATCGATCAGCTGATACTTCAGGGAAGAAGAACCGCAGTTAATAACCAGAACCTTCATCTGTGTTGCCTCCTGAAAATTTTTGTACCGTCCGCAGCCTGAAAAACCTGCGGACAGAATTTTACAGATTCCTATGTTTATTATATAATAGGGATGGCGGCTTTTCAAGGCGCAACCCGGGCAAAGCGGTAAAACTTGTGTACAAGGTTTTTGTACATCCTGCCCACAAATCCCGGAATCGGCAGGATTTTTCTGTGTATCCGATATAAATTTAACAATCTTTTGGCGAAAAGGAGCAGTTCCATGAAGTTTGCAGGCATCATTGCGGAGTACGACCCCTTCCACAACGGCCACGCATGGCAGCTGGCGCAGGCGCGGGCGCTGGGGGCGCAGCGGGTGGCCGTGGCCATGAGCTGCGGGCTTACCCAGCGGGGTGCGCTGCCGCTTTTGCCGGAGACGGTGCGGGTGCAGGCTGCGCTGACCTGCGGGGCAGACCTTGTGTTTGCCCTGCCCGCGCCCTGCGCCTGCGCCGGTGCCGAGGCCTTTGCCCGGGCGGGGGTGCGCATTCTTGCCGCTGCCGGGTGCGATGCGCTGGTCTTTGGCGCAGAGACCCCGGACACCGCTCTGCTGCAAAAGGCCGCCCGGGTGCTGTGCAGCGAGGAATACCGCGCCGCGCTCAGGCAGCAGCTTGCCGCCGGGGCGCGCAGCTTTGCCGCCGCCCGGCAGGCGGCGGTGCAGGCGCTGTGCTCGGGGTCGGACATTGCCGCCCTGCTGGACAAACCCAACAATAATCTTGCCGTAGAGTATTGTAAGGCCATCATAGAACAAAATGTAGAAATGCAGCCCATCGCCCTGCCCCGGCAGGGGGCAGACCACGGGCAGGCGCTGACCGAAAGCGGCCACACCGCCTTTGCCAGTGCCAGCGCCCTGCGGACGCTCTGGGCGGAGGGCGGCGCGGCATCGCTGGCACCCTATGTGCCGAAAAAGGCGCTGGAATTGTATAAACAGGCGGAATATGACGGAAAGTATACGGATTTTGCGGTCATGGGGCATTGTGAGCTGGCGCTGCTGCGGGCTGTCTGCGCAGAACAAACACCCTTTGCTGCGGTGCGCGGAGTATCCGAGGGCTTGGAGCACCGGCTGGAAAACGCTGTGCGGGAGACTGCAAGCCTGCCCGCTTTGCTGGACGCCCTGACCACCGTGCGCTACCCCCGGGCGCGGATGCGGCGGCTGGCGATGGATGCAGCGCTGGGCTACACCGCCCGGACCCCGGCGCTGCCGCCCTACCTGCACCTGCTGGGTGCGCGCAAGGAAGCGCTGCCCCTGCCCGGGGAGACGGCGCTGCCGCTGTCCCACTCGCTGGCGCGGCTGGCGCGGGAAAACGAGGTCTGCGCCCAAATGGCTGCTGCCCAGAGCAGAGCCAGCGACCTTGGCGCACTGTGCCGGGCAAAACCGGAGCCGATGGGCGGGATATATCGTCAAAAAATTATCTTTTTGACGAATTGACAAAAAATAACCGGAAAAATTTTATATTGTGCCCTCTTGTATCCGGCGCAGTTCGGGTGTATGATTAAAGCAATGCAATGTTGGATACAACGAGCCTGTAAAAAACGACTGTCCCCGCAGGGGAAACATAAGGAGGAACCCATGGCACTTCATGTTCTGGACGAAGCCAACCGCTGCCTCGGCTGCAAAAAGCCGATGTGTCAGGAGGGCTGCCCCATCCACACCAATATCCCGGAGGTCATCCGTCTGCTCAAGGCAAACCAGATGGACGATGCAGGCCGGATGCTGTTTGAAAACAACCCCCTGACCACCGTGTGCAGTCTGGTGTGCAACCACGAGAAGCAGTGCGAGGGCCACTGCATCCGCAACCGGATGCCCAGCCACGACCCCGTGCACTTTTCCATCATCGAGGACTATATCTCCACCACCTACGCCAACAAGATGACCGCAGGCCCCGCCCCGAAAAACGGCATGAAGGCTGCTGTGGTGGGCTCCGGCCCGGCAGGCCTGACCATCGCGGTGCTGCTGGCACGCTGGGGTTATGATGTGACCATCTTTGACGCCCGGGATAAGATCGGCGGCGTGATGCGCTACGGCATTCCCAACTACCGCCTGCCGGACAGCGTGCTGGACGATTTCCAGTACCGCCATCTGGAGCTGAAGGGCATCAAGGTGCGCCCCAACACCACCATCGGCAAGACCATCACCATCGACGACCTGTTCCGCGACGGCTACAAGAGCGTGTTCATCGGCGCCGGTCTGTGGAAGGCCAACGCCATGCACATCAAGGGCGAGAGCCTTGGCAACGTGGCCTTTGGCATCGACTATCTGGCAAACTCCAAGGCTTTCCGTCTGGGCGATGATGTGGCGGTCATCGGCGTGGGCAACTCTGCCATGGACTGCGCCCGCACCGCCATCCGCAACGGTGCCCGCCACGTTACCTGCTACGCCCGCCGGGACGAGAGCTGCATCAGCGCCTCAGAGTACGAGGTCAGCTACGCCAAGCTGGAGGGCGTGGGCTTCCGCTTCTGCAAGGCACCGGTGGAGATCCGGGAAAACGGCCTGATCTGCCGCGATACCGTCAAGGGCGAGGACGGCAAGTTCACGCAGGTGGAGGGCAGCGAGACTTTGTACCCCCACACCGGCGTCATCGTGTCGGTCAGTCAGGGCTCTGAGAGCAACCTCGTCAAGACCACGACCGGCATCGAGACCAACCAGAAGGGTCTGCTGAGCGTCAGCGAGGACGGCCGCACCACCCGCGAGGGTGTATTTGCCGGCGGCGACGCCGTCATGGGCGCACGCACCGTGGTGGAGGCTGTGGCCGTTGCCAAGAAGGTGGCCGTGGCTATGGACGAGTATATGAAGAGCCTGCCCGCCGACACCGCTGCCGACCCCTATGCCGGCATCCCGGTGTTCCAGACCCCCACCTCTGACGTGCTGGCAAAGCAGCAGCTGTAAAAATATAATATAAAATAAGAGAGCATCTGCAACCATCGCTTCTGAATTTCAGAAAATCAGCGGGTTTTATTGCAGATGCTCTTTTTTAGCGGGCTCGCCCTCTCAGTCATCGCTGCGCGATGCCAGCTCCCCCAAAGTGGGAGCCCTTGGCAGTCCACGCAAAGTGTATCTTTTTGCCAAAGGCTCTCCCTTTGGGAGAGCTGGCGCGTTAGCGCCTGAGAGGGCGAGGCTGCTGACCTTGTGTAACGGCTTTTTATAACATCACTCTCAAAGTGAACCGCCCGTCCTTGGCGGCAAAGCTGGTCAGGCCGCCGTACCGCTCTGAGATGGCGCAGATGCTGCGCACCCCAAGCCCGTGGCCGGTGCGGTCGGTGACCGGGATGCCCTCCCGGAACTGCACGTCCGGCAGACAGCTGTTGGTGATCTGCAAAAACAGCTTGTGGCCTTTTTCGTGCCCGGAGGTCTCGATAAAGGCCTGCTGTCCTGCTTCGCGGCAGCGCACGGCAGCGTGCAGGGCGTTTTCCAGCGCATTGGAAAGCAGCACGCACAGATCGCTCTCCGAGACCGGCAGCGCCTGCGAGATGCCCGCCTGCACCGTGAACTGTACCCCGGCCTTGGCGGCGCGGTCTGCAAAGGCGGAAAAGATGAGGTTTGCCGCCTCGTTCTCGCAGTAGGCGGTCACCTTGCCGGCTTCGATCTCGCTGCACACGCTGCGGATGTAGCCCAGCGCCTGCTCGGTGCGGCCGTTCTCGATGCAGCCCGCCAGAAACTGCATGTGGTGGCGCAGGTCGTGGCGGTAGGTGCTGGCGCGCTGCTGGGATAGGCGCAGCGCTTCGATCTCGCGCATGGCCTGTGTGACCTGTAAATTCAGGCTGGTCTGTAACTGCTCCATCTGGATGCGCTGCCGCTCCACCCGGGAGGCACGCAAAATGGAGCACAAAAAGGCTGCGCAGCACACAAAGAACATGAACTCTACCGCCGCCGGGTTTGCACCGGACAAAAGGCTGGTGTAGACACGGGTGATGTAATCAAAGAGATAGCCCACCAGCGGCACGACGCCGAACTGGCACTGCACGGAGGCCGGGTAGCGGGAAAGCTGCCGCATGGAGGGTGCAAGGAACCGGATGAACAACAGCAGCAGCGGCAGGGTGAACAGCAGCTCCGCCACCGGCTGCACCAGCGGATGCTGCGGAAAGAACAGCGCCACCGCCAGCGCCGCCCAGCGCCGCACCTGACAGCACAGGTAGGCCGTGAGCACCGCCACCAGCGGCCAGACCTTCTGTCCGCTGAACAGCACCAGCACGAGATACAGCGGCAGGTGGGTGATGAGGGGGTAAAGGTACTGGGCAGCCGTGGGGCTGGCACCAAAGTAGAACGCCCCCTGCAGTGCCAGCAGCCCGGCGGTACAGCCCGCCAGCGCCCAGCGCTTTTTGTCCGTCCAGCGGATGGGACAGAACGCCGCACTGAGCAGAATACCGAAGACGCCCACCGCTGCGCCGTCCAGCAGCTCCAGCAGTGCCCCCGGGGCGGTCACAGGACGACCTTCTTTCCCGCAAAGGCGTACTCCAGATACTGGTCCCGCACGGCGGTAAAGCGCCCGTGGGGCAGCGGCACCTCGGCAAGGCTTTCCATGGTGATGCTTTTGGCGGTGATGTTATGGATATACTCCATGTTTACCAGATAAGAGCGGTGCGGGCGCAGAAAGCCCGGGTAATCTGCCAGCTGCCGGGCCAGCTCGTCCATGCTGCCGCTGCTCTCGATGACGGTTCCGTCCAGCAGATGAAATACCAGCGTGCGCCCCTGCACCTCGCAGTATTCCAGACTGTCCAGTGTGATGCGGGTCACGCCGCTTTTGCAGCGCAGGATCAGGCTGTGCTGGGTGTGCTTGCGGCACTCGGCCAGCACGGCGTCGGTAAGGCGGAAAAAGCTGTCCTTCCAGATGGGCTTGAGCTGGTAGTAGTATGCGCCTACCACATAGGACTGTACGGCAAATTCTGAAGAGGAAGTGACAAAGATGATCTGCACCGCCGTGTCGTACCGGCGGATCTCCCGGGCGGCATTGATGCCGTTGATGCCGGGCATGAGCACATCCAAAAACAGCACATCAAAGCGCACCCCGGCCTCAATATCTGCCAGAAGCTCCATGGGCTTTGTATAGGGGGCCAGTTCCAGCTGCACCCCACGCAGGGTGCGGTACTGCTCCAGAAAATCCTGCATCTGATGCAGCAGGGCGGCATCGTCATCACAGAAAGCGATCCGGGTCATAGCAAAGAAATCCTTTCCGAACAAAAATCTACCCCTTAACGATACCACATCCGTGCCGTTTCGTCACGTCTTTTTCAAAAATTTGCAAGCTTTTTACACCCCGGCGGCGGCACCGCGTACCCTTTCGGCAGAGTGTTCAACGGCAGGGCAACGGCCTTGTGCAGAACCTCCAAAAATTACACGGGAGCTTGTATTTTGCTTGCAGAACGTGTACAATAAGCACAGAATATGTTTGCGCAGAGCAGGAGAGCGACAGACAGAGCAGATGGCTTTGTTTGGTGCGCTCTTTTTTGTTTTGCGCCCAGCTTGAGAGCAAGGAGAGAAGATCATGAGCCAGACCAAATATATCCTCTCGTTGGACCAAGGCACTACCAGCAGCCGGGCGATCCTGTTTGACAACGAGCAGAACATTGTCTGTGTGCAGCAGCGGGAATTTGAGCAGATCTACCCCCATCAGGGCTGGGTGGAGCACAACCCCATGGAGATCTGGTCCAGCCAGTACGGCGTGATGAACGAGGTCATCGCCCAGAGTAGCGTGGATCCCAAGGACATTGCGGGCATCGGCATCACCAACCAGCGCGAGACCACCATCCTGTGGGACAAGAACACCGGACGCCCGGTGTATAACGCCATCGTCTGGCAGTGCCGCCGCACCGCCCCCCTTGTGGACGAGCTGCTCCGGACCCCCAGCATGGCAGACTATATCCGGGAAAACACCGGCCTTGTGCCGGACGCCTATTTTTCTGCCACCAAGATCAAGTGGATCCTGGACAACGTCCCCGGCGCGCGGGAAAAGGCCGAGGCAGGGGAGCTTTTGTTCGGCACGGTGGACACTTGGCTGGTCTGGAAGCTGACCGGCGGCAGGGTGCACGTCACCGACCGCACCAACGCCAGCCGCACCATGCTGTACAACATCCGCACGCTGGACTGGGACGACACCCTGCTCAAGGCGCTGGACATCCCCCGCTGCATCCTGCCCAGCGTGAAGGACTCCAGCGAGGTGTACGGCTACACCAACATTCAGGGCGTGGATGTGCCGGTGGCGGGTATTGCGGGCGACCAGCAGGCCGCGCTGTTCGGGCAGGGCTGCTTTAAACCCGGCGATGTGAAAAACACCTACGGCACCGGCTGCTTTTTGCTGATGAACACCGGCAACAAGATCTACCAGAGCAAAAACGGTCTGGTCACCACCATCGCCATCAGCCTTGACGGCGAGGTGGAGTATGCGCTGGAAGGCTCCGTCTTTGTGGGCGGCGCGGTCATCCAGTGGATCCGGGACGGGATGCACCTGATCCAGGACAGCTGCGATTCCGAGTACTACGCCCAGAAGGTGCCGGACAACGGCGGCGTGTACATCGTGCCTGCCTTTACCGGTCTGGGCGCGCCTTATTGGGATATGTACGCCCGGGGTGCCATTCTGGGCATCACCCGCGGCACCACCCAGAACCACATCATCCGCGCGGCGGAGGAATCCATCGCCTACCAGAGCGCCGACCTGATGTGGGCCATGGAAAAGGACACCGACATCACCATCAGCACCCTGAAGGTGGACGGCGGTGCCAGCCGCGACCACTTCCTGATGCAGTTCCAGTCCGACATCCTGAACAAGGAGGTGCTGCGCCCGGCCATCCGGGAGACCACCGCCCTTGGCGCGGCGTATCTGGCCGGCCTTGCCACCGGCGTGTGGAAGAGCCGGGAGGAGATCAGCCACCTGTGGAGCTGCAACCAGCTGTTTGAACCCAAAATGGACGCCGCCCAGCGGGAAAAGCTGGTCAAGGGCTGGCACAAGGCCGTGGGCCGCAGTCAGGACTGGGCCGAGCACGAGGCATAAGGCGGAAACGATACTATAAGCACACAGGAAGGGTCCGGCAGTTGCCGGACCCTTCCTGTGTATGTGACCATAGCCTGCGCAGCAGAACCGCGCTTTGCGGAAGGCTGCGCTTACTGTACAACGGATTTATAGTAGTTGCCAAAGTCTGCAAGGGCATCCATCACCGGCAGCAGTTCCCTGCCCAGCGCCGTCAGCCCATATTCGACCCGGGGCGGCAGTTCCTGATAGTCGTGACGGTAAACAAGACCGTCCTCCATCAGTTGACGTAGGCTGTCGGTCAGAACTTTCTGCGAAATGCCCTCAAGATCCCGCTGCAACTCATTGAAACGCCATGGTCTTACCCGCAGGTTGCGCAGGATCAGTAGTTTCCATTTTCCGCCGATCAGCGCCACAGCGGTGGCAACCGGACAAGCCGGAAGCTCTTCCTTTGTTTTCATCGGATATCACCTCTCTTTATAAGAATAGCACATTCTGTTTTGTATGTACAGTTATAAAAAGGTGCGTACTTGTCTGCACAGTTGCGTCCGTGTAAACTACAAACAGCAAGGAAACTTGCAAAACAAATTGGAGGGTTACGACCATGGCAAACTATACAAAGATCAATGTTGGAAACGAAAACCGCGCAGAGCTGCACGACAAGCTGGCGCTGACCGGTGCAGAGGTGAGCATCAACCGACTGCCTGCCGGTGCAGGGGTGCCGTTCGTGCATTCTCATCAGCACAACGAGGAAATTTATGGAATCCTTGAGGGAAAAGGCACCGCTGTGATCGATGGCACGGCTGTTGCCCTTACCGCCGGTGACTGGCTGAAGATCGCCCCGGCTGCCAAGCGCCAGTTTGCCGCCGCAGCCGACAGCGGGATCACTTACATCTGCATTCAGGTGCGGGAGAACACGCTGGAAGGCTTTACGGCAACGGATGCTGTCGTCTATTGAGTGCAGACAAATGCGGTGATGATGCTGAATTTTAGGTGCATCGCCGCAGAGAATAACTAAAAAATATGCCAGTATTTTATCCAGCTGGAATTGCAGGATGCCGTCCAGCCGCTCCAGCCGTTCCGGGTCAATGGAGAGCACGGGGTGGCCGGTAAAGCGGAATGCCCGCAGCGCCCAAAGGCGTGAGGGAAACTTCACTTCTCAAACTCTTGTGAGTTTCCGAAGTGCTCTTGTTGGGGCGTGCGGAGTCCCAGACCCTGCTTTTCGTGCCGTTTGAGCCAGAAAAAGAAACAGACGTTTAGTAAGATGCCCACTGCGGTGGAGGTGGGGGCAGACAGACCGATCATCGTCAGGCTGGCATTGGGCTGGATGCTCATAATATACGCCATGGGGAGACGTACCAGCAAAGTCTGCACAAGTCCCTGTGCCATGACCCAGAGCGTCTTGTCGTTGCCATTGAAGTAACCGATCATGCTGAACAGGATGGCAGTGGCGATGGTTTCGGGTGCAAAGCCCTTGAGGTAGGCGTAGCTGTTGGCAATGACAGCGGCATCTGCCGTAAAGAGACCGGAGAGAACATCACCCTTGCACCACACCAGTGCAAATACGGTGCAGCCGAATACCAGACCGATGCCGATGCCGGTGAACATGGACTGCTCGGCGCGTTTTTTATTGCCGGCACCCACGTTCTGCGACACAAAGGATGCCATGGACTGCATCAGAGAACTGGGGATCAGCATGGCAAAATTAACGATCTTGCACGCCACACCGTAGCCGGAAGATGCTTCCAGCCCCAACCGGTTGACGAAGGCGCAGAGTGCCAGAAAGGAAAGCTGGGTCAAAAACTCCTGCAAAGCCAGCGGCAGACCGATGCCCAGAAATTTTTTGCACTGTGGGTTCAGCTTGAAATCAGAGCGATGGAGCTTGAAGGGCAGCTCCTTCTTCAGCAACATCACGACTGCGCAGACTACACTGACAGCCTGTGCCGCTACCGTAGCAATGGCAGCACCGGCAGCATCCAGATGAAAACCAGCCACCAGTACCAGATCGCCAATAACATTCACGATGCAGGCCACCAGCACAAAGATCAGTGGAGAGCGGCTGTCGCCCAGACCACGGAAAAGAGCCGAGAGCATATTATAGGCCACAATAAAAAAGATGCCGCCGCCGCAGATGCGCACATAGCTGGCGGTCAGGTCTAAGGCTTCGGCAGGAGCCTGCATCAGGCTGGAAATAGGCCGGGCAAAAAACACCAGCACCACGAACAGTGCAGCTGCCAGAAGGGTGAACACAATGGCTGCCCCGCCAATGACCTGCCCGATATACTGCGGTCGTTTTTCGCCCAGATAGCGGGCAATGAGCACTGTGACGCCCATGGCAAGCTGGGTGACAACAAAGGTGACGAGGTTGAGCACCTGACTGCCGGTGGAAACCGCAGACAAGCCTGAAGTGGAGCCAAAGCGCCCCACCACCAGAAGGTCTACTGCGCCGTAAGCGGCCTGCAGCACCAGCGCACCCAGAATGGGCAGCATGAAAAAGGCGAGCTTTGGCAAAATGCTGCCTTGGGTAAAATCGGTCTTATCGTTTTTCAAGAGAATCTTTCCTTTCGCACATGATCGCATAAAATTTTTCCAGCGTTTGGATGGTGCACGCTGCGTCCTCCTCGGAAATGTTGTCCAGATACGGGAGCAGCTGTGAGAAGTAGTCCGTATTGTACTTCTGAGAAAGTGCCTGCCCGCTCTCGGTGAGGAACAGATAGGTCACGCGGCCATCTTCAGCGGATATCTGTTTCCTCAGATACCCTTTGTACTCCATCTCTTTTACGGTGCGGGTCACACCGGGGCGGGGCAGGTTCAGCGCATCGCTGAGATCGGAGATCTTCGGCTGGATGCCGAGGGACTGCAATTTCTGAATAACATCCAGACACTGGATATAGGAGGATGTCACACCCTCCGGCAGGGCAGGCAGCATCTCCCGTGCCCGCTTTGCCAGATAGCAGGCATCCAGCAGCTGCTTGATCAGTTCGATGGTCATAATGAAATTTCCCTCCAAACGATTATCAAAGGTAATTAACGTTGATAATTATATAGGACTGCCCGGGAATGTCAAGCCTTTTTAAAAAATATTTGCGGACATTGCATTTTTGGTCGTCTGTCCTCTCTGTGGTTCTGTGCTGTCTATTTGTATAAACACAAAAGGCAGGGTATCATCGTGGCGATGGTATCCTGCCTTTGCTCATTTACATTCTTGTCCTGTCACAACAAAAAAACCAGACCGAATGGTCTGGCGGCATCTTTCTTGGTAGACATTCCTAGCCATTGGGAACCGCGGGCTAAGCAAAGCAACGGGTTGCGTTTGCTGATTTTTCCACAGCCCCTTGTCAGGGCTTTGAAAAATCAGAACGCTGCCCCAACAACTCCTCCCTGTTTCTGCCGCTGGCAGCGGTCGTCGTCGTTGCACTGGGGCTTTGATTGCCTTCGCTGCGCTCGGCACGTGCTGTTCTCGTCCTGTACCGCCCACCACAAAAAATCCCCAGACCAAATGGTCTGGCGGCATCTTTCTTGGTAGACATTCCTACGCGTTGGGAACCGCGCACTAATCAAAGCAACGGGTTGCGTTTGCTGATTTTTCTACAGCCCCTTGTCAGGGCTTTGAAAAATCAGAACGCTGCCCCAACAACTCCTCCCTGTTTCTGCC
>CAKTFS010000016.1 GCA_934561115.1 uncultured Faecalibacterium sp. | reverse complement strand
TTGATCATTGCGCCGATGGTACGCTTGAAGTTGACGCCGGGCTCCGAGTAGAAGTCCTTATCCTCGGTGCAGATGAAGGCATACTGCAAGTTGGAAGGGATCTGCTCAAGGTCTGCCCATACACGGTGGCTGTTGGAGGAGCGCAGGGTGGCATACTCCACCTGTGCGCCGGTATCCGGGTCGGTGGCAACCACCATACTGGACTGGCTCAGCTGGATGTTGTCCAGATCCAGCAGGTCGCCGTCGTTGGCGGTAGCCTGCACTACATAGTACACCATGCCCACGGCCACCACACTGCCCAGCATGACGCCAAGGCAGAGCAGTGTAGCGATGGTGCGGCCGATGAACCGCAGAATAGGGTGCTTGCTCTTTTCCTTCGGCGGCTTGGGGCTTTTGGGTGCCTTGGGCGCGCGGGTACGGTTTTCCGCTGCGGGGTGTACCTCGCGGCGGCTCTGGGAAACATTGACCTTACGTCCCACCGGGCGGGCAGGCTGCTCCTCGCCGCTCCGATGGATCTTTCTCATCTCATTGTTGGAGATAGGGATCGCCTCCTGACATTTCAAGACTGTTGCCGGGCATTGCTGCGCCGGGTTTTATCCACATCGTTTGTGACACGAAACTTCAAACTGCAATACCATATTATAGCACGCACGCCCCAGCCGGGCAAGAACCAATCTTTGCGCGCTGAGCAGATATAAATAGTATAACACACTCCATTGTGGAAAGTACAGTGCCCGCGTGTGAAAATTGTCTGCCATCCGCAAAAACGGGGCATACTTACAGGGGAAGGGAGTGTTTTTTATGCGCAAGCTGTCTGTCTGCCTGTTCTACGGGCTTTGCGTATTCACCATTGTATTCAGTCTGTTCTGGATGGCGCTGCCAAAGCTGCCGCTGTCCCAAAGCCCCGCCGGGTCCGAGACCGACCCTGCCTCTCCCCTGAGCCTTGCCGCGCAGGCAGTGCCCCAGACGGACGCCGCCCGCTACTGCCTGCAGGACAGCGGCGGGCGGGTGGCGGTGTACACCTGCCGCGCCGACGGCACCCCGGGCACTTTGATCCGCGTGACCGGCATCTACACCAATCTTCTGCCGGAAAACGACGCTTTGCGCATCAAGCGCGGGATCGTGGTCAACAGTCCCCGGGAGCTGGACCTGCTGCTGGAGGATCTGGGGGAATAAGCACCCGGCGTGAGTACACGATTTCCAATGGCCTCCGCTTGTGCTCTGGCCATATTCAGCGGAAAATTTATTTTTAATTTCGGGATAGCGGAGCGTCTGCGGACGCTCCGCTATCCCATTTTCACGAGGGGGATTGCAAAGATATACGGCAGCGCCTACTGCATATTCCTGCGTGAAAACGCAAAATAAGCCAGACCCGCAGGCCCGGCTTATTTGAAAATAAAAACTATTTCAAGCTTCCATTTCTTCCAGCGGCACAAGGTATTCCTTGCGGCACTGCTCGTACTCCAGCATATAGTCCTTGCTGGGGCTGTGGTGCATAATGTTTTTCAGGGTATGGGAGTCGTAATCTTCGCCGGCCTCCATGCCCACCATGCGCACTGCAATGTTGGAGCAGTGGTCGGAGATACGCTCGGCGTTGTTCAGCACATCCAGGAACACCACGCCGGTGTCGATGGAGCAGATGCCGTCCTTCAGGCGGCGGATATGCTGGTCGCGCAGGCGCTCCACCATCACATCAATGATCTCCTCCAGCGGCTCCACCTGCGCAGCCTTCTGGGTATCGTCATTTTCAAAGGCATCGTCCGTCAGAGCCAGAATGCGCTCCAGGGCGGCGTCCAGCAGCTGCAGCTCCTTTTTGGCGCTCTCGCTGAAGCTGGCTTCCTTATCGTACAGTTCCTCGGCCTTTTCCATGATGTTCACAGCATAGTCGCCGATGCGCTCGAACTCGGTGACAAAGTTCAGCAGCTCGGTCACCGCGTGGCTCTCGTCATCGCCCAGCTCCTGATCGGTCAGTTTGATCAGGTAGTTGGTGATCTCCACCTCCATGCGGTCGATCAGGTTCTCGCGCACCTTGATGGCGCTTACGGTCTCCTCGTCCATCTTCAGCAGCAACGGCGCAGCCAGACCCACGTTGCGGGCGGCGCGGCGGGACATCTTGATCACCGCGTTCTTTGCCTGCTGCAGAGCCACAGCCGGGCTCTTATACAGACGCTCGTCCAGCACCGGCATGCTCAGCTCCTGTGCTTCCTCCACGCTGCTGGGCACTGTGAGCATCGCCAAGCGGCTCAGCACCCCGCTGCAAGGCAGGAACAGCAGCATGGCGCACACGCTGGACATGGTATGGATGTTTGCAATGGAGCTCTTGTTCATCACATCGCCCCACATGGGGATGCCGATGGTGAACTGCACCGCATAGATCAGCGCCAGCAGGATAACACTGCCGATGACGTTGAAGTACAGGTGGATGAGCGCTGCACGCTTACCATCCTTGGAAGAGCCGCCGATGGTGAGCAACGGGGTGAACGCCGTACCGATATGCGCACCCAGAATGATGGGGATCGCAGAACTGAAGGTGACAAGCCCTGTGCTGGACAGTGCCTGCAGAATACCCACGGAGGCGGAGGAGGACTGGATGATCACGGTGACCACCACGCCCACCAGAACGCCCAGAATGGGGTTTGTCATGGTGACGAACAGATTCTGAAAGACTGCGCTCTCCCGCAGGGGAGCAACGCCGGTATCCATCAGGCTCATGCCGGTAAACAGAATGCCGAAGCCCAGCATGATCTGGCCGATATTCTTCTTTTTGGCATTGCGCAGGAACACATAAAAAATGCAGCCAATAAACGCCACCACGGGGGCAAAAGTCTTGGGCTGGATCAAGGTCAGCCACAGGCTGTCGCCTGAGATATCCGCCATGCGGATCAACTGACCTGTTACCGTAGTACCAATATTTGCACCCATGATCACGCCTACCGACTGCGTCAGTGTCATGATACCGGAGTTGACCAGACCGACACAAATAACCACCGTACCAGCCGACGACTGGATGACGCCGGTGATCAGTGTGCCGAAAATCACGCCTTTGATGGTAGAGGAGGTAAGCTTTTGCAATACGCCCTGCATCTTGCCGCCTGCCAGCTTTTCCAGTCCGGCGCCCATGATGGACATACCGTACAAGAACAGCGCAACGCCGCCCAGCAGAGAGGTAATGTGTGTGATATCCATAACGATACTCCTAATATGAAACTTCCCTTTTAATCCTTTACAGCACACAGCCGCCGGAACCTTGCATGTGCACAGCACTTGCCCTGTTCCGGCAGCCGCTTATTTTTATTATATCATCAAAGGGGGCGTCTCAACAAGGTTTATTTTACAGGAAAGTTACTTTTTTCACACATTTCGCAACATATTTCCGGGCGGCAAACAAAAAGCTTTCCGTTATTTTACATACATTTTACATTGTGCCATCCCAGATGCGGTATGTCTCCGCTTACCTGGCCAGCTCTTCCATGGCCTCGCGCACTGTATCGGCCGAAAACAGGAACACACCACTGCCGGTGTATACCTCCACATGACTGCCCACATAACGCAACTCAAAATCCTTCATGGTGTTTCCCTCCTGTGTGTCTGTTTTGTTCCCGGGGCTTCCCCGGTGAACACAGTATCGCACAATCAGGATACCATAAAAAGGACTTTTAAATATTTTTGCAGATTTTTTGCGTAAAAAACAGCGTATGTTCCCTATCCTTCTCGTAGATGGGGCCTTTGGCAGTCCCCGCAGCCTTCATCCTTCCGTCAAAATTGCTTTTCTTGAGAATAGCTCTTCTCCCAGCGCCGCGTTTCCGCAGGAAACAGGCGCCGGAGCTGCCGTTTTCCGTCACGACCCCCTCCCGTGAAAATGGGATAGCGGAGCGTCCGCAGACGCTCCGCTATCCCGAAAATAAAAATAAATTTTCCTCTGATTATGCCCAAAGCACACGCGGCGGGCATTCTAAATCGTCCCGCCCCGCAAGAGATGGCATCACTCTGCCGCGTCCGTCACACGGACGGGATAGCCCGTCCGCACACAGCGCACCGCATAGCGGGCGTTGCCGCCGGAGGTGCAGGTGAACAGGGTCAGATCCCAGCTGTCTGTCTCGGTGTCGGTGGTCATCTCCTCGATCTGGGTGGGCTGCAAAGTCTCCACACTCTCTACCTCGTAGCTCCAGCGCAGACCGTCCGCATCCGTAAAGTAGACCGGGCTGCCGATGGCCAGCCACTTGATGGGACTGAAATGCTTTGCGTAGTTGTGGCCGCAAATTACAAGATCATCGGCATAGGTGGTGCCGCTGTACCGTCCGGGGGCGACCTTCAGCCCGGCGTAGCTCCACTGCGCCATCACCGGCAGCTCCAGCCCTGCCGCCGGGATAGAAAGCACCCCGATATAGTCGTGCCCCTCCACCTCCACGGTGGTCATCTCCTGCGTCGGGTCCAGCACCGGCTGCGGGGCTGCGGTCTCGTTTTCCTGCCGGTGCTCCGTAATGGTCTTTTGCATGGTCTGCTCCAGCTCGCCCAATACTTCCTGCGAAGCCTTTTCTGCCCGGGCGGCATCCCACCGGTTGTAGCCCAGCAGCCCGGCGGCACATAAGATCAGCACCGCACCCAGCACCATACACAGCCTGCCGATTTTCCGTTTCATTGCATTCCATCCTTTATATAATAGTATCGTCTGCTTCAGTATACCATTCCCCGCTCCGGTTTACAACCGTTCCTGCGGGTGATTTTTATCGGGCAGCAGTGCGCAGACCAGCCGCACCATCTGCCCGGTCAGGGGCAGCCACACCAGCGCGCACAGCCCGTTGAACAGGGTATGCGCGTTGGCGATCTGCCGGGCGATCACGGCACACTCTGCCCCCGTGGGCGAGCACAGCCGCACCAGCGCCGCAAATGGCTGCAGCAGGGCGCAGCACACCGCCGCGCCGCTCAGGTTGAAAATGGCGTGGGCTGCCGCCACCCGCTTGGCATCTCTTCCCTGCCCGATGGCGGCAAGCACCGCCGTGATGGTGGTGCCGATGTTATCCCCCAGCAGAATGGGGATGGCAGCGGTCAGCCCCAGCAGACTGTGTACGCCGTCTGCCCCGGGCTGTGCCGCCATGCTTTGCAGCAACGCCACCGTGGCAGAGCTGCTCTGCACCGTCAGGGTCATGCAGACACCCGCCAGCAGCCCATGCAAGGGGCTTTGCTGCACCCGGGCAAGCTCCAGCCGGAGCAGCGGGCTTTGCAGCAGCGGCTCCATGGCGCTGCGCATCACCGTGACGCCCTCGAACAGCAGCCCGAAGCCGAACACGGCCTCGCCCACGCAGCGGCCCCGCCAGCCCTTGCAGGCCAGACAGAGCACAACGCCGCAAAACAGCAGCAGATACCGCCAGCTTTCCACCCGGAAGGCCAGCAGCTGCGCCGTGACCGTTGTGCCGATGTTTGCCCCAAACACCACCGGCACCGCCTGCCGCAGCTGCAAAAGCCCCGCCGCCAGAAAGGCAATGACCATGACCGTGACCGCCGAGCTGCTTTGCAGCACCGCCGTTACCGCCGCACCGGTCAGCAGCCCTGCCACCGGGTTTGCAGTGCACCGCGCCAGCAAGCTGCGCAGCCGCCTGCCCGCCCCCTGCTGTACCGCCCGGCACAGGCTGTCCATCCCGTACAAAAACAGCGCTAACCCGCCGAATACCTGCAGCAGCACTTGTGTTCCCTGCTCCATCCGCACCCTCCGTTTCTGCCCGTCCTTTATTTCTATGCAGTAAGAGCCGTTTTCCACCCTGACAAAGCCCACAAATTTTTTGTGAATTTTTGTTTAACATTTTCCTATCCCCTTGCAATCCGGCCGCAAAAGGAATATGCTTATCAGACGTTAATACTTAACAGCTGTTAAGTATCCAGAAATGCAAACGAGGAGGGACTGTTATGTCCGAGCCAAGCACCCCCAGCTTTCAGGGGATGTGCCACTTTATCGGGCAGCTGAGCAAGGCATCCAAGGCCGGGATGCGGGCGGCGCTGGCCGATTGCCCCAAATGCCACTTCAATCTGCTGGAAGGCCTGCTGCATTCCATCAACTGCCATGGAAAGGACGGCGCCATTTATGTCTCCGACCTTGCCCGGGAGATCCGTCAGCCACTGCCGGCGGTCTCGCGCGGGCTGCGGCTGATGGAACAGGACGGCACCGTGGTGCGGGAACCGGATCCCGCCGACCGCCGCAAAACGCTGGTGCGCATCACCCCCAAGGGGTATGAGCTGTGCCACCAGTGTGAGCAGGCTCTGCGCGACTACTTTGCCAGCGTGCTGGCACGGTTAGAGCCGGAGCAGGTAGCCCAGATGGACGCGCTGCGCGGCGCGCTGATGGATGCCATTCTTGCGGAAAACGCTGCGCGCAACATTGACCCGAAGGGAGAAACGAACCATGACAAAGATCTTTAAGCAGCTGGCCCGGCACTGGGCGGTCTGCCTTGTGGTGTTCGCGCTGCTGTTCGTGCAGGCGTACTGCGACCTTGCCCTGCCGGACTACACCAGCAAGATCGTGGACACCGGCATCCAGCAGGGCGGCATTGAAAGCCCCCTGCCCCAGACGGTGCGCCAGAGCACGCTGGACGCGCTGAGCCTGCTGATGAGCGAAGAGGATGCGCAGAAGCTGCAAAACGCCTACCAGTACTACCTGCAGGACGATGGCGTGCTGCAGCTGCGCTCCGACCTGACCGAGGACGAGCGCACCGCACTGGAAGATGCTGTGACCACCCCGGACATCGTGCTGTATATGGCTGCCGCACAGGCCGCCAACACCCCCGCCGGGCAAGACACGATGGGCATGACCGGCCTTGCCGAGATGCCCTCTGCCGCTGCGAACACCGACACCGAGACCGTTGCCCCCACGGCAGCAGATCTGGATACGGTATGCAGCCAGTTTGCCGCCATGAGCCAGATGCCCGGCTTTGACCGCAGTATGCTGCAAAAGCAGCTGGACGGTGCCATGAGCCAGCTGGACAGCACCCTGCTGGAAAACTTGAAAAGCCAGTCCCTGCTGCTGGTGCAGCTGGAATATGAGGCGCAGGGCGTTGCACGGGATGTGCAGATGGGTTACCTCTTCCGGGTGGGCGGCCAGATGCTGGCACTCACCCTGCTGATGGTGGCCGTGGCTGTGGCCGTGGGCTTCCTTGCCTCCCGGGTATCTGCCGCCATCGGCCGCGACCTGCGCCGGGAGACCTTCTCCAGCGTTATCGGTTTCTCCAACGCGGAGATCGAGAATTTCTCCACCGCCTCCCTCATCACCCGCACCACCAACGATATCCAGCAGGTGCAGTTCGTCTGCGTCATCCTGCTGCGCATGGTGGCCTACGCGCCCATTCTGGGCATTGGCGGCGTGCTGCATGTTGTAGGCAGCAGCACCGGCCTTTCGTGGATCATCGTGCTGGACGTGGCCGTCCTGCTGCTGCTCATCATTTTCCTGATGCGCGTTGCCATGCCCAAATTCAAGGTGATGCAGCAGCTGGTGGACCGGTTGAATCTGGTCAGCCGCGAAATTTTGACCGGCATCATGCCGGTGCGCGCCTTCAGCCGCGAAAAGTTTGAGGAGCAGCGCTTTGACAAGGCCAACCGGGAGCTGATGGGCACTCAGCTGTTCACCAACCGCGCCATGGTGGCCATGATGCCCTTTATGACCCTGATCATGAACGGCACCAGCCTGCTCATCGTCTGGTTCGGCGGCAAGGCCATGGACGCCGGTACCATGCAGGTGGGCGAGATGATCGCCTTTATCACCTACACCATGCAGATCGTCATGTCCTTCCTGATGCTGGCCATGGTGGCCGTCATGCTGCCCCGCGCCGGTGTGGCTGCGGATCGTATCGACGAGGTCATCCGCACCAAAGCCACCATCCACGACCCGGACGAAGCCGCTGCAAAGGCCGCACGGGCGCACACCGACTGGCAGGGTGTGGTGCAGTTCGAGGATGTGAGCTTCCGTTACCCCGGTGCGGACAGTGACGCACTGGAGCACATCAGCTTTACCGCAAAGCCCGGCGAGACCACCGCCATCATCGGTTCCACCGGCTGCGGCAAGTCCACCCTGCTCAACCTGATCCCCCGCTTTTACGATGTGACCGGCGGCAAGGTGACCGTGGACGGCATTGACGTGCGCGAGATGCCGCAGGCTCAGCTGCACGACCTGCTGGGCTATGTACCCCAGAAGGGTGTGCTGTTCAGCGGCACCATTGACAGCAACCTGAAATTCGGCGGCGAGGATATCACCGATGCGCAGGTGCACAAGGCCGCTGCCATTGCGCAGGCCACTGATTTTATCGAGGCAAAGCCCGAGGGCTACCAGAGCCCCATTGCACAGGGCGGTTCCAACGTATCCGGCGGCCAGAAGCAGCGGCTTTCCATTGCCCGGGCAATTGCCAAAAACCCCAAGGTCTATCTGTTTGACGACAGCTTCTCGGCGCTGGACTACAAGACCGATGTAACGCTGCGCCGCGCCCTGAAGGCACAGACCGACAACGCCACCGTGATCATTGTGGCACAGCGCATCTCCACCGTGCTGCACGCAAACCAGATCCTTGTGCTGGACGAGGGCAGACTGGTGGGCAAGGGCACCCACGCCCAGCTGATGGTCAGCTGCCCGGAATATCAGGAGATTGCCCGCAGCCAGCTGAGCCAGAAGGAGCTGGCGCTGGATACCCTGAATACAGAAAAGGAGGGTGAGTGATATGCCCAGACCCGGACGTCCCACCACCGAGCGCGCCAAGGACTTTAAAGGCACGCTGCGGCAGCTCATCCGCACCATGAGCCACTACAAGCTGCCCCTTGCGGCAGCCATGCTGTTTGCTGTTCTGTCCACCATCTTCAACATTGCAGGCCCCAAGGTGCTGGCAAAGGCCACCACCGCCCTTGCCACCGGCTGGATCGCCCGGCTGCGCGGCACCGGCAGCATTGATTTTGCGTATATCGGCCGCATCCTGCTGTTTTTGCTGGGGATGTACCTGCTGAGCAGCGCTTTCAGCTTTATTCAGGGCTGGCTGATGACCGGCCTTTCCCAAAAGGTCTGCTACGACTTCCGCCGCCAGATCAGCGAAAAGATCAACCGCCTTCCGCTGGCGTACTTTGAAAAGCGCACCGTGGGCGAGGTGCTCTCCCGCATCACCAACGATGTGGACACGCTGGGCCAGAGCCTGAACCAGAGCATCACCCAGCTGATCACCAGCGTGACCACCATGATCGGTGTGCTGGTGATGATGCTTTCCATCAGCCCCCGCATGACCCTGATCGCCCTGCTGATCCTGCCGGTATCGCTGGCGCTGGTGCTGGTGGTGGTCAAGTTCAGCCAGAAGTACTTCAAAGCACAGCAGGCCACGCTGGGCGTGGTCAACGGTCAGGTAGAGGAGGTCTACGCCGGTCACAACGTGGTCAAGGCCTTCAACCGGGAGGCCGTGGTGCTGGCAGATTTCAACGCAGCCAACGATAAGCTGTACGAATCCGCATGGAAGAGCCAGTTCCTCTCCGGCCTGATGATGCCCATCATGAACTTTGTGGGCAACCTGGGCTATGTGGCGGTGGCCATCGTGGGCAGCATTTTTGCTGCAAACGGGGTTATCACCATCGGTGATATTCAGGCCTTTATCCAGTACGTCAAAAACTTCACCCAGCCCATCCAGCAGCTTTCGCAGGTGTCCAATATGCTGCAAAGCATGGCCGCTGCCGCCGAGCGGGTGTTTGAGTTTTTGAACGAGCCGGAGGAAGAGCAGCTGGCCGACCCCGCCCGCCGCGCCGACCCCGCCGACATTGACGGACAGGTCACCTTTGACCATGTGCGTTTCGGCTACACCCCCGACAAGACCGTCATCCACGACTTCAGCTGCACCGTGCAGCCCGGCCAGAAGGTAGCCATCGTAGGCCCCACCGGCGCGGGTAAGACCACCATGGTCAAGCTGCTGATGCGCTTTTACGATGTGGATGCTGGTTCCATCACCCTGAACGGCCACAATGTGCGGGACTTTGACCGCAGCGCCCTGCGCGAGGGCTTTGGCATGGTGCTGCAGGACACATGGCTGTTCAAGGGCACCATCATGGAGAACATCCGCTACGGCCGGCTGGACGCCACCGATGAAGAGGTGATCGCCGCCGCAAAGGCCGCCAACGCCGACCACTTTATCCGCACCCTGCCCGGCGGCTACCAGATGGAGCTGAACGAGGACGCCTCCAACGTCAGTCAGGGACAGAAGCAGCTGCTCACCATCGCCCGCACCATTCTGGCGGACAACCGCATCCTGATTCTGGACGAGGCCACCAGCAGCGTGGATACCCGCACCGAGCAGCGCATCCAGACCGCTATGGACCGCCTGATGGAAGGCCGTACCAGCTTTGTCATTGCTCACCGCCTTTCCACCATCCGGGACGCCGACCTCATCCTTGTGATGCGGGACGGCGACATTGTGGAGCAGGGCACCCACGACCAGCTGATCGAAGCCGGCGGCTTCTACGCCGACCTGTACAACAGCCAGTTCGAGGATGTGGTGGATTAAAGCACCTGTTATCGCAATATAGCTGCAAAAAGAGCACCTGTCGCCTTTTTTAAGGCAGCAGGTGCTCTTTGTTTTACCCTCTCAGTCATCGCTGCGCGATGCCAGCTCCCCCGAGAGGGGGAGCTTTTCAGCATCTGTCGGTCAGCTGCAATAAAGCTCTCCCTTCGGGAGAGCTGGCGCGAATGCGCCTGAGAGGGTTTCTGTTTTTTTATTCCTCCACCGCTTCCAGTTTCAGGCCGAACAGCTTTTCCGAGAGGGACGGCAGCTGTTGCTGCAGCAGCTGCACATATTCTTCCACCACCGGATCCGGCTCTGCTTTCGTAACAATACCAAACCGCATTCCCTTGTTCCAATCCAAAATAAACACCTGTGAAGGATCCGGTCTGCGGTAGTACACTGCCGGGGTCAGCATCAGGCTGGGCAGTTCATATTGTACACTTTTTACGCTGCGAATGATCTCTGCCTGCCGTCTCGCAGCCTCGTGCAGCAATGCGGTCTCATACAGTGACTGCTCTGGTGTTTCTGCAAACATCCATCGATACTGCACCGCCTGTTCCAGCGTAATATATCCACGGGGCACCTCCGGCGGCGTATGAAATGGGACGCCGATCTCCGGCATATACACTGCCGGATAAAAGTGCAAGCCTCGCGCCGCGATCTCTGCACACTCGATCTGCAATGAAAGATCGATCTCATCATTCAGCAACGCCCTCCAGACATCCTTTATGCTGGCACAGCGGTGCATTATAGGAGAAAAGCGGTTGCTCAACTCCCCTGTAGCGGCAAACAGGTCAAAGCCCAGCATTTGCAGCGGCATATTCTGATGTCCGATCAGTAGATGCCGTTTGGGTGGATTTGCATTCAGCTTTACTGCCTGCGCATGATGCACCGCCTCATCGTACAATTCCAGCAGCTGCTTTGCCTTGGGGTAAAAATCCCATCCCGCCGGGGTCAGCACCACACGGCGCGGCACATGCTGGAACAGTTCAAACTGCAATTGCCCTTCCAGCGTGCGGATCTGCTGCGAAAGTGCCGACTGTGAAAGATACAGCGCCTCTGCCGCCGCAGAAAAGCTGTTCAGCTCCACGATCTTTACAAAGCCCGCCATCGCGCTCTGGTTCATTCTTTCCTTCCTCCTACAATACATTAGGTTTTCCTTAATTATAATATAATGAACTTGAATTGTAAACAGTACCCTTCTACGCTACAATTGTTAAGGATTCAGCAAAGTGGCTTTCACCTTGCTGCACAATAAGAAGGAAAACAAGAAGAGAAAAAAGAAAGAGAGCGTACCTATGAACAAGATCTCCCGTAAGGGCTTTATCAAGATCGCCGCTGCCGCCGCCATGAGCGGTGTGACCGCCGGTGCTCTGGCTGCCTGCAATGCCGCTTCCGGTTCTGCCTCCACTTCCACTTCCGGTGCTGCCGGTCAGTACATCCCCGGCACCTACGAGGGCACTGCCGAGGGTATCTCCTCCACTGTCAAGGTCACCATGACCTTCTCCGACAGCGCTGTCACCGATGTGGTAGTGGACACCTCCGGCGAGACCGCTTCCTACGGCGCTGCCGCTGCCGATGAGCTGCGCGAGCAGCTGATGGCTGCCGGTTCTGCCGAGATCGACGGTGTTTCCGGCTCCACCATCACCTCTGACGCCGTGATGAAGGCCGCCAAGAGCTGCTACGCACAGGCCAAGGGCGAAGCTGTGGTCTCCAGCGTGCAGCTGCCCACCGGCGATGAGAACGACTGGCTGGGCACCGAGCCCGACATCGACGAGGCTTCCATCACCGAGACATGGGATACCGATATCGTCATTGTGGGCGCTGGCAACGGTGGTATGTGCGCAGCCGCTTATGCTGCACAGAACGGACTGAACTTCCGCATCATCGAGCAGAATTCTGCCGTTATGGATACCCGCCACTGGTACGGCACCATCGACAGCAGCGAAGCAAAGAAAAAGGGCATCGCTCCTGTTGACCGCGCCGAGCTGCTGAGCGAGATCTCCCGTTCCATGGGCGGCCGCTGCGACCAGCGCGTAGTTAAGACCTGGATCAACGAGTCTGCCGCCATGCACGATTTTGTTTCCGGCATTCTGGAAAGCGAACCCTACAACTATGTATGCAACCTGACCTCCGGCGATGAAGCCAAATGGCCGGATGATACGCAGGTGAGCCAGAGCAAGCTGATGTTCCCTGTGCAGCAGGTCGACTACAGCAGCGCCGAAAAGCCCCGCAACGTGGTATTTCAGGAGTATATCGAGAGCAAAGGCTACAGCATCGACTTTAACACCGGCCTTGCCAAGCTGGAAAAGGATGCCGACGGCCGCATCACCGGCGTTATCGCCCAGAGCACTGCCGACGACCACTTCATCCGCATCAACGCAGCCAAGGGCGTGCTGCTGGCCTGCGGCGGCTATGCAGGCAACCCCTACATGATGGAGCAGCTGGACCCGCTGGGCACCAGCGTGACCACCGCCTGCTCCTATACCCCTGCTGACAAGGGCTATGGTATCCGTGCCGCTATCTGGGCAGGTGCACATCTGGATGCAGAGCCTGCTCCCGTGCTGTTCGACCGCGGTCTGGTTGCACCCGGTGTGGATGCCGGTTATGTGGACAACGGCTCTGCCTTTGGCGGCAAGGCCTTCCCCGGCACTGTGGGTCAGTACAACCCCGGCAGCCAGCCCTTCCTGAAGGTCAACCGCCATGGCGAGCGTTTTATGAACGAAAGTCAGGAATACGACAATGCCTCCCATGCTTCTTTCCAGCAGCCGGGTCACGTTTACGCCATGATCCACGATGCAAACTTCCGCAGCGACGTAGATCGCTTCCACACCATCGGCTGCTCTGCACTGACCCGTTACATCCCCGGCATGATGGAAGGTCAGCTGGAGCAGTACGAGGGTGAGGGCCTGATCATGAAGGCGGACACCATTGAAGAACTGGCCGACAAGATGGGCTTTACCGGTGCTGACAAGGACAACTTTGTAGCCACCGTTGCCCGCTACAACGAGCTGTACGACAAGCAGAACGACGAGGACTTCGGCAAGCCTGCAAGCCGCCTGAGCGCCATCCGCACCGCGCCCTTCTACGGCTGCTGGCTGGGTGCCTCTCTGCTGTGCAGTATGCAGGGTATTTCCATCACTGAAAACTGCCAGGCGAAGGATAGCAACAACGAGCCCATTCCCGGCCTGTACATTACCGGCGATATGTCCGGCAGCTTCTTCCAGAACAACTACCCCTGCGTCATGGGCGGCACCGCTTGTGGCCGCACCCTGACCTTTGCCATCAAATCCGTCAAGCAGATGGCCGGTCTGGAAAATGCCTGATAAAGCGCAGTTTTCCGGCATACTCTAAGCGTTTCTTCTTTTCTTCTTTTTCATGTGAAGAGGGGCAGCCCCATTTGGGGCTGCCCCTCTTTGCGTTTTTTGCCCCGCACGCCCCTACACAAACGGCCGCAATTGTGCTATGATAAGGCTGAAAACCGGGCAGTTCATCCCACCCGGTCAGAGATCGAGGTGTTTGTACAAATGTCGGATATTCTGGATACCTTACGGCAGGAAGGGGTGGACCCCGCCCTGCTTACGGCGGTGCAGGAATACCGCGCCGCCCATCCGCTCAGCGAGGCGCTGCGCCCGCGTATCCCCGCCCCTGCCTTTATCTACTACGGCAAAGAGGTGTGGGAGCAGGCGCTGGCAGCCATCCTCTGCGGCGAAAACCTGCTGCTGGCCGGCGGCAAGGCCACCGGCAAAAACGTTCTGGCCGAAAACCTTGCCGCCGCCTTTGGCCGCCCCGCGTGGGACATCTCCTTTCATGTAAACATGGACGCCGCCTCCCTCATCGGCATGGATACCTTTGCGGGCGGGCAGGTGGTGTTCCGCCCCGGGCCGGTGTACCGCTGCGCACAGTGCGGCGGCTTTGGCGTGCTGGATGAGATCAACATGGCCAAAAACGAGGCGCTGGCGGTGCTGCACGCGGTGCTGGATTTCCGCCGCGCCATCGACGTGCCCGGGTACGACCGCATCCCGCTGGCCGAGGAGACCCGCTTTATCGCCACCATGAACTACGGCTACGCGGGCACCCGGGAGCTGAACGAAGCGCTCACCTCCCGCTTTGCGGTGGTGCAGATGCCCACCATCACGCAGGATAATCTGGAAAAGCTGCTGCGGGCGCAGTTCCCGGATCTTGCGGCAAAGTATGTGCACCAGTTCGCACTGCTGTTTCTGGACCTGCAGAAAAAGTGCGACAGTGCCGAGATCTCCACCAAGGCGCTGGATCTGCGCGGTATGCTGGACGCGCTGCGGCTGATCCGCAGGGGCATCCCGGCCGGGGCGGCGCTGGATATGGGCATCACCAACAAAGCCTTTGACTCCTACGAGCAGGGGCTGATCCGGGACGTGATCGCCGCGCGCATCCCGGCCAAGCTGGATGCCGGAAAGCTGTTTGCCTGATGGACGCCCAAAGCTACACCGCGCAGGAGCGGCGCGCGGCCAATCAGGTCTGGGCCGCTGCCGGAGCCTACGGCTTTGAGCCGCTGTTTCTGGCCCGCAACACGGACGGCACCATTGATTTTTACATGAACTGCATCGTGGGGCTGGTGCACAAATACTACGGTGACGCGCTGATCCGGGACATTTTTTCCGCTTGGGAGGGCGACACACGCCAGCCCATGCTGGACGATATGGCGTGGCTGTACTTAGAAAACGCCGCCTACCGGCTGGAGCTGCCCCGCCGCCCGGTGCTGGAGGCGCTGCGGTTTGCCCATGCGGACTACTTTTTTGCTATCCAGTACAAGCTTTCGCGGCAGGAGTGGATGGCGAAAAACCAGCTGGTGTACACCATGCAGGCCGCGCGCTGGCGCGAGGTGCTGGGACGCACCGCCCCGGTCATGACCCCTTACGAGAGCAGCCTTGCCGCTGCGCTGGAACCGGAGACCGCGCCGGAGCCGCCGCAGCTCAAAAACGACCTGCTGGCGCTGTTTGCAAAGTTTGCCCTCTTTGACGGCAAGGTACGCCAGAAGCCCGCGCTGCATCTGCGGCTGCAAGGCTTTTGGGCAAAGCTGGCCACCAAAACCATGCCCACCCAGATGATCAAGACCGACCGGGTGACGGTGGAGCATTCCGGTGCGGTGGATGCCCCAGGCAGCGGGCTGGCGGTGGACAAGCGCCGGGCAAACATCACCCTGAAGCAGCGCGCCGCGCAGGACCGCGCCTACATTGAAAGCTGCTTTGGGCGCTGCTTCTACCCGCCGGAACAGCTGCACAAGGCCGAGCAGGAGCTGTGCACCGGGGTGCATCTGGGCTGTCATTTGTGGTTCAGCGCCGGTGTACCCAGCCCGGCGCAGGCACCCACCCCGGAGGCGCGGCAGCTGGCACAGCAGGCCGAATTGCAGGCCGAGCGCAACCGCGCCTACTACGCCAAAAATCAGGAGCTGCACCGCAGCGTGGTGCTGCGCCTTACCGAGCAGATCCGCAACTGCATTCTGGTGCATCAGCAGCCCGACCAGCGGGTGGCGCGCAGCGGTAACCTGTGCGCAGGGCGGGTGTGGCGTGCCCCTTACCTGAATGATAACAGGGTGTTTTTGTGCCCGGAGGAGGAGAACTGCCCTGCCTTTACGGTGGATCTGCTGCTGGACGCCTCCGCATCCCGCCTGCACTGTCAGGAAGTGATCGCGGCGCAGGGTGTCATTCTGGCCGAAAGTCTGGCCAACTGCGGCATTCCGGTGCGGGTAAGCGCCTTCAGCAGTCTGCGGGGCTACACGGTGCTGCGGGTGCTGAAAGGCTTTGCGGACAAGAACCGGCAGAATATCTTCCGCTACTTCGCCTCGGGCTGGAACCGGGACGGTCTGGCACTGCGGGCAGCGGGCGACCTGATCCGATACGCCCCCGGCCCTGCCCCGCGCCACCTGATGATCCTGCTGACCGATGCCAGCCCTAACGACAGCCGCCGCATCCCGCCCACAGCGCAGAACCCGCTGGGCTGCGCCTACGAGGACGCCGCCGGTGTAGCCGATACCGCCGCGCAGGTGCGCACCTTGCAGCGGCAGGGGGTGCGGGTGTCTGCCGTTTTTATGGGCGAGGACAGCAGCGCCGGTGCCGCCGCGCAGATCTACGGCAAAAACATGGCGCGCATCCGCGGCATGGATCAGCTTGCCCGCGCTGCCGGACGGCTGATCCAGAACGAGATCCGGGAACTTGGCGATTAAAGAAGCAAAACGACCCCTGTGGGAGCAGTTCCGGCCTTAGCCGGTATCTCCCGCAGGGGTCATTTTTACAACCGTACATCTCAACGCACAACCATACTTTGAACTTTCGTTTGCTATGCGCTGTAGATTTTTGCAAAAATTTGTTGTTTTGGAAAACTTACAGTTGTTTTTTGCTTCAAAGTATGCTATACTACGTTCAGAGAAGTTTTATGCAGCCTGTCGGCCCGATCACCCGGCTGGCGCTTTTACAACGTTTCGCTGTTTGCTTTTTTAGGAAGGAGATCAATCATGGACGCTTCCCGTTATTTTGACGCCATGCACAACGCCATGTCCACTCTGCACGCCGGTGCACAGCTGCTGCTCACCGTCCGTTTGCAGGACACTTGCGGCAATGATGCCTATCTTGAAGTAAAACAGCTGCCCGGGGAGCAGAACGCCCTTGTGTGCTATTCCACCATGGGGCGGCGCTGCCTGAATTTCCAGCTGTTCCGCAAGGGCTGGCAGCTGTGCCACAATGCGGACGGGCAGTTGACCGGGCGTTTTCCGTCCAGTGCCGACAGCCTGCTGAGCCAGACCGACTTCCGCGCCTACTGCCGGGAGGATCGGCTGGATGCTGCCCGCACCCAGCGCCTTGTGGAGGAGCTGGGACAGCGTGCCGGGACGAACTATGTTGGCTCCATCCCGCAAAATGCCCGCACCGGCGCACAGATCACGGTGGAAAGCCACCTTGGCTGCGGCGCACGCTGGAGCTACTGGAATCAGGACGCTTCCCCCTGCCTGCCGCTGGGCGCAATTTTGTACTGGCTGGCAGATTTTCTGGCCGGGAACGAGCGCCGTGCACTGCAATCTGACCCACAGGCTGCTGCACTGGCTGCGCAGTGGCTGGCAAAGGACACCGCTGTGTTCTTCTGCCCCTCTCCTGCCGCCCTGACGGTATCCTCTGCGGCCTGCCATAGTGCCCCGGCTACACGGCGCACCCGCCCCGCACCGGTGCCTGCTGCACGCAGCAAGAGCTGGCAGAGCGTTCTGGCTGCCATGGCTGCGGTGTAAGGAAGGTGTATCTTGCACAATCTATATATGCTGCCGTCCTACGCCCTCATCAGTCACCTGCGGTGACAGCTTCCCCCGACCGGGGGAAGCCTTTTTGTTCCGGCAAACATTCAAACAAAATCAAAAGCGGCTGTTGCACCAAATGCTGTGCAGCAGCCGCTTTGTCTGTTTTCTGCGCCCCGGCAAACGCAAAAAAGCACCCCGCCAGCCGTTTCCGGTCAGCGGGGTGCTTGGTGCTTATGGTTTACGGTTCAGCTTACGCTGCACAGCACAGGGAGGAAATTACTCCTCGATGTAGCCGTACTGCAGGTACCAGTAGCCGTAGGGGCTGTGCCAGGTGCCCTTCAGAGAAGAGGTCTGCAGCCAGAAGTCGTTGTAGTAAGCAACGGGGATGCAGCCCATATCCTCCATCAGGATGTCCTCAGCCTTGTGCAGCTGTGCAAAATGCTCGGCGGCATCAGCAACGCGGGAAGCCTCGACAGCAGCATCGAAGTCAGCGTTGGAGTACTTACCATCGTTGTTGCCGTTGCCGGTGCAGAACAGCTCGACCATGTTGGAAGGATCGTTGTAGTCCATGACCCAGCCGTTACGGGCAACATCGTACTCGCCTGCACGGCGAGCAGCGGTGAAGGCAGACCACTCCATCTTGCTGATGGTCAAAGTGATGCCCAGATCGCCCCAGACCTGCTGCAGGTACTCTGCCAGAGGTACATGGTAGCCGGAATCGTTGGTGCTGTACTCGATGGTGGGGTAGCCCTCGCCATTGGGGTAGCCAGCCTCCTCCAGCAGCTTCTTAGCCTCGGCCATATTTGCCTCGTAGTCAGCTGCAATGTAGGGAGAACCGCCGTTTGCGTTGTCGTAGAAGTAACCGTTCTCGTCCACGATGCCGGGGCCAACCAGGTTGGAAGCAGCAGTGTAGGTGCCCTGCATGATGGTGTTGGCAACATAGTCGCGGTCGATGGCCAGAGCCAGAGCCTTGCGGACCTTGGCATCCTTGAAGGCATCGTGCTGCAGGTTCAGGCTGACGTAGTAGGTGCCCAGAATGGTGTCAACATAGAAGTCGCCGCCGTCCTCTGCCTTGGTCAGGCTGGGGATCTCGTCGGTGGGCACGTCCTTGATCAGGACAGCCTCGCCGCTGTTGTAAGCAGCGTAGGAAGCGGAAGAGTCCTCCAGCAGCAGCAGGGTGATGCTGTCGGAAACGATCTTGGAGCTATCCCAGCCGCCAACGTAGTTGGGGTTCTTGGACAGAACGATACGCTCGGAGGGAGTCCACTCGGTGATCATGTAGGGGCCGTTGGAGACGAAGGTCTCAGCGGAGGTGCACCATGCATCGCCGTTGGCCTCAACGGTAGCCTGCTGCACAGGGCTCATAGCTGCGAATGCGGCCATCTTGTCGAAGTAGGAGCAGGGGTAGGACAGCACGATGGTCAGGGTCTTGCCGTCGTCGCTTGCCTTGACATTCAGAGCGTCGGTATCACCAGCCTGAGCTGCCTCAAAGCCATCGATCATGCCCAGGCAGGTCTCTGCGTAGGGAGCTGCGGTGTCGGGGTTGAGCATACGCTTGAAGGTGTACTCAAAGTCCTTAGCGGTCAGGTCAGTACCATCGCTCCACTTCAGACCGTCACGCATGGTGAAGGTCCAGGTCAGGCCGTCCTCGCTTGCTTCCCAGCTCTCAGCCTGGCCGCCAACAACTTCGTTGTTCTCGTTGATGATCAGCAGGGGCTCGAAGATGGTGATGATGGTGTTGGCGCCATCAACAGCGCTGTTCAAAGAGGGATCCAGAGTCTCGGGGTTGGGGCCGTACTGGACGGTAAAACCAGCGGTGTTGACACTACCGGTAGAAGAACCAGCAGCGGAAGAAGCAGAACCGGAGGTTGCGGTAGAACCGGACTTGCTGCCGCCACAGGCTGCCAGACCCAGAGCAGCGGCACCCACGCCTGCAACCTTGAGGAAATTACGACGAGAAATGCGTTTCATAATAATATCCTTCCCTTATATCAAATTTGAGTGTGCCAGGTTGCCCCAGCCGCCTCTATATTCGATCCGATGCAAAGAATTGTACACCGGAGGAACACGAATGATTATAATGCGTTCTCACGCCGGTTACAAGCCCAAAATCTGGACTGTAACCATTTTGTGACAACATTTCAGCGCTAAGTTGAATTACTTTCACTTCTTACCAGTGTGAGGTGCTCTTACTTCACGCGGTCAAGGTGATGGCAGGCTGCCCAGTGGCCGGTGGAGACTTCCTTGAACTCGGGCACCTCGTTGGCGCACTGCTCGTCTGCATAGGGGCAGCGGGTGCGGAAACGACAGCCGGACGGCGGGTTCAGGGGGCTGGGCACATCGCCCTGCAGCACGATACGCTTGGACTGGCGGGCCGTAATGGGGTCTGCCACCGGAATTGCGGAGATCAGGCTGCGGGTGTAGGGGTGGATGCTGTGGGCGATCAGCTCGTAGCTGTCGGCCAGCTCCACCATCTTGCCCAGATACATGACGCCGATGCGGTTGGAGATGTGCTTGACAACGCTCAGGTCATGGGCGATGAACAGGTAGGTCAGACCCATCTCCTGCTGCAGGTCCTCGAACATGTTGACGACCTGTGCCTGAATGGAAACGTCCAGTGCGGAAACAGGCTCGTCACAAACGATGAACTCGGGGTTCACAGCCAGTGCACGGGCAATGCCCACGCGCTGACGCTGACCGCCGGAGAACTCGTGGCAGTAGCGGTTTGCGTGCTCGCTGTTCAGGCCAACGCGCTCCAGCAGGGCGATGATCTTATCATGGCGGTCCTTTTCGTTCTCAGCCAGATGATGGATATCAATGCCCTCGCCCACGATGTCGCCAATGGTCATGCGGGGGTCCAGACTTGCGTAGGGATCCTGAAAAACGATCTGCATCCGGCGGCGGTAGGGCAGCATATCCACTGCGATCTTGTTGTCCTTATCAAACAGCAGGTTGCCGTCATAGTAGATCTTGCCGCCGGTGGGCTCGTACAGGCGCAGCAGGGTGCGGCCGGTGGTGGTCTTGCCACAGCCGGACTCGCCTACCAGACCAAGGGTCTCGCCCTTGCGGATGGCAAAGCTTACGTCATCCACAGCCTGAACGTACTTGCGGTTCTTGCCCACACCGCCGGCGGGGAAATACTGCTGCAGGTGCTGGACTTCGACCAGCGTCTTGTGTTCACTCATTCTGCCTTTTCCCCTTTCTCAAATTCAGCCTTCTGCTGCAGCCAGCAGTAGGTATAGTGGGTATCGCTGAGCTCGGTGCGCGGAGGCATCTTGCTCAGACAGATCTTCATGCAGTTCTTGCAGCGGGGCGCAAAGGGGCAGCCGGCCGGCGGATTCAGCAGGTCCACAGGGGTGCCCTCGATGGGCACAAGGCGCTCGTGCTCTGCGGTGTTCAGCTTGGGGATAGAGTTGATCAGACCCTTGGTGTACTCGTGACCCGGCTGGTAGAAGATCTCGTCGGTGGTGCCGTACTCCACGATGTGGCCGGCGTACATGACGGCGATCTTCTCGCACATGGAAGCCACAACGCCCAGATCGTGGGTGATCATAATAATGCTCATGCCCAGCTTCTTGCGCAGATCCTGCATCAGCTCAAGGATCTGTGCCTGAATGGTCACATCCAGTGCGGTGGTGGGCTCGTCGGCGATCAGCAGCTTGGGCTCACAGGCCAGTGCAATCGCGATCATCACGCGCTGACGCATACCGCCGGACAGCTCGTGGGGGTACTGCTTCAGGCGCTTTTCGGGCTCGTTGATGCCAACCAGCTCCAGCAGCTCCTTGGCGCGTGCCCATGCATCGGCCTTGTTCTTATCGGTGTGCAGGCGGATGACCTCCACGATCTGATTGCCGATGGTGTACACCGGGTTCAGGCTGGTCATGGGGTCCTGGAAGATGATGGAGACCTCGTTGCCGCGGATCTTGCGGAAATCCTTCTCCTTCATGTTCTCGATCTCGTGGCCGTTGAACCACACCTTGCCGCCCACCAGCTTGCCGGGGTAAGCGGTCAGGCCCATAACGGAGTAGGCGGTGACCGACTTACCGGAGCCGGACTCGCCCACAACGCCCAGAACATCGCCCTGATTCATGGTAAAGGAAACGCCGTTCAGTGCCTTTACTTCGCCCGCAGGGGTGAAGAAAGAAAGGCGTTCTTCTTTGATATCAAGAATTTTCTCGCTCATTTCTGTTCACCTCATCAATTCTTCAGCTTCGGGTCAAAGGCATCGCGCAGGCCGTCGCCGAACAGGTTGAACACAAGGATCATCACGCTGATCATCAGTGCGGGGGCGATCAGCAGATGGGGGTAGGTGTTCATGCCCTTGACGGCATCGGTAGCCAGAGAACCCAGAGAAGGCAGCGGGGCTGCAACACCCAGACCGATGAAGCTCAGGTAGCTCTCGGTAAAGATGGAAGCCGGGATCTGCAGGGTGGTGGTAACGATCAGGGTACCAATGCAGTTGGTGAGCAGATGCTTTTTAATGATACGGCCGCTGGAAGCGCCCAGTGCGCGGGCAGCGGTAACGTACTCGCTCTCCTTCAGGATCAGGATCTGGCTGCGGACGATACGCGCCATGCCTACCCAGTACAGCAGAGCAAAGATGATGAAGATGGAGATCATGTTGGGGCCAAGGGTCTGCATCCACTTGAAGCCGGGCTTGGAAGCCAGTGCATCCAGCGGATCTTTCAGGGCCATGCCCAGCAGGATGATCAGCAGAATATCGGGGATGGTGTACAGAATATCTGTAATACGCATCATGATATTATCCACCCAGCCGCCGGCAAAGGCCGCAACCGCACCATAGGTGGCGCCGATGATCAGCACCAGCACAGAAGCGATCAGACCGACGGACAGGCTGACGCGGGTGCCCATCATGATACGCACAGCAAAGTCACGACCCATACGGTCGGTGCCCAGAATGTGCGGGAACACTTTTTCGCCTGCGTCGATACGCGCCTGCTCGGAAGCAGAGTACTCAAAGGGCTTCAGGTTGTTGCTGCCTTTCATCTGCTCGGAATAGCTGTAAGGCCAGACAGCGGGCAGCAGGTAGGCAAAGATGGCAATGGCAATGATGAACACAAAGCTGACCATGGCGATCTTGTTCTTCTTCAGGCGGCGGATACCGTCCTTCCAGAAGTTGACGCTTTCGCGCATGACCACCAGACTCTGCTTTTCCTCATTGCTGGCGGGCAGAAAATCCTCCGCGTTTAGCTGCAGGCTGAGCGGATTCTTTTTAATGTTTTCCATGAAAATCGCTCCTTTCTCTTACTGCAGCTTGATGCGCGGGTCGATGATCTTATAAAGGATATCCACGATCACGTTTGCAATGATGACCATGCTGGACAGCAGGATGGTAGTGCCCATGATCATGGTGTAGTCACGGTTGGTGATGGCAGACACGAAGTCGCGGCCCAGACCGGGCACGGAGAAGATCTTTTCCACAACGAAAGAACCGGTCATCAGGCTGGCCAGCATGGGGCCGACGTAGGTGATGACAGGCAGGATGGCGTTGCGCAGTGCGTGCTTGAACAGGATCATGAACTGGGACACGCCCTTTGCACGGGCGGTGCGCATATAGTCCTGACCCATAACGTCCAGCAGGCTGGAGCGCATCAGACGGGTGATATAAGCCGAGGGATAGATGGCCAGTGCGGTGACCGGCATGATATAAGCTGCTGCGCTGTTCAGACCAACGGTAGGCAGCACCTTCATGTTCATACCAAACTGGTACAAAAGCAACACGCTGGAGATAAAGCTGGGGATCGCGATGCCACAGGTTGCAAACACGATAATAATGTTATCCAGCCACTTGCCGCGGTTGTAAGCGGAAATGCAGCCCAGCGGGATGCCCACGCACAGAGCCACAACCACTGCAATGCCTGCCAGACGGCAGGAGACCGGCAGCTTGCTGGCGATGATCTGGTTCACGGTACGGCCGCGCTGACGCAGGCTCAGACCCAGATCGCCGTGCAAAAGGCTCTTCATGTAGTTGACGTACTGCACACCCAGCGGCTTATCCAGGCCATACTTTTCGGCCAGAGCCTGCTGAGCAGCGGCGCTGATGGACTTTTCTGCCACGAACGGGCCACCGGGGACCAGGTTCATGACAAAAAAGGTAACCGTAGCCACAATGAAGATACTGAAGATACCCATTGCGACACGCTTGATGATGTACTTTGCCATCGTTTGATGCCACTCCAATCCTATCAATGAATTACTGTTTTTGCTCTCAGGCCGAGCCACACTTTCCCGCAGTCTGCCAGCCTCACACATAGCAGATGTCTGTCCTTGGCACGCGGACAGAAAAGCGAATAATAAAACGATGGCATCTTGCGGTTGCACAAACACCATCGTCCATACCCGAGAAACACTCTATCTATTATAAAGATAACCACGTTTTTTGTCAATTTACATGAAAAAAATTCACTTCATTGCAGCAAAGCATGAGTGAAATCTTATACTTTATACAAATTTCCTATATACTTGTAGGTAAAAGTGCTACTTTTTCGGTCTTTTGGGTGATTGTTCCGTTGGCGCGTACAATCTGCCCTTCCCTGTCGGTGCAAAAGGCAGTGTCTCTGCCCCGGAACCATCCATCCATGCTGTCAGCATTTTTCTCCATATTACAGCAAAACCGGCAAAAACAAAGCCACCCGCAGCCCTTTTCCGGCACGGTCAGTGCACGGTAGAAAGGCTGCGGGTGGTCATGGGTCGTTTCAGTCGGTCAGGAGTACAGTTTTGAAGTAAGCTGGGAGTACATAGCACTCTTTTGTGCCTTATAGGAGGCCATTGCCTGATCGGCCAGTGCGGTGCTCTGGCCGTTAGCGGTCAGCACGGCGCGCATCTGGCTGACGATGCTCTCCACTTCCTTGTCATAAGATGCCTGCATCGCATACAGTCTGCCGCTTCTTGCCAGCACGATGGAGACCTTGCGCGCCTGCGTCTGCTGAGACTCCGGCAGCGCCTTGTACTCTGCCTTTGCCCCGGCAATGCAGCTGTTCAGTTCTGCCTCGGCACGTGCCTTGACGCTGTACAGCTGCTGCAGCAGCGCCTTGACCTCTTTTTCGTATGCAGCTTCCTGTTTACTGGAAGAGGACGCCGGCTTTTCTGTGGCAGATGCCGTACTGGAACTGGATGTGCCGGTAGTGTCCTCCTTCTTGCTGGAAGAGGACACGCTGCTGCTCTCCGTCCGGGAGGCAGAACTTGCCGAAGATGCAGTGGAGCTTCCCGAAGAGGCGGCAGTGCTCTCCGGGGAGGATGCAGAGTCTGCCTCCTCCTGCGGAACACTGGCGGATGCCTCCTGTTCCCCGCTGCTGGACGCGGCCGTTTCGCCGGTCAGCTCATCCAGTGTGATATCACCGCTGAGCAGCTTATCCAGATCATCATCCGTCAGGATGAGCTGTGTGCTGTCGGCCGGGGCATCCGGAAGGGTCTCCGGAATACCAGCTGCCATGCTGCGGACATACAGCACCACACAAAGGGCAGCCAGGGCCAGCAATACCAGCAGCACCCACAGCACGGTCAATACGATTTTCAGGACCTTATTTTTCTTCATACTAAAATCCGCTGCCCGGGCAGAGTGCTCCTCCGCCCGGGCAGTTTTCTCCTTACTACTAGGATCAGACCCACATACCCAAAAGTTTTTTGGGCTGATGCAGGGTCGCAGCGTCCAGCTCCTGATCGTGGAACAGCTCATCGCCGTTGCGCACGATGCGGGCAGCAGTTTCCTTACCCAGCTGTTTTTCCAGCTGCTGCACGCCCTGTGCCATGCGGGGCGGGCGCTTGTCCGGGGAATGGGTGTCGGTGGAGATGACGTGGACCAATCCCCACTGGATGAACTTGCACAGCTTTTTGCAGAGTTTGGGTTCCAGCAGTGCTCCGGCATTGATCTGCGCATAGGCACCGGCGGCCACCCAGTCGTACAGCAGGGTAGGCTCCTCCAGCACATAGGGGTAACGCTCGATATGCGCGATTAGCGGAACGATGCCCTGCTGCTGCAGATTGTACAGGGTCTGCCGGATAAAGTGCGGCTTGTGTGTGGTGGGGAATTCCAGCAGCAGATAAGCGGTATCCCCCATGCACAGCGCCCGGGTATCCAGCTCGCACAGACCGGGAGAGAAGAATACCTCCGCACCCAGCTTGAAGTCAAACTGCATGGGCTGCCCCTCCAGTGCGGCGGTCAGCTGCTCAAAAGCAGCCTGCCGTTTTGCCGTAAAGGCTTCCACCGTGGTGCGTTCGCTGTTGAAGTGGCTGGTGAACGCGATATTGCGCACACCGTCCTCGTATTCCCTGCGCAGCAGCTCCAGCGAGACTGCTGTATCCTTTGCGCCGTCGTCAATGCCGGGCAGAATGTGACAATGCAGATCCGTCATATACATCGACTCCCTTTATTCTTCTGCATCCGCACTCTGGGAATTGGCGTAGTTGTAATTATAGCTGTAACTGTACGCATAAGCCGAACCCTTGAGTGCCTTCTTCATGTCGAAGCGGGTCAGCACACTGCCCAGCACCCGGACGCCGGCGTCCTGCAGCTTTTTCACTGCGCCGCGCACTGCATCGGCGGGGGCAAAATCAGAGCGCACAACGAAAACTGCGCCGTCCACATAGCGGCCGATAACCGCTGCATCGGTGACCACAGACACTGGGGGTGCATCAAAGATGACCACATCGAACTTTTCCCGCAGGGTGTTGACCATGGCCTGCATCTGCGGCTGGCTCAGCATCTCAGAGGGGTTCGGCGGCGGGGTGCCGGCGGGCAGGAAGGTCATGTTCATATCCTTCAGCTCGTGCAGTGCCTCGTCCAGCGTGCACTGGTTGGACAGCACATTGGAAACGCCCTTTACGTTGTGACCGGCCTTCAGGTAGCGGTGCAGCACCGGCTTGCGCAGGTCGCAGTCCACCAGAGCCACCTTTTTGCCGCTTTCCGCCATCGTCAGCGAAAGATTGACTGCCACGTTGCTCTTGGATTCCTCCGGCACAGTACTGGTGATGACCAGTGTGTGCACGTCCATGGAGCCTGCCATAAAATCCAGATTGGTACGCAGAGACTTGTAGGCCTCCACATAGCCAAAGGGCATCTTTTTATCGGTGATCAGCTGCAGGGTACGGTGTTCACCGTCAGTTTTGTTCTTTTTGTTAAACAGATTCCACATCGTCTTACACCTCCGGGATCAGGCCCAGCACGGGCAGGCCGAGTTTCTTCTGAACATCTTCATCGTCCACAACGGTATCATGCAGCAGGTGTATCAGGATCAGAACGCCGCACACCAGCACAGCACCCAGCAGGCCGGCCAGCACAACGTACTTCGTAGTCTGGGGGAACACCTTGTCCGGGTCGATCTCGATATCGCTCACCGTCTTGCAGGAGCCGGCTTCCACCTTTTCTACCAGCACGTCGGGCACGATCTCGGAAATCGTCTGGGCGATCTCGCCTGCACGCTCTGCATCCGTATCGGTAACGGTGATCTGCATGATCTGGGTAGAGTCCACACTGGTCACCTCCACCATGTCGTACAGCTCGGTGTAGGTCATATCCAGATCCAGCTTGTCGATCACCTCGTTCAGCACGGTGTTGCCCTTGATGATGACTGCATAGGTGCTGATCAGGTTTTTAGCCGTGTTGAAGTTATCACTGGTAAAGGTGGAGGAACTATCCTGCCGGGTGTTCACGATCATGTTGATGGATGCCTGATACTTGGGGGTAAGCACAAACACACACACCAGCAGGCAGAGCAGCGCTGCGGCCACGGCTGCGGCCACGATCTGCACAGCATGCGCCCACAGCAGGCGAGCCAGTTCCATCAGATCAATGGTCTCCTCATCCTCCGTGCTCCGGAGCTGTTGTCCCATAGTTGCTTTTTCGTCCATAGTAAAGAAACTCACCTTTCTTGTTGTTCCGCAGTGCAAGAAATGTACACCGGGTTCCCATAGATATACACTCGTATTTTACATAATAACACATCTTGTTGTATTTTACAAGCAGAAAATGCCATTTTTCTACCGGCAAATATATGGATAAAATGTGCCCTGTCCCGTACAAAAAAAGCATCCGCAGTCCATTGATCGCTGCGGATGCCCTGATTTTATGGATTTTTAGCGAAACCGCTTAACGGGAGCCCTTGTCGTAGGGGATACCCTCGGCCTTGGGGGCCATGCTGTTCTTGGAGGTGAAGGCCAGAATGACCATGGAGGCCACAAAGGGCATCATATTATAGATGTTGCTGGACCAGTGCAGCTGCGCCAGGAAGGTAGAGTCTGCAATGTTGGCAAGGCTCTTGAACACGGCAAAGAACATGGCTGCGCCAAAAATGTGGAAGGGTTTCCACTGGCCAAAGATCATAACTGCCAGCGCCAGAAAACCTGCGCCGGCCACACCGACCTCAAAGTTCCATGTCTGCACCGGGGGCACGATATAAGCCAGACCGCCGATAGCGCCCAGCGCACCGGAAAGGATGACACCGGCATAGCGCATCTTGTAGACGTTGATGCCCACCGAGTCCGCAGCCTGCGGATGCTCACCGCAGGCACGCAGACGCAGGCCGAAGCGGGTCTTGTACAGCACGATGTAGCTGACCACCAGCAAGATCAGCCCCAGCGGTACGAACACGCTGAGCTCCAGCCCGCCGATGCTGAACAGGAAGGGCTTGTTGGAGTAGTTCAGCTTGGCGCTGCCGCTCTCGCTGAAATACTTGGAGATGACCACGGCAATGGCGGTGGCCAGCAGGTTCAATGCCGTGCCGCCGATGGTCTGGTCTGCCTTCAGGTTGATGGAGGCAAAGGCCAGCAGCAGACTATAAACCACGCCCGCCAGCGCTGCCACCAGAATGGAGATCAGCACCACAAGGAAGGGCGACAGGCTTGCAGGCAGCATGGTCAGGGTAAGCACACCGGCCACACCGCCGATGACCATGATGCCTTCCAGCGCAATGTTGATGATGCCGGAATGTTCGCTGAACATACCGCCCAGTGCCACCAGCATCAGCACGATGCCGTACAGCAGGGTATATTTGATCAGAAGCAGCATATTACTTGCCCTCCTTTTTGGTCTTTTCTGCGGCAGGCGCAGGCTCTGCGTTCACGTTGGTCTTTTCGGCATTCCGGAACAGCAGGCTCTGGATCTTGCCGCGGAACAGCATGGAGAATGCGCACAGGTAGATGATGATGCCGCTGATCAGGTCCGAGATCTCAGTGGGGTAAAATTTGGTGGACAGGAAGGAGCCGCCGACCGAGATGTGGGAGATGAACAGCGCAGAGAACACGGTGCCGATGGGGTTCGAGCTGGCCAGCAGTGCCACCGAGATGCCGTTGAAGCCCATGGCCGGCAGGCTGGTGGAGTTCAGCGGGTTCCACTGGGATACGTTGGACAGGTAGAACAGGCCAGCGCCGAAGCCTGCCAGCGCACCGGCAATGGCCATGGAGAGGATGATGTTCTTCTTCTCGTTGATGCCGGCATAACGGGCGGCGTTCTTGTTCAGGCCAACGGCCTTGAGCTCGTAGCCGAAGGTGGTCTTGTTCAGCACCACCCAGATCAGCACAGCCACCGCTGCCGCCAAGAAGATGGCAATGGTGGTGCTGTTGGTCTGGAACAGCTTGTTCAGGCCGAAGTCCGGGATCAGGGACTGGGCAAAATCGGCATTCTTGCTCAGGTTCAAAGTACGGGTGTTGCGCACGTCGTACATGGGGCCGGTACCGTTCTGGTAGATGAGCTCATTTACCAGATACAGGCCGATCCAGTTGAACATGATGGAGGTAATGACCTCGTTGATGTTGAAGTATGCCTTGAAGAAGCCGGGGATCGCGCCCCACAGGCCGCCCAGCACGGCTGCGGCCAGCAGGCAGACGAACCAGGGCAGCTTGAGCATGATGGCGCAGTACAGCGCGCCGTAAGCGCCCAGCGTATACTGACCGGCTGCACCGATGTTGAACAGGCCGGTCTTGAAGGCAAAGGCCACGGACAGACCGGTCATGATCAGGGGCGCGGCATTGGCCAGCTCCTTACCCACGCCGTAGGGGGCATCGTGGAAGCCGCCCTTGAGGATGCGCACAAAGCCATCGCCCCATGCGTGTGCGGGGTTGATGGCTACCAGCACCAGAAAGCCCACCAGCAGACCGATCAGTATGCACAGCAGTGCAGCCAATACGCTGGTAACAGAGCTTTGCAGGCTGCCGCTGCGGGAAAGTTTTTTCTTATTCATGTGTTACTGCTCCTCCTTTCCCTGCTTGCGGGCGCCTGCCATATACAGACCCAGCTCCTGCACGGTGGTGGTCTTGGGGTCAAACTCGCCCACGATCTCGCCCTCGTACATTACAAGGATGCGGTCAGAAAGGTTCATCACCTCGTCCAGCTCAAGGCTGACCAGCAGCACGGCCTTGCCCTTGTCGCGCTCGGCCACGATCTGGCGGTGGATGTACTCAATGGCACCCACGTCCAGACCACGGGTGGGCTGCACTGCCACCAGCAGCTTGGGGTCGCGGTCGATCTCGCGGGCGATGATGGCCTTCTGCTGGTTGCCGCCGGACATGCTGCGCACGGTGGTCAAACTGCCCTGACCGCTGCGCACGTCGTACTGCTCGATCAGCCGGTCGGAGTACTCGCGCACCTTATCGGCACGGATAAAGCCGCCCTTCTGGAACTCCGGCTGCCAGTAGCGCTGCAGCACGATATTGTTTTCCAGACTGAAATCCAGCACCAGACCGTGCTTATGGCGGTCCTCCGGGATGTGTCCCATGCCGTCCTTGGAGCGCTGGCGGATGCTCTCGTGGGTGATGTCCTTACCGCCCAGCGTAAGCTTGCCGCTGGACAGCTTGCTCAGGCCGGTCAGTCCGTAGATGAACTCGGTCTGGCCGTTGCCCTCGATACCCGCCAGGCAGACGATCTCGCCTGCGTGCACCTTGAAGGACACATCCTTTACCACGTCCTTCTTGCGCTGGTCGTTGTGGATAGTAACGTTCTCCACGTCCAGCACGGTCTCGCCGGGGTGTGCGGGCTGCTTTTCCACCTGCAGCTGCACGTCACGGCCCACCATGCGGCGGGAAAGCTCTTCCTTGGTGGTGCCCTTGATATCCACCGTGCCCATATACTTGCCCTTGCGCAGCACGGTGCAGCGGTCGGCCACAGCCATGATCTCGTTGAGCTTATGGGTGATGAACAGGATGGACTTGCCCTCCTTCTTGAACCCGCGCATGATCTCCATCAGTTCGTCGATCTCCTGCGGGGTCAGCACAGCGGTGGGCTCGTCAAAGATCAGGATCTCGTTGTCGCGGTACAGCATCTTCAGAATCTCTACGCGCTGCTGCATACCCACCGAGATATCGCTGATCAGCGCGTCCGGGTCTACCCGCAGGCCGTACTTTTCGCTCAGCGCCATCACCTTTTTGCGTGCCTCAGCCTTCTGCAAAAAGCCCATCTTGTTGGGCTCCACGCCCAGAATGATGTTGTCCAGCACGCTGAAGCATTCCACCAGCTTGAAGTGCTGGTGCACCATGCCGATGCCCAGTGCGTTGGCATCGTTGGGGTTGCGGATGGCGACCTCCTTGCCGTTTTTCAGGATCTTGCCCTGTTCCGGCTGATACAGGCCGAACAGCACGCTCATCAGCGTACTTTTGCCCGCACCGTTCTCGCCCAGAAGGGCGTGTACCTCGCCCTTGCGCAGCTGCAGGGTGATATCATCGTTTGCCTTGATACCGGGGAATTCCTTGGTAATGTGGAGCATCTCGATCACATAATCCTCTGCCAATCTGCTCACTCTCCTTTCGTGCCGTAACGACACCTTTTCTATTCTACAAACCATTATACCTGATTTTTTGCGGTTTGCACACGGCTTTTTGATTTTTTGTCAAAAAGCACAAGCAAAAGTATTACTTTTGTACGGTCTGCATGATTTCCTACCCGTTTCTCTTACACAGGCATACAAAAAGGGCGGGGTGCCCCTGCATGAGCACCCCGCCCCTATTCACGGGAGTAATTCCGGGAAAGCGATTACTGGATGTAGTTGACCTTGGTGAACTCGCTGACGGTGGGCTTGGTAGCGTCGTCGGAGCTGTTGTCCACAACAAGCTCGCCGGAAGCGATCTTGGTCTTCAGGGTCTCGTACTCGTCCTTGGTGAAGGTCTTGAAGTTCCAGCTGTCATCAGCAGTGGGCAGACCAACGTACTCGCCGTCCTCCAGACCGAAGTTGCCGTTGGTGGCAGCAATGCTGCTCCACTCGCCACCCTCGATGTCGCCCAGAGCGGTGCTGACAGACTCAGACAGGCCCTTCATAGCGGAGGTGATGAACGGGTTGTATGCGTAGCCGTCCTTCTCAACGCCGTTCACGCCGATGTAGTTCTGGTCAACGTCAACACCCACAACGTAGCCGTTGTTCTTCAGGGCAGCCTCGACAGCGGAGGTGTAGATGCCGCCGCCGCAGGCAAAGACGATCTGGGTGCCGTTGGCATACCAGCCCTCCATACGGGAGGTGATGTTGGCATCGCCGTAGAACTGGCCGCCGTAGAAGTAGTTGATGTCAATGTTGGTGCCCAGCTCCTTTGCAGCAGCGTCAGCGCCCTGCACATAGCCGTAGCCGTAACGGATAACGGCGGGCACAGCCATGCCGCCCAGGAAGCCCAGCTTGGTGTAGCCGTCCTTGACAACGGCGTAACCTGCCAGATAGCCTGCCTGCTCCTCCTTGAAGGTGATGCAGTAGCAGTTGGCGGGGATGCTGTCGGTGCCGATATCGCCCTGGGTCACGTCGATAGCGATGAACTTGATGTCGGGGTACTGCTCGGCAGCCCATGCCAGAGATGCACCGTACAGGTAGCCCACGCAGACGATGACGTCAGCGCCGTCGTTGACAGCCTGACGGATCATGGTCTCGCGGTCCTCATCGGAAGCATCAGAATCGGGGATATAGTACTGGCAGTTGTCGCCCATGTAGCTGGAAACGGCAGTCCAGCAAGCCTGGTTGAAGCTCTCATCATCGATCGTGCCGGTATCGCAGGTCAGAGCGACCTTGGCGATCTTCTCAGCGCCGTCTGCTGCGCCGGAAGCGGCGGCAGAGCTGGCAGCTGCGGAAGAAGCAGTGCTGGTGGAGGAAGCGGAAGAACCGCCGCAGGCGGTCAGAGCAGCGGCAGCGGCAGCAGCACCGGCCACAGCCAGAAAGTTACGACGAGAAATCTTCATAAGAAACTCTCCTTTATTTTAAAAAAATGCGTCAAATGAATGAAATGTGCGCTCTGGCACATTTACTGGCTCAAGTATAGCGGGTGGATGTGACAGATGCAAGCAATTTCCGATTACAAATTCTTTACAAATCCCCTGTATAATTTATAAAAAAGTAATGCTTATTCACCAATTTTCCCCTGCTTGCGCTGTTTTTCAAGGGAAAGCACTTACTCCCCTTCCACGGCGCTGTTGCCCGCCACGTTGGAGGGGCCAAAGCCGAAGGGCAGCAGCTCGTCCATGCTGCGCTCAATGAAATCCTCCGGGGTCTTTGCCATAATGACGTTCAGCTCCGGCCCGCCGAACTCGAACAACGCCTGCCGGCACACCCCGCAGGGCGAGGTGATCTGCCGGTTCACTTCGCCCCGGCGGCTGCCCACCACGGCGATATCCGTAAACGCAGTCACGCCCTCGGCCACCGCCTTGAACAGGGCGGTGCGCTCGGCGCAGCTGGTGGGGGTAAAGGCGGCGTTCTCCACGTTGCAGCCGGTAAAGATGCGGCCGTCCGCAGCGCGCAGCGCAGCGCCTACCATAAAATCGCTGTACGGTGCATAGGCCTTTTCCCGCGCGGCCAGTGCCATGCGGATCAGCTGCTGCTTTTCTTCCATGGTCAGTTTTGTCATGCTGCTCCCTCCTTTTAGGGGCAAAAACAGCGCGGCTGTGCCTTGGGGCGGCAGCCGCGCTGGAAAATGATGCAATCAGTACTCTGCGCCCAGAGCGACCTTCATCATGTCGGTAAAGCTCTTCTGGCGCTCCTCGGCGGTGGTGATGCCGGGGGCCACAAAGCTGTCCGAGATGGTCAGCAGGCAGGCGGCATTCTTGCCCAGCACCTGCGCGTTGGCAAACAGGGCAAAGCTTTCCATCTCCACGCACAGGCAGCCGTCCTCGTCCCGCAGCTTTTCCCAGTAGGTGGGCTTTGCGTCCGAGGGCTGGCGGTAGAACACATCCGAGGAGTGGATGTTGCCCTCGATCAGGGGAATGCCCTGCTTTGCAGCGGAGGCACGCAGCTTTTCGTTCAAAGCTGCGCTGGGCAGTGTGACGTTGCCGGTAAAGCCGCTCTGCACCCGGGCGTAGTTGCTCTCGCTCACAGCGCCGGTAGCCAGCACGGTGTCAAACAGCTTGGCCTTCTCGGTGTAGCTGCCGGCAGAGCCGATGCGGACGATATTTTCCACACCGTAGAAGCTGAACAGCTCGTAGGAGTAGATGCCGATGGAGGGCATACCCATACCGCTGCCCATCACACTGATGGGGCGGCCTTCGTAGGTGCCGGTAAAACCCAGCATCCCGCGCACACCGGTCACCTGCCGGACATCCTGCAAAAAGGTGTCGGCAATAAATTTGGCACGCAGGGGGTCACCCGGCATAAGGACTGTCTTGGCGAAATCGCCCATTTCTGCGCTGATGTGAGGGGTAGACATAGATGATCTCTCCTTTTATCTTATCGTAATTTATCGGTTGCGATAGCTGCTGCGGTTGAACACGGTCTGCGGCGAAACGTATGCGCCGTTGCGCCGGATCTCGAAGTGGCAGTGGTTGCCGCTGGAGCGTCCGGTGCTGCCCACATAGCCGATGAGCTGGCCCTGCTTGACCGACTGACCGGCATGCACCACCAGCGACAGGCAGTGGGCGTACACGGTGGTGTAGCCGTTGCCGTGGTTGATGATGATGGAGTTGCCGTAGCCGTTGCCCGCACCGGCGCGGTTATAGCCGGCCTTGGTCACCGTACCGCCTGCCGAAGCATAGATAGGCGTACCGGCGGCGGCGCAGATATCCACGCCCTTGTGGCTGCCGCCGTACCAGCGGGAGCAGTACCGGTAGCCGGGCACCGGCCAGATGAACTGACCGCTGCCGGTGATATAGGATGCACCGGAGGATACCTTTTTGGTGCCCACCGTAACTTTTTCAGTCACCGGCTCCTTGGTCACCACGGTGCTCAGGATCTGCTGGGAAAGCTGGTTGCCGTTTGTATCGTACACCCGCTGCGCTGTCACGGTGCGGACGCCGTTTTCACCCTTCTGGGTAACGCGCTTGGTACCGGAGTTCAGCTCGTTGGACTTGGTGGTCTCGGTGGTGTAGGCGATCTCTTCCTCCCAGGTTTCCACCTTGGTGATGCGCACCTCCAGCGTCTCCTCTTCCCGCACCACGGTCAATGTATCGCCGGGCAGGATCTTGGAGTTCTGGGTCAGGCCGTTTTCCCCATTGGCGGTAAAGGCGGTGTTCATTTCGCACAGTTCCTTCACGGTCAGGCCGTTTTTCTGGGCGATGGACCAGATGGTATCACCGTTCTGCACCGTATAGGATTTTTCTGCCTGCTGCACACCGGAGAGCAGCTGCTCCACCTCGGCTTCCTCCTGAAAGCTCTCGTTGAAGTAGATGCCGTTTTCCAGCGTGACATCCTTATTGAAGCCCACAGTGGTGTTGGGGTCGTCCGGGTCCTCGTAGGGCTCCAGCAGGCTGCTGATGTAGCTTTGCAGGCTGATGCCGTCCGCGCACACGGCGGTAAGCTCACCGTCCAGATACAAAGCCATGCCCTCGCTGATCTGGTCGCTGGAATTTTTGAGGATGGCGTCAGCCACGTCATTTTCGTCCATCACATCGTGGGCGACAGTCACGGAGTAAGTAGGCTCCACGGTAAAGCGCGCCTGCTCTGTACCGGAATAATTGATACGCTGCTGCACAGCTTCCAGCGCAGAGTTAAAGACCTCTTCGTTGGCCACATAGCCCACGGTCTTGTCGTCCACCTGCACCTGCAAGGCGTAGGGCTGGCGGATGGTGGTCTGGAACACCGTCACCATAACAGCCAGTGCTGCCACCGGCAGCACATACATGGCCATGCGGGGCACAAGGCGGATGTTATCCGTGATACCCTCCGCAAGGAAGTGCCCGCTTGCGCGCAGCGCAGCGCCGAAGCCTTTTTCCTTGCGCACCCGGTGTGCGTGGCGCAGCAGCGCCCCGGTACCCCGCAGGGCAAGCACCACCGGGCCGAACAGATCCCGCAGCAGCTGCGCCGCGCCGGGGAAGGCCATGGATGCGATATTTTTCAGCAGTTCTCTGCCCGTCTGCAGCAGACGCTGCAGCCCGTGCTGCAAGCGGCGTCCTGTGCGGATGACCGCATATTCGGCGGAAAAGCCGACGGCGTACAGCGTCTCGCCCACCATGGGCGCTACGGGGTTGTGCAGCAGCTTATGCCACAGCTTTTCCCGGCGGTGCTGACGCTTGCGGCGCATCCTGTGCCGCCGCAGCACACCCCGGCACTGGAGCTGTGCCCACAGCGAGCGCAGCTTCTGGCGGCGGGTCTGCCGCACCGGCTGCACAGCGGGCTGCTGCTCCTTTGTTTTATCTTCAGTCAACGGATTTTCTCCTTCCTGCGCCGCTGCAGGGCATTTTTTCGGCCCGGAACACAGCAGCTAGATGGTGTACGTTCCCCTGTTCAAAAGGCCAACAGGGCCTGTACACAATACGCTCTCTTTTTATTATACACTTTGCATGGTTTGAAACAAGCGCTTACATAAAATTTGGCTACTTTTTCACGCAGTTTTCACGAAAAAGCGCTTCCATATCCGGCGGCAGCGGGCTTTCCACCGTGACAGTGCGCAACTGCAAGGGCATTTCCACCCGGATGCCGTCCGGCAGCGGGGTGTATACAGGCACCGCAAAGCTCTGCTTCGCGCAGTGCAGTGCCTGCCGGCCAATGCGCTCCCGGCTGCCGCCGTAAAGGTCGTCCCCGGCAAGCGGATGGCCGATGGACGCAAAATGCACCCGGATCTGATGGGTGCGCCCGGTCACCGGCACGCAGGCTGCTAGGCTAAGGCCGTTTTCTTCCTTTATAATAGTATACTCGGTGCGGCTGGGCTTGCCCTCGGGGGTAACGCAGCGCCCGATGATGCTGTCGCCCCGGCGTCCGATGGGTGCATCAATGACCCCTTCCCCCAGCGGCAGCGCACCCTGCGCAACGGCATAGTACAGCTTTGTCACCCCGCCCGCCAACAGCGGCGCGGCGTAGGCGTTTTTTGCTGCCAGCACAAGGCCGCTGGTGTCTTTATCAATGCGGTTCACCGGGCGGAACACCGGACTGTGGCCGTGAGCAGCCGCCCACGCCGCATAACCGTTGGCCAGCGTGCCCCCGGGGTAGTTCAGGGTGGGGTGCACCGCCAGCTGCGGCGGCTTTTCCAGCACAACAGCAAAGGCATCCTCGTAGACCACATTGACCGGGATCTGGGGCTGCGGGGTCACGCCGTCCCCTTCCGGCGGCAGGGCAAAGGAGAGCACCTGCCCGGGGAAGATACGCCGGTTTGCCAGCACAGGCACGCCGTCCGCAAAAAATCCGCCGCCCCGGAACTTGACCGCCCGGGCAAGATCCGTAGAGACAGCACACTGGCGCAGAAAGCTGCGCACCAGCACCCCATCGTGGGTGGTAGCCGTATCCGGCACGGCAAAATACAGCTGCATGGCCTGTCCCCCTCCCCTGCAAAAATCACGAAAACATAAATGTTATTATAACAAAAATCCGTTTCACTTGCAAATCTTACTTTTTTATGGTATCATGAGGAACGGAAAACGAGTGGAACATACGGCGGCGGGGCGGCTTTGACCGCTCTGAGGAAAGTCCGGGCCTCACAGAGCACGGTAACTGCTAACGGCAGCCGAGGGTGACCTTAGGGAAAGTGCAACAGAAAACAAACCGCCGCAGCAATGCGGTAAGGATGAAACGGCGAGGTAAGAGCTCACCAGCGCATGGGTGACCATGCGGCTTTGTAAACCCTACCGGAAGCAACGCCTATATGGGACGTACAGCGCTGCTCGCGTGTCCCGAAGGCGGCACGAGCCTGTCAGCAATGGCAGGCCTAGACAGATCGTCGTTTAATACAGAACCCGGCTTACGGTCTATCTCGTTTTCCCTTTTATGTTTTTGCGCTGTCTGCTGCTGCAGGCAGCTTTTTTGTTGCAAGGTAAGCGTCCTCGCCCTCTCAGTCATCGCTACGCGATGCCAGCTCTCCCAAAGGGAGAGCCTCTGGCGAAACCGGATACTTTGCGTTTTGACCGAAAACTTTTCCGCCATGCCAAGGCCTCTCCCTTTGGGAGAGCTGGCGCGTTAGCGCCTGAGAGGGCGAGCCCGCTTACGGAAATACAGCCGCGCTATATTTTATTTCTTACGCAAAAAGAACCGTTGCACGCTATTTTGTGCAACGGTTCTTTTTGTCTAAGTTCCGCTCAGTTCCCGCCTGCGCCTAAGATGGCGTCCAGCACGGTGGAGGCGGCGCTGTACAGCGAGCCGGCGGCCTGCTCTACCTGCTCCTGCGTGGGCAGGCTGACGGCAGGCGTCTCGGTGCTGCCGCCCTCGGCGGGGGTCTCCGGCTGGGGCGTCTCGGTGGCAGCGGGCTGCTCGGCGGGCGTTTCCGTGGGCTGCTCGGCAGGTTGTTCAGCGGGCTGCTCAGCGGGCTGTTCGGGCACGCTTTCCGCCGGCTCTTCCACGATCACACTGTCGGCGGGCGTCTCGGGCACCGAGACAGCGGCATCGGGGTCGGCAGTGGGGGTGTACACGTCCGTCTTTTCCGGGGTCTGGGTGGTGGAGCTTACCGTGCCCTCGCCGCCCAGCACCGCCGCGATCATCTCTTTGGCCTTTGCCACGGAGTTTTCGTCCGGCTTCATGACATAGAGCTTCTGCCCCTTGGCCGAGTAGCACTTGGTGCTGCTGCCGGAAGAGCCGGTAACGGTGTAGCTTTCAATATTCCACTCTGCAAAATCGCTCAGCTGCATCCGCACCAGCGCACTGATCTGGTTCTGGGAAAGGCTGGTGACGAAGCAATCGGCGGCAGAATCCATGATCTTGGAAAATCCCATCAGCAGCGCCGGGGACTTGATCTTGTTCAGCATGGCATCGATTACCTTCATCTGGTTGATGCCGCGCTGCACATCGCCGGTCTTGAAGGCATGGCGCTCGCGGGCAAAGGCCAGTGCGGCCTTGCCGTCCAGATGGTTCCAGCCCTCGGCAAAGGTGGTGGGGTCGTAGTAGCCGGGGCTGCCCACCGAGGTGAACGCCTGATCGGAGTACACGTCCACACCGCCCAGCGCATCGACGATGTTGATGAATCCTGCAAAATTGATGCGGATGTAGTGCTGCACGTCCACCCCGTACAGGTTGCCAAGGGTGTCCATGCTGGTCTGCACGCCGTAAAGGCCGGCGTGGGTCAGCTTATCCTTGCTGGAAGTACCGGCAAGGTCCACATAGTAGTCGCGCGGGGTGTTGATCAGCACCACCTGCTTGGTCTCGGGGTTCACGGCGGCAAGGATATTCACATCGCTGCGGGCCTTTTCAGTCAGCTCGCCGCGGGTATCCACACCGCTCAGGTACACCACAAAAGGCTCTTTGGTGATCTTTTTCGCCTCGGCGTCGCTCAAAAAACCGGTGGTCATATCGCCCAGTGCCGCAAGACCCTGCTGCGCCCACACGCAGCCCAGCGCCATGGCGGCGCACAGCACCACCGAGAACACCCGGGCCACGGTACCTGCAGTTTTGTACTCCTGACAACGCTTGACAAGCAGCCACAGCAGCACCAGCAGCGCCGCCAGCACCACCAGATACAGCACCGGCAGCATCTGGGTGCGCCACAGCTGCACCAGCGCCAGAACACTTAAAATTGCCTGTACGATCAGCAAGATCTTCCCTCGTTTCGGGGGCTGGTACGCCCCATTTGCCCCGGCAGCCGTGCTGCGGGGGGTGTTTTGCTGCGGGCGGCGCGGCGGCGGAGCGGATTGCTCCGGCGGCAGCTCCGAGAAAAACGCGGCGCTGTCCACCTCCACGGTAGCGTCCTGCTGCTCGGTCTTGTGCAAAAGACGGTGCAGGGAGCGGCCGTCCTCCTTGCGGGAATGCTCGTTTTCGTCCAACATGAGAATACTCCTTTTTTCAGCCCACCGGAACGATGGTCAGCACGGCGCGGGCAGGCAGACAGGTGGCGGTCTGATCCTCCGCCGATAGCCAGCCAAAGCCCTCGCAGATGTGATCCGGGCAGGGCGAGTCAATAAACCGCGCTCTGCCGTCCTTTACCTCTATATGCACCGTATAATAACCGGTGTCCACACTGTAAGTCTCGTCCTTTTCCAGCGGAATGTCCAGCACGGCATTGTTGTCGCCGTAGATCAGCTGGGCAGCCAGTTTGCCGCCCGTGGCGTTGTGGCTGCGCACAGCCAGCAGCACCGCAGCAATGGCCAGCACCACCGCTGCAAACAGGATATTGGTCAAAAGCTTTTTGTTCTTCATGGCTTACTGCTCCCCGGGCTTGAGCTGCTCCAGCTCGGCCAGCCAGAGGGTGGCGCAGGCGTCGCTGGGCATCCGCCAGTCGCCCCGGGGCGAAAGGGTCACGCTGCCCACCTTGGGGCCGTCCGGCAGGCAGCTGCGCTTGAACTGCTGGGCAAAAAAGCGCCAGTAGAAGTTGCGCAGCCACTTGTACAGCACGGCGTCCGTGTACTCTGCCCTGCCCGCAAAAGCGGCCTTTGCCAGCCGGTAAATTTTAGCCGGGCCAAAGCCGCAGCGCAGCACATAATACAGGTAAAAATCGTGCAGCTCATAGGGACCCACCAGATCCTCGGTGATCTGTGCGATCTCGCCGTCCTTGGCGGGCAGCAGCTCCGGCGAGACCGGGGTGGCCAGAATATCCAGCAGCACATCGTGCAAAGCGGGGGTAGCGGCAGTCTCGGCCTCGTACTGCACCAGATAGCGCACCAGCGTTTTGGGCACGCCGGCATTCACGCCGTACATGCTCATGTGGTCGCCGTTGTAGGTGGCCCAGCCCAGCGCCAGCTCCGAAAGATCGCCCGTGCCCACCACAAGGCCGCCGGTGCGGTTGGCAAGGTCCATCAGCTCCAGCGTGCGCACACGCGCCTGCCCGTTTTCAAAGGTGACGTCCAGCACCTTTTCGTCCTGCCCGATATCCGCAAAGTGGCTGCGCACGGTGTTGGCAATGCGGATCTCCTGAAAGCTCACGCCCAGCTCCCCGCACAAAATTTCAGCATTGCTGCGGGTGCGCTTGGTGGTGCCAAAGCAGGGCATGGTGACCGCCAGCACATCGGCGGCGGGGCGATGCAACTGCTTCATGGCGCGCACTGCCACCAGCAGGGCAAGGCAGCTATCCAGCCCGCCGGAAATGCCAATGACTGCCGTTTTTGCGCGGGCGTGCTCCAGCCGCTTGGCAAGGCCGTCGGCCTGCATCTTTAAGATCAGCTCGCACCGGGCGGCGCGGCGCTGCGGGTCGCTGGGCACAAAGGGCGCAGGGTCGATGCGGCGGGTGAGCACCGTTTCCTCCGGTGCAAGGTCAAATTCCACCGTGAGGTAGCCCTCGGCGCTGTGCTCAAAGCTGGTGTTGCGGGCGCGCTCGGCCTCCATGCGCTGGCAGTCCAGCTCGGTCTCGGCATGGTCGCCCGCAAAGGGTGCCGTCTCGGCCAGAATGCTGCCGTCCTCGGCGATGAGGTCGTGCCCCGCAAACACCATGTCGGTGGTGCTTTCGCCGTGCCCTGCCGAGGCGTACAGGTAGCCGCACAGTAGCCGGGCAGACTGGTTTGCCACCAGTGCGCGGCGGTACTCGGCCTTACCCACGGTCTCGTCGCTGGCAGAAAGGTTTGCGATGACGGTAGCGCCCGCCAGCGCGTGGAAGGTGGAGGGCGGCAGCGCGCTCCACAAGTCCTCGCACAGCTCCACGCCCAGCACAAAGCTGGGCATCTGGCGGCAGCGGAACAAAAGTGAGGTGCCAAAGGGCACCTGCTGCCCGCAGACGGTCACCGTCTGCACCTCGGTGCTGCCGGGGGTGAACTGCCGCTTTTCGTAAAACTCGCCGTAGTTGGGCAGGTAGGTCTTGGGCACGATGCCCAGCAGCTGCCCGCGGCACAGCACGGCAGCGCAGTTGTACAGCTTGCCGTGCACCAAAAGCGGCAGACCCACCAGCACTACGGTATCCAGCGTGCGGGTCTGCGCAAGCAGCCACTCCAGCGCATCCAGTGCGCCTTGCTGCAGCGTGCGCTGCAAAAACAGGTCGCCGCAGGTGTAGCCGGTAAGGCAGAACTCCGGAAATACTGCCAGCTTTACCCCGCGCTTTGCGGCCGGCTGCAGCTGCTCCAGAATCTGCTGCGCGTTATAGGTGCAGTCTGCCACCCGCAAGGCGGGCGAAAAGGCAGCTGCCTTTAAAAAGCCATCTTTCATAAGAGGATTTCACATCCTGTCTGTTTCAGTGTAGCCATGGTGTCCCATGTTGACCATAGTATACCACAAACCGCATAAAACGGAAAGTAACAGACTGGTAAAAGAAGTGTGAACGGAGGGAAACCCTCTCAGTCATCGCTGCGCGATGCCAGCTCCCCCGAAGGGGGAGCTTTATCACTGCTAACCGGAAGATGCGTAAAAGCTCCCCCTTTCGGGGGAGCTGGACGCGACCAACGGGAGCGGACTGAGAGGGTTCAGGCTAAAACTCCCCCAGTCATCTCGCTGCGCTCGATGCCAGCCCCCTCTGGGATGGGGCCTTTGGCATAGCGGCAAAGCTTACTGTAAAACCGCAAAGTATCCGGTTTCGCCAGAGGCTCCCTCCCCGAGGGAGCTGGCAAAGCCGCAGGCTTTGACTGAGGGAGTTACGCAAAAAACACCCCCGCAGGCTTACGCCCACGGGGGTGTTTTTATGTCATTATGTCCCCTGCACCTTTACAGGTACAGCCACATAATCAATCCGTTAAGATTGATTACAGGGTCTTGGGCAGCTCAGCCTTGACTTCGCCACGGCCCAGAGTGTAGATAGCAGCCAGACCGCCAACAACAGTCATACCAGCGTTCAGAACGCCGTTCATGCCGTTCACGAAGGCGTACTTGGTGCCAGCAGCATTGAAGCCACTCTGGTACTTGCCAGTCAGGACAGCGCCCAGACCCTTAACGATATTGCCGGGAACGTAAGAACCGGTGAACAGCTGACCGACAGTAGCCTTGACCAGCTTGCTGGCGTAAGTGTTGCCAATGATGGTGGTCAGGTTCAGGCTAACATTCTGCCAGTTCTTCTCGGTCATAACGGGAACCAGGACATCAACCAGGCCACCGCCAACAACGTAGGTCATCTCGTTCTCAGACACAGCAGAGAAATTTGCAGGCATCATCATAATGAATTACTCCCTTCAAAAATAGAAAAATTATTTTCGAACCGGTGTTTCCGGCTCAATCCTTACTAGGATGGCAATAATATACCACACTTTCCAGAAATGTTCAAGTACTTTTTTGAAAAAAGTGTAAAAACTGTGAAACCTCGTCCAGACTTTTGTAGCAAATATGCACTGTTCATGCGGGTTTTTCTGGTGTGACAAGTTTTTTCACCAATTTGTGAAAAATAGACTACCAGAACCATAAGGCGGTGCTGTACAATGAAAACCGTTGTTTTTGTGGACGAATTGCTGCTGGTAAACTTTGCCGCAGCCGCCGCGCTGCTGCTGGGCACGGGGCTTTTGTGCGGGCGCAGCTGCACCGGGCTGCGGCTGTGCGCGGGCAGCGCGGCGGCTGCGGTCAGCACCCTTGCCCTGCTGGCGCCGCCGTGGCCTGCCCCGCTGGCGGTACTATATAAAACAGCCAGCTGCTGCGGGGTGGTGGCGGTGTGCTATGGCGTGCCCGGGGCGCGCAGCTTTGCCCGCCTGTGCGGGTGGTATGCGGCGCTTAACGGCCTTTTGTGCGGCGCGGTGGTGCTGCCCGGGGTGCAGGCCAACAACCTGAGCGTGCTTTTGCCGGTGCGCCCGGGGCAGCTTTTGCTCTGCTGCGCCGGGGTGTACGGGCTGCTGCGCGGGCTGCTGGCGGTGTTTGGCCGCCCGCAGCGGGGCTGCTTTGCCGCCGTGCTGCAAATTGCGGGGGCGGCAGTGCCGGTGCAGGCCTACCACGACACCGGCTTTACCCTGCAGGACCCCCTTGCCGGGCGGCGGGTGGTGCTGGTGCAGTATCCGCCGGTGCGCAGCCAGCTGCCCGCGCCGCTGCGGGAAACCTTAGACCGCTGGTTTGCCGCCGGCGCTGCCCCGCCCCCGGGGCTTTTAGTGCAGTTTGTGCCCTGCGCCGCCGTTACCGGCCGCTGTCTGCTGCCCGCCGTGCCCGCCGCACTGTGCTGCGGGCAGCGCCGCGTGCCCGGCCTGCTGGCGGCCTTTTGCGCCCCGGACGCCCCCGCCGGCGCATGGACGCTGCTATTGGGGGACGATGTGGCGGAGGAGGTGGGGGTGTAGCGCTGAGACGATTTAGAATGCGCTCCGCGTTATGGGTACAAACCCTCTCAGGCTCACTGCGTTCGCCAGCTCCCCCGAGGGGGGAGCTTTATCGGTGCTAACCGACAGATGGCCAAAAGCTCCCCCTTCGGGGGAGCTGGCACGGCGTAAGCCGTGACTGAGAGGGTTAGGGCGTACTCCCTCAGGCAAAGCCTTGCGGCTTTGCTGGTTAGCGGGCTCGCCCTCTCAGGCGCTAACGCGCCAGCTCTCCCAAAGGGAGAGCCCTTGGCAGTCCACACTTGCTTCATCTCTTTACAAGAGCTCTTCCCTTTGCGGAGCAACGCTTTCGGATGGAACTATTGCATCTGAAAACTTTACGATGCAACCGGAAACTTTTCCGCTATGCCAAGGCCTCTCCCTTTGGGAGAGGTGGCACGGCGTAAGCCGTGACGGAGAGGGCGAGCACGCTCTCCTATAATACATATATTAAATGGTGCACAGGAGGGATATCCATGTTGCAGTTTTTCCGGCAGATGTGGCGGCGGCTATGGGGGCGTTTGCGCTACTGCGGCGCGGTGCATTATCTGGCGGGCGGGCCAAGCCTGCCCCCGCCCCTGACCCCCGAGCAGGAAAAAGCCCTGCTTGACCGCATGGCCGCCGGGGACGCCGCCGCCCGCGAGGCGCTGATCACCCACAACCTGCGGCTGGTGGTGTATCTGGCCAAAAAGTACGAAAACAGCGGCGTACCCGCCGAGGACCTGGTAAGCATTGGCACCATTGGGCTGATCAAGGCGGTAAACACCTTTACCCCCGCCCGCAGCATCAAGCTTGCCACCTACGCCAGCCGCTGCATCGGCAACGAGATTTTGATGTACCTGCGCAAAAGCTCCAACCGCCGGCAGGAAGCCAGCATCGACGAGCCTTTGAACGTGGACGGCGACGGCAACGAGCTGCTGCTCTCGGACATACTGGGCAGCGACGCCAACGCGGTAAGCCAGCAGCTGGAGCAGGACGCCGAGCGCGCCGTGCTGCGCCGCGCCGTTGCAGCGCTCTCGGCACGGGAGCGGCAGATCATGGAGCTGCGCTTCGGCCTTACCGACGGCGTGGAGCGCACCCAGAAGGAAGCCGCCGACGCCCTTGGCATCAGCCAGAGCTATATCTCCCGACTGGAAAAGCGCATCATCCACACCCTGAAAACCCGCCTTGAAAGCGAATAGCTGCCGGCGCACACCCTTGACATTCTGCGTGGGAACGTGTATAATAAAAGCACAAGAGGCGCTGGCCCGGCAAACGGCTAGTTCCTCATTGGCGAGTCAAGATTGACCGTTGCTTGGGGAAGCGTTGGCGGTCAATCTTTTTTTGCATTCTTGCGTTCCATGGTAATCTTCCATGCAATGTCGAACACTGCACGGACAACGTTGACGGCAAGCGACAACGCTGCGATGATTTCGGAGATCGTCATGTCCTGCTCACCCCCCTTCGTTAAAACTCCGGGAAGTGCTGCTCAATCTGATTGAACCTCCTCCCGGGTCGTTCTGGGTCGCTTCGCAGTGGAAACGAGCGTCAGTTCGCCAACAGAGAAGGTAGCCGCCTGCGTTTGTGGGCACAGCGCCTGATGGGCGGCTTGCGCCGCCGGTTACAGCATACCATAAAATTACAGGTTTGTCTATAAAGCGTCCCTCTTTTGCGGAGGGGCGCTCAATTTTTTCCACGCATAGCGCCCGGCGCACAGAGCCATACTTCCGGTAAAGCTAAAAGACCGGGGGCGTTTGGATGTACAACAAGGTGGAGCTATGCGGTGTGAACACAGGGCAGCTGCCCGTGCTGACCGAAGCGGAAAAGCGTCAGCTGCTCACCCTTGCCCACGCCGGGGACAAGGCCGCCCGGGCGCGGATGGTGGAGGGCAACCTGCGGCTGGTGCTCAGCGTGGTGCAGCGGTTTGCCCAGCGGGGCGAAAATCTGGACGATCTGTTTCAGGTGGGGTGCATCGGGCTGATCAAAGCCATCGACAACTTTGACCCCGCGCAGCCGGTGCGTTTTTCCACCTACGGCGTGCCTATGATCATCGGGGAGATCCGGCGGTTTCTGCGGGATAACAACGCCCTGCGGGTAAGCCGCACCCTGCGGGACACCGCCTACCGTGCCATGCAGGCGCGGGAAGCGCTGGAAAAGCAGCTGGGGCGCGAGCCCACCATGGACGAGATCTCCGCCGCAGCCGGCCTTGCCCGGCGCGAGGTGACCGCCGCGCTGGAGTCGGTGGTAGAACCGCTCAGCCTTGACGAGCCGGTGTACACCGACGGCGGCGATGCGATGTATGTGATCGATCAGGTGCGCGACCCGGACAGCGAGGAAAGCTGGATCAGCGGGCTGCAGTTCCGCGATACGGTAGCCGCCCTTTCGCCCCGGGAAAAGCGCATTATGGAGCTGCGGTATCTGCGCGGCAAGACCCAGATGGAGGTGGCGCAGGAGATCGGCATCAGTCAGGCGCAGGTAAGCCGGCTGGAAAAAGGTGCACTGCAGCAGTTCCACACCGGGGGATAAAATCAATTTCCTGAAAACCCTCTCAGTCAAAGCCTTACGGCTTTGCCAGCTCCCCCGAAGGGGGAGCTTCGTCAGCGCAAACCGGAAGATGCAAAAAGCTCCCCCTTCGGGGGAGCTGGCGCGTAAGCGCCTGAGAGGGTTCCACCTGCCAAAAGCTGCAACCCTACGCAACAAAAAAGACCGCTGCGCAGTGCAGCGGTCTTTTTGGCTTTAGCGGCGGCTGTATCTGCGCCGGGTGGCAGCCCCGCCCCGCAGATGACGCTCGGCCTTGTTGCGCGCCAGCACGGCACGCACCTGCCCGTACAGCGCAGGGCTGATGCTGCGCAGCCGCACGGCAACGTCCTTGTGCACGGTGGACTTGCTGCACCCGAACGCAGCCGCCGCTGCCCGCACCGTGGCGTTATGGGCGGCAATGTACTCGCCCAACTGCACGGCGCGCTGTTCCGGATCGGCTTTCATATCCCGCCTCCCTGCGTTCCAGCTTTGCAATGGTATAACATACGCGCTGCCGGGGCGGAATATGTCTGCGGGCTTGACATTTTGTCCCCCGGCGCGTATACTGTGGGCGGACATAAAAACAGGGGCGCCGTAAGGCTGAGATCCGCATAGCGCGGAGTACCCTTTACCTGATCCGGGCAATGCCGGCGTAGGGAGTTTGCGGAACTGTCCGGTACGTTCAACAAACCTCCATGCGTCTGCTGCCGGCAGGCGCATTTTGTTTTTGTGTACTACTATGAGAGAGGAATCTTTTCATCATGTCCAAAACCTATTCCAAGACCCGTATTCTGGTGGAATGCGCCCTGATGATCGCCATTGGCACGGTGCTTTCCAACATCAAGTTCTTTACCATGCCCAACGGCGGCAGCATCACCCTGCTGAGCATGCTGCCCTTTGTGCTGGTGTCCTTCCGCCACGGCGCAAAGTGGGGCCTGTTCACCGGCTTTGTGAACGCCTGCCTGCAGATGATCATGGGCTTCTACCCTCCTCCCGCTTCCACCTTCCTCTACTTCCTCGGTGAGGTGCTGCTGGACTATGTGCTGGCCTTTATGGCACTGGGTCTGGCCGAGCTGTTTGCCCGCCCCTTCAAGAACCGCACCGTGGGCGTAGCCGTGGGCACCTTTGCTGCCGGTTTCCTGCGCTTTATGTGCAGCTTTTTGTCCGGCGTGCTGGTCTGGGGCAACCTGAGCGATGGTCTGGCCGCATGGACTTACAGCCTGACCTACAACGGCAGTTACATGCTGCCCGAGACCCTGCTCACCATGGTGGCCGCTGTGCTGCTGTGCCGCGTGGCTCCGCAGATCTTTGACCGTCAGGCACGCTAAGGCGTAGTTTTTTCAAAAAGAGCTCTCCCCCGCTTCCCGATCCCCGCCGGGCACACGCCTTGCGGGGATTTTTGCTGCAAAATTTTTTCAAAAAACTGTTGACAAGCGCCCCTGTGGCTGGTATAATTACACACGTCGTCAGGCACAAGGGCAAACATCTGGGGGTTTAGCTCAGCTGGGAGAGCGCTTGCATGGCATGCAAGAGGTCACCGGTTCGATCCCGGTAAT
>CAKTFS010000015.1 GCA_934561115.1 uncultured Faecalibacterium sp. | reverse complement strand
AGCCCGCAGGGCTGATCGCTCGCCCTGCGGGGCAGGGCCGTGCTGTTCGACCCGCGCACACGCCGCAGATAAAAAAGGAACTCCCCCAGACAAGCTGGGGGAGTTTCCTTTTTTATGCCGGTGGTGGGGGTCTCCCGCGCACTGAGCGACAGCCCGCAGGGCTGATCGCTCGCCCTGCGGGGCAGGGCCGTGCTGTTCGACCCGCGCACACGCCGCAGATAAAAAAGAAAACCCTCCAGACGAGCTGGAGGGCTTTCTTTTTTATGCCGGTGGTGGGGGTCGAACCCACACGTGTTATTAGCACAAGGGATTTTGAGTCCCCCTCGTCTGCCATTCCGACACACCGGCGTATCGTTTTTTGAACGATTTTTATTATACCGGATTCTATGGGTAAAATCAAGAGAAAGTTTTGCGCCTTTGCGCAGATCGTCCCGCGCGGTGCAAAATACATAACTCCGGTTCTTGCCCGGCGGCGCGGGCTGTGCTACACTAAGGACATATCAAAACGTAAAATGTGCCCACAAGGAGGGAACCGGACTTTGAAACATCTGCATTCTTTTGCCCGCCGCGCGGCGGCTTTGCTGCTGGCGGCGGTGCTGTGCGTCTGCATCCCGGCGGCAGCGGCTTCGGCTGCCACCACCATCGGCGGGGCCGATACCACCCTGATCCCCGCAGAGGACGAAAACTGTCTGAGCTGGCTGTTTGGCTCCAAGGATAAGATCACCATGCCGTACCTGAACATCAAGGGGCAGGGGCTCAAACGCAACGTCACGCTGGATCTTGAGGACTGTCTGGTGGGCATCACCTACACCGAGCTGGGCTCCATTGGCAGCTATGTCAGCGCAAGCGCCGCGCAGCAGGCGTGGAAGGCGCAGGCGGTGGCCATCCACTCCTATCTGGAATACCACAAGCAGTACGGCTCGTCTGCCAATGCGCTGATCTACACCCCGGTCAGCCAGATCCCGTCCTCTACCCGCAGCGCCATCCGCAAGGCGGTGCAGGCGGTCAAGGATGAGGTGCTGGTGTACAACGGCAGCGTGTGCGACGCGGTGTGGTCGGCCAGCGCGGGCTACAACACCCAGACCGGGGTGTACGGCACCTGCGCCAGTCTGGACGCGTGGGGCACCAGTGTGCCCTACCTGCAAAGCGTGGAAAGCCCCTACGAGGAGCAGTACCACAACCTGCTGCGCCGGGTGATCGGCAAGGACTATACCTATATAGAGTACAACGACAGCCGCACCGGCGAGCCCTACCAGAGCGCCGACACCACCCACAAGGATCTGGGCGGTTTTGTGCAGTACAACACGCTGGTGTCCAACGGGCGCAGCTACCGGTACATCAACCAGTTCGTTTCCTCCCGCTACTGCTTCGATTTCGGCACCGATGCCAGCGGCACCCCCTGCATGACCTACTACGGCTTTGGTCACGGCGTGGGTATGAGCCAGTGCGGCGCGGTGGGCTACGCCGCCGAGGAGGGCATGAACTACAAGCAGATCCTGCAGCACTACTACACCGGCGCAAAGATCCGTACCAGCACCACCCGCAGCGGCGGGCTGTTCGGCTGGCTGGCGGGGCTGTTCCGCTGAGCGGCAGTTTGACGGAAATTTTGGAAATACCTTCTCAAACGCCGCAGGATTTGGTATACTATATCCGTTTGTGAAAAATGAACGGGAAACATAACTGCACGTAAAGACGTGCAGAGCACGGATTGGAGTATCAGCATGGAGTTGGATCAGGAAAAGCAGGACCAGAAGGCCGCCGAGTGCAGCCGTGCACTGGCACAGCGCATCGTGCGGGAGCTGGCGCCCCGCAGCGTACAGGTGCTGGAGGACAGCGGGCTGCTGGAAAAAGCTTTTTGCAAAATGAATACCGCGGTGGTGCAAAGCGCCCCGGAGCTGCTGGTGGTGGCGGATCCCCAGTGGGTCAGCCTGCCCGCCGTACAGGCGGAAAAAGTGCTGCTGGTGTGCGCAGAGTACGCCGGCATGGCAGACTGCGCAAAGCAGCTTGCCGCGCAGGGCTTCTGCCGGGAGCTTACGTGGAAGGACCGCGGCAAGGAGCAGCTGACGGCGCTGTTCTGCCGCATGGACGCCCCGGGGCTGCCGGAGCTGGAATACGGCTACGAGCAGCAGCTGGACATTCTGCGGGAGCGCACCCTGCTGGCCGAGCGTACCGCCGCCGAGCAGGCTGCCCAGCTGGAACGGCTGCGCAGCGACCTTTCCCTGAGCCGCAGCCATGAGCAGAACCTGGAAAAGACCCTGAACAGCGTGGTCAACTCCACCTTCTGGAAGGCCAGCTGGCCGCTGCGGTATCTGGTAAGCAAGTGCCGCCAGCTGTGGCACACCTTCCCGCTGTTCGTCTTTTTTGCCACTTTGCGCCGGGTGGGCTTTGCGGGCGTAAAGGCACAGGCCAAGGCCAAAAAGGAGTACAAAAAGCTGTTCCCGGGCAAGGCCATGCCCGCCGACCGCTTTGCGGACGTGGAGCTGCTGGTGCGGCAGGCCGCAGAGCAGCCCGCTGCGCCGCGCATCAGCATCGTGGTGCCGCTGTACAACACCCCGCATGATTTTCTGGTGGAGCTGCTGGACTCGGTGCAGAACCAGACCTACCGCAACTGGGAGCTGTGCATGGTGGATGCCGGACAGGACGCGGACGTGGGAGCTGTGGTGCAGGAGCGCGCCCGCACCGACAGCCGCATCCGCTACCGGAAACTGGACAGCAACGAGGGCATTGCGGGCAACACCAATCAGGGCTTTGCCCTTGCCACCGGCGAATATATCGCCCTGCTGGACCATGACGACATCCTGCACCCCTGCGCACTGTGGTATGTGGCCGAGGCCATTGCAAAGCACGGCGCGGACTTTGTGTACACGGACGAGGTGACCTTTGAAGGGGACATCGACCACCTGACGGTCTACCACTTCAAGCCGGATTATATGCTGGATAACCTGCGCTCCAACAACTATATCTGCCACCTGAGCGTGTTCAGCGCGGCGCTGCTGGCAAAGGTGGGCGGCGACGAGCGGGCAGAGTTCAACGGCAGCCAGGACTACGACCTCTACCTGCGCCTGACCGAGCAGGCGGAAAAGATCGTGCACATCCCGCACCTGCTGTACTACTGGCGTTCCAGCCCCGCCAGCGTGGCCAGCAACATCTCTGCCAAGACCTACTGTCTGGAAGCTGCCATGAAGGCGCTGCGCGCCCACTACGACCGCATAGGCGTGCCGGTGGACGCGGTGACCATGGTGCCCGATACCCCGGGCTTTTACAAGACCGATTACACCATCACAAAGCCCGGGCGGGTCAGCGTGCTGATCCCCAGCTGCGACCATTCGGGCGATCTGCGGGTGTGCGTGGAGTCCATCTACCGCAAGACCACCTACCCGGATTTTGAGATCATCATCATCGAGAACAACAGCAAGGAGCCGGCCACCTTCCGCTGCTACGAGCAGCTGCAAAAGGAGCACCCGGACACCCTGCATCTGCTCACATGGCAGGGCACCGGCTTCAACTACAGCGCCCTGAATAACTTTGGCGCAAAGGCTGCCACCGGCGAGTACCTGTTGCTGCTCAACAACGATACCGAGGTCATCTCTCCCCGCTGGATGGAGGAGATGGTCATGTACGCCCAGCAAAAGCGCGTGGGCTGCGTGGGCGCAAAGCTGCTCTACCCGGACAATACCATCCAGCACGCGGGCATCGGCTTTGGCTTTCTGACGCTGGCGGCGCACATGCACAAGAACTTCCCCGTGGGGCACCCCGGCTATATGGGACGGCTTTCCTACGCGCAGGACGTGTACGCAGTGACCGCCGCCTGCCTGATGGTGCGCAAGGACGTATACGAGCAGGTGGACGGGCTGGACGAGAGCTTTGCCGTGGCCTTCAACGATGTGGACTTCTGCGTCCGCGTGCGGGAGGCCGGCTACACCAACGTGTTCACCCCCTTTGCGCAGCTGTACCACTACGAGAGCAAGAGCCGCGGGCTGGACGAAAGCCCGGTCAAGCGCAAGCGCTTTGCCTCTGAGGTGGAGCGGTTCCAGAAGCGGTGGGCAAAGCAGCTGGCTGCGGGCGACCCCTGCATGAACCCCAACTTTGACCTGATGAAGGAGGACTTCAGCTTTGACATCAAGCCGCTGGAGTGAGCCTTTGACCCAAACCGAAACGAAAGGGGGAACGCAGATGGAGCTTTCGGCCTGCATCGTGGTGTATAACGGCGCCGGGGAGGCCATCAAAGCCGCCCAGACCGTGCTGGACTGCACCCGCCGCTACCCGCTTACGCTGTATCTGGTGGATAACGCCAGCCCGGACGGCAGCGGCCAGAAGCTGACCGCCGCCGCAAAGGACGGCACCCTGCGCACCGCCCCCGGGCAGACCGTGCAGGTGCTCTGCCGGCTGGAAAACGGCGGCTTTGGCACCGGGCACAATACGGTGCTCTCGCTGCTGCAAAGCCGGGTGCACTTTATCCTCAACCCGGATATCCAGCTGACCGCAGATACCCTGAGCGACCTTGCGGACTGGATGGCGGCGCACCCCGGCGTGGTGATGACCCGGCCGGGGCTTACCTTCCCGGACGGCACACCCCAGCAGCTGCCGCTGCGACGGTGCAATGTGCGCGCCATGGTCTACCGTCAGCTGCCCTGTCTGCGCTTCTGGGCAAAGTACAACGACCGCTACCTGATGGCAGACAAAGACCTGACAACGCCCACCGAGATCGAGTTCTGCACCGGCAGCTTTTCGGCGGTGGATACTGCCGCCTTCAAGGCTGTGGGCGGCTTTGACGAGGGGTACTTCATGTACGTGGAGGACGCCGACCTTACCCAGAAGATGCGCACGCAGGGCAAGGTGTATCTGGTGCCCCAGTACACCGCCATCCACGCATGGCACCGCGCGGCGCACCGCAGCTTGAAGCCCTTTCTGTGGCAGCTGCGCAGCCTGCTGCGCTACTTTTCCAAGTGGGGCTTTGCGTGGTAAAAGGAGGCGCTGCCATGAAGATGAGCGAAGTGCTGCTGATCAAGCTGGATACGAACGGATTTGAGCGCTTTTACAACCGGAAAATGCAGGAATGCGGCTGCACCGTGCTGCCGGTCTGTGATTTCCGCCGGGAAAAATACGGCCTGAGCGTGCTGCGGCCGCTGCAGCTCCGGCGTTTTACGCCGCGCTATCTGGCGCAGTACCGGCTGATCGTGCTGTTTGAGGAACCGGCACTGTTTCTGTACCTGAAAAAACGCATCGACCCCAGCCGGACAAGGCTGGTGCTCTGGAACTGGAATATCACCAATCACACATGGCTGCGCGGAAATGACCCGCTGCGCCGCCGGTGCGAAAACTGGACGTTTGACGCGGCAGATGCAAAAAAGTTTGGCTGGAAGCTGAACGAACAGTTCTATTTCGCGCCGGAGGCACTGCCCGCCCGGGAAAACGCAGACCGCAAGGCCGGGCTTACGGCGTTTTCGGCCTGTGTGGATAAGGGACGCTATCCCATGATGAAGGAGATGCGGGAGGCGCTGTGCAGGCAGGGTGTTGCCGCGGATTTCTGGCTTGTAAGCGAGCCGCTCCGGCGGTATGCGGCAGAGGATGCCGCGTGGGTCAGGACAAAAGGACTGCCCTACGAAGCGTTTTTGCAGCACACCATCCGGAGCGACATTGTGGTGGAGGTGGTGCAGAGCCGGCAGGTGGGCATTACCGTCCGGGCGCTGGAGGCAATGTTCTATCACAAAAAGCTGATCACGAACAACGCTGCGATCCGCAGTACCCCGCTGTATCATCCGTGCAACGTCCTTGTCTGGGAGCCGGGTGCGCAGGAAAAGCTGCCTGCTTTTTTGCAGGCGGCGTATCAGCCGCTGCCGGAAGCAGTGGAAAAGCGCTACACCTTTGCGGCATGGCTGGATAACTTTTTGCAGCCGGGAGCAGCAGGCTGAGTGCTGCCGAAGAAAAATACAGGAACGGCTCTGCCAGAGAATTTTTTCTGGAAGAGCCGTTCTTTCTTGCTTTTTCTGTATTTTCATAGTAAAATAAAGTGTACTGCTATCGTCTTTTGCAAAAATGCGGACGCGGCAGACCCAAAATTGTTTACAGCGGACGCAGCTCCGCTTTGAATTAAGCTGCACATCTTTTTATAAGAAAAAAGGAGTGCACAAGTATGAAAGGCATTATTCTCGCCGGCGGTGCCGGCACACGGCTCTATCCTTTGACCATGGTCACCAGCAAACAGCTGCTGCCGGTCTACGACAAGCCGATGATCTACTATCCGCTGTCCACCCTTATGCTGGCGGGCATTCAGGATATCCTGATCATCTCTACCCCTACCGATACGCCCCGCTTTGAGGCGCTGCTGGGCGATGGCAGCCAGTACGGCATCCATCTGCAGTATAAGGTGCAGCCCTCCCCGGACGGTCTGGCACAGGCCTTTATTCTGGGCGAAGAGTTTATTGGCGACGACTGCTGCGCCATGATCCTGGGCGATAACATTTTTTACGGCAACGGCTTCTCCAAGCTGCTCAAGAGCGCTGCGGCCAACGCAGAGAACAAGGGCCGCTGCACCGTGTTCGGCTACTATGTGCAGGACCCCGAGCGCTTTGGCATCGTGGAGTTCGACAAGGACGGCAAGGTGCTCAGCGTGGAGGAAAAGCCCCAGCACCCCAAGTCCAACTACGCCATCACCGGCCTGTACTTCTACAACAAGGAAGTGGTGCAGATGGCAAAGCAGGTAAAGCCCTCTGCCCGCGGCGAGCTGGAGATCACCACCCTGAACGATATGTACCTGAAGAAGGACGAGCTGGATGTGCAGCTGCTGGGCCGCGGCTTTGCATGGCTGGACACCGGCACGATGGAAAGCCTTGTGGAGGCTGCCGACTTTGTGCACATGATCGAAAAGCGTCAGGGCATCAAGATCAGCGCACCGGAGGAGATCGCCTTCAAGTACGGCTGGATCGACCGCGACACCCTGCTGGAAAGCGCCGAGCGCTACGGCAAGAGCCCCTACGGCCAGCACCTGAAGAACGTGGCCGACGGCAAGCTGCGCTACTAAGCATAAGGAAAGGCACACTGGTATGAAAATCATTGTCACAGGCTGCAAAGGGCAGCTGGGCACAGAGCTGCTCAAGCAGCTGCAGGAAGGCCGCAGCGAGCTGGGCCCCATCCCCGAAAAACTGCTCAACGCTACGGTGATCCCGGTGGATCTGCCGGAGCTGGATATCTCCAACTACAAGATGGTGGACGAGTTCGTGCGGCGCAACCGCCCGGATATCATCATCAACTGCGCCGCCTACACGAACGTCGACGGGTGCGAGATGCACCACGACGACGCCTTTAAGGCAAACGCCCTTGGCCCCCGTAATCTGGCGCAGGCTGCCGAAAAGACCGGCGCACGGCTGGTGCACGTTTCCACCGACTATGTGTTCTCCGGCCGGGAGAACGGCGGCATCCCGCAGGATGAAGCCACCCTGCCCGGGCCCATCAGCGCCTACGGCTCCACCAAGCTCATGGGCGAAAAGTATGTGGAGCGGTTCTGCCACCGCCACTTCATCGTGCGCACCGCGTGGCTGTACAGCTACTACGGCAAAAATTTTGTCAAGACCATCGTGAACGCGGGCAAAAAGTTCGGCAAGCTGGAGGTGGTCAACGACCAGTGCGGCAACCCCACCAACGCAGCCGACCTTGCCCACGAGATCCTGCAGCTGTGTGTGACCCACGAGTACGGCCTGTACCACTGCACCGGCGAGGGCATCTGCTCGTGGTACGATTTTGCTGCCGAGATCATCCGCCTTTCCGGCGTGGATGCCACCGTTGCCCCCTGCACCAGCGAGGAGTACAAGGCAAAGCACCCGGACAGCGCCGACCGCCCCAAGTGGAGCGCACTGGACAACCGGATGCTGCGCTGCACCGTGGGCAACGATGTCCGCGACTGGAAGGAAGCGCTGGCCTGCTTCTTCGCCCACTGGGACGGCGAAAACGGCATGAAGAGCTGAGAAAAACCTGAAAAACACCCCCTGCGGAAGAACTGAGGATGTATCATGTTTGATGCGATTTTTAGCAGATCTGTCAAGATCTTGAAGGTCTTTGCAAAGGTGCAGTGCGTGCTGGCCTTTGTGCTTGCGGCCATGCTGTACGGCGCGGTGTACAATGCGCTGAAGTCCGTCGGTCTGTTTCCGGCCGTGGTGCTGGGGCTGACGGTCGCTGTGGTGCTGTGGGTGCTGCAGATGTTCCTTGCATGGGCGCTGTACGCCTTTGCGGAGCTGGTGGAGTACACCAAAGCCACCCACAAGGAGATCAGCGACATGAGCGAAGGGCTGGCACGGTACACCCAAGCCACCTACGAGGAGCTGCACAGCCTGAACAAGGGGCTGGAAGCATATACCAGAGCCGTGGGCAAGACCATGAACAGCATGAACAAGAACCTCTACCTTGTGGCAAAGTACTGCTGCGCCGAGGAAGAACGCGCCCGCGCCGCAGCCCGCCCGCAGTCCGGGGACAACAACAAATAAATAAAGAGGAAAACTGACCTATGAAAACCTATCTGATCACCGGCTGCGCCGGTTTTATCGGTTCCAACTTTGTGCACTATATGCTTAAGAAATACCCGGAGATCCTGCTGGTCAACCTGGATAAGCTGACCTACGCAGGCAATCTGGAAAACCTGAAGGACGTAGAGGGCGACCCCCGCCATGTGTTCGTGCAGGGCGATATCTGCGATAAGGAACTGGTGGAGAGCCTGTTTGCAAAGTACGATTTCGACTACGTCATCAACTTTGCCGCCGAGAGCCACGTGGACCGCTCCATCAAGAACCCCGAGATCTTTGTGCAGAGCAACGTGATGGGCACCGTCAACCTGCTGCAGCGCGCCAAGGAGGCATGGTACGACGCCGATGCCAAGACCTGGAAAGAGGGCAAGAAGTACCTGCAGGTGTCCACCGATGAGGTGTACGGCGCTCTGGGTGCAGACGGCTTCTTTATGGAGACCACCCCGCTGTGCCCCCACAGCCCCTACTCCTCCTCCAAGGCCAGCGCCGATATGTTCGTCATGGCCTTCCACGACACCTACGGCATGCCGGTGAACATTACCCGCTGCTCCAACAACTACGGCCCCTACCAGTTCCCGGAGAAGCTGATCCCCCTGATGATCAACAACGTCAAGCACCACAAGCAGCTGCCCGTCTACGGCGACGGTATGCAGATCCGCGACTGGCTGTACGTGGAGGATCACTGCAAGGCCATTGATATGGTTTGCAACGGCGGCAAGATCGGCGAGGTGTACAACGTGGGCGGCCACAACGAGCGCCCCAACATCTTTATCGTCAAGACCATCATCGCCCAGCTGCACGACCGTCTGCAGGACGAGGGCATCAGCGAGGAGCTGATCAAGCACGTCGCCGACCGTCTGGGTCACGACCGCCGCTACGGCATCGACCCCACCAAGATCAAGAACGATCTGGGCTGGTACCCCGAGACTCCCTTCGAGAAGGGCATCGTGCTGACCATCGACTGGTACCTGAACCACGAAGAGTGGATGAACCACGTCACCAGCGGCGACTACCAGAACTACTATCAGGATATGTACAAGAATAAGTAACAGACTGTAAACTTAAACTCCCCCCGCATCTCACGGTGCAGGGGGAGTTTTTTGCTGCAGTGAAAACTCCCTCAGTCTTTGCTGCGCAAAGCCAGCTCCCTCTGGGAGGGAGCCAACCCTCTCAGTCACCTACGGTGACAGCTCCCCCGAAGGGGGAGCTTTTGTGCATCTGCCGGCAAGTAGAGCAAAACCTCCCCCTCTCGGGGGAGATGGCACGGCGTAAGCCGTGACGGAGAGGGTTCAGCCCGCAAGCGTCCTCGCCCTCTCAGGCGCTAACGCGCCAGCTCTCCCAAAGGGAGAGCTCTTGGCATGGCGGCAAAGCTTCCGGTTCACATGCAAAGTGTGCGGTTTCGCCAGAGGCTCCCCCTTTGGGGGAGCTGTCACCGTAGGTGACTGAGAGGGCGAGCCCGCTGCCACGCAGCGCCGCGCTTTCGCAGAAAGCGGCGCGGCAGCTGCCGCTTGCCGATGCGACCCATCCTGTGAAAATGGGATAGCGGAGCGCCCGCAGGCGCTCCGCTATCCCGAAATTAAAAAATTTCTTTCCGCTGATTATGGCCAGAGCGCAAGCGGAGGCCATTCTAAATCGTCCCGCCTGCGGTGGTATCCACCACAAAATCCGCGCCTTCGGCAATGCCGTACTGGGCAAAATAGCCCTCTTCCAGCGGCACCCACCGGGCGGCAAAATCCGCGTAGCGTGCGCCCTCCCGCGCCTGTAAGCGCCGGGTCTGCTCGTCATGGGAGCAAGTAAGGAACACCCGCAGTGTCTCGTAGGGACGCAGCAGCGGATGGTGGCTGTAACTGCCCTCTAAGATCACCAGCGGCTGCGCGGGCAGCTGCACCGGGGGCAGAAAAGCCCCCTCCCGGCAGCTGTACGCCCGGTAGGCCACCGCCTGCCCCGCGTAGGCCGGGCGCAGCGCCTCGTCCCGCAGACGGGTAAGGTCCATGTTGGCGCAGTGGGTGTGTGCCCAGTCCGGGATGCGCCGGGCGGGCGGCAGATAGAAATCGTCCGTGCGCAGCAGGGTGCAGCCGGCAAACTGCGCCGCCAGCCCGTTGGCAAGGGTGGTCTTGCCGCTGCCGCAGCGGCCATCCAGCGCCAGCACCAGCGGGCGGGTGGGCTTTTGCGCCAGTGCGGCGCTAAGCAGCGCGGACAGGGTGGGCGCGGTGATGGGTGTGGGCATGAGTTTGGCCTCCTTGGCAGGGTGCGCCCAAGGGGCAGACCCGATAATATCCCCATTATACCACGACTGCCGCCGGAAGGGTAGCGCAGGCGTGGTTTGCCATAAATAACTTTTTTGCCGGAAAGGCTTGACACAGCCGGTGGTGCTGTGGTACACTACTGGCGTTAGAAATAACTAACCGCATGAGACCCCACCGGCAGTGCCCGCAGACCGGGCGTGCTGCTTCTTTTTTGAGGTTGTGGTTAGCTGCGTCTTACTTATAACAGCCCGGCATCCGGGGCACACTAGCCCCGGCACCGCCGCCCGACTGCCGCCAAAGGAGAACCGCCATGGAGCGTGATTTTGAGACCGTAATGATCGAACAATGTGCCCCGGTACTGGCGGGGCTGAAACCTGCAGGGCTGTTCCGCTACGAAACGCGAGACCGTGCCGACCTTGCCCGGCGGGTGGCGGGCTGGAACGCCCAGCTGAACCCCAAGGGCCTGCAGGTGCGGGTGCTGCGGGGGTGCATCGCCACCCGGCAGTATCTGGTGTACGTCTACCGCGCCGCCAAGCTGCAGACCGTGCTGGCAGATGCCGCTGTGCGCGGCTTTTTAGCCCGGGAGGGCTACCGTCTGCCGGAGGATGCAGCGGACTGCGGTGCCTTGCTCGACCAACTCAGCCTGCGGCTGTGCTGCGCGGCGGAGGCAGCGGATTTTCCCCATGAGATCGGGGTATTTCTGGGCTATCCGCTGGAAGATGTGGAGGGCTTTATCCGCTACCGGGGCAAGTGCTTTACCTGCTGCGGGTGCTGGAAGTCCTACGGCGACCCGGCTGCCGCCCAGCAGCACTTTGACCAGCTGGCCAAGTGCACGGCGGTGTATCTGCGGCTGTTCCACAGCGGCACGCCGATTTTAAAGCTGGCGGTCGCCGCCTGAAAAATTGATATTCTCTTTTCAAATACTCTCTTTTATCCTGGCAACTCTCCTATGCATCCGACACAGGAGAGAGCGATCCTCCTTTTTACACATGACCGCCCGGTGCAGCTTTGACCCCTGTGCCGGGCGGTCGTGCGTTTGGGGGACGATTCAGAAGGCGCTCCCGCGCGGGGTGGGACGATTTAAAATGGCCTCCGCTTGCGCTCTGGCCATGTTCAGCGGAAAGAATATTTTTATTTCGCGTTTGTCGCGGCCTGCGGGCCGCTCCAAACGCTATTTTCACGGGAGGGGTTGTGGAGGGAAACGGCATTTGCAGCGCCGCTTTCTGCGAAAGCGCGGCGCTGCGGAGGAAGCTTCTGCTTGGCGCAAGCGGGCTCGCCCTCTCCGTCACGGCTTACGCCGTGCCACCTCCCCCGAAGGGGGAGGTTTTGCTCTACTTACCGGCAGATGACGAAAAGCTCCCCCAAGGGGACGCCTTTCGGCACTGCCGCAAAGTTTCCCGCCACCACTAAAGCCGTCCCCTTGGGGAAGGTGGCATCGCCGTAGGCGATGACGGAAGGGGTCGTTCCCCGTCACCCTGCCCTATAAAAGGGCAAAATGCGCCCTAAAAATGTAAACATTGGCTAACTTTAGCTCAAGAAATAGAGTTAGTCATTGATGATTTTGATAAAAATGCGGGGCGATGCCGGCATAAAATTTGTTTGTTCATATAAACTAACTGTAAGATATGAAAAATCTATTGACAAGCTGGGTTAGCAGCGGTAAACTGTCTACGCTGATAGTTACGGCTGACTAACCACCGCAGCATCACATAATTTCTATGGAAGGGGAGCACAGCGATGATGCCTTTGACGATGACAAAAGCAGGCGAGACCGTCACCATCCGCAAGATCAGCGGCAAGGACGAGGTTCGGCTGCATCTGGCCGAGCTGGGGTTCGTGGTGGGCAGCGAGGTGACCGTGGTCAACGAGATCGCGGGCAACCTGATCGTGCAGGTCAAGCAGAGCCGGCTGGCACTGGATAAGACCATGGCGAGCCGCATTATGGTGGCCTGAGCAGCGCCTTCCCGGTGCTGCATGAAATAACGCAAGGGAGGAACGAGTACGATGAAAACACTGAAAGACGTAAAGGTGGGCGAGAGTGCCACCGTGGCACGGCTGCACGGCGAAGGTCCGGTGAAGCGCCGCATCATGGATATGGGCATCACCAAGGGGGTGCAGATCTATGTGCGCAAGGTGGCGCCGCTGGGCGACCCCATGGAGCTGACCGTGCGCAACTACGAGCTGAGCGTGCGCAAGGCCGACGCTGAGATGATCGAAGTGGTCTGATAAGACCAAAGGGAGGAAAGGTATCCGCAATGAGCATTAAAATTGCACTGGCCGGCAACCCGAACTGCGGCAAAACGACCCTGTTCAACAACCTGACCGGCTCCAACCAGTACGTGGGCAACTGGCCCGGCGTTACTGTGGAAAAAAAGGAAGGCAAACTCAAGGGCGACAAGGACGTGATCATTCAGGATCTGCCCGGCATCTACTCGCTGTCCCCCTACACGCTGGAGGAAGTTGTCTCCCGTACTTACCTTGTGAAGGAGAAGCCCGACGCCATCCTGAACATCATCGACGGCACCAACATCGAGCGCAACCTCTACCTGACCACCCAGCTCATCGAGCTGGGCATCCCGGTGGTGATGGCTGTGAACATGATCGATCTGGTGCGCAAGAACGGTGACACCATCGACCTGAAAAAGCTGAGCGCAGAGCTGGGCTGTCAGGCAGTGGAGATCAGCGCCCTGAAGGGCGAGGGCACCGAGGCAGCCGCAAAGGCTGCCGTTGCCGCCGCCAAGGCCGCCAAGACCGGCGAGCTGCCCCATGTGTTCACCGGCAGTGTGGAGCACGCCATTGCCCACATCGAGGAGAGCATTCAGGGCAAGGTGGAGCCCCGCTTCCTGCGCTGGTACGCCGTCAAGCTGTTCGAGCGTGACGAGAAGGTGCTGGAAGAGCTGAAGCTGGAAAAGGCGCTGGTGGATCACATCGACGAGCACATTCAGGACTGCGAAAAAGAGATGGACGATGACGCCGAGAGCATCATCACCAACCAGCGCTACGCCTACATCAACACCGTGGTGCACAAGGCAGTCAAGAAGAAGGCCCGCAAGGATAACCTGACCGTCTCGGATAAGATCGACCAGGTGGTCACCAACCGCGTGCTGGCACTGCCCATCTTTGCAGTGATCATGTGCGTGGTGTATTACATCGCAGTTTCCAGTCTGGGCGGCATCGTCACCGACTGGACGAACGACACTTTGTTCGGTGCATGGATCCAGCCCGGCGTGCAGACCCTGCTGGAAAACGCCGGCGCAGCAGACTGGGTGGTCTCGCTGGTCGTGGACGGCATTATCGGCGGTCTGGCAGCGCCCATCGGCTTTGCCCCGCAGATGGCTATCGTCTTCTTCTTCCTGTCCATTCTGGAAGACTGCGGTTACATGGCGCGTGTTGCTTTTATCATGGACCGTCTGTTCCGCCGCTTTGGTCTGTCCGGTAAGAGCTTTATCCCCTTCCTCATCTCCTCCGGCTGCGGCGTGCCCGGCATCATGGCCACCCGTACCATCGAGAACGAGAAGGACCGCCGCATGACCATGATCACCACCACCCTGATCCCCTGCGGCGCAAAGCTGCCGGTCATTGCCCTGATCGCAGGCTTCCTGCTGGGCGGTGCATGGTGGATGGCACCTGTGATGTACTTTGCAGGCATTGCACTGGTGGTCATCTCCTGCATCATCATGAAAAAGAGCAAGGCCTTTGCAGGCGACCCCGCTCCCTTCGTTATGGAACTGCCCGCTTACCATATCCCCTCTGCCAAGGGCGTTCTGCTCCATGTGTGGGAGCGTGTGTGGGCCTTCCTGAAGAAGGCCGGTACCATCCTGTTCCTGTGCTGCGCCGTCATGTGGTTCCTTGCAAGCTTCGGCATTGCAGATGGCGTGTTCGGCCTTGTGGAAACTGAGGACAGCTTCCTTGCCGTCATCGGCGGCGTTCTGGCTCCCATCTTTGCTCCTCTGGGCTTTGGCACCTGGCAGGCCGTTGCTTCCTCTCTGTCCGGCTTCGTGGCAAAGGAAGGCATCGTGAGCACCATGGGTGTTCTGGCCGGTCTGGGCGAGGTGGAAGAGTACCTCACCGATATGCACGCTGCCTTTGCACAGTTCTTCCCCACCAGCATTGCAGCCGTGTCCTTCATGGTGTTCAACTGCTTCGATTCCCCCTGCCTTGCAGCCATCTCCACGATGGCGCGTGAGATCGGCGGCGGCAAGAAGCTGGCCTACGCTCTGCTGTACCAGAACATTCAGGCATGGCTGGTGGCTCTGATGGTCTACCAGCTGGGCGGCCTGATCACCGGCGAAGTTGCCTTCAACGCCTTCACCGTGGTTGCCATCATCGTACTGGTGGGCTACCTGTACGCTCTGTTCCGCCCGGATCAGAACGCAAAGCACGCCGAGGCTGAGCGCAAAGCCGGCCGCAGCGTCGGACAGAAAGCGTAACGCTTTATGACCACAAACCTTACCCTCGGAACCACCGATATCATCGTGCTGGTGGTGCTGGCAGTGCTTGCCGTAGTCGCCGTGCGCGTGGTGATGGGGTTCTTCCGACACTGAATCAAACAAAAAGGAGTGGCGCATGATGGCCGCATGGCTGATGGCAAATATGGTAAATATCGTGGTAGTGGGCATCGTCCTGCTCCTGCTGGTGCTGGACGGACGCTCGATCTGGAAAACCCTCAAGCGTGGCGGCAGCTGCTGTGACTGCGGCTGCTCCGGCAATTGCAGCTGCTGCGGCGGCTGTGCACACAGCACCGTAAAGCAATAAAAAGTAACCGCAAGGAGCGCGGGCTGAACCTCTCGGCTCGCGCTCTTTTTTAAGCAAAATAAAGTTAGCATATGATAACACCGGGCAAGCCCCGGCGCACAAAAAGGAGAGTGACCGGTATGCAGCTGACCGCAGCGCATCTGCGCTATCTGCTGGCCATCTACGAGGTAAGCCGCACCCATCTGGACATCAGCTCCCGCAGCATTGCGGAAAAGCTGGGGGTGACAAAGCCCTCGGTGGTGCGCATCCTGAACCTGCTCATGGAGCAGGGCATGATCGTAAAGGAATACTACGGTAAAATTTACCTGACCGACCGCGGCATCTGGGTGGCAAAGCGGGTGCAGCAGGAGCTGGACGCCATTCTGGCGCACTTCCCGCCGGTGAGCGGGGAGCTGACCAGCGAGGAGCAGTGGAACGCCGCCCTTGCCATGACCAGCGCTTTGCCCCAGCGCCTTTTCACCGCCGACTATGAGCGGATGGTGGACGAGGATGAGACTTGCGCCGCAGGCGGGACGATTTAAAATGCATCGCGCTCCGCGGGGGCTGTTTCTGCTTGCTTTCAGCGTGCAGGGACGCTCCGCTGGGCCAGAGGCAGGGAGGGGTGTTCCGACTCCCCCCTCCCTACCTCTGGACTCCACCCACCCCGCAATGCAACAACTGCGACCGCCGCCAGCGGCGGAAACAGGGAGCAGTTGTTGGGGCAGCGGCCAGCAAAACGCGAGTGCCGCCCAAGGCACGAAGCGGATGCTGGGTGCCGCAACCCGTCGTCAAGGGCTGCACGCCCTTGACAATCCTAAAGAAGTGGGTTCCCACCGGAAAAAACTGAAGATTCACGCCTGTTCGGCGTGAAGATCTTTTAACCGTTTTTTCCGGCTCCGCCGATTTAAAGCCCCTCAGTCGCTGCGCGACAGCTCCCCCCGGGGGAGCGAACCCTCTCAGTCACCTACGGTGACAGCTCCCCCGAAGGGGGAGCTTTTATGCATCTTCCGGTTAGCACAAATAAACCTCCCCTTTCGGGGGAGGTGGCATCGCGCAGCGATGACGGAGATGGTTCGCCCCGCAAACGTCCTCGCCCTCTCAGTCAAGCCCTATCGGGCTTGCCAGCTCTCCCAAAGGGAGAGCCCTTGGCATAGCGGGAAAGTTACCGGTTTAAGTGCAAAGTGGGCGGTTTCGCCAGAGGCTCTCCCTTTGGGAGAGCTGGCGCGTTAGCGCCTGAGAGGGCGAGCCCGCTGCCCCCGCAGCGCCGCGCTTTCGCAGAAAGCGGCGCTGCAAATGCCGCTTCCGGCAGCGACCCCACTGGTGAAAAGGGGATTCAGAAAAGCCCGCAGGCTTTTCTGAATCCCGAATAAAAAATCTAATTCCGCTGATTATGCGCAGAGCGCAGCGGAGCGCATTCTAAATCGTCCCACTGCCCGGCGGGGCAGACAAGACCAAAAAGGAGAAACACCCATGATAAACAAAAAACTGCTGTCCTTCGACCGGGCGGCGCTGCGCTATGTGTGGGCAAACGTGGCGTTCCAGTGGCTGGGGCTGGTGTGTAATATCATCTTTGTCCGGGCGGTCGCCCGGCTGGTGGGGGCGGCCTTTGCGGGCAGCCTGACCGCTGCCGCGCTGCGGCAGAATATCCTGCTCTGCCTTGGTACGGTGCCGCTGCGCTTTGCCTTTACCATGCTGGCCTCCGGCATGAGCAATCAGGCCTCGCGGGATGTCAAGCGCACCCTGCGCAGCAAGATCTACGAAAAGCTTACCCGCCTTGGCCCCGGCTATACCGCCACGGTGGCCACCAGCGAGGTGGTCATGCTGGCCAGCGAGGGCGTGGAGCAGATCGACACCTACTTTGCAAAATATCTGCCGCAGCTGTTTTACAGCCTGCTGGCACCCGTCACCCTGTTTGTGCTGCTGGTGGGGGTGCACGCGCGGTCGGCGGTCATTCTGCTGTGCTGCGTGCCGCTGATCCCCATGTCCATCGTGGCGGTACAGAAGTTTGCCAAAAAGCTGCTGGCCAGCTACTGGAGCGAGTACACCACCCTGGGCGACAGCTTTCTGGAGAACATTCAGGGGCTGACCACCCTGAAGATCTATCAGGCCGACGGCTGGAAGCATGAGCAGATGAACGCCGAAGCTGAGCGCTTCCGCAAGATCACCATGCGGGTGCTGACCATGCAGCTGAACTCGGTCACCCTGATGGACCTGATGGCCTACGGCGGCGCGGGGCTGGGCATCATCAGCGCCGTGGCAGCCTTTGCGGCGGGGCAGCTGGAGCTGACCGCCACCCTGACCATTCTGCTGCTGGCGGCAGACTTTTTCCTGCCGCTGCGGCTGCTGGGCAGCTACTTCCACATTGCCATGAACGGTGCGGCCTCGGCGGAGAAGATCTTCCGGCTGCTGGCGGCAGAGGAGCCGCAGGACGGTGTACAGAACGCCCCGGCGGACACCACGCTGGCGCTGGAAAAGGTGACCTTTGGCTACGAGGCCGGCCGCACCGTGCTGCAGGACGTATCCTTTACCGTGCCGCAGGGCAGCTTTGTCTCGCTGGTGGGCGCTTCCGGCAGCGGCAAAAGCACCATTGCCGCCCTGCTGGCGGGGCGCTGCACCGGGTATACCGGCCGGGTGACCATGGGCGGCGTGCCGGTGCAGCAGCTGCAGCAGGCTGCACGGCAGCGCACCCTGACCGTTGTACCCCATGATTCCACCATTTTTAAGGGCACGGTGGAAAACAACCTGCGCATGGCAAAGCCGCAGGCTGCGGAGAGCGAGCTCTGGGCGGCGCTGGAAGAGGTGAACCTTGCGGACTTCTGCCGCAGCCAGAACGGCTTGCAGACCGCCGTGCACGAGGGCGGCAGCAACCTTTCCGGCGGGCAGCGGCAGCGCCTTGCCATGGCGCGTGCTTTGCTGCACGATACCCCCATCTATCTCTTTGATGAGGCCACCTCCAACGTGGACGCCGAGAGCGAAAACGACATCATGGCGGCCATCCGGGGTCTGGCGGGGAAAAAGACGGTGATCCTGATCTCCCACCGGCTGGCAAACGTGGTGGACAGCGACTGCATCTATGTGCTGGAAAACGGCCGCATTGCAGAGCAGGGCACCCACCCGCAGCTGCTGGCGCAGCAGGGCGCTTACTGCCGCCTGTACACCGCCCAGAAGCAGCTGGAGACCCTTGCAAAGGAGGATGCCTGATGCATAACACAACCACCCACCGCACCCCCGCCGCCATCGTGGCGCGGCTGATCGTGCTGGTAAAGCCCATGCTGCCCATCATGGTGGCAGCCATCGTCATGGGCGTGGCGGGGCATTTCTGCGCCACCTTCATCACCATTTTCGGCGGCTTTGCCATCCTGACCGCTGCCGGGGGGCAAAGCCCGCTGCCCACCGTGGGCACGGCCTTCGGGTGCATTCTGGTGTTTGCCTTGCTGCGCGGCGTGCTGCGCTATGCGGAGCAGGCCTCCAACCACTATATCGCCTTCCGGCTGCTGGCGCTCATCCGGGATAAGGTGTTCGGCGCGCTGCGCCGCCTGACCCCCGCAAAGCTGGAAGGCCGCGACCGGGGCGACCTGATCTCCCTGATCACTGCCGACATCGAGGCGCTGGAAGTGTTCTACGCCCACACCATCTCGCCGGTGTGCATCGCCGTGCTCTGGGCGGCGGGCATGACCGCCTTTACGGCGCACTGGCACATCCTGCCCGCGCTGGTGCTGCTGGCGGGCTATCTGCTGGTGGGCGCGGCGCTGCCGGTGTGGAGCGCAAAGCGCGGACAGGCCGTTGCCCGGGAATACCGGCAGGCGCTGGCCGATACCAACAGCTATGTGCTGGAAAGCCTGCGCGGCCTGCGGGACACCCTGCAGTATCAGGACACCGCCGCCCGGGCAGCGGGCATCACCGCCCACAGCGAGGCGCTGGGCGCAAAGCAGACGGCGCTGAAGTACCGCGAGGGGCTGATCGTAGCCGTGACCAACACCCTGATCCTGTTTACCACGCTGGCGGTGCTGGGCGTGAGCCTGTGGCTGTACCAGCGCGGTGAACTGGCGGCGCAGGGGGTGCTGGTGTGCACCCTGACCGCCCTGAGCTCCTTTGGGCCGGTAGTGGCGCTGGCGAACCTTGGCGCAGGGCTGACACAGGTATTTGCCAGCGCAGACCGTGTGCTGGCGCTGCTGGACGAAGCACCGGTGACCCCCGAGGTGACCGACGGCGAAAACACCCCCTTTGCGGGCGCTGAGGTGCGCAATGTCAGCTTTGGCTACGCGGGGGAGCAGGTGCTGCGGGAGATCAGCCTGACCATCCCGGAAAAAAAGATCGTGGGTATCACCGGGCGTTCCGGCAGCGGCAAAAGCACCCTGCTGCGGCTGCTGATGCGCTTTTGGGACGTGCAGACCGGCAGCATCCGGTTCGGGGATGCGGACATCCGGCGGGTGAACACCGCCGCCCTGCGCGCGCAGGAAAGCCTTGTGACCCAGGAGACCGAGCTGTTTGCGGACACCATCGGCAACAACATCCGCATCGCAAAGCGGGATGCCACGCAGGCCGAGGTAGAGGCCGCCTGCAGAAAGGCTGCGCTGGATGACTTTATCCGCAGCCTGCCCAAGGGCTACGACACCCCCGTGGGCGAGCTGGGCGGCACCCTTTCCGGCGGCGAGCGGCAGCGCATCGGCGTGGCGCGGGCGTTTTTGCACGATGCGCCCTTTTTGCTGCTGGACGAGCCCACCTCCAACCTGGACAGCCTGAACGAGGGCATCATCCTGCGCGCCGTCCGCGCCGAGTGCAAGGACCGCACGGTGCTGCTGGTGTCCCACCGCAAGTCCACCATGGCTGCGGCGGATGTGAGCTTCTCGGTAGAGAGCGGAAGGGTAAGCTGAACAAACACAAAACCGGACAGCCCGCAGGCTGCCCGGTTTTTTGGTGGGGTGGGGACGATTTAGAATGGCCTCCGCTTGCGCTCTGGCCATAATTAGCGGAATTAGATTTTTTATTCGGGATTCAGAAAAGCCTGCGGGCTTTTCTGAATCCCCTTTTCACCAGTGGGGTCGTAACGGTCAACTGCATTTGCAATTCAGGCCGCCCTTTAATCGTTGCAGCCCTCCCCGTGAAAATGCAATGCCGGAGCGTCCGCAGACGCTCCGGCATTGCTCTATTTAAAATATTATTTCCGCTGAACATGGCCAGAGCAGCGCGGAGGCCGTTTAAAATCGTCCCGCGCCCGGCGCTGTGCAAACCTTATTTGCGCGCCACAGCCCGCAGGATGCGGTTGGCGATGTACTTATGCCCGCTTACGGTGGGGTGGGCATCGGTGGCGGTCAGGGCAAAGGGGACGGGCACGTAGGTCACGTTCTCGTTCTGGGCGGCAAGGTTTTTGGCAAGGGCGTTCAGCCGCCGGAACAGCTGCGTCCACTCCGGCAGCAGGGGCACGGGGTTGGTGTAGCCTACCAGGATGATCTGCGCGTCCGGGTTGAGCGCCCGCAGCTCTGCTACTACCTGCGGCATGTTGACGGCGGCGTCCTGATACGCCTGCTCGCAGATGGCGTCGGTGCCGCCGCCCAGCAAAAGCTGGGTGGTGGCTTTGCGCTCTTCGCGGGTCAGCCGCAGGCGGGAGAGGTCGCTGTTCAGCCGCTGCAGGTTTTCAAAGCTGGGGGTGCGCAGCACGCCGCTGACGATGGTGGCCACCAGCTGCTCGCTCTTCCAGTTGGTGGCGTTGCCCAGCGCCACAAGGGAGGGCACCAGCGCGTCGTTGGAGCCGATCTGCACGCTGATGATATCCGCACGCCGGATGTAGTCCAGCATCTGGGGGTAGACGTAGTAGGTGCCCGCCAGCTGGTTCATCTGGGGCATTGCGCCGGTGCGCAGGATATCCACAAGGTCGCCGGTGGTCAGGCCGGGCAGGCCAAGGTCGATGGCGTGCTGACGGTCCAGCCCAAGGCCCTTGCCCACCAGCGAAACATAGCACTGCTCCGGGTAGCCCTCGAAGTTTGCGGCCACGTCCATGCCGATGACGGCTTCGGTGTACTTGAAATCCGGCATACCTACGCCGGAAACGATGCTGTCGCCCAGCGCCACATAGGTGCGCTGAGGGTCGGCGGTCTCCCCGGCAGGGGCTTCCTCAGCGGGCTGAGCGGTTTCCTCAGCAGCGGGAGTTTCCTCGGCGGGAGCGGTCTCCTCGGCGGCAGCTTCTTCTATGGGCTGCACCTGTGCGGCGGGGGAGGTCTGCTCCGGCGGCAGGGCATCGGGCTGCTGTGCAAAGGCAGGCACAGCCAGCAGCACCAGCGCAGCGGCGCTGCACAGCCATGCGGCAAAACGGGGATGGTTCATGGATGATTCCTTCTTTCTCAAGGGCAGGGGGACGATTGAAAATGGCCTCCGCTATCGGATTGCGGCTCCCAGCATCCGCTTCGTGCCTTGGGCGGCACTCGCGTCTTGCTGACCGCTGCCCCAACAACTCCTCCCTGTTTCCGCCACTGGCGGCGGTCGTCGTTGTTGCACTCTGGCCATAATTAGCGGAATTGGATTTTTTATTCGGGATTCAGAAAAGCCTGCGGGCTTTCCTGAATCCCCTTTTCACGGGAGAGGTCGTGGAGGGAAACGGCATTTGCAGCGCCGCTTTCTGCGAAAGCGCGGCGCTGCGGGCAGCAGGCTCGCCCTCTCCGTCTTTGCTTCGCAAATCCACCTCTCCCAAAGGGAGAGGCCTTGGCATAGCGGGAAGCTTTCCGGTTTGAATTGCAAAGCCTCCGGTTTCGCCAGAGGCTCTCCCTTTGGGAGAGCTGGCGCGTTAGCGCCTGAGAGGGCGAGGACGCTTGCGGGGAGTTCTCTCGTTTACCCCACCTCTTCCTCCAGTTTACGGTAGTCGGCCTTGCCGACGGGGGTCATGGGCATTTTGGTAAGGACCTTATAGGCCGAGGCGGCGGGCTGCACATACTCCGGCAGCTCCTCGCGGCACAGCTGGCGCAGCTCCCGCAGGATCTGGCGCTTTTTGCCGGCGGCGGCAGGGCCCAGCACCACAAAAACGAAGGGCAGACGTCCCTGCGTGTGGTCGGTATCGGTGCAGCCCACCACGCAGCACTGCTGCACGGCGGGGTGGCGGCTGATGACGTTTTCGATCATGGAGGGGAACACCTTGAAGCCGTCGTGCCGGATGATGATGCGCTTGATGCGGGCGTCCAGATACACAAAGCCGTCCTCGTCCATATAGCCGATATCGCCGGTGTGCGCCCACAGCTGGCCGTCGGCGTGGCGGCGCAGCAGGCAGGCGGTCTCCTCCGGCTTATTGTAGTAGCCCTTCATGGCGGTGGGGGTGCAGATGCAGATCTCGCCGCGCTGACCGATGGGCAGCTCGGCCTCGGTGCCGGGCTCGAAGATGGAGACGACCGTGTTGACCATGGGGATGCCCACGCTGCCGGGCTTTGTCACGCTGCCGGCGGCGATGGTGGCCGCCGAGGACACCTCGGTCATGCCGTAGCCCTTGGCCAGCGGGTACTCCACCCCGTGGTCCTTGAGGAACTGGTTCACCGTCTGCTCCGCGCCCAGCGGGAGGGAGTCGCCGCCGGCGGCGTAGTTGCGGATGAAGGAGAGGTCTTTATTTTTCAGCAGCGGGTCGGCGGCCAGCTGCTGGTAGTGGGTGGGCACGCCGAACATGTGCTCGGGCTTGTGCTTCCACACCAGTGCGCCCAGCTTTTCCGGGTCCAGATTGGGGATGATGATGACATGCAGCCCCATGACCAGCGGCATGTGGATGCCGCAGCTGTAACCGTAGGCGATAAAGGGGGGCATCACGTTCAGCAGCTTCTGCCCGCGGTGGAACAGACGGCTCTGGGCGGCAAACTCCTGCGCAAGGGCGTTGAAGCAGTAGTCGGTCAGCATAACGCCCTTGGGCGAGCCGGTGGTGCCGCCGGTGTGCACCACCACGCAGGTGTGCTGGGGGTCGTAGGGCACGGCGGCGGGGGTGTGCCCCTTGCCTGCGGCAATAAAAGCCTTCCAGCGCAGCACGTTGGAGGCGTAGCGATTTTTATCCGGGTTTGTCAGCTTGTAGCCTGCGGCCTTGGCCAGCGGCAGGCTGTCGGCGGGGCTGAGCACCACCACCCGCTCCACGCTGGTGCGCTTTGCGGCCTGCTGGCAGCGGGGGTACACCACGTTCAGGCAGATCAGCAGGCGGGACTCCACCTCCTCGATGTACTCCCGGATGCCCTCGGCGCTGTACCGGGGGTCCACCAGATTCAGGGTAGCGCCCAGCAGGTCGGCGGCGTAGAAGGCATAGACCACCTCCGGGGTCATTACGCTGACCACCGTGATGATATCGCCCTTTTTCACCCCCAGCGCCTGCAGGGCGGCGGCGGTCTTTTTTACCTGCACGATCAGGTCGGCATAGCTGAATTTGCGGCCGTAGTATTCCAGCGCGGTGTCGCCCAGATGCCGCTCGTTGTTGCGGCAGATCAGCGCAAAGGCCGAGCACTCCGGCACGGTCTGGTGGATGTACTTTTCGTCGTAATACTTCAGCCATGGCCTTGCTTTGGAGGCGTAGACAGGCTCCTTGGTAGTTTCTGTCATAGGATCAGACCTTTCTTCCTTCTTCTTTTCTCTTTTCAGGTCTGCCGCCCGGCAGACAAAAAGGCAGCTTGCCATGGTGGAAAGCTGCCGGGATGCTGTTGCATCAGAGAGGGCAAGACCTCTTATCCAGTATTGTAGTAGAACCGCAGGGGAAAGTCAATAAACAAACCGCGCAGGATGCCGCGGGGAAGCGAACCCTCTCCGTCACGGCTTGCGCCGTGCCACCTCCCCCGAAAGGGGGAGGTTTTGCTCTACTTACCGGAAGATGCCAAAAAGCTCCCCCTTCGGGGGAGCTGGCTGCGAACGCAGTGAGCAGACTGAGAGGGTTAGCCCCGCAGCGCCGCGCTTTCGCAGAAAGCGGCGCTGCAAATGCCGCTTCCGGCAGCGACCCCTTCCCGTGAAAATGGGATAGCGGAGCGCCCGCAGGCGCTCCGCTATCCCGAAAATAAAAATCTAATTCCGCTATTTATGCGCAAAGCGAACGCGGAGCGCATTTTAAATCGTCCCGCTCTTACTCAGAAACCTGCGCTCCGGGCGCAGTGACATTAGCAGGGACAGCGCTCTGCCCGGCAGGGACGGCAGCGGGCAGGGCGGCAGCGGTCTCCACGGTCTGGGCTGCGGCTTCGGCAGTAGTCTGGGCAGCGTTTTCCGCTGCCTTGGCGGCCTCCTCGGCGGCCTTGGCGGCGCGCTCGGCCTTCAGCTGCTCGGCGCGCTGACGCGCCTCCTCCTGCCGCTTCTGGGTGCGCGCCTTGATGCGGCACACCGAGCACAGGCCATCGGCGCTGTCCGGGGCAATGGGTTTGCCGCACTGCTTGCACAGGGTCTTGGTGCACTTGTGCAGCACCACGGGGCCAAGGGTGGTAAGCTGATACAGCTTCATGCCGTCAAAGCCCTTGTTGGAGCACACGTTCATGCACACGCCGCACTCGCTGCACTTCCACGGGGTAAGCACCATGCGGGTCTGGCCGCTGGGCATCTCCTCAAACTTCAAAGCGTTGGCGCGGCAGGCTTTTTCGCACCGGCCGCAGCCAAAGCATTTGTCGGTGAACTTGGGCATATAGTAGCCGTACTGCAGGGGCGTTTCCATGGCGGCTTTCAGCTGCTTTGTGCGCTGGTGCAGCAGCAGACGGAAGTCCACCCCGCTGTCCTCTTCGCTGCGCAGGCCGGGCAGCATCTGCAGCAGCTTTTTGGTGCCGCTCTTGGAGCCGTGGCTCACCTGTTCCAGCATCTCGCGGCGGGTCAGCTCCTGCACATGGTAGGGGTACTCCTTTTCCTCATACGCCAGCGAGAACCGCGCCTCGAACATCGGCTGACCGAAAAAGTCCACAAGGCGGGTCAACTCCTTGCGCAGCTGCTCGGCGCACAGGTCGTTCTCGCACCCGCCGCAGGGGGTCAGGTCCAGCACGATCTTTTTGTTCAGCGCAAGATACGCCAGCGCCTCCCACGAGAGGGCGCAGATGCAGCTGCGCACCGCGGTGTTCTTGCGGGCAGATTTTTCACAGCCGATCCAGATGGTATCGCTGTCGGTGTCCGCCGCGGCGGTATCCCGCTGCACCTGCTCGGGCGAAGGCGCAATGCAGCCGCTGCGGCAGGCGGAAACGCACAGCCCGCAGTCGGTGCAGGGGTCCCAGTCCTTGACAAGGTTCGGGCGGGAGAAGATCTCCTCGCCGTAGGGGCAGATGTCCTTGCAGGTGGTGCAGGGCTTGCGGTGAGGGTGCAGGTTCCAGCACTGGCGGCGGTTGATCTCGGGATGGGTGGTCTTCATCAGGGCATCCATTGCAGTTTTGGTAAAAAAGCCCATGGTCTTTACTCCTTTTCCACAACAGAGGTGAGTGCGGCGTGGTCGAGCAGGAAGCGCTGCACCTTCTGGTTGGTCACGGCGGCGGCGATGGCGTCCCGGCTGAGCACCTTGCGGATCTCCTCTTCCGGGGTGTCGTGCAGCTTGGAAAGGCGGGCAATCTCGGCGTCCACCTCCTGCTGGGTCACGGTGATCTGTTCCGCTTCGGCAATGGCGCGCACCGCCAGCATGGCCCGCAGCTGGCGTTCGGCTTCCTTGCGGTAGCCTTCCCGCACCTGCTCCGGGGTCAGCCCGGCGCTCTTGCAGTAGAGCTCCATGGTCATCTGGCTCTTGCGCAGCTTTTCCCGCAGCTGGTTCATCTGGTATTCGGCGTTCTGCGCCAGCAGCTCGGCGGGCAGCGCCACAGTCAGGTTTGCGCCCGCCATATCCAGCAGCGCCGCCCCGGCAATGCGGTCGGCGTTGGCTTCGTGGGAGGCTCGCTTCTTCTCCCGCAGGCTCTCCCGCAGGGCTTCCAAGTCCGCAAAGCCCAGCGTCTTGGCAAAGGCATCGTCCACCGGGGGCACCTGCTTGCGCTCTACCGTGTGCAGGCAAATCTCAAACTGCGCGGTCTTGCCGGAAAGCTCCGGCACCCGGAAATCGGCGGGGTAGGTGAAGTCGAACCGGAAAGTCTCGCCCGCGCAGTGGCCGTACACCGCTTCTTCTGCGGCGGGCATCAGCTGCCCGGTGCCCAGCACCACGGTCACCTTTTCCATCCGGCTGTCCGGGATGGGGGCACCCTCCAGAAAGCCCTCGAAATCCAGCGTGACGCGCATCCCGCGGGCGGCGGGGTCGCCGGTGGGCACAAAGGGCGCATGGACACGCGCCAGATTGGCGATATCCGCCTCTACGGCCTTTTCCGATACCGGGCGCACCCGGCGGGTGAAGGCAAGCCCCTTGTACTGCCCCAAAGCGGCAGCGGGCATGGTGTTTGCAGTCTGTTCCATAGTCGAACACTCCTTTTATATAGCAAAGCGGCGTTACAGCCCGCGGGCGGCCAGCCAGCTTTCTGCGATCTCGGAGAACATCTCCGGGTACTGGGCATCTTCTGCGGCAAAGGCGCTCAGATAATACTCCACCTCGACGCGGGTGGGGGCTGCGGTGCGCCGCCATATCGTAAAGGTGGTGCCGTTGCCCATATCAAAGGCGGCTTCCTGTGCAAAGTATTCGTCCCGCACCGCAAGGAACATCTCGTTCCACCTGTGGGACAGCTCGCCGTTGCCCACAAAGGTCTGGGGGAAGGGGTCGGCGGTGAGGACGTACTTTGCCTCAAAGAACTGCATGGGGAAGTTGTGGGTGCCCGGCACCGAGAAGCCGAAGGCCAGCTTATCGTTGATGGGCGTTTCGGGCAGAAGGCAGTTCTTGAAGTGATCCGGGCAGTACAGCATATCGTGGGGGATCATGTAGCTGATCTCGCCCTCGGCGCAGTGGGTGTCGATCCAGTTGGCAATGGCCTTGATCTGGGGCAGGTCCTTGCGGTCATAGATCAGCTTATCCAGCCGGACGAACTCCGCGGTGGCTGCCAGCGGGAAGTGATCCACCAGAAAGCCCGGCATGGCCACAACGGTCAGCGGAGAGCAGCGCACCGAGACGGCAAACACCAGCGTGAACACCCAGTAAAAAAGTTTGAGGTTCCGGTGCTTTTGGATGCCCTCGGCCAGCGCCGCCGCACCGGTGAGGAAGAGCAGCAGCCACCCCGGCAAAAACAGCAGCATCTGGTGAGAGCCGGAGTTCTGCACCCGGATAAACAGCAAAAGGCTGATCAGCAGCTCTGCACCCGCAAGGCAGGGCAGGGCGGGCAGGCGGCGCTTTGCCGCAAACCACAGCCCCAGCCCGATGAGGATAAAGTTCAGCAGCCCGATGCGCAAAGCCTGTGCGGCCAGCTCCAGCGTAAGGCCGCCGAAGTTGTAGTAGGCATAGCGCCCGGCGTAATCATAGCCAAGGATCTTGCGCACCATCGGCCACAGCAGCACCAGCATGGCCGCCATGCTCATCAGCCCGAACAGCACCAGATTGCGCACCTGCGCGCGCGCCTGCTTTTTCTGCCCGGCGCGGGCGGTGCGCACGCTGCTTACCAGCACCAGCGCCGCATAGGCAAAGTAGTAGCCCACCACAAAGTATAAGTACCACCGGCGGGAAAGGATGATGGCTGCCGTGGCAAGGAACAAAAGGCAAAAGCGCACCGGCTGCAGCTTTTCAAACCGGAAGTCCAGCGTGAGCAGCAGGATGCTGAAGCCGAAGATCAGGCCGAACCAGTCCGGCTGTGCCAGCATGGCGCTCATGCGCAAAAAGGGGAAGGTGATGCACCACGAAAGCCCCATGAGGAAGTACCAGAAGCGGTTTTTCACCCGCAGCAGCTGCCCCACCTTGATGGTAAGCCCTGCCAGCAGCACCAGCAGCATGGGCAGGACGCTGAACACCTGACAGAAGGCAAAGCTGTCGCCGGTGCGGTCGCTCAGGCAGAAGGGAAACTCCAGAAACAGGGTGATGAAGTTGGTATAGTCCTCGGCAAAAGAGCTGAAGATGTAATGGAAGCCCGCCGCCGGGCCTTGCAGAAAGGCGGCTTCGGCGCTGTACTGCTTGTTGATGTAGTTGAAATAATCCCAGATGTAAACAAAGCTGCGGCGGCCAAGCGCCCAGAAAAAGTAGACCAATGCCGCCGCCCACAGGCCGACGATCACCGCCTTGTGGAACAGGTCAAATTTTACCCCTGCCACCCGCAGCACCAGCAGCACACAGGCGAACAGCGCCAAGTTGCACCACAGGCTCACCAGCGGAAAAAACAGCCCGCTGCCGGGCGCAGCCAGCGCAAAAACGGCCAGCAGCACCGCCGCCGCAGCCAGCGCCAGCACGCACTTTGCCGCGTTTGAGGTGCGCAGCCTTGTTATGGTATCGGTCATGGGACAGAGCCCTCCTTGCAAAGTTTCACATTCTACAGTATAACAACTCCCCGGGGCACTGTCCAGCACCCCGGCGGCGAAAAATGCAGAATGTCCCGCCGCTTTCAAAGCAGACGGGACATTTTTGCGCAAATATTACTTATCGGAAACTTCTGCAGCGGCCTTGGCAGCCTTTGCCGCCTTGCGCTTTTGCGCCAGCGCCTTGTTGGCGCTCAGGCGGGCGGCGTCCGGGTTCGGCTCTTCCGGGGTAAGCCGCAGCAGATAGCTGCCCATGGCGGGCAGGTCCAGCGTCAGGGTATAGTCCCGGCCGAACACGCCGCCGTCGGTGGTGTGGAAGTTCTGCTTGCGGTGCGCCTTGTGTACGCCGCCCCAAGTGCCGGCCTCGGTGTCCAGTACCAGCTCTGCGCTGCAGGGGAACTTGAGGTACAGGGGGAACTTTTTGTGGGCATGGTCCTGCGTGTTCATGACGCAGAGCAGGTTCTGCCCGCGTCCCTTGCGCAGCCATGCGTACACGCCCTCGGCGCAGCTTTCGCTGGCCACCCACTCAAAGCAGTCCGGGTTGTACTCGCCGTCATACAAAGCGGGCTCGGAGGCGTAGGTGCGGCAAAGGGCGGCAAAGTATTTCTGGAAGGCATCGTGGAAGGGGTATTCCAGCAGATTCCAGTCCAGCTCCCGCTTTTCGTCCCACTCCCGGAAGTGTGCCAGCTCGTTGCCCATAAAGTTCAGCTTTTTGCCGGGATGGGTGTACATATAAAAATACAGGGTGCGCAGCTGGGCGCACTTTTCCGCGTAGCTGCCCCACAGCTTATCAATGATGGTCTTTTTGCCGTGCACTACTTCATCGTGGCTCAGCGCCAGCAGGTACAGCTCGTTGTAGAAGTAGTGCATGCTGAACAGCAGCTTGCCGTAGCAGCCCGGGCGCTCGCCGAAGGGGGTGGCAAAGTAGTCCAGCGTGTCGTGCATCCAGCCCATGTCCCACTTGTAGTCAAAGCCCACGCCCTCGTAGCGGGTGGGGGCGGTCACCTTGAGGAAGTTGGTGGAGTCCTCGGCCATATAGATGCCGGTGGGCCAGCGCTCGTTCAGGCCGTGGTTCAGGCTGCGCAAAAAGTTCACCGCGCCCTGATTCACGCCGCGGTTGGGGTCGCCCTGCCAGTACAGCGCCCGGGAGATGGCGTCCATGCGGATGCCGTCGCAGTGGTACACGTCCATCCACAGCCCGGCGGCGCTGCTCAAAAAGCTGCACACCTCCCGGCGGTAGTAGTTGAAGTTGCAGGTGCCCCACTCGCTCTGTCCCACGTCGCTGTCGTACTCGTACAGGTGGGTGCCGTCAAACTTTGCCAGCGCGTCGGCGTTGGCGGCAAAGTGCACCGGCACAAAGTCCATGATGACGCCGATGCCCATGCGGTGGCAGGCGTTGACAAAGCCCGCAAACTGGGCGGGGGTGCCGTAGCGGCTGGTCACCGAGAAGTAGCCGGTGGTCTGGTAGCCCCAGCTGCCGTCAAAGGGGTGCTCTGCCAGCGGCAGCAGCTCCACATGGGTAAAGTGGTGCTCCAGCAGCCACGGGATCAGTTCCCGCGCCAGCTCCTCGTAGTTATACCACCCGTCCGAGCCGTCGGCCTGAGTGCTGCCGGGCTTGTGCTTCCAGCTGCCGGCGTGCAGCTCGTAGATGTTCAGCGGGCGGTTGCGGCATTTGTCCCGCCGCTCCATCCACGCGGTGTCGTCAAAGGTAAAATCCAGCTTTGCCAGCTTGCTGGCAGTGCCGGGGCGCAGCTCGGTAGCAAAGGCGTAGGGGTCGCTGCGCATCACGGTGCTGCCGTCCGCGCCGTGCACGCGGTATTTGTACAAATCCCCCTCCGCAAGGCCGGGGATAAAGGCGCTCCACACGCCGGTATCGGCTTTTTCCATGGGCACGCCGCGCTCCCAGCCGTCAAAGCCGCCGCATACCTCCACGGCGGTGGCACCGGGTGCCCACACGGCAAAACGCCAGCCCTCGGCGCCGTTTGGGTCGGTGCAGGGGTGCGCACCCAGAATGCGGTAGGCATCGAAGCAGTCGCCACTGAAAAACGTGCGGGGGATCACAGGGTAATTCATGCAAAGATCTCCTTACTTCTCTATGTTGACCGGCGTGCTGTGCGCCGGTTGATACAAAGCTGTTTGGGCAAACTATCCAAGAAAAACGCCTTTTTACCGGCACAGTGGCCGATAATCTTAGCAAATCCTGACAAAAATCGGCAAAAATACACATATTTGCCAGAGGGTGTGGTATACTGTTGCTACCGCCTTACAAGCGGTGCAACTTTTTTGAAAGCAATAGAATGGGAGCGAACGATCATGGCTTGGTATGACGAAGCAGTATTTTATCACATCTATCCGCTGGGGCTGTGCGGCTGCGCACACGAAAACGACGGCCAGCCCACCCCAGGCGCTTTTGCAAAGCTGGAAGCATGGGCAGCCCACGCGGCAAAGCTGGGCTGTACGGCTATCTACATCGGCCCGCTGTTCGAGAGCGGCTCCCACGGCTACGATACCATCGACTACCGTCTGGTGGACCGCCGCCTTGGCACCAACGAGGAGTTCAAGGCCTTTGTGGCGGCCTGCCACGCCCGCGGACAGCGGGTCATCGTGGACGGCGTGTTCAACCATGTGGGCCGCGATTTCTTCGCGTTCCAAGATTTGAAAGCGAACCGCGAGAACGCCCGGTATAAGGACTGGTTCTGCGATGTGAACTTCTGGGGCAACAACGAGTATAACGACGGCTTTTCCTACGGCAACTGGGGCGGCTACAACCTGCTGGTCAAGCTGAACCAGCGCAACCCGGAGGTGCAGCAGTACCATTATGATACCGTCCGCTTCTGGGTGGAGCAGTTCGACATCGACGGCATCCGTCTGGACGCAGCCGATGTGCTGGATTTTGACTTCATGCGCGGGCTGCGCCGTCTGGCAAACGAGGTAAAGCCGGAGTTCTGGCTGATGGGCGAGGTGATCCACGGCGATTACAGCCGCTGGGCAAACCCGGAAATGCTGCACTCCGTGACCAACTACGAGCTGCACAAGGGCCTGTGGAGCGGCCACAACGACCACAACTATTTTGAGATCGCCCACACCATGCGCCGTCTGCAGGGGCTGTGCCACGACACCCGGCTGTATCTCTTCTCGGATAACCACGATGTGGAGCGCCTGCCCAACAAGCTGCGCAACAAAGAGCACATCCGGCATATCGCTATTCTGGTGTACAGCCTGTGGGGTATCCCGTCCATCTACTATGGCTCGGAGTTCGGCATCGAGGGCAAAAAGGAGTGGGGCAGCGACTGGCCGCTGCGCCCCTGTCTGGAACTTAGCGACTACGCCGATGCAGAACGCACAAATCCTGTTACCAGTGTATACAAAGTTCTGGGGAAATGCAAGGCTGAATTGCCGGAAATGACCTACGGCGAGGTAAAAGAGCTGCAGCTCACCACCCAGTGCTACGCTTTTGCCCGGGTGCTGGACGGCAAGGCCGTGGTAGCGGTGCTGAATAACGGCGACACCCCCGCACAGCTGGAGTTCCAGCTGCCGGTGGAGGCTGCCAAGGTCACCGACCTGATGGCGGACACCGTGGGCGCACAGGAGGTGCTGGTCTCCACCGAGTGGAACCGCATGAAGGTGCAGCTGCCCTCCAATTACGCCACCCTGCTGCGGGTAGAATAAAGCAACGCTTAAGCCTTCACCCCTTGGGGGGAAGGTGGCGCGCAGCGCCGGATGAGGGGTAATTCCCCGCAAGCTGCTGCTTGCCTGCGCCCTCATCAGTCACCTGCGGTGACAGCTTCCCCCGTCCGGGGGAAGCCTTTATTCGAAAGCCTGCGGGTAGAATAAATCTTGCACATTGCGCCGCGTTTTGCTACAATAAGGAGAAGAAAGTCGTTTTACGGAAAGGAAGCCTGAACCCCTATGAATGCAGCACAGCGCAGAGAACGCATCCTGACCCGGCTGAACAGCGCCGGTGCCCCTTTAAGCGCCAGCACACTGGCAGCCGAGCTGGGGGTGTCGCGGCAGATCGTGGTAGGGGATGTGGCACTGCTGCGCGCCGGCGGGGCGCAGATCGATGCCACCCCCCGGGGCTACCAGCTGCACCCGGCGGAAAAGGGCTATACCGGCATTCTGGCCTGTGTGCACCGCACGCAGGAGGAGATGCGCCGGGAGCTGTACACCGTGGTGGATCAGGGCGGCACGGTGGTGGATGTGGCGGTGGAAAACAGCCTGTACGGCGAGATCCGCGCCACCCTGAACCTGTGCAACCGGTACGACGTGGACAACTTTATCCGTCAGGCGGCGGATGCGCCCGAAAGCCTTTTGAGCCGCATGACCGGCGGCGTGCACCTGCACACTTTGCGCTGCCCGGATAAAGACACCTTTGCCCGCATCCGCGATGCCTTGGAGCAGCAGGGGCTTTTGTACCGCAAGGAGTAACGCTGCTGCGCTTATACCCAGTATAAAAAGGGCTGCGGAGCTTGTCTATCCGCAAAACCGGAAAAACGTTGGAAAATCAACAAAAAAGCAAAAGAGGTGGGTTTTCTGGATATCCGCATTGAAAAGACCGAGCGCGCCATCAAACAGGCCTTTATGGAGCTGCGCCGCGAAAAGCCGGTGGAGAAGATCCGTGTAAAGGAATTGTGCGACCGCGCCTGCATCAATAAATCCACATTTTACGCCCATTATCAGGATATCTATGCGCTGGCCAACGCCATGGAGGACGAGATGGTGCAGGCGGTAGTGGAAAGCCTGCCCCGCCTGACCGCCAGCGATGTGAGCGAGCGCACCGAGTGGCTTGCGCGGGAGATGTTCCGCGCCTTTGCCGAGCATCAGGAAGAGATCACCGTGCTGTTCTCCGGCTCCCGGCAGGGGCTGTTCATCAACCGGGTGGAGCAGGCCATGTGCCACTGCATCGCCCAGACCGACCCCACCTTTGAAACGGACGTAGTGCGCAAGGTGGTGCTGTCCTTCTGCGTGCAGGGGTGCTACTACACCTTTACCAGCTACTGCGGCCAGATGGACGAAAAGCGCCTTGTGGCGCTGCTTGCCTCCATCGCCCGCGCCGCACAGCGGATACGGATGTAACGCGGACGATTTTGAATGGCCGCCGCGTGCGCTTTGGCCATCTTCAGAGGAAAAATTATTTTTAATAGAGCAAAGTCGGGCAGCCTGCAGGCTGCCCGACTTTGCATTTTCACAGGTGGGGTCGTAACCCAAAACGGCATTTGCAGCGCTCGTTTCCTGCGGAAACAGTCGCGCTACGGGGACTGAACCCTCTCAGGCTCACATTCGTTCGCCAGCTCCCCCGAAGGGGGAGCTTTATTATTACTGACCGGCAGATAGCAAAAAGCTCCCCCTTCGGGGGAGCTGGCATCGCGCAGCGATGACTGAGAGGGTTCCCCTCCTGTGAAAAAGTAGACCGGGAAAATCCGCAGATTTTCCCGGTCTACAAATATAAAATATTCCTTCCGCTATTTATGCGCAGCAACGACGACGACCGCCGCCAGCGGCGGAAACAGGGAGGAGTTGTTGGGGCAGCGGCCAGCAAGACGCGAGTGCCGCCCAAGGCACGAAGCGGATGCTGGGAGCCGCAACCCGTAAGAAGCGGCGCGCATTCAAAATAGTCTTGCCTTACACGCCCGAGGCACCATAGTTTGCCAGCACGCGGGCGGAGGGGTCGTTGACGTTGCAGCCCGGCCATGCCTTGTTGGGCATCCAGAAGCCCACGATGGTGCGGCTCTGGTCGTGGTAGTACTTCTCAAAAATTTCGCGGTAGAACAGGCTCTCCTTGGTAAAGGGCATGCAGTGTGCCGAGTAGTTTGCCCGCCGCATCTGGAACTCCTCGTCGGTGTACAGGCTCTCGGCGTACTCCTTGATGTCGTCCACCATGCTGTGGCCTACGGCGTCCGAGAAGGCGGCCTTTTCGCGCCACAGGATCTCCGGCGGCAGCCAGTCGCCCTCAAAGGCCTTGCGCAGCAGGTACTTGCCCTTGCCGTAGCGGTTCAGCTTCTTTTCCGGGTCGATGGCCATGACGTAGCGTACAAAATCCAAGTCGCCAAAGGGCACGCGCGCCTCGATGCTGTTGGAGGAGATGCAGCGGTCTGCCCGCAGCACATCGTACATGTACAGCTCGCGGATGCGCTTCTGGCTCTCCTGCTGGAAGGCGTCGGCGGTGGGGGCGTAGTCGGTGTATTTGTAGCCGAACAGCTCGTCCGAGATCTCGCCGGTCAGCAGCACACGCACATCGGTCTGCTCGTGGATGGCCTTGCACAGCAGGTACATGCCCATGCTGGCGCGGATGGTGGTGATATCCCATGTGCCAAGCAGGCGGATGACCTCCTCTAAGCTGCTGAGCACCATCTCGCGGTTGATGATGATCTCGTGGTGCTCGCTGCCAAGATAGTCCGCAGTCTGGCGGGCGTATTTCAGGTCGATGGCATCGGTGTCCATGCCGATGGCAAAGGTGCGGATGGGTTTGCCCAGCTTCTTGGCGGCAATGGAGCACACCAGCGAGGAGTCCAGACCGCCGGAAAGCAGAAAGCCCACGGGTGCATCAGCATCCAGCCGCTTTTCCACACCGGCGATCAGCTTTTCGCGGATGTTCTGCAGGATGGTGGGCATATCGTCCTGCATGGGGGCGGGCACATCGGCAATGTCCTCGTAGCGCACAAAGCGGCCGTCGCAGTAGTAGCTGCCGATGGGGAAGGGACGGATGTCATCGCACCAGCCGATCAGGTTGCGCATCTCGGAGGAGAAGGCGATCTTGTGGCTGGACTTGGAGTAGCCGTAGAACAGCGGCCGGATGCCGATGGGGTCGCGGGCGGCGATGAGCCGGTCCTTGCGGGAATCGTACAGGATCAGCGCAAACTCCGCGTCCATGTGGCGGAACATATCCAGCCCGTACTCGTAGTACAGCGGCAGCAAAATCTCGCAGTCGCAGTCAGAGCAGAACTTGTAGCCCCGGCGCTTTAAGATCTCCTTTTCAAACCGGAAACCGTACAGCTCGCCGTTGCACACCACGCAGTCCGCGCCCCGGTAAAAGGGCTGCATCCCCTCTGGGGTCAGGCCCATGATGGCAAGCCGCCCAAAGCCCATCAGGCCGTAGGGACCCTCCACCACCCGCTGGTCGTCCGGCCCGCGGTCCACGGTGCGCAGCAGATACTCTTTGAACTTTTCGGCACTCAGGTCGTGCCCCGTATAACCCATAACACAACACATACTTCTTACCCCTCTTGTAAAAACGATAAAATAAAAAATACGGCAGCCATTCATCCCATAGTCCTAGGACGAATATGCTGCCGTATCCGTGGTGCCACCTAAATTACCGGCATACGCAATACGCCGGTCACTTTTGTGCGCTCTCCCCGTTGAAAGCACTGCCGCGATAACGAGCGGCGCACGTCTGCCCCTACTGCTGCACATGCAGGTTCAGGGAGCGGCTCACGGGTGTTCTTCGGGCTTCGTTTTCTGCGCGGCTTCCACCGTCCCGCGCTCTCTGCAAGAAAAGGCTGAGGCCTTACTTTTCCCGGTCAACGCTTTTGTTGTCTGCATTGTATCACGGGTTTTTGTCCGTGTCAACACAGCAGGCGCATTTTTTTGCAGGCTGTTCTTCTGCTGCGGACGGTGCCGCGTTCTGCGCACAATGACGGCACAGCCCGTACAGCACGCTGCCCTCGCACTGTAGGGTAAAGCCGTGCTCTGCCATCAGGTGGGCGCGCACCTCATCCATGAAATGGCAGTCCAGATGATAGATGCGTCCGCACTGCACGCACTTGAGGTGCAAATGCTCCCGGCAGTGGCGTCCCTCGTCCACATACTGGAACACCGCCCGCTCGCCCTTGTCGGCCACATATTTCATAATGCGCTGCTCGCCGGCAAGCTTGTCCAGATAGCGGTACACGGTGGTGGGGTTGGGGCTTGCGCCCTGCGCTTCCAGATGCTCCAGAATGTTGGAGGCGCTTACTGCGTGCTGGCGGTTGTTGATGAGGTAGTCTAAGATCAGCTGCCGGGTGCGGGTGTTGTAGCCATCGCTTCGTGCCATGAGAGATTCGGTCCTTTCCGGTGTAGATGTGTTGTTTTTCAGCCCTATTGTAGCACAGTTTGCTCTTGGATGCAAAAGAAGCGGGCAAAAAGTAGGTCTGTTTGGCGACAAGCACAAAAACCATTGTAAAAAGTAGCAAAATCGGGGCGTAATCTTTGTGTAAAACGGAAAACCCGCCAAAGTTAAGCAAAAAGTCTTGTAAAAAATGCCCTAATGTGAAATAATATATTAGATAAAGTGGTTGGATTGCAGCCGGGATACAAGCTGGCTGAACATGGAGAAGAAGAAGGCCGGCAGCGGTGGGTTTGCGCAGCCGGTCCGGACGTTTTGGAACGTTTTTGGAGAAGAAGAATAGGAGAGTGTGCTTATGAAAGAGCAGGAAGCACAGGCAAAGCTCAGCCTGAAACTGCAGGCGTACCAGTACCTCAAGACCAAGATCCTGAACTGCGAGTACCGCCCCAACGAGTTTCTGAACGAGCAGAAGCTCTGCGCCGAGATGGGCAACATCAGCCGCACCCCCATGCGGGATGCGCTGGGGCGTCTGGAGCAGGAGGGGCTGATCACCATCCTGCCCAAAAAGGGCCTGATGGTCTCCGGCATCACTGAAGAGGACGTGCACAGCATGTTTGAGATGCGTCTGTTGGTGGAGCCCTACGCCCTGCGTACTTACGGCAGTGCCATCCCCCGCGAGCAGCTGGAGGCCTACGCCGAGCTGATGCACCACAGCGAGCGCATCGAGGACTTCTGCGAGTCGGACGACGACTTCCACGAGCTGCTGATGAGCACCCTGCCCAACAAGTATCTGCGCTCTGCCTACGACCGCATCACCGGCCTGAACACCCGCTTCCGCATCATGACCGGCAAGGTGAGCATGATCAATCAGGAGCAGACCTGTGAGGAGCATCTGCAGATTTTGGACGCCGCCCTGTCTGACAATTGGGACGGTGCAGCCATGGCGCTGCAGCACCATCTGGAGCTGGCCCGCGATAAAGCCGAGGGCGTCATCAAGGTCATCCGCCTGTGGTAAAAGAATAAAAGTAAAAAGGTCTGCTGCATAAACCCTCTCAGTCAAAGCCTGTCGGCTTTGCCAGCTCCCCCGAAGGGGGAGCTTTTTAGCATCTACCGGTCAGCAGCAATAAAGCTCCCCCCTCGGGGGAGCTGGCATCGCGCAGCGATGACTGAGAGGGTTCGGAGTACTAAAGAAAAAGCATCTGCAACAAAATTCGCTGATTTCTGAAATTTATCAGAAGCGAGTGCTGCGGATGCTTTTTGTTTTGCTTGATATTTTTATTTCTCCACCTTGCTCAGCAGGATGCGGTCGTTATCCAGATTTTTGCCCGCGTTCTCGCGGAACTTTTCCAGCAGGTCGTCCACGGTCATCTTGCTGCGCGCGGCGCCCTTTACGTCAAACACGATGCGTCCGGCGTCCATCATCAGGGTGCGGTTGCCCAGCTCCAGCGCCTGATGCATATTGTGGGTCACCATCAGGCAGGTGATCTTTTTCTCGGCCACGATGCTCTTGGTCAGCGCCAGTACCTTTTCGGCGGTGGCGGGGTCCAGCGCGGCGGTGTGCTCGTCCAGCAGCAGGAGCTTGGGGGTGACAAGGGTGGCCATGAGCAGGGTAAGCGCCTGCCGCTGTCCGCCGGAGAGCAGCCCCACCGGCTGCTTCATGCGGTCCTCCAGCCCCATGTCCAGCAGGGCAAGCTTTTCGCGGAAAAGTGCCTTATCCTTGCGGGAAATGCGGGAGAAGATGGCATTGGGCGCGGTGCCTGCCCGCAGGTAAGCCAGCGCCAGATTTTCCTCAATGGTCATGTTGGGCGCGGTGCCCTTGAGCGGGTCCTGGAACAGATGCCCGATCACCTTGCTGCGCTGGTGCTCCGGCGCAAAGGTGATGTCCTGCCCACCCAGCAGAATGCTGCCCTCGTCGGCGATAAAGCCGCCGGTAATGGCGTTGAACAGGGTGGATTTGCCCGCGCCGTTGGAGCCCACGATGGTGGCAAAATCTCCGGCTTCCATCTGCAGGCTCACGCCGGCAAGCGCCACCTTTTCGTTGACGGTGCCGGGGTTAAAGGTCTTGTGCAGGTCGTTCAGCTGCAGCATTTCCATGTTACTGTCCCTCCCTGTTGGTCACGGTGCGGCGGGCACGGGCGGCGTGCCGGCGCTTTTCAAAGGCGAAGTGCTCCCGGATGGCGGGCATGGAGATGGCCACTGCCACAATGATGGCGGAAACCAGCTTCATGGCGGCGGCGGGCACGTTGAACCGCAGCGCCACCGCCACGATAAAGCGGTACAGGCAGCTGCCGAACACCACGCCAAGGATGCGGCGCAGCATGGTGCGCTTGCCCACCAGCGTCTCGCCGATGATCAGGGAAGCCAGTGCAATGGTCACCATGCCGGTGCCCACGTTGATATCGCAGCTTTTCTGGTACTGCGCCAGCAGCCCGCCGGACAGCGCACACAGCGCACCGGACACGCACAGACCCACCGTGATGGTAAAGGCGGGGTTGATGCTGGAAGCCCGCACCATGGCGGCGTTATCGCCGGTAGCGCGGATGGAAAGCCCCAGCCGCGTGCCCAGAAAGCCCAGCATCGCCGCGCAGGCGATGGCGATAATGACCGCCGCCAGCGCCAGCTTGTACCAGCTGCCCAGAAAGCCCAGCGAAGTTTTTGCCATGGAGAAGATGGTAGGGGTCTTGACCAGCGACATGGTGGAGGAAAAGCCCATCACCGCCAGATTGATGGTGTACAGGCCGGTGTTGACGATGATACCGGCCATGATGCTTTCCACCCCGAGCCTTGTCTGCAAAAAGGCGGTGACAAAGCCGGAGCACACCCCCGCAGCCATGGCTGCCGCCAGCGCAAGGATGGGGTGGCCGGTCAGCGCAACCTGACAGGCCACGGCGCAGCCCAGCGTAAAGCAGCCGTCGGTGGAAAGGTCGGCAATATTCAGGATGGAGTAGCTCAGAAACAGTGCCAACGCCACCAGTCCGTAGATGCAGCCCAGCTCCAGCGCTGTCTGCAAAACGTTGAGGGAAAAGATACTCGCCAGCATGGTGTATGCTCCTTTTATGTTTTTTGAGTGGACGATTTTGAAGGGCCGCCGCATGTGCTCTGGCCATGTTCAGCGGAATTGGATTTTTATTCGGGATTCAGAAAAGCCTGCGGGCTTTTCTGAATCCCCTTTTCACGGGGAGGGAACTCCCTCAGTCAAAGCCTGACGGCTTTGACAGCTCCCTCGGGGAGGGAGCCTCTGGCGAAACCGGTCACTTTGCATTTTAGCCGGAAACTTTCCCGCCATGCCAAGGGCCCCATCCCAGAGGGGGCTGGCATCGCGCAGCGATGACTGGGGGAGTTAGCGCCTGAGAGGGCGAGGACGCTACCCTTGCGCAGCAGAGCACCCTCCTTAAAACCGCCAAAAGCTCTCCCTTGCGGGAGAGCTGGCAAAACCGTCAGGTCCTGACGGAGCGGGGCGTTCAGGAGAAGTTCTCGGCGGTGGTCACCTCGGTGATCTCGGTGCAGTAGGGCTTGAAGGCTTCCTTCAGGGCAGCCAGATCCAGCCCCAGTGCCGCGGCGGTCTCGGTGTTGATGGTGACGATGCCGTTGTCAAAGGTCTGGTAGGGCAGGTCTGCGGGGGTCTTGCCGTCGCACAGCAACTGGCTGACCATATCGGCGGTAGCCTCGCCCAGCTGGACGTAGTCCACGCCGTAGCCCACCAGTGCGCCGTTCAGCGCAAAGCTGTCGGCACCGGTGTAGTGCTGCACACCGGCCTCGATGAAGCTCTCATAGATGGACAGCTCGGCGGTCATGATGGTGTTGTCGGTGGGGGTGAACACGGCCTTGACCCCGGCGGCTACCAGTGCTTCGGCAGCCATCTGTACCTCGGCGGTGGTGGTGCCGTTCTTTTCCACCACCTTGATGCCGTTCTTCTCGCAGAAGGCCTTGGCGTCCGCAATGGCCTGGGTGGAGGAATCCTGGCTCAGGTCATACAGCAGACCGATGGTGTCAATGCCGGGGTTTGCCGCCACGATCAGGTTCATGATGGCGTCGGTGTTCAGGGCATCGGAGGTGCCGGTGATGTTCTCCTCGCCGTCAAAGCCTGCGGCGGCGGGGTCGGTCACGGCAGAGTAGACCACCGGGATATCGGTGTCCTCCACAGCGGCCAGCATGGTAGCGGCGGTGGGGGTAGCCACGGCCACGATCACGTCCACGCCGTCAGCCACGAGGTCTGCACCGATCTGGTTCAGGTTGGACTGGTCGGCCTGTGCGTTGGCGTAGTAATCGGCGTAGTCAAAGGTGACGCCCTTCTCCTTGCCGATGGCGTCCAGACGGCTCTCCACCGAGGCCACGATCTGGTTGAGGGAGGCGTGGTCCACATAGTTGACGATGCCCACCTTGAAGGTCTCGCCAGTGGCAGCGGCGCTGCCGGAGGCCGCTGTGGAGGAGGAGACCGCTGCACTGGAGGCGGTGCTGGAAGCAGCGCCGCCGCAGCCGGTCAGTGCCATGGCAGAAACAGCGGAAGCGGCCAGAGCGGCCTTCAGGAAGCTGCGGCGGGAGATCATGTTCAGATTTTTCATAGTGGTAACTCCTTTCCCGGAGCGGGCGGCAAATCAAAAGACCCGCTCCCTTTGCGGGACGGGTCTTAAAACAAAACGACCCTGTCCCTGTGTGTTATCCACAAGGACAGGATCGGTAAATTACGATTCTGCGGTGCCACCTTGCTTGCCCTGCATCCAATACAGCAGAGCCACTCACGGAGAGCCAACACTCCCCTGTCCTGTAACGGAGACTTCCGTCCAAAGCTACTGGGGCTTGTGCCCGTTTGCCCGGCCCTCGGCGGCCCACGAATCTCTGCCCCGCTTTCGCCCGTTTGCACTGTCCGGGCTCACTGCAGATGCGCTGTGCAGGTTCTCTTCCGCCTCATCGGTTTGATTGCATTATACACTTTATCTTCGTAAAGTCAAGAGGAAATTTAAAATTTTTATTTTTCTGCCCGGTCAAAGTCATTCTTCTGCCGGGGTGCCGGTGCTGCGGCGCTTGCGGCGCACAAAGTAAGCAACGTACACCACCCACACCGGAATGGCCACGGCGGTCACCACCCGGCTGGCAGAAAGCCCGGCGGCCTGATACACAAAGTCGATGCTGTTTGCACCCGCCGGGCAGAGCACTGCCATCAGTCCCTCGTCCACCCGCAGGATATCGGCCTTTTCACCGTTGACATAGGCGGTAAAGCCGTCATCGTAGGGGACAGAGAAAAAGACGAGGTTTGCCTTTTCCAGCGCGATCTCGGCATGGAAGCCCGCGTTGTTCATCTGGAACACGCTGCAGCTGTGGGCGCGGCGGTCGGCGCAGTCCTGCGTGTAGCTGTCGTAGTGCAGATCCTCCAGCATCTCGTCCGGCAGCTCGGTCAGGTACTGACCGTAGCTTTCTGCATCCTCGTCCTCCAGCACCAGTGCCCGCATCAGCAGGTTGGAGCGCAGGGTCTTGATGGAGGTCTCGTAGGTGGCCTCGGTCACATAGTAGTCGTAGGTAAAACCCATGGGCACATAGTTGTCGTTGCGGTACAGCGCGTAGCCGTCCGTCTCGCCCAGATAGGTCCAGCCTGCGTCTGCTTCGTCCTCAAAGCTTTCGCGCTTTTCCGGGGTGGTAATGAGGTACTCCACGCTCAGCAGGCCGCGCAGGGCATAGTTTGTGATCTCCGGCTCGCTGCGCACGTCCCGCTTGACCCCCAGCCCCGGGTAGAAGCTGAGGATGCTGGGGGCAGCCGTACTGCCGAAGTACTGCAGGCAGCTTTTATCCAGCCACATCCCGATGTTGTCGTGGATCTTGTAGGTGTCGATCCGGTAGTCGCCCTCCGGCAGGTCGCTTTTCAGCAGCAGGGCGTTATTATCCTGCTCCACAAGGTCGCTGTCGGTGTGCCACTGGCCAAACTTGCCGATGCCGATATGCACCATGGCGAACACGCAGGCAAACACCAGCACCGCCGCCGTCATGCGCTGCACAAAACGGCTGTCCTGCCGCCACTTGCTGCAGAGAACGCGGTACAGCATAAGCCCCAGCAGGCCAAAGCCCAGCACGGCAAAGAACTGTCCCGGGTTCTTCAGCACGCCGAAGGACCATGTCTCGGTGGTATCGTCCCGCACGGGCACCACCGCAAACACCAGCGTAGCCAGCATGATCCAGCCGATGCCCCGGGCAGGTGCGTCCAGATCAACATCCGGGTCCTCCAGCGCGTTCACGGTCATGGCGGCAAGGATGAGGGTGGGCATATAGTACCAGCGGGCGTAGTAGCTGGAATTGAGGGCGTAGAAGGCGCTGTTCAGCACCGGCACCAGCGCGCACACGGCGCACACCGCCACGATGCGCTTTTTGCTGTCGGCCTTGCGGCTGCGCCAGTAGGCCATGGCACCGGCCAGACTGCACAGCGGCAGATAGGCGGTCATGCTCGTCCACTTAATTACGCCCTCCGACCAGACCGAGGTGAGGTAGGGGGAGTCCGGCGGTAAGATCCAGCTGAGCAGGATGGCCAGATACTGCTGCACCTTGGAGTAGGTCAGGAAGCCCCAGCCGGAGGAAAGGTCGATGGTGCGCGGGTTCTGCAGCAGGCTGAGCACCGCCGGGAACAGCAGCAGACAGCCCATGGCAACGCCCAGCACGCTTTCCCACAACAGATGCCCGAACTTGCGCCCGGTCAGCCGGAAGTCCCGGGCCGAGAGCTTGCACACAAAGTAGATGCACAGGAAAATGACCTGTCCCACAAAGAAGAAGTAGTTGTTGAGTAGGTTCACCGCCACCCAGAAGGCGAACAGGCCGTGACGGTCCTCATAAATGGCCTCGTCCAGCGCCCAGAGCAGGTAGGGAAACAGCGCCACCACATCCACAAAGTGGTTGAAGAACACGTTGTACACCGCAAAGCCGGAAAGCGCGTACAGACAGGCGCCCAGCACCGCGTAGTTCGCGTTCTTGACGTAGCGGCGCAGGTACAGGTACGCACCGCCGCCCGCCACGCCGAACTTGAGCACCAGCAGCGGCACCATCATATAGGGCAGCCAGCTTTGCGGCAGCAGCACCGACAGCCAGAAGAACGGCGAGCCGTACAGGTAGAAGGAGTAGGCGTTCATCACCCCGCTGCCAAGGTCGGTCGCCCACGAAAAGGTATTGCGCGGCGCACCGGCAAAGGCGCTGTCCGGGTAGCCCGCGCCCTTGACAAAGCCGTTCATATACCGGTAAAAGCTGATCTGCTGGCTGTTGAAATCGCCGGCATAGTGGAAAAAGCCGCCGTCAAGGATATAGAAGGGTAAAAAGAAGATGGCTGCCGTCAGGGCGCACAGCCCCACCGCCTGCCAGAATTTTTTATGGCTCTGCCCGCTTGGTGTGAGCAGCCGTGGTTTTATAAACTTTTCCATAGCGTTCCTCTTTCTCCGCGCACCGGCGCGGAAGTGGATTTGATAACACCTTGTAGTATTATAGCACGGCGGCGGGCAAGAAAAAAGGGCTTGACAATCCTGCGCCCGGCGGGTATGGTGAAGAAAAGGAGGCGTTTGCCATGCTGTATCCCTTTAGCGCCTTGCTGGCGCGCATGAAGTACATTACCCGGTGGAGCCTGATGCACTCCACCCGGGCGGAATCCCTCAGCGAGCACACCTGCGACACCGCGCTGCTGGCGCACCTGCTGTGTCTCATCGCCAAGCACTACACCGGCACGCCCTGCCGCCCCGAGGCGGTGGCGGTGGCGGCGCTGTACCATGACGCGCCGGAGATCATCACCGGGGATATGCCCACGCCGGTCAAGTACCATTCCCCGGCGCTGCGGGACGCCTACAAGGCACTGGAGACCGAGAGCGTGCGCTCCATGGCGGCTCTGCTGCCCGCAGAGCTGGCCGCAGAGCTGACCCCCTGCATGGACGGCACCGCCCTGACGGCTGAGGAGCACCGGCTGCTCAAGGCCGCCGACCGGCTGAGCGCGCTGATCAAATGCACCGAGGAGCAGCGCAGCGGCAACCACGAATTTGACGCCGCACTCACGCAGCAGCGCGCCGCGCTGCAAGCCATGCACTGCCCGGAAGCCGACTGGTTTCTGGCGCACTGCCTGCCCTGCTACACCCAGAATTTGGATGAGCTGACAAGGCCGTAAAAAATGCAATGCCGGACAGCCCACAGGCCGTCCGGAATTGCTCTGCTTCCGGGTCAAATCACGGGAACGGCACTTCCCGCACGTCGTCGGGGTCCAGCCCGGCCTTGCGCTGCTCTTCAAACACGGCGGCGATCAGCTCGTCCAGGTCCTCCAAGTGGGTCAGGGTGCAGCAGTAGCGGCGCAGGGCGGCTGCGCCCTTCAGCCCCTTCATATAGTGCATGGTCTGGGCGCGTGCCTGCGGCATGGCCACAAACTCGCCCTTCTGCTCCACCATCTCCTCCACCTGACGGCGCAGCGCGTTCATCCGCGCCTGCAGGTTCGGCTCCTTGGGGGCGGGCAGACCTTCCAGCGCGGCGTTCACCCGCTCAAACAGCCACGGGTCGCCCAGTGCGCCCCGGGCGATCATCACGCCGTCGCAGTGCGTCTGGCGCACCATGCGCAGCGCGTCCTCGGCGCAGTGGATATCGCCGTTGCCCAGCACCGGCACCTTTACCGCGTCCTTTACCCGGGCGATGATCTCCGGGTCGATGCCCGGGGTGTACATCTGCTCCCGGGTGCGGGCGTGCACCGCCACCAGCGCCGCGCCCGCCTGCTCGCAGGCTTTGGCGCACTCCACGGCGGTGATGTGGTCGGCGTCCCAGCCCTTGCGCATCTTTACGGTGACGGGGCGCTTGGTGTGCGCCACCACCTGCTCCACGATGCGCCCGCAGCGGTCGGGGTCCAGCATCAGCTTGCTGCCCGCCCCGCCGGAGACGATCTTAGGGGCAGGGCAGCCCATATTGATATCCACAAAGTCAAATTCGTACTGCTCGATGGCGGCGGTGGCCTCGCCCATGATCTCCGGCACCTCGCCAAAGATCTGCACCCCGTAGGGTGCGCCGTTAGGCTCTGCTTTCAGCAGGCTGACGGTCTTATGGTCGCCGTACACCAGCGCCCGGCTGGACACCATCTCGCTGACGGTAAAGCCCGCGCCGTGCTGCGCCATCAGGCGGCGGCAGGGGGCATCCGTAAAGCCTGCCATAGGGCCGAACACCGCCCGGTGGGGCAGGGTGATATTGCCGATCTTCAAAGGTTCCATGGGTTCTCCTTGTATCTGTTTTGGGGTAGACGATTTGGAATGCCCTCCGTTTCACTCTGGGCATATTCAGCGGAATTATTATTTATAATTTCGCGTTTGTCGCGCTCTGCGGAGCGCTCCAAACGCATTTTCACGGGAGGGGAACTCCCTCAGTCAAAGCCTGACGGCTTTGCCAGCTCCCTCTGAGAGGGAGCCTCTGGCGAAACCGGAAACTTTTCGCTTGAATCGGAAACTTTATCGCTATGCCAAGGGCCCCATCCTAGAGGGGGCTGTCGCCGCAGGCGACTGGGGGAGTTCCTGCCATACACCGTAAAAAGGGGCTGTTGCGCCAAATGCTGTGCAACAGCCCCTGTGGTTTTATGTTACATCTTCTCGGGCACGTTGATCTTGAACATGGTGAGCACGTTGAAGATGGCGTTCTTCACGCCGATGCACAGGGCCAGACGTGCCTGCTGCACGGCGGGGTCTGCGCCCTGAATGCGGCAGTTGCCGTAGAAGCGGTGGAAGGCGCTGGCCAGATCGATGACAAAGCGGTTGATGCGGCTGGGGTCGTACTTTTCAGCAGCCATCACGATCTCCTGCGGGAAGGCGGCCAGCATCCGGATCAGATCCATCTCGGAAGGCTCGGTGAGCAGGGTGGCGTCGATGTGCTCCGCACCGGCAAACTGCACGCCCTCGCTCTCCATCTTTTTCAGGATGGAGCAGATGCGGGCGTGGGCGTACTGCACATAGTACACGGGGTTGTCGTTGTCGGTCTTGACGGCCTGATCCAGATCAAAGTCGATGCCGCTGCCAGCGTCGTGCATATTGAACAGGAAGCGTGCGCTGTCGATGGGCACCTCTTCCAGCAGGTCGGTCAGGGTGATGGCGTTGCCGGTGCGCTTGGACATACGGACAGGCTGGCCGTCCCGCATCAGGTTGACCATCTGCATCAGCACAACATCCAGATCCTCGCCGTGCAGGCCGATGGCGTCCATCGCGCCCTTCATGCGGGCCACATGGCCGTGGTGGTCTGCGCCCCACACGTCGATGGCCTTGGCAAAGCCGCGGGTGGCCAGCTTGTTGTAGTGGTAGGCGATATCGGCGGCAAAGTAGGTGGGGATGCCGTTGGCGCGCACCAGCACCTCGTCCTTGGCCTCTTCCTCGGTGCCGTCCTCGGTCTTTTTCTTGTTCACGGTGCCGTACTTGGCAGCGTACTGGGCGCTGCGGTACATGATGGCGCCGTCCTCGGCCTTGTAGCAGGCGCCCAGTTCCAGCAGCTTGTCCACCACAGCCAGAACTGCGCCGGACTCGTGCAGGGTGCTCTCGTGGAACCAGACATCGTAATCAATGCGGTACTTGCCGAGATCACGCTTCAGCGCGGCGATGTTCTTGGGCAGGGCGTAGGCCACCAGTGCGTCCTTGAGGGCGGCAAAGGCCTCGCTCTCAAACAGAGCCTCCTCGCTCAGCCCGGAGCAGGCGGCAACGTACTTGTCGCCGTTCAGCTGGGCAAACTCACCGGCCAGCACCTTGATGTCGCCGCCCTGATAGCACTCCTTGGGCAGGGGATAGGCCTCCTCGCCGCAGAACTGCTGCAGGTAGCGTACTGCCAGACTTTTGCCGAACTTCTGGATCTGGTTGCCGGCATCGTTGATATAGAACTCGCGGGTCACATCGTAGCCGGACCAGTCCAGCACAGCGGCCAGACAGTCGCCCAGTGCGCCGCCGCGGGCGTTGCCCATGTGCATGGGGCCGGTGGGGTTGGCAGAAACGAACTCCACATTGTACTTTGCGCCCTTGCCGTGGTCGGTGCGGCCATACTCCTTGTTGGCGCAGGCACCCAGCACCACGCCTGCCCAGAAGCTCTGGGACAAAAACAGGTTGATGAAGCCGGGGCCGGCAACCTCCACCTTGGAGAACACGCTGTCCTCAATGGAGGGCAGATGTGCCAGCAGGGCGTCTGCGATCATCTTGGGCGCCTTGCGCCAGGTGCGTGCACCGGCCATGGCAATGTTGGAGGCGATATCGCCGTTCTTCACGTCGGCGGGGATCTCCACGATAAAGGCGGGCAGCTCTGCCTCGGGCAGGGTGCCGTCTGCCATAGCAGCCTTGGCGGCTGCGGTCAGCAGAGCACGTGCCTCGTCCAGCGCAGCCTGCCGGGGGTTGTAGTTCTGGTAGGTCTTTTCAAAATCAGTCATGGGTCGGATTCCTTTCACAGTCTCAGGGAACTTCATCAATTCACATGGGTCACGGTAACTTCCAGACGGTTGCGGCTCACCAGCTCGGCGCTGTCGGCATCCAGCAGGTAGGCAAACCGGGCGGTGCCGCCCTTTTCGGTCAGCTGACAGTCGATCTCGTCCGCGGTCACGCCCAAGGTCATGGAGCCGAAGCCGGTCTCGTAGTGGCACAGGTTGCGGCGGCCTTTTTCGATCAGCAGCTGGGTGCCTGCCCCGCCGCCCTTGCCGAACCGCAGCATCGCCACCCGGCTGCCGTCTGCGGCGATCTTCAGGGTGGTGGTGCAGCCCTCGTAGCCGGTGGTCTCGGTCTCGCGGTAGGTCACATAGTAGCTGCCGCCCTTCAGCACAAAACTGCCCCGGGTCATCAGCTCCACAAATTCTTCTTTTTCTTCCTCCGCAGCCGGTTCGTCCAGCCGCTGCTCAATGCGACTTTTGATGCGGATGATATAGTCTTCCTTCAGTGGCTTGCTCACGTTGTTTTTCCTTATCAATATTTATCAATGGCGATCTGCTCCACCGGGCCGCCCTTGTACTCGCCCAGGAACAGGTCTGCCGTCTGCACAAAGCAGTCCGGTACATCGCTGACGTAAAAGTGTGCCTGCCCGTTCTCATGGTCGGCGCGCAGCCCGCGCTCGGCGAGCATCCGCTCCAGATGATGGGCGGCGGTCATGGCGGGGTCCACCAGCGTGACGCCCGGGCCCATGAACTCCCCGATCATGCTTTTCAGCAGCGGGTAGTGGGTGCAGCCTAAAATCAGGGTATCCACCCCGGCTTCGCGCACCTCGGTCAGGTACTGGGCAATGACCAGCTTTGTGACCTGCTGCTTGCCGGCCTCGCTGTGATCCACATACCCGGCCTCCACCAGCGGTACGAACAGCGGGCAGGGGCGGGCGGTGATCTCCACCCCGGGCACCAGCTGCCGCAGCAGCTTTTCATAGCTGCGGGAACGGATGGTGGCGGCTGTGCCAATGACGCCGATGCGGCGGTTGCGGGTGACGAAAGCAGCTTCCCGCGCGGCGGCGTCCACTACGCCAAGGTAGGGTACAGGCAGCTGGGCTGCTTCCGCAGCCGGGTAGGTGCTGCTTACCGTACCGCAGGCGGCCATGATGCACTTGACGTTTTTGGAAAGCAGAAAGGCCACGTCCTGCCGGGCGTACTGCAAAATGGTCTCCGGGCTGCGGCTGCCGTAGGGCACCCGGCCGGTATCGCCGAAGTAGATGATATCCTCATGGGGCAGGCGCTTGCGCAGCTCCCGCACGCCGGTCAGGCCGCCCAGACCGCTGTCGAACACACCGATGGGGCGATTATCCATGCTGCTTTTCCGTCCTTTCCACCGCCAGTGCGATCAGGCGGTCGATGAGCTGCGGCACCGGCAGACCCTCGTGCTCCATGAGCTTGGGGTACATGCTGATGGCGGTAAAGCCGGGGAAGGTGTTGATCTCGTTGATGAGCACCCGGCCGGTGTTCTTTTCCACAAAGAAATCGCACCGTGCCAGACCCTCGCAGTTCAGTGCGGTGTAGGCCATGGCGGCGTAGGTCTTTACCTCGTCCAGCTTTGCCTCCGGCAGATGTGCCGGGATAACGGTCTGGCTCACGCCGTTCTTGTACTTGTCATCATAGGTGTAGAACTCTGCACCGGCAAGGATCTCACCGGGGCGGGTGGCCACAGCGGGGTCAGAGCCGATGACGGCGCACTCCACTTCCTGTCCGTCCACAAAGGCCTCAAACACCACCTTGCGGTCGTTTTCCAGCGCAAGAGCGATGGCAGCCTTCAGCTCCTCCTGACTGGACACCTTGGAGATGCCCACGCTGGAGCCTGCGTTGGCGGGCTTGACGAACACCGGCCAGCCCAGCTTTTCTTCAACGCCGGCGCACACGCCCTCCAGATCCTTCTCGATCTCCCAGCGGTTGGCGGCCACCCACTTGGTGTGGGGCACGCCGTTGGCCTCAAACAGGGCGTTGGCTACAGCCTTGTCCATGCACACAGAGCTTGCCAGCACGCCGCAGCCCACATAGGCGATGCCTGCCAGCTCCAGCAGGCCCTGCACAGTGCCGTCCTCGCCCCACAGGCCGTGGAGCACCGGGATCACCACATCAAGGTGCATCTTCTCCACCCGGCCGTCCGGGGTAAACAGGATCATGCCGTGGTCGGCGCGGTCCGGGCTGATCACGCAGGGCATATTGCCGGGCAGCTCTTCCCAGCTGCCGTCGGCCATCTGCTCTGCCGTGGCTTCGGTGTAGAGCCAGCGGCCCTCCTTGGTGATGCCCACGGTGAGCACCTCGTACTTGCTGCGGTCGATGTTGCGGACAAAGTTGCCCACAGAGACACAGCTGACCTCATGTTCGCTGGACATACCGCCGAACAGCAGAGCCACACACATTTTATTTGCAGACTGCATGATATCTCACTCCTATTTATAAAGCCCCGGCAAAGGGGCGGCTTCAAACCGGTAAAATGCCGTTTCGATTCATTATACAATATCTACGCCCGCGATGCAAGCAGAATGCAAAAAAGCCGCCCGGGGACAAAAAGAGACCGGCTGCGAAAAAAGTTTCTCAAAATCGATTTTTTCTGCTTGACGGATTGAAAAACGCGTGGTACAATGATATCACCTCTTTTGCGGGGTTATTAAGTGCGCCTGTTTTTACAGCTGCCACCCGCACCCGAGGGAGGTTCAAAACAACCGTTATAATGGAGGTGTCAACAAATGACCGTTAAAATCACTCTGGCCTGCACCGAG
>CAKTFS010000014.1 GCA_934561115.1 uncultured Faecalibacterium sp. | reverse complement strand
CTTACCACCCGCAGCTTGCGGTCCAGAATGCCAATGCGCCGGGCTACCGGGATCATCTCGCCGGTGGCGGCATCGTAGCGGGACGCCAGAAAGGGGGCTTCGCCGCAGGTCACCTCCAAGCGGCGGCTCTGCACATACTGCACCCATGCCGGGGTCCTGCCCTTGCAAACCGGGAACTGCACCGGCGTTTCCACTGTCTGCCAGCCTTGGGGCAGCTCCACCGTGAACTGCCCGGCGTTCTCCCCTGCCCCCAGCCCACGGAACCAGTCGGCATCCAGTGCGTTGTTCATCTTGTTGCAGACCCACGCGGGGCTGAACACCTCGCCTTTTTTGCGGGTGCGCTGCTGCTGGGTGTCGGTCTGCTTCATCATCCGGGGCAGCACCACCTCGTAGTGGGTCAGCCCGAGCTGCTGGGTGGTGATCTGGGATCTGTCCGTCACCGGCTCGTACATCACCGTTTGCAGCTCCTCCGGCGGGTCGGTGGCCCAGATGATGTTTTTACCGGTGGATTTATCTTTTAGTAGCGTATCCAGCACCGCCTGCACTTCCGGTGCGTGAAAGTCGATCAGTTGTTCCAACGGGGTATTCCTCGCTTTGCCTTAGCGTTGCGGCGGAAGTAGTATTTTTGTACTAGTTTCGCCTTATACTAGTATTATACAGCTACTTTTTGCCTTGTCTAGTATTGTACAGCCACTTTTCGTCAAAAGTAGGAGTGATTCATATACTAGTAGTAAGGAAAGGTGGTCAAGCTATGCTTGGGGAACGATTGGCAGAACTCCGCAAACTGAATGATGACACACAGCAGACCCTTGCGGACAAGCTTGGTATCTCCGTTTGGTCTATCCGTGCGTGGGAACAGGGAAAGAGCTATCCCTTCAGCAATGTGCTGCTTGCCATCTGCAAGCTCTACGGCACCTCCGCCGACTACCTGCTGGGCCTGACCGACATCGACCCCTCAGACGAGGCCCGCAAACAGCGCCAGCGCCTGACCGAAGAAGAACAGAACGAGATGCACCGCTACGAAGAATATTTGTTGTGGAAACGCAAAAAATAAGCCGCCCAGCGAGACCGTAAGGTCGCTGGGCGGCTGTTTTTATGCCAATCTCAATTTTTGCTCAAAATAGCCTGAATTGTCTGTGCATTTTTCAAATCGTCTGCATGACTGTTTTCTTCTGCATGTCCATACGCATCCAACTCCGCCTCCGTTGCGAATGATAGCACCGATGTATACCCTTTCTTATCATTCGACTCATCATCAAAAAACAATGTAGCTTCTCCATTTTCAACCTTTACATCCGCCAACTTGCAATTAAACATTCCAAAAATAGAGGGACACTCAAATTCTTGTTCCATAATATTAAATTTCAGATCTCCTGTATACTGAAAATACATTGGTTTTCCGATTGCATTTTTTATTCGATCCATGCTCTCAGCATTCCATTCAGATGATAGTGAGGTTATTTTATGCTCTTCACGTATAGGTTTTTTCAATATAATTGTTTGGTATAGTTTTTCAATATTATATATTGTTTCCATTTTGGGAACATCTTTCGTTGGCTTAAATGTAAGTCCTAATGCAGTTTCTACTTTTAGCACCTTTTCCCAAAATTCCAAAGTTTTTTTATCGAATTTGTCTTTCGGTTCATCGGGCACCATATTCGATGGTATTTTTTCACCCATCAAATATCCTTTTCCATCTATAAAGGCATTAAAAATTTCCACGCTTTCTACGATTTCCTGAACAGATTTTGCACAATTCAAATTGTACGTTAGCTGAATGTGACTACTTTCTTTTTTGTCATCCATAGTTAATTTTAATTTCAGAGACTTTCCATCTTCACTTTCAAAATGTTTCTCGGTTAAACTTGCATAAGGATATCGTTTCATTTTCAATATGCGAGTGTATTTATCCGATGCAATTTTGATATCGGGCACTTCCGGAAACGGCTCTGGCATCAAGAAAAATTGCATATTCTTTTGCTTTATTGGATTATATATATTGCGGTGCAAGGCTTCTACTGGCAGTTCTTCACCATTAATAATAATATACCCATCTTTATTTAGGTTGACTTTTAACTCCATCTGCGCATTATAAACAAATTGATTAAACTCATCTTTGCTAAAACTTTCAACCTGTTTTTTTATTGATTTGGGGATTTCAAGTGTAAATCCACTGATGGTAAATGGCTTTCCATCTGCTATTAGCGTTATGCCTCCATCTTTGTCTTGAATATATCTTGTTCCTGTCGGAGCAGTTGAATTCAAATATTCCATCACAGCCTTGGGTATTGTTTTTTCTGCCGTGGGAGTGCTTTTAAAAGCTTTATTAAAATTTGGAATCATCAGAAATCCTCCTGCTTATCCGGCCAAATAATCACTTTTGATAAAATTTCGGATTTGTCTTCAAATTTCCACGAATCGATAGCCCTGCTCAATTCCTGATATTCTTCTTTTGTCTGAAGAACGATGTGCTTTATATCCGAATACTCAAAATGCAGGGAAACTTCTTCTCTAAAATTCATCGAGTTGCTGGCCAATTGAACATATCCTACATTTTCCACGCCGGGATTTACTATCACTTGTTCAAGCTCAAGGGTAGCTACATCTGGAATATACCTCCATTCGCATTCATCCATAAGGCATTTGACCGCTATTTTCTTGGTTTTTCTGTTTTTCATTTTTCCTTGATATGGTTTATAATACATTAACTCATGCAACAAATAGTTTTTAAGCATTTCATGGGTTTTAGAACCGGCCTTTTCCTCATTCAGGGCAGCTTTTAATACTTCTGTAATATCCTTTCTTAAATCAGATTCTTCATTTAAATAGTGCACTGGCTGGATATTATGCCGCATTCCCCATTCTTTCTCAAACGCAATTCCATAGTCACCATACCAGTCCATGTGAACTTTTAGCTTTTTTAGACTGATATCACAAAAACATTTCATTGGATAGGCTAAAGATTTTACTCTTCTAAGATTTAAGTATCGTACATCTTCTTCACAATACCGTGGAGAAAGCATTTTATGTTCTAAGCATCCCAAAAGAAATCCGAAATCTGTCATAAAAGTAAACAATGTATCTGGATGAACCTTAGATGGAATATGTTTTGGGACTTTGTTTCTTTGCTCATTCGGGTTAATTTTGCCTAAGTTAAGCGTATCCTTCATTATAGTTGTCCTTTGCTGCCACTTTCCTAGTATCTATCACTTTATATCATCGATTCGATATACTCCCACTATCCATCCAGTGCTCGAAAGCTACGATACTGCTCGTCAATCTCCTTTATGTTATAGTCCATCAGACCGGGAATCCCCATTTCGCCGCCGCATTCGTTGCAGAAGTCCCTTTGATTTTCCATGGCGGCACGCTCCCTTCCGGTTTTACATTCTTTTTTATTATTGTATCCCTACCTTTGTTTTTCGTCAACAATAAAGCCGCTGACAGTCTGCCGCTCGCAGAATCCATCAGTGGGTTTCATGAGTCTTCAAATCCCCTAGACAAAAAAATCGGCACCCGCTTTTCCAGCGGGTGCCGATTCTGTTACCCTATAGTGCGCTTTGATTTTTGGCGTAAGTTTGGCGTAAGTCCGCTTTTGCGCGCTCCAAAAATCAAGGATTCATGCGGTTTTTGGGCAGTTATTAGTACATGCCGCCCATGTCACCGCCGGCAGGTGCGGCGGGAGCCGGGGGTTCCGGCAGGTCAGCCACAAGGCTCTCGGTGGTCAGCACCATCTCAGCGACGGAAGCTGCGTTCTCCAGAGCGGAACGGGTGACCTTGGTCGGATCCACGATGCCAGCGGCGATCATATCCTCGACAAAGACCTCGTTCTGAGCATCGAAGCCGTAGTTGGGCTTGTTGGCAGAGATGATCTTGTCGATGATGACGCTGCCCTCCAGACCGGCGTTCTTGGCGATCTGGCGCAGAGGAGCCTCCAGAGCCTTCAGCACGATCTTGGCACCGGTGCGCTCGTCGCCTTCCAGCGTGTCGCACAGAGCGCGCACAGCGGGGATGGCATTGATGGGAGCGGTACCGCCGCCTGCCACAACACCTTCCTGCACAGCTGCCTTGGTGGCGTTCAGAGCATCCTCGATGCGCAGCTTCTTGTCCTTCATCTCGACTTCGGTAGCAGCACCGACCTTGATGACAGCCACGCCGCCGGCCAGCTTAGCCAGACGCTCCTGCAGCTTCTCGCGGTCAAAGTCGCTGGTAGCGGCCTCGATCTGGCTGCGGATCTGGGCAATGCGGGCTGCAATAGCGTCCTTGTCGCCTGCGCCGCCCACGATGGTGGTGTTCTCCTTGGTCACCTTGACCTGACGGGCATGACCCAGCAGCTGGACGGTAGCGTCCTTCAGCTCGTAGCCCAGATCAGAGGAGATCACAGTGCCGCCGGTCAGGGTGGCGATATCCTGCAGCATCTCCTTGCGGCGGTCGCCGAAGCCGGGAGCCTTGACAGCCACGACATTCAGGGTGCCGCGCAGACGGTTGACGATCAGGGTGGACAGAGCCTCGCCCTCGATATCCTCAGCCACGATCAGCAGCTTCAGGCCGTTCTGCATCACCTGCTCCAGCAGGGGCACCAGATCCTGAATGACGCTGATCTTCTTATCGGTGATCAGGACAGCAGCGTTGTCCAGATCGGCCACCATCTTGTCGGTATCGGTGACCATGTAGGGGGTCAGGTAGCCGCGGTCGAACTGCATACCTTCCACGATCTCGTTGTAGGTCTCGGCAGTGGTCTTGTTCTCCTCGATGGTGATAACACCGTCAGAGGTGACCTTCTCCATAGCCTCGGCGATCAGACGGCCGATCTCGGGGTCACCGGCAGAAATAGTGCCGACGCGGGCGATATCGTTGCTGTCCTTCACCTTCTGGCTGTGTGCCTTGATGGTCTCCACAGCGGTGGCAACAGCCTTGCTCATGCCGCGGCGGATATCCATGGGATTTGCACCGGCGGTAACGTTCTTCATGCCCTCGTTGACCATGGCCTGTGCCAGCACGGTAGCGGTGGTAGTGCCATCGCCTGCGGCATCGTTGGTCTTGGTTGCGACCTCACGCACCAGCTGTGCGCCCATGTTCTCGAACTCGTCCTTCAGCTCGATCTCCTTTGCGATGGTCACGCCATCGTTGGTGATGACCGGTGCGCCGAACTTTTTGCCCAGCACCACATTGCGACCCTTGGGGCCAAGGGTGATCTTAACGGTGTCAGCCAGGGTATCAATACCAGCACACAGTGCCTTGCGGGCGTCCTCGCCCTGCTTGATCTGCTTTGCCATAATACATCGCTCCTTTATAATACAAGCTCAATTGAAAAGGGAAAATTCAGTTTCAGTCTTCCACAACAGCCAGAATGTCGCTCTGGCGCACGATGGTGCACTCTTCGCCGTCCACCTTGACCTCGGTGCCGGAGTACTTGCTGGTGAGGACCTTGTCGCCGACCTTGACGGTCATCTTGACTTCCTTGCCGTCCACGACACCGCCGGGGCCAACTGCAATGACCTGTGCGACCTGCGGCTTCTCTTTTGCGCTGCCGGTCAGGATCAGGCCGCCCTTGGTGGTCTCCTCAACTTCAACAGTCTTAATGACAACACGGTCTGCAAGAGGAATGATCTTCATAATTCTTGCCCTCCATTATATTGAATTTATTTGAAACTTTGTTACGTCCTGCGGGGGCTTCGTGTATGCTCCGCAGTGGTTTAGCACTCCTTTTCTCCGAGTGCTAAGTGTATTGTACTCATCTTGCCCTGAAAAATCAAGGGGTTTTGCAATTTTTCTTTGTTAAGAATTTATGACGCCCAAAAATCGCACCTTGCCACGTAAAAAAGCGGTGAGTTCTTGACAGGACGCGCCGTCCTTTTTATACTTATAACGCATTACAAAAACACAGCTGCCGCGCTTTGCGGCAGAACGGAGGATACTGTGACAGACAAAAAACTGATCTTATCTTTACAGGGGCTGCGGGCAGTCGCATTTCTGTGCATCGTCATCTCCCATTGCGGGGCGCCGTGGCTGGGTCCGTGGGCGATCTCAGTATTTGTGGCGCTGTCCGGTTTTCTGATGGTTTGCAACTATTATGACCGACCCCGCACAGCACCGGGGCTGCGGTCTTCCATAGCCTTTTCTCTGCAAAAAATACGCCGGCTGTATCCGCTGCACCTTATTATGATGGCTGCCGCCCTGTTATTTGTACTGAAGGGGCTTCTGGCGCAGCCCTCTGCCCGCGGGGTTCTCTCCTGTGCGGCGCAGCTTGTGGTAAGCATTTTCCTGCTGCAGACATGGATTCCTTCCAGCCGTTTCTGGTTCTGCCTGAACGGAGTGGCGTGGTATCTTTCGGTACAGGCTTTTCTGTATGCCATCTTTCCCCCGCTTCTCGCCGTGCTGAAAAAGGCCGATGCCCGCAGGCTGCGCTGCATTGCCGCCGGGATCTTCTTCGTGCAGTGCCTTTTCTCCCTTGCGGTCTGGAAAGCCGGGCTCAGCGGAAAGGCTGCATTCTACCTGACCTATCTGTGCCCGCTGTTCCGGGCGGGAGATTTTACCATCAGCTGCTGTATGGGCTGCCTTTACCGCAGCCGCAAACAGGAGAGCGGCCTGCCGCGTGGTGCTTTCTCCCTGCTGGAGGTTGCCGCTGTGCTGCTTGCGGGCGGCTGCCTGTTTATTGCCGCCACGCAGGTGGGCGTTCTGGGCGCGGTAGCCTTCCGGTACAACGTGCTGTTCACCCCCTCTGCGGTGCTGCTGGTCTGGCTGCTTGCCATGGGCAAGGGAGTCATTTCCCGGCTGCTTTCCGCAAAGCCCTTTTTGTGGCTGGCCGGGCTGTCCCCTTACGGTTTTCTGATCCATCAGGTACTGATCCGGTATATGGAGTGGTTCGCGGATAAGCTTAGCCTTACGGTACAGCCCGTGGTCTGGACCCTGACCGTACTTTTGCTCACGCTCTGCCTGAGCAGCTTTTACAAGGCGCTGGAACGCCGGGTGCGGCAGCATCGCACCAAAGCTATCGCACAATAAGCAAAACGCAAAGCCGCTGCACGTTGTTCTGTGCAGCGGCTTTGTTTGGTTTTGATGGTGCATTTTTTACTTCACGCCTGCTTTTTTGGCAATAAAGCGCTGGTAGGCGGGCTGCGGCAGCAGCACGCGGCCTGTCAACGGCTGCACCTGCACCGACACCTGCTTGCAGGGGGCGCACTCGCCGTCCACGGTGGCAATGATCGGCCCACGGCCATCTGCTGCCCGCAGGCTGACCGATTTTGCGCGGCGGTAGATAAAGTAGGGCTTTGCGGCCTCGGTCAGCTGGCCGTTTTGAAAGTGCTGGCCGTTTTTGTACAGCATCAGCAGCTTTGCAATGACCCGGCGGCTGACCTTGCGCACGATGAACACATCCAGCCAGCCGTCATCCGGCTGTGCTTCCGGCCCGGCCATGAAGCCGCCGCCGTAGGCGCGGCCGTTGCACACTGCGCACATCAGGCAGTCCACGGTCAGCACCTCGCCGTCAATGACGTACTCCACCCTGCGGCCGATATGTCCGCACAGCTGCTGGGCGATGGACAGCGCATAGGCCGCCTCGCCGCCGCACAGCGGGATGCGCCGGAACTTGGGGATGCCGTAGGCCACCTGTGCATCCAGACCGGCGGCGCAGATGGTAGCCGAAAGCCCCAGACTGGTGCGCATCAGGTCGATGGGCACTGCCCCGCCGGCCAGCTGGGCATCCAGATCCAGAAATTCTTCCTTTGTACCGTAGGTGCGCAGAAAGTCGTTGCCGCTGCCATAGGGCAGGCAGCCCACGGCGGTCTTATCAAAGCCGTGGGCACCGGTGAGCGCCTCGTTGAAGGTGCCGTCGCCGCCGGCGGTAAAAATGCGCAGCTCCACCCCGGCCTTCTGGGCGGCAGCAGCGGCTGCGCGGGAAAGCTCCCGGGCGTGGCCTGCGTGGGTGGTGACACGGATGGTGTAGTCCTCCGGGGCAAGCCCGGCACCGGCAGCAGCGGCCGCGATCTGCTGCGGCAGAGTGCGGGTACAATCAGCCTTTCCGGCTGTGGGGTTCAGAAGAAACAGCGTGTGCATCGGGGGTCCTCCCTGTTGTAACTCTATTTCCTCTATAATAGTCGAAAACCGTGCCGGTTGCAAGCAAAAACGGTATTTTGCTGTTTTCTTATAGGGTTACGGTTTCATCCTCCCGCAAAACGATGCTGCCATCGGCGGCGCAGTCTGCCGTCCAGTGCTGCCCTACGCAGGCAGTCCCGGCGGCAATGCGGTTTGCAAGCGCCTGCTCCACCGCCCTGTCCACCTGACGGCGTAGCTCCCGCGCACCGTAGGCCGATTGCGCCCGGGCAGCCAGTGCCGCCCCTACCTGCGGGGTGTGGCGCAGCCGGTAGCCGCTGCGGGCGGCGCGCTGTTCCAGCTGGCAGAGCATTTTTTCTGCAATAGCGCAGAGGTTTTCCTCCGCCAGCGGGCGGAACACGATCACCTCGTCCAGCCGCCCGAGCAGCTCCGGCCGGAACCACTTTTTGGCCTCCTCCACGGCCTGCGCGGACTGCTTTTCAAACACGGCTTCTGCCCCGGCGGCAAAGCCCAGCGGCGCATTCTGCCCAGCCAGGAACCGTGCACCCAGATTGGAGGTGAGCAGCACGATGGTGTTGCGGAAATCCGCCTTGCGCCCCATGGCATCGGTCAGCTGCCCGTCCTCCAGGATCTGCAGCAGGATATTCTGGATATCCGGGTGTGCTTTTTCGATCTCGTCAAACAGCACCACGCTGTACGGGCGGCGGCGCACGGCTTCGGTCAGCTGCCCGCCCTCATCATGGCCGAGGTAGCCCGGCGGCGCGCCCAGCAGCCGGGCGGCGGTGTGCTGCTCCTGATACTCCGACATATCAAATTTGAGCAGTGCCTTCTCGCTGCCGAACCAGCTGACTGCCAGCGCCCGGGCAAGTGCGGTCTTGCCCACGCCGGTAGGCCCCAGAAACAGCATAGCACCGATGGGACGCCCCGGCTCGCCCAGACCGGTGCGGCTGCGCCGGATGGCCCCGGCCACGGCGGCCACCGCCCGCTGCTGGCCGACGATCTCCGCGTTCAGGCGGCTTTCCAGCTTGTCCAGCCGCTCCCGCTCCTGTTCGCCCACCCGCTGGGCGGGCACACCGCTGGCGGCTGCCACCACCCGGGCGATATCCTCCGGGCTGAGCACCGGCTGGGTGCGCTGCTCCTTTTCGGCAAGGATGCGCGCCGCCGCACAGGCTTCGTCCACAAGGTCGATGGCCTTATCCGGCAGGCAACGTCCGGGCAGGTACCGCACCGAAAGCTCCACCGCCGCCTGCAGGGTCTGGGGCGGCAGGCGCACGCTGTGGTACCGCTCGTAACGGGGCGCAAGACCGTTAAGGATCTCCACCGCCTGTGCGGGGGTGGGTTCCTCTACCTGCACCCGGCCAAAGCGGCGTTCCAGCGCAGCGTCCTTCTGGATGTGGGTGCGGAATTCCTGATTGGTGGTGGCGCCGATGAGCTGCAATTCGCCCCGGGCAAGCACCGGTTTCAGGATGCTGGCGGCGTCGATGGCACCCTCGGCGGCACCGGCACCCACGATGGTGTGGAACTCGTCGATGAACAGGATGGCGGTGCCGTCCCGCACCAGCTCCTCCAGCAGGTTTTTCAGCCGCTCCTCAAAATCGCCCCGGTACTTGGTGCCCGCCACCAGACTGGCCATATCCAGCGCCAGCAGCCGCCGCCCCTGCAGCGCTCTGGGCACCTGCCCGGCAGCAATGCGCAGTGCAAGACCCTCGGCCAGCGCCGTTTTGCCCACGCCGGGCTCCCCGATCAGGCAGGGGTCGTTTTTCTGGCGGCGGCATAATATCTCCACCATGCGGTCCAGCTCGGCCTCCCGGCAGAACACCGGGTCCAGCTCCCCTTCGGCGGCGCGGCGGGTCAGGTCGCGGCAATATTTATCGCTGGCGCGGCTGCCCCGGGGAATGCTTGCCGATACCCGGGGCTGGGCGGGCAGCACGAACTGTCCGCTCAGCTGGCGACACTCCCGCACCGCCTCGGTGAGCGAAAGCCCCATCTCGGCCAGCAGCAGCCCGGCGGCGCAGCCATCATCCTCCAGCATGGCGCAGAGCAGGTGTTCAGGCTCTGCCCGGCTGACGTGGGCGTTCTGCGCCCCAATGAGCGCGTAGTCCATGGTGCGGCGCAGGTCTGGTGCCATCGCCTGCCGGGTCAACCGCTGTGCCGGGCCGCTGCGCTGCTGCGCCAGCTTGCGGCGCACCTCCGGCTCTGTGATGTTTTTCCGGGTCAGGAACTGCGCCGCAGCGCCCTGCTGCTGCAGCATTGCCAGCAAAAGATGGCCGGTGTCGGCCTGTTCACAGCCCAGATTGCCCGCCAGCTGCAACGTCTGCTGCAGCAGCCGCGCCGCCGGACGCGAAAACCCCCGATAACCACCCATGCCCAGATCTTCCCAAATGCCCATGTGTCTGCTCCTTGCTGCATATATAATCGTCTGCACTGGAAGTATAGCCCCAAAGGCGCGGAAAAAATCAGTCGTTTGTGTCGGGCGGCCGAAAAGTGATGGCTGAAGGCAGAACAACGCCGGAAAGTCCGCAGACTTTCCGGCGTTGCATTTTTACAGGGAGGATCCGCTTGCAGCAGCCCTCCTTGAATTATTGTAAGAATATTTTCAGAACGAGCCGCCTCCGCCGCCGTGGGTGGTGCCACTGGAGGAGGTGTGGGTGGAGCTGCCGCCGGAATCGCTGGATTCTGTCTCCTTGGGCCGCTCGGTGCGGTGCACATCACGGTACAGGAACAGATCCCGCTGGTTGGTCAGCTTCATGCTGCCCTGCCGCACATAGTCGGTTGCGTCCCGCTGTGGTGCCACGCTCTTGAGCTGGCTTTTCATCACGCCGGTCACGATCAGTGCCGTCACCAGACCAATGACCAGTGCCAGACCCAGATACAGGATGGAGAGGGGCTCATGCGGCATATTGTCTACGTCATAGGGTTGGCCTTCGCGGGCGGCGGTAACGTATGTGTCCGTCCACTGGATAAAGGTGCGGAAGGCTGCGGCGTAATCGCCGTCTGCCATGTCGGGGGTCATCTGCTCGCCAAGATACTGGATACCGGCGTCCGTAAAGGCGGTAATGCCGTAGCCGCAGGTGGAGATATGCCATTTGCGGTCGCCTATGCTTACCAGCAGCAGCACACCGTCCCGGTCTGCACCATAGCCGAACTCGCAGTAGTCATAGAGGTCATCGGCATATTCCTCCATGCTGGTGTAGCCCTCGCCTTCCAGCGAGTCGATGGTGGCAATGGTCACATCAAAGCTCTGACGGACACTCAATTCCTCCAGCGAAGCCTCCAGCTCGTTATCCTCGTCCTCGGTCAGGACTTCTGCACTGTCGTTCAGGCGGTAATACAGGTCGGCAAAGCCTTCCTCGGCCGCAAAGGCAGGTACAGCCAGCGCAAGCAGCAGCATCAGTGCTGCCAGCGCAGCACAGAGGGAGCGCAGTCGGGTAGCAGTCTTTTTCATCTTCCGTCCCTCCTTTACAGAATACCGGCCAGCCACAGCAGCCACATGACCGCATAGGATGCGGCACCAACAGCTGCCGTAAGACCCAGCGTCCACTTGCGGGCAGCGGCCTTATCTACCGGCAAATTGCCTACAAACTTACCGGTCTGGCCGTTCATGGCAAAGATGTAATTCTCGCCCCGCCAGCTGGTGCTCAGCACCCACACCGGGAACAGGGCATACTTTGCCTTGCCGCCGTGCAGCTGGATGCTGCTATTCTCCACCTTGACCGAGTCGTAACCGGTGACGGTCTGGGTAAAGGCGTCCTCGGTGGACTGGCGGATGCGCTCATTGGCGCGCTCGATGCTCTTTTTGGCGTCCACATCGTACTTATCTGCCACATAGCCTGCCAGATACGCAGTGTTGAAGGCCACTGCATCCTGCATAGCAAAGGGCTCGATGGATTCCATCAGGTCGTCTGCCATCTTGGAAGAGCCGTCTACCGGCACCGCGTCAAAGCCCAGCACACCGTCCCGGCGCACGGAGTAGTAGCTGGTCTCGGTATAGTCGTAGTCGTCATCCGACCAGCAGCGGGTGCGGGTGGCGGTAAAGCGCAGCTGCGCATCCGCATCGCTGTCGTACAGCCAGAAGGGCACATACACGCCCTTGATCTCGTCGATATGATTCTGGCTGCGGAACACCTTGGGCAGTAGGGTCTTGCCCTTGAGGTGCTCCTGCAGCTTTTCCTTAGCCGCCTTTTTGTCCAGCTTGAAGGGGATGATCAGGTCGGGGCGCAGGTCTCCCGCAAACTGTCCGGTCAGAACGATGGGGTTGCCGCAGAAGGGGCAGGCCGAGGCGGCCATGGTATCGTCGCCCACGATCTCGCCGCCGCAGCTCTTGCAGACGTAGGTGTGCAGACCGGCGGTCTCGCCCTCTGCCCAGCTGCCGCCGGGGGTGGCCCAGTCCATCTCGCTGGGTTTTTGGTCTTTCAGATCCTTATCGTAGCCCTTCAGTGCGTCCACCTCAAACTCGGTGTCACAGTAGGGGCATTTCAGCTTCTGGGTGGTGCTGTCAAATTTGATCGCACCATCGCAGCAGGGGCACTTATATTCCAGCATTCCTGCCATAGCGTTTCCTCCTATGATCTGCGGGGCAAGGAGTCCTTCCCTGCCCCGCAGCGTGATCGGTCATTGTGCGCGGATTCAGCTGCGGTCGTTGTCGTCAAAGGGGTCGCCGCACTCCGGGCAGAACTTGGGCGGGTGTGCGGGGTCTGCCGGCTCCCAGCCGCACTTGTCGCACTTATACTTGAGGGCAGCGGCGGGGCGGGGTTTGCCGCACTCGGAGCAGAACTTGCCCTTATTCACTGCGCCGCAGCTGCAGGTCCAGCCTTCTGCTGCCGCCGGGCGGGGCTTACCGCACTCCGGGCAGAATTTGCCGGTGACGGTGGCACCGCAGCTGCACTGCCAGCTGTCAGCGGGCTTCGGCTCCGGCTTTTTGCTGCCGCACTCCGGGCAGAACTTGCCGGTAACGGTAGCGCCGCAGCTGCACTTCCAGCTGTCGGCGGCAGAAGGCTGCTGGGGCGCTGCGGGCTGCTGCCCCATGGCAAACAGGTTCTGGGCGTTCATACCGCCCATGCCGTCTGCACCGGCTGCCATGCCCATGCCCATAAAGCCGGTCATGGCACCGGCGGTGTTCCCGGCGGCAGTCTTCATGGCGTCGATCTGGCCGCCCACCAGACGAGCGGCGGCGGTGGTGGGATCGGTGGTCATGGCATTCTCTTCCCACTCGGTGATCTTCTTCTGCTGCTCCTCCGGGATGGACAGGGAGTTGATGTTGAAGGAGAACACTTCAATGCCGCGCTTTTTGCGCCAGATATTGGACAGCTGCTCGTTCAGAGCGTCCGAGATCTCCAGCGTGTGGGCGGGGATCTCGTAATACTGCACCTTGTTGGCAGAAAGAGTGGCCAGCGCCGGCTGCAAAGCGTTCATCAGTTCGCTTTTCAGGCGGGGAGCCAGCTCTGAGGCATCGTACTGGTTAGAGACGTTGCTGCACACATTGGTGTAGAACAGCAGCGGGTCGCAGATGCGGTAAGTAAAGCTGCCGTTGCAGCGGATATTCACCGAGAGCTTGTAGCCCCGCTCTTCACTGACCACCACGCGGAACGGGATGGGGGTGGCAGTGCCGTACAAAATCTCGCCCAGCTCCTTGGTGTTGATGTAGTACACCCGCTGATCCTTGCCGGTGTCGCCGCCGTAGGTAAAGCGCTTGGCTACGGTCTGGAAAGTAGCAGCCAGACTATCGCCGAAGTTGCCGGTGAACACGCTGGGCTCGGTGGAGGAATCGAAGGTATACTCGCCCGGTTCGGCGCACACCTCCACCACCTTGCCCTGCTCCACGATGAGCATACACTGGCCATCTGCCACAGCAATGCCGCTGCCGTTGGTGATGATATTATCTTCGCCGTTATTGGAGCTGCGGCGGGAGGTGCGCTTCTGGCCTTTGACCATCAGCACGTCCTTATCCAGAGAATCGCAATAGAAAAATTCCTTCCACTGGTCTGCAAGCGTTCCACCCAGTGCGCCCATACCTGCTTTGATCAAACCCATAGTAATTTCCTCCTGTACGTTTTATTGTTTTGCTTTCTTCTTTTTTATCATGCAGAACGATCTTGCTTATAAAAAGGTTCTGCCTGCTCAGGGGTAAGGGTAAGACAATTGATACCATAATCATACAGCAATACTGCGCTGAACGCAAGGTATTTCTAACCGTTGTCACCTGTCTTTGCAGCTTCTTTCACAAAAAGAACACCGGAGCGTCCATAGACACTCCGGTGTTCCGAAATAATATTTTTTGCCTGTCCCGTGCCTCAAAATGCTCAGAACCGCCGCCATGTGTCGGGCATAAACAGCACCAGCATGGGGAAGATCTCCAGACGGCCGGCAAGCATATCGAAGATCAGCACCAGCTTTGCGGGGTCTGCAAAGCAGCCGAAGTTCTGCATAGGGCCAACCTTGACAAGACCCGGTCCGATGTTATTCAGGGTAGCGGCCACGGCGGTAAAGTTCGTTACCATATCAAAGCCGTTCAGGCTGATCAGGAAGAAGGAGGCCGCAAAGATAAAGATATAGGCCGCAATAAACACATTGGTGGTGCGGATGGTCTCGTGGTTCAGCAGCTTGCCGTCCATGCGGGCGGGTGCCACCACCTGCGGGTGCAGGGCGGTCTTGAGTTCCTTGGCCAGGGTCTTGCCCAGAATAAGGAAGCGGCTCACCTTGATGCCGCCGCCGGTACTGCCGGCGCAGGCACCAATGAACATGAGCATGACCAGGATCTCCTTGGAGAGGGTGGGCCACAAATCAAAATCGCAGCTGGAGAAGCCGGTGGTGGTGATGATGGAACCCACCTGAAAAGCAGCCTGCCGCAGCGCCTCGCCAAGGCTGTTGTACATGCTATAAATATTGGCGGTGATGATGCCCACGGCCACCGCGATGACCACAAAGTAGCCCCGCACCTCCTCGCTGGCAGCAGCGCGGCGGAATTTGCGCATGAGCAGCAGGAAGTAGGCGTTGAAGTTGACGCCGAACAGGATCATGAAGATGGTCACGACCCACTGGATGTAGGGCGAAAAGCTGCTGAAGCTATCGTTGCGGAAGCCGAAGCCGCCGGTGCCCGCCGTGCCAAAGGCGGTGAGCAGGGCTTCGAACAGGGGCATTCTGCCAAGCAGCAGGAACACCAGTTCCAGCATGGTAAGGGCAAAGTAGATGCCGTACAGAATTTTAGCGGTAGACTGTACCTTGGGCACCAGCTTGTCCACCTGCGGGCCGGGGCTTTCCGCCTTCATCAGGTTGACGTGGGAGCCGCCGGTCAGCGGCAGCAGCGAGAGCAGAAACACCAGAACGCCCATGCCGCCGATCCAGTGGGTGAAGCTGCGCCAGAACAGAATACCGTTGGGCAGATCTTCCACGCCGGGCAGAATGCTGGCACCGGTGGTGGTAAAGCCGGAGACCGTCTCAAACAGGGCGTCCACAGGGTTCGGGATGCAGCCGGTAAGCACAAAGGGCACCGCGCCCATGACCGAGATGAACACCCAGCACAGCGAGGTAGCCGCAAAGCCTTCGCGCATATAGAACACCTTACTGCGGGGCTTGATGGTGTGCAGGGCGTAGCCGATGCCGGCGCTGACGGCTGCTGTGAGCAGAAACACGCCCAGTACCATCCACTCGCCATACACTAAGCTGGCGGCGGCTGGCAGCAGCAGCAGTGCGCCCTCGATCATCAGCACATAGCCCAGCAGACGGAAAACGATCGCATAATTCATAGTCCGCCTCCGTCAGTGCTCCACGATATCGCGCAGATCGTGCAGACCGTGCTCCAGCGTGACCACGATGACGTTATCGCCCACCTGGATCTGGTCGCCGCCGCGGGGGATCAGGATCTTGCTGCCGCGGGTAATGCAGCACAGCAGCAGGTTCTTTTTCAGGTGCAGCTGGCTCAGGGGCACGCCGGTGGCGGCGCTCTCCTCGTGCACCGTAAACTCCAGCGCTTCCACGCGGTCGTCCAGAATGCGGTACAGAGTCTTGATGTTGCTGCCCGCCTCGTTCTGCAGGGCGCGGACGTACTGCACGATGTAGTCGCAGGTCATGTACTTGGGGTAGACCACGCTGCCCAGATCCAGCCCGGCCAGAATATCGTCAAATTCCAGACGGTTGACTTTGGTCACCAGCTTGCCGTTGGAGTGCTTTTTGGCAAACAGGGTCAGCAGCACGTTTTCTTCGTCAATGTTGGTCAGCGCCACAAAGGCCTCGGTGGATTCCAGACCCTCGGAAAGCAGAAACTCGCGGTTGGAGCCGTCCTCGTTCAGGATCTGTGCACCGGGCAGCTGCTCGGCCAGCTCTACGCAGCGGGCGGCGTCCCGCTCTACGATGCGCACCCGCACATGATTTTCCAGCAGTTCCTGACTGAGGTAGTAGGCAATGGCACCGCCGCCCACGATCAGGGCGTTGCGCACCGGCTGCACCGGCAGATGCAGCTGCTGGAAGAAGGCATGGGCCTTTTCCTGCGTGGCAAGGAAGGTGACCTGATCGCCCTTTTGCAGCACAAAGTTACCGTTGGGGATGATGACCCCGCCGTCACGCTCTACTGCGCACACCAGAATATCGCTCTTGAGCCGGGTGGGGATCTCGCGGATGGCTACGCCGTCCAGTGCATCGGGCAGCGCAAACTTGATCAGCCGCACACGGCCGTCCGCAAAGGTATCGATCTTGCTGGCGCCGGGGAACCGCAGCAGATGAGAGATCTCCTTTGCCGCTGCCATTTCCGGGTTGATGATGGCGGAAATGCCGATCTGCTTTTTGATAAAGTCCAGCTCGTGGCTGTAAGACGGGTTGCGCACACGGGCAATGCCGTGGCAGTGACCCGCCTTTTTAGCAAACATACAGCAAAGCAGGTTCAGTTCGTCCGAGCCGGTGACCGCAATGAACACGTCCGCATCCTCAATGCCAGCCTCGGACAGGGTGGTGATGGACGAGCCATTGCCCACGATGCCCAGCACGTCGTAGCTTTCGGTCAGGTGCTCCACGCGCGCTTTGTTGGTGTCCACCACAGTCACGTTGTGGCCTTCCTCGCTGAGCTGGCGTGCCAGAGCCGTACCGACCTTGCCGCCGCCCACCAGAATGATCTTCATAACAAGTCCTTTCTCCTTTGGCAGCCCCTTTCCCCGGGGCATACAAGTACAGTATAGTATACCATATCCCACCGCAAAGTTCTACCATTTGTCCCGCAAATACAGCGAAATGCTTAAAAAGCAACAGTTTCTTTGTGCATGATGGCCTGTTTTCAGCGTGGAAGCGAAAAAAACAATTGCTTTCAAGGGCAGCAGCCTCGCCCTCTCAGCCTCGCTTTGCTCGGCAGCTCTCCCAAAGGGAGAGCCCTTGGCAGTCCCCGCAAACTTTATCCTTTTGCCAGAGCCTCTCCCCTTTGGAGCGGTAGATTTGCGAAGCATAGACAGCGAGGGGATTTCTCCAAAACAGAAGGGACTGCCGCACAGCTTTTGTGCAGCAGTCCCCTTGGCTCAAAACGATTTATAGCAGTTTGCGTTTCTAATGCCCAAGCAACATCCGCAAACTGCATATCGCAAATATGCCGTTTTGACAGGCACTATTTTTGAAAATTGCGATAGAATGCCCTCCGCGTGCGCTTTGGGCATTATCAGCGGAAAAATTACTGTTATAAGAGCAAGGTCGGCCAGCCTGCGGGCTGCCCGCCCTTGCATTTTCACAGAAAAACAGGTCTCCCCTGCTGTCCGGTCTCAGTATCGCTCTACGCCGTCCTTGGTGACAAGGGCGTACACCAGCGGGGCTTCCTCCGGCTTTTCAGCGCCGTACACAAGGCCGCTGCGGTACTCGGCAGCGGCGGCTTCAAACTTGTCCGCAGCACCGTAGAAGGTGGCAAGGCTCTCGCCCTTATGGACGTAGTCGCCGCACTTTTTATGCAGGGTGATGCCGGCGGCAAAGTCCAGCGGGTCGCCCTTTTTCTGGCGGCCTGCGCCCAGCAGCACACTGGCAGAGCCGATCTTTTCGGCATCGTTGGCCACAATGTAGCCATCCTGTTCAGCCATCAGCTCGTAGCTGGCGGCGGGCTGTGCAAACAGGCTGTAATCGTCCAGTACCCGGATATCGCCGCCCTGTGCGGCAAACATTTCCTTGCACTTTTCAAAGGCAGAGCCGTCCGCAATGACAGCCTCGGCCATAGCGCGGCAGTGAGCGGCATCGCCCTTGCCCGCCAGCACCAGCATATTGGCTGCCAGCTGCAGGCACACCTCGGTCAGGTCTGCCGGGCCGTGGCCCTTGAGCACGTCCATGCTCTCCATGACTTCCAGACTGTTGCCGATGTTGTGCCCCAGCGGAGTGTCCATATCGGTGATCATGGCAGCCACCCGGCGGCCATGGTGGGTGCCGATGGCGACCATCAGCTGCGCCAGCTCGATGCTCTGGTCCACGGTCTTCATAAAGGCGCCGGTGCCGGTGGTGACGTCCAGCAGAATGGCGTCCGAACCGGAGGCCAGCTTTTTGGACATGATGCTGGAGGCGATGAGCGGGATGCAGCTGACGGTGGCGGTAACGTCCCGCAGAGCGTACATCTTTTTATCTGCCACGGCGATGCCCTCGCTCTGGCCGATGACCGACAGGCCGATCCGGTTCACCTGTGCAAAAAATTCCTCCTGCGAGAGGGCGGTCTTTGTACCGGGCACGCTCTCCATCTTATCAATAGTGCCGCCGGTGTGGCCGAGGCCCCGGCCGCTCATTTTGGCAATTTTCACCCCGCAGGCCGCCACGATGGGCGCGATGACCAGCGTGGTCTTATCGCCCACGCCGCCGGTGGAGTGCTTGTCCACCTTGATGCCCGGAATGGGCGAAAGGTCTACCATCACGCCGCTGTGCGCCATTACATCGGTCAGCTCGGCGGTCTCTTCGTTGGTCATGCCGCGCAGGTACACCGCCATCATCCATGCGGCCATCTGGTAGTCAGCCACTTCCCCGCAGACAAAGCCGTTGACAATGGCTTCCAGTTCCTCCCGGGTGTGGGTGCCGCCATCGCGCTTTTTTGCGATCAGATCATAAATACGCATCGGTTCACGCTCCTGTTCTTATAGCTTTTGGGGCGTTTTATGCCCGGATCTCCTGCCATACGCTCTGGCCGTCCAGCGTGGAAGCGTCCACTTCCAGATACTCGCAGATAGTCTTTGCGATGGTGCCGAAGCACAGCTTGGTACCCAGATCCGTACCCGCCTTTACGCCTTTGCCGCAGACCAGATACGGCACATACTCGCGGGTATGGTCGGTGGTCTTGGTGTAGGAGGGGTCGCAGCCGTGGTCAGCGGTGATCATGAGTAGGTCGCCCTCCCGCATCCCCGGAAGGAAGTCGGCCAGAAAACGGTCGAACTCGGTAGCGGCGGCAGCGTAGCCTGCCACATCGCGGCGGTGGCCGTAGAGCATATCAAAATCCACCAAGTTCACAAAGGCAAGACCTTCAAAATCCCGGGTCTGCAAGGCCTTGGTAAAAGCGATGCCGTTGGTGTTGCCGGTGGTCTTGATCTTTTCGGTCACGCCCTCGCCGTCAAAAATATCAAAGATCTTGCCCACGGCGATCACGTCCTTACCGGCATCCTTCAGCAGATCCAGCATGGTGGCGCGGGGCGGCTTCAGGCTCAAATCGTGTCGGTTGGTGGTGCGGTAGAAGGTGTCGGCGCTGTTGCCAAGGAAGGGACGGGCGATCACACGGCCCACGCCGTACTTGCCCTTGAGCATTTCCCGGGCGATCTCGCAGTAACGGTACAACTCCTGCACCGGCACAAGCTCCTCGTTGGCGGCCACCTGAAAAACGCTGTCGGCGCTGGTGTAGACGATGAGGGCGTTTTCCCGCATAGCCTGCTCGCCGTAGTCCTTCAGCACCTGCGTGCCGGAATAGGGCTTGTTGCACAGCACCTTGTGGCCGGTCTTTTGCTCATACTCCCGGATCAGCTCCTCCGGGAAGCCCTCCGGGAAGGTGGGCAGCGGCTCCGGGCTGACCACACCGGCGATCTCCCAGTGGCCGATGGTGGTATCCTTGCCCATGCTCTGCTCCTGCAGGCGGGCAAAGGCAGCCGCCGGGGCATCCGTCCTCTCCCCTGCGGTCACACCGTCAATGTTGAACAAGCCCAGCTTGCGCAGGTTGGGACAATTGAAATTGGGGTGGTTTGCAATGGCACCCAAAGTGTTGGTGCCTGCATCGCCGAAGGCAGCGGCGTCCGGCTCTGCGCCGATGCCAAAGCTGTCCAGCACGATCAGAAAAACGCGTTTTTCCATAATAGTCACTCCATTTCTCCGGGGCGCGCCCCGGAACAGTACTACTTTATTACCTTTATTATAAGCAAAAAGCCCCTCGGATGCAAGAGGCAGCGGCCTTGCACAGTCTTATCAGTTTTTACGTTTTGCAGCAGTTTTCCCCCGTCAGACAGCCCACAGAAAGCCGCGCCGTATCGTTAAGTTTTCCACAATCTCTCTCACAAACATAAACAGACACAAAAACTTGTATTCAAGCAAAAATTCCTCTTGCTCTCTTGCGCCGGAACGATTATAATAATAAGTGGTAGAGTTTTGGGTTTTCCCGCTCTGCCATATAAACCGACCCGCTGTACCGGGAGCTTTTGCTCCCATTGGTCATACACAGCAGCCTGCAGGGATGCTGTGCCGGATATAGGTAAGAGAGAGTTGACGGAGGTATATTGCATGAGAAAGACGAAAATTATTTGCACCCTTGGCCCTTCCACCGATAAGGAAGGCGTGCTGCGCGATCTGATCGCCAACGGCATGAACGTGGCCCGCTTCAATTTTTCCCACGGTTCCCACGAGGAGCATCTGGGCCGCTTTGAAAAGCTGAAGGCTCTGCGCGAGGAGCTGGGCAAGCCCGTGGCCGCACTGCTGGACACCAAGGGCCCTGAGATCCGCCTGAAGGACTTCAAGAACGGCGTTGAGAATCTGGTTGCAGGCCAGACCTTCACCCTGACCACCCGCGATGTGGAGGGCACCAACGAGATCTGCTCCATCACCTACAAGGACCTGCCCATGGACGTGGAGCCGGGCGGCACCATCATGCTGGACGATGGCCTGATCAAGCTGCAGATCCAGACCGTGAACGACACCGACATCGTCTGCACCGTGCTGAACAACGGCAAGATCAAGAACAAGAAGGGCGTCAACGTGCCCGGCGTGCACCTGTCCATGCCGTATATGAGCCAGCGCGATAAGGATGACATCATCTTCGGCATCCAGCAGGGCTACGATTTCATCGCCGCCTCCTTTGTGCGCACCGCACAGGACGTGTACGATATCCGCAACCTGCTGAACCAGTACGATTCCAACATCCGCATCATTGCAAAGATCGAGAACCGCGAGGGCGTGAACAACATCGACAGCATTCTGGCCGCTGCCGACGCCGTGATGGTGGCCCGTGGTGATCTGGGCGTGGAGATCGACTTCACCGAGCTGCCCGGCATCCAGAAGACCATCATCGAGCGCTCCTTCTCCTTCGGCAAGCCCATCGTCACCGCTACCCAGATGCTGGACAGCATGATGGTGAACCCCCGCCCCACCCGTGCCGAGATCTCGGACGTGGCAAACGCCATCTACGACGGCACCTCTGCCATTATGCTGTCCGGTGAGACCGCTGCCGGTGCCTACCCCGTGGAGGCACTCAAGACCATGTCTGCCATCGCTGAGCGCACCGAGCAGGAGGGTTTCCATCTGCGCGGCCGTACGATGGATTCCAACCCCGGCAAGATCAGCGTCTCCGACGCTACCGCCCATGCTGCCTGCCTGACCGCACGGGACGTGAACGCCGCTGCCATCGTGACCGTGTCCGAGTCCGGCACTACTGCCCGCCTGCTGAGCAAGTACCGCCCGCAGCAGCCCATCATTGCCTGCGTCATGCGCGAGCAGGTGCAGCGTCAGCTGTCCCTGAGCTGGGGCATCACCCCGCTGATGATGTCTCTGGCACACAGCACCGATGAACTGATCGAGATGTCCACCGCGCTGGCCAAGGAGAACGGCTACCTGCACAACGGCGAGCTGGCTGTTGTGACCGCAGGCGTGCCCGTGGGCGTTTCCGGCACCACCAACATGATCAAGATCCACATGGTGGGCAACTGTCTGGCTACCGGCGTGGGTGTCGGCCCCGAGAACAACGATGTTGCCAGCGGCAAGGCCTGCGTCTGCCGCACCATGGACGAAGTGCGCGCCAAGTTCAAGCCCGGCATGGTGCTGGTGGTGCCCTCCACCAGCAACGAGATGCTGAGCTTTGTGCGCGATGCCGCCGCTCTGGTGGTAGAGGAGCCCGGCCTGAACAGCCACGCCGCCATTGCCGGCAAGGCACTGCTGAAGCCCACCGTTGTGGGTGCCGCCGGTGCTACCAGCCACATCCGCGATGGTCTGATGGTGGCTGTGGACTGCGCACACGGCAGTGTGCAGCGCCTGCAGGGCTGATAAAGGAGAACCGCAGTATGGAACGTATCGCAAGCTTTTGCGTGGATCACACCCGGCTGGAGCGCGGGATGTACCTGAGCCGTCAGGACGGCGATGTGCTCACCTGGGACATCCGCATGAAAAAGCCCAATCAGGGCGATTACCTGACCACCGCTGCCGCCCACACGCTGGAGCACCTGTTTGCCACCTACGCGCGCAACAGCGCTGTGAAGGACGGGGTGATCTATGTTGGCCCCATGGGCTGCCGCACCGGCTTTTACCTGCTTACCCGGGGGCTGACCCCGGCGCAGGCGCTGCAGCTGACGGTGGATGCCTACCGCTTTATGGCTGGCTTTGAGGGCGCTGTGCCCGGTGCCAGCGAGGTGGAGTGCGGCAACTACCGCGATATGGATCTGCCCGCCGCCAAAGCCGAAGCCGCTGCCATGCTGCCCGTGCTGGAAGCGCTGACCGCAGAGGATCTGCACTACTGATCTATGAACCAAAAGGAGCACCGCACAGTATGTTTGTGCGGTGCTCCTTTTTTGCTGTGAGACGATTTCGAATATCCTCCGCTTCCGCTCTGGATATTTTCAGCGGAAGATTTATTTAAAAAATTCAGGGCAGGGGAACATCTGCGGACGTTCCCCTGCCCTGTTTTCATAATAAGAGATTTTAAATCAGCCCCAAGGCTGCAAACTCCTTGGCGATGCCATCCTCGTACACCGAGGGGGCAATGCGGTCGCAGCGCTGCTTCAGGCTTGCAGAGCCGTTGGCCATACAGACACTGATGCCGACCACATCGGTCATCTGCAGGTCGTTGTCACTGTCGCCAAAGCCGATGCTGTCCTGCAGGGGCACGCCGAGATAGTCGCAGACGGCCTTGATGCCGCGTCCTTTGTCAAATTTGCGGTTGATGAGCTCGCCGTTCACATAGCCGCCGTCCAGACCGTCCAGCTTGCTCTCACAGAACACGAATCTGTCCTCGTACAGGCGCTTAGCCTCGTCCAGATCCTCGCTGCGCTCCGCGATATACACGATCTTATACAGCGGCTCACCCTTGTAATCGGCCAGCGGGCTGATGGTCATGCCGTCCTCCATGGCCTTGCGCCAGCGGGCGGCTTCGCTGTTCAGATCGCCTGCATCCCGGTGGGTGAAGCTCCAGCGCTCTATCATCTTCAGGCTGCCGTAGGTGGCGTCCCGCGCTTCCAGCGTGCACTCCACGCCGTGGCGCTCCATAGCGCTGCGCACGCCCTCTGCCAGCTGCGGCTCCATGGGCAGGTCTACCAGTACCTTGTCCCCGCAGAACACATAGCCGCCGGCACTGCACACTGCACCGTCAAAGCCGTAGTCCAGCAGCGGCTGGGTCATGCGCAGGTTGCGCCCGGTGCACAGAAACAGCTTGTGACCGTTGGCGTGCGCTTCACACAGTGCCTCGACTGTGCTTTGGGGGATCAGCATCTCGCCCGGGGGCAGCAGAGTGCCATCGATATCTAAAAAAATCAGCTTTTGTTTCATTCGTACCTCTTTTTTACAGCGAGCCGCGCTCTACCAGCGTATAGCCCAGCGTGGTCTGGCGCACCGGCGCAGCGTCCGTTCCGGTGTGCTCCAGGCTTTGCAGCAGCATCCGGGCAGCCTCCTGCCCTACCTGCCGCTGATAAAAGCGGATGGTGGTCAAGCCGGGCTCCACCACCTTGCCCGCCCAGTTGTCTCCGATGCCGGCAAGGCCGATATCCTGCCCTACTTTGCGCCCAGCAGCGCGCAGCACCTGCAATGCGCCAAAGGCCACGGTGTCGGTCACGCAGACCACACCGTCCAGCTGCGGGCAGCGTGCCAGCAGCTCCTCCATGCAGCGGTGCCCTTCTTCCATGGAAAAGGCAGTGCAGTAAGCGCGGGGCAGACTATCTGCATTCAGTCCGGCCTCCCGCAGTGCATCCTGTACACCCTGACGGCGGGCAATGCCGGTGGCGGCGTCCTGCTCGCTGCCGCCGATGTACACGATATTTCTGCGGCCATGTTCCAGCATCTTCCGGGTCAGGTCGCGAGCGGCAGAGCGGTCGTCATTATAAACGCAGGGCAGATCTGCAAAGCGCTGCCCTGTCACCACCACAGGCACACGGCAGTCCTTCAGTGCCTTGCACAGCTGCGGGCTGTAATCGCAGCCCAGCAGGATGATACCGGCCACATGGTTGCGCTGCAGTGCTGTAAGATATTCCAGCTCCATCTGCGCGTCCAGCTCGGTGTCCGCCAGCAGCATCAGGTAGCGGCTGGCCCCCAGCTCGGCTGCAATGCCGCTGGTGATCTGCCCCACCGACTGGGAGCTGATGCTGGGCACGATGACCCCCACCTGACGCACCTTGCCGGTGCGCAGGGTCTGGGCGGCAGTGTCCGGGCTGTAACCGGTCTTTTCCACTACGGCTTGTATCACGGCACGCTTCTGCTCGCTGAGGGGGCCGCCGTTCAAATAGCGGCTGACCGCAGCACTGGAAACGCCTGCCATCTTTGCAATATCACTGATGGTCATGAGGTTCTTTTCTCCGTTCCCTCTCCGGTGGCAATGTGTAAACGTTTTCATGCTTATTATAAATCCGTTTCACATTTCCCGCAAGAGGTGCAATGACCGTTTTTCTGTGGGGCTGTCCGCTGCTTTTTTGGTGACTTTACACAATCCAAACGATATTGCTTTCCAATTTACCACCAGAATTGCAAAACATTGCAATTACACAAGTCCCATGCTGATAGCGCGTGCGATAAGCCCCAGCACCAGCGCTGCCAGAATAATGCCCAGCGCCACCCTGCTCTCGCCGCCGGTCTGCTGCTTTTTGCTGCGGGAGGCCGTGCTGCGGTTTTGTTTGGTAGCGGTGCTGCGGCTGCGGGCAGAGGTGCTCTGCCGCCCGGCGGTACTTTTGGTGGTGTGGCTCTGCTGTGCGCTGCGGGGCTTGCCGGAGGCGGCAGCCTTCCCCTGCCGGGGCTTCTCCGGGCTGTTCTGGCGCGCTTTGAGGGGCTTGCCCTCGCTGCAGCGGCTCAGATAATCCTCTGCCTCGCGGTAATACTGCGCCAGCTCGTTTTCCTTAAAGGCGGTACCGGCGTAGCCTTCCTCCAGCGCCTCGATGGCTTCGTTGAACAGCAGTGCCGCCTGTGCGCCGTCCGCTGCAACTGCCGCGTGGGCAGCCTCGTTGCGGGCGGTGCGGATGGCGTTGCAGGCATGGCGGGCGGCAGAAGGGTGTGCCGTGTTGCCCAGCAGGTCCAGCGGGCGGGCGGCATCGTTTTCCGGGTCCAGCAGCACCCGCATACACAGGGTGGTGTCCAGCTGCTGCCAGCTGGTCTTGCCGGTAAGGTCCGGCATACGGTCGTAGTAATCCGGGCTTTCCTGCTTGCGGGCGGCAATATGCTCCAGCAGCGCATCCAGACTGTGCGCCCCGGGCTTGCGCTCCCAGTGCCAGCGCAGCAGGCGGCGGCTGATCTCATCGCAGGCGGTCTTGATCTCAAAAGCCACCTGTAAGGCTTGTTCCGGCATGATATTTCCTTTCTGTGCAATGCACACAAAAGGCGGAGAAGGCACGCTGCCCCCTCCGCCGGGATGAACTTATATTACAGCACGAACTGGTAGTACACAAAGCCGCACAGCGCAATGGCTGCGCACAGGATAGCCGTAATGGGCGGCACCCAGCGGATCAGCGCTTCTGCCACGCTGTCCCGGCTGTCCTCGTACTCTTCGTCCTCGTCCACAGGCGCGGGCTGACGCACCGGAGCCGGTGCCGGGCGGCGGGCGGCGGCGGGCATCACGCGGGTGCCCTCGTCTGCCGCAGCTGCATCTGAATACGGTGCGCGGGCAGAGGCATCCAGCACACGGGTAGGCTCCGAGATGGGCTGGACGGGGGCAGCCTTCGGCTGATAAGCCGTTGCGCCCATGACCCGGGTGGGCTCCTCTACGGGCGCTGCCGGGGCGGCAGGCGCTGCACCCACGATGCGGGTAGGCTCCTCCACCGCAGCAGGCGCTGCGGGAGCCGCCGGGGCGCTGAGGGGCATTTCCATCTCGTCTGCCGGGGCGGCGGGCTGCAGCAGGGTGTTCAGCGCGTTCTGCAGCAGGATGCGGTCACAGCCGCACTCCGAGCAGTAAACCGTGTCCTCCTCGGTGGGGTGGAAGGCACCGCAGGCGCAGTACCAGCCGTTTTCGAACACCTGCGGCTGATACTTGAGCCCGGTGCGGTTCATGCGGGCTTCCAGCGCCTTTTGCAGCTCCGGGGCCAGACGGCGGGGCGCAGGCAGGCGCACACGCTTGATGCTATCCAGATGCACCACGCGCTTGCCGTTGTACACATTGCACAGCGAAACATCCACGCTGGTGATGGCCTTTGCCGTGATGAACACGGCATCATCCTGCCCGAACAGCTCGCCGGGCTTTACCTGCAGATCCCGGTACTCGAACTTGTCCTCGCACAGGATCACACCGTCCACGCCCTTGCACTTGAAGTGGATCTCCAGTGCGGTCAGGGTCACGCGGGAAATATTCTTGAAGGTCAGGCAGACAGCGTGCTCGCCGCTGACGTCCCCTTTGAGCAGCTCCACGCAGACGAACTGCACCGGGCTGCCGGGAGTATAGTAGTTTGCACGGGTCTGGGCGACTGGGTTAAAATTTTCCTCCACGATGCTCGCTCCTTTCCTAAAAAAGCTTAGTCCTGCTGCTCCGGGGCGTCCGGCTGCGGCACTTCCGGCTGGGCAGGCTCTGCCTGCTCGGCGGGTTCGGCACGCTCAGCAGTCTCCGCAGGCTCTGCGGGCTGCACCGGGGCGGGCTGCACGGTCTGGTCGGGCTGTGCCTGCTTGGGCTTTGCGTCCTCGCAGGGGGGCAGGGTGCCGCCGGCCATAATGGTGTTGAACTGCTCCTCGTTGAGCTTTTCGCGCTCCATCAGAGCCTTGGCCAGCGCATGGAGCTGGTCGATATGCTCAGTCAGGGTGCGGCGGCAGGTCTCGTAGGCTTCGTCGATGATATCGCGGGTCTCGCTGTCGATCTCGGCAGCGGTAGTCTCGCTGTAGCCCTTGCCCTGACCAAGATCGCGGCCAAGGAAGGTCTCCTCCTGCGAGGTGCCGTAGACCACGGGTCCCAGACGCTCGGAGAAGCCGTAGCGGGTGATCATCTGGCGGGCGATGTTGGTGGCCTGCTGCAGGTCGTTGGAGGCACCGGTGGAGATGTCCTCCAGGATCAGCTGCTCGGCCACGCGGCCGCCCAAGCTGGACACGATGTCCTCAAACATCTCGCCCTTGGTCACATAGCTGCGATCCTTCTCAGGCAGATACATGGTGTAGCCGCCGGCCTGACCGCGCGGGATGATGGTGATCTCGTGCACGCGGGGATGATGCTTGCAGTAGAAGCCTGCCACTGCGTGACCGGCCTCGTGGTAGGCGGTGAGCTTTTTCTCCTCCGGGGTGACCACACGGCTCTTCTTCTCGGGGCCAGCCATCACCTTCATGGAAGCTTCCTCGATATCCTCCATGGTAATGGCCTTGCGGTTGCGGCGGGCTGCCAGCAGTGCGGCCTCGTTGACAAGGTTTTCAAGGTCTGCACCGGCAAAACCGGCGGTGCGCTGGGCAATGACCTTCAGGGAGACATCCGGTGCAAGGGGCTTGTTGCGGGTGTGCACCTTCAGGATCTCTTCGCGGCCCTTGACATCCGGCAGACCCACATAGACCTGACGGTCAAAGCGGCCGGGACGCAGCAGCGCCTTATCCAGAATGTCGGCACGGTTGGTGGCGGCCATGACGATGATGCCGTCGTTGGCTTCAAAGCCGTCCATCTCTACCAGCAGCTGGTTCAAGGTCTGCTCGCGCTCATCGTGACCGCCGCCCAGACCTGCGCCGCGCTGACGGCCCACAGCGTCGATCTCATCAATGAAGATGATGCAGGGCATGGTCTTTTTGGCCTTATCGAACAGATCGCGCACGCGGGATGCGCCCACGCCGACGTACATCTCCACAAAGTCAGAGCCGGAGATGGAGTAGAAGGGCACCCCGGCCTCGCCTGCACAGGCACGTGCCAGCAGGGTCTTACCGGTACCCGGAGGGCCCACCAGCAGCACACCGTGGGGGATGCGGGCACCCAGCGTATTGAACTTATCCGGGCTCTTGAGGAACTCCACAACTTCCTTGAGTTCCTCTTTTTCCTCGTCCTCACCGGCCACATCGGCAAAGGTAGCAGTCTTTTTGTTCTCGTGCTCGTCCTTTACCTTGGCTTTGCCTACATTCATGATGCCGCCGCCACCGGCGCCGCCGCGCATCATGGAGAACAGCAAAAAGCCGGTGCAGCCCAGCATGGCCAGATAGAACAGGATCTCCATCCAGGGGATGGTCTCCTTGGCGGGCACATAGTCGTACACCATGGGTGCATCGGGGTTGGCTGCATCGTACTGGGCGATGTAGTCCGACACATGGTCCACGAACATCCGGGCATAGGGCAGCTTATAGCTGACCGTCTCGGTGCCGTCCTCGTTCTTCTTTACCCCGGTGGGGGCAGCGGAAGAAGAGGACAGCAGGCCGGAAAGCAGCCCGCCCGTGGACTGGGTGGTGGTCTGCTCGGCAGCGTTGGGCAGCTCCTGTGCGCCCTCCTTCAGGGTCATGGTGATCACGCCGGTATTCAGGTCCAGCGAGAATTTGGTGACCTGATTGCTCTCAAAATAGTGTACCACCGTGGAATATGCCATGGAAGAGCCGCTGGCGCTGCCGCCGGTGCCGCCCAGCACCGACCACACCATCAGCACGGCTGCCAGCACAATGGCGATCACCAGCGGATTGAAACGGGGTTTCTTCGGTTGCAAAAAAATCAACTCCAGTTCTGGATTTTTATAATGGACAGGTTACTTCGTGTAGACCTCGGGCTTCAGCACGCCGACATAGGGCAGGTTGCGGTATTTTTCATCGTAGTCGAGGCCATAGCCCACCACGAACTCGTCCGGCACCTGAAAGCCCTCGTAATCCGGCTGGATGTCGGCCTTGCGGCGGCTGGGCTTATCAAGGATGGTGCAGATCTTAACGGAGTTCGGGTTGCGCATCTTGAGCATGGGCACAAGGTTGGACAGGGTGACGCCGGTGTCCAGAATGTCCTCCACGATCAGCACATCCTTGCCGGACAGATCGCCGTCCAGATCCTTGATGATCTTGACCAGACCGCTGGTGGTGGTATTGCTGCCGCCGTAGCTGGAGACTACCATAAAGTCGATATTGCAGGGGATGCTCACAGCCCGCATCAGGTCGGCCATAAAGACCACCGAGCCCTTGAGGATGGACACCAGCACCAGATTTTTACCGGCATAATCCCGGCTGATCTGAGCGCCCAGCTCTGCCACCTTGGCCTTCAGCTGCTCTTCGCTGACCAGAACGGTCTTGACATCATCGTGCATACTCATTTGATTTTTCCTCCTGTGTTTCGATCGCTGCATCCAAGTGCAGGATCCATCTGCTTTCCGTGTCCGGTGCAAGGCCATCGGCAAAGCCTTCCCCACACACCCATAAAATTTCGCTTCCGCTGGCAAGCAGCGGCAGCGTATCCCGCAGTTCGTTCGGGACACCGGCCTCGTTCATCCACTTGCGCAGCGGTTTGCTCAAGCCCCGCCCCGCAGGCCGGAAGCGGTCTCCCGGCTGTCGGGCACGCAGAATAAGACTAGTGTACAACGTAGTTATTCTAGCATAATCCGCCCGATTTTTTAAGTCTTTTTTATGAACGACTTGTATTTTTTCTTCAAAATCGGCTGTTAACAGCTCTGCTTTCCCCTTCCAGCCCCCGCGCAGCCGGAATTCCGGCTGTTTTTCGGGCAAAAAGGGCACCTGCTGCGGCGCGCTCTCCGGCTGCCGGGGCAGCGCGTCCGGCAGTGTTTCCTGCCGCAGACAGCCGTTCCCGGCGCAAAAGCGCACCTGTCCGGTCAGCTGCACTGCACCGCTGCCCTGCCGCACCACGGCACACAGCAGCTGCACATATTTTTCCTCTGCGTCCCGCACCGGAGCCACAAGGCTGTGCAGCGCAGTTTCCAGCAGCAGTGGGTCTGCCGCCTGCAAGGGTGCCAGCTGCCACGCCGGTTCTGCGCCGGGCAGGCGTGCCGCCGCCAGAAGCTTTGCAGCCCCGGCGGCAAGGTAGGCGTCTGCCCGTGCGGCCTTTTCACAGAACCGTGCCAGATTCTGCACTGCCGCCGCGTTGGTGCTTTCCAGCGCAGGCAGGGCGCTGTGGCGCAGCCGGTTGCGGGCGTAGGCATCGGTGTCGTTGGTCTCGTCAGTGACCCACGTCTGCCCCGCTGCCCGGCAGACAGCCTCGGTCTCGGCGCGGCTCAGGCAGAGCAGCGGACGCAGGTAGCACCCGCGCCTTGGCCGGATGCCGCCCGCCCCGTGCAGCCCGGTGCCGCGCGCCAGCCGCAGCAGCAGCGTTTCCGCCTGGTCATTTGCAGTATGGGCCGTGGCAATGGCATCTATCCCCTGCCCTTGCAGCTGCGCAAAGGCCGTGTAGCGCAGGCGGCGCGCCCAGTCCTCCCCGGCGTGCGCCGGGGGCGATGCCAGCTCTGCGGCATGGAACACCCGCAGCGGCACGCCCAAGCGGGCGCATTCTGCCCGCACAAAGGCTTCGTCCCGGTCGGCGCTCTGCCCGCGCAGGCCGTGGTTCACATGGCAGGCAGAGAGCGTATAGCCGAACTTCGGCTGCAGCTGCCGCAGCAAGAGCAGCAGCGCCATGCTGTCTGCCCCGCCGGAAACTGCCGCCGCCAGCCGCAGCGGTGCGCCGGGCAGCAAAAGCCCCTCCCGGGTGCAGAAATCCTCCACCCGGGCAAGAATTTTGGTATCCATCAGCGCTTGAAGTCCACATCCATAAAGCGGGTGTGGGCACCATCCCAGCCCAGCGGAACCGTGCTGGTCTCGCCGTGACGGTTCTTTGCCACGATGCACTCGGCGGTATCGGCATCCACCTCGGCACCGTCCGGGTTCTGGCTGGCGTAGTAGGAATCGCGGTACAAGAACAGAACGCAGTCTGCGTCCTGCTCGATGGAACCGGAGTCGCGCAGGTCTGAAAGCTGCGGGCGGTGGCTGGAGTTGTTGCCCTGCTTTTCCACCGCACGGGACAGCTGGCTCAGCGCGATGATGGGCACGTTCAGCTCCTTGGCCATGATCTTCAGGTTTCGGGTGATGGAGCTGATCTCCTGCACGCGGTTCTCGCTGCGCTGGCCGGTGGTCATCAGCTGCAGATAGTCGATGACGATCAGACCCACATTGGGGCGGGCAGGGTCCTGATTCACCCGGCGGATCTTGGCCTTCATCTCGGTGATGGTGATACCGGAGGTATCGTCCATATAGATCGGTGCATCGTGCAGTTTTTCAGTCGCCAGCGCCAGATACTCCCAGTCCTCGGCGCGCAGCGCACCGGTACGGAAGGCCTGACTGTCGATACCGGCCTCTGACGAAAGGATACGGTTAGTCAGCTGTTCCTTGGTCATTTCCAGACTGAAGATAGCCACCGGAACTTTTTGCTGCATGGCCACGCGGGTGGCGATGTTCAGCGCAAAGCTGGTCTTACCCATACCGGGACGGGCTGCCAGAATGACCAGATCGCCGCGGCCAAGGCCGGTAAGCACGGTGTCCAGCAGACGGAAGCCGGTGGGGATGCCCTTGTACTTATCCGCATCCGGACCGCTGATCTTTTGCAGGTTGGTCAGCGTCTCCACCATGCTGGACGAAAGCGGGGTCAGGGCGCTGGAATCGCGGCCGGAGCGGATCTCGTAGATGCGCTGCTCAGCGTTTTCCAGCAGAAGGTCGGCGTCCGGCTCGTCGCCGGCGTCCTGCAAGATGTCCTTGGCAACGCCCATCAGCTGGCGCACCAGATATTTTTCCTGCACGATCTGGGCATAGGCCTTTACGTTGGAGATGCTGGGCACCGTTTCTGCCAGACCGGTCAGGTAGATCTTGGCCTCGTCTGCACTGGGGAACACACCATCGGACACCACCGCATCCAGCAGGGTGACAAAATCGATGGTCTGGTCGTTGGTGAACAGGCGCAGCATCTCGGTCCAGATCTGGGCGTTCTGCCGGGTATAGAACATTTCCGGCTTGATGATCTCCACCAGATCGGTCAGAGTGTCGGGCTTGAGCAGCACCGCGCCCAGCACGCTCTGCTCCGCCTGCATATTGTAGGGCAGATTGATGCCCACGCTCTCCAGATTCAGTTCATTGGAATAACGTCGTTCGTTCGGCATAGTAGTTTGTCCTTATCCAAAATCCAAAGCATCCTGTAAAGCCAAAAAGCGCCCCCTGCTGTGAGGGGGCGCAAACGGCACACAGATCAGGCCTGTTCCACTTCCACCTGGATCTTGAAGGAAGCCACGACGCCAACGTACAGACGAACCTTGCCGTTGAACACGCCGGCATCCTTGATGTCCTTGGTCTCCAGCTCGATCTTCTTTTTGTCGATGGGGGCACCTGCCAGCGCAGCCAGTGCCTCGGCAACTTCCTTGCCGGTCACCTTGCCGTGCAGACGGCCGGATGCGCCGCCCTTGGCCTTGATGGTCACGGTCTTGCCTTCGATCTTGGCAGCCAGAGCCTTGGCGGCTGCCACATTCTCAGCTTCGTGGAAATCGGCTGCGGCCTCCTTGCCGCGCGCCATGTTCACAGCGCTGGCATCTGCCACAGCGGCCAGCTTGCGCGGGAACAGGTAGTTGCGGGCGTAGCCATCGGAGACCTCGTGGATCTCGTCCTTCTTGCCAATGCCCTTGATATCCTGCTTCAGAATCACTTTCATGATAGTATCCCTCACTTCTCACCGGAAAACCGGTGCAGTCTTATGGTAATAGTATAGCGCATTTGTCGTTTTTGGGCAAGAGGAAGCGGGGCAGCATTTCAAATGTCCTCCGCTGCGCGCCTACCCCCTCAGTCGCCTGCGGCGACAGCTCCCCCAAGGGGACGCCTTTTTTGCGGCGGTGACCCGGGGCAGTTACGCTCTTTATGCCAGCTCCTTTGCGGCCACGTCCAGCGCTACCTCGATGACCTTGTCCATATCGTAGTATTTGTACTCGCCCAGACGGCCGCCGAAGATCACGCCCGGCTCGGCATCGGCCAGCGCCTTGTACTGCGCATACAGGGCGCCGTTCTTCTCGTCGTTGACGGGATAGTAGGGCTCGTCGCCCTTTTTCCACTCGGCGCTGTATTCCCGGCTGATGACGGTCTTGGGCTGGGTGCCAAACTCGAAGTGCTTGTGCTCGATGATGCGGGTATAGGGGGTCTCGGCATCGGTGTAGTTGACCACCGCGTTGCCCTGATAGTTGTCGGTGTCCAGCACCTCGGTCTCAAAGCGGACGCTGCGGTACTGCAAAGCACCCAGTCGGTAGCCAAAGTAGGCATCCACCGGGCCGGTGTAAACCACCTTTTCAGCCAGTGCGTCCAGCGCAGCCTTGTCGGCCAGATAATCCACGTTCAGCCGCACCTCGGTATCGGCCAGCATCTTTTCCACCATGGCGGTGTAACCGCCATTGGGGATGCCCTGATACAGGGCGTTGAAGTAGTTGTCATCGTAGGTGAAGCGCACCGGCAGACGCTTGATGATAAAAGCAGGCAGCTCGGTGCAGGGGCGTCCCCACTGCTTGCCGGTGTAGCCCTTGATGAGCTTTTCGTAGATATCGGTACCCACAAGGCTGATGGCCTGCTCTTCCAGATTCTGCGGGTCGGTGATGCCCGCAGCGGCCTTCTGCTCTTCGATCTTGGCCTTGGCCTCGGCAGGGGTCACAACGCCCCACATCTTGTTGAAGGTGTTCATGTTGAAGGGCAGATTGTAGATCTGGCCGTGGTAGTTGGCCACCGGGCTGTTGGTGTAGCGGTTGAACTCTGCAAACTGGTTCACATACTGCCACACAGCCTTGTTGTTGGTGTGGAAGATATGCGCACCGTAGCGGTGCACGTTGATGCCCTCCACATTCTCAGTGTAAATATTGCCCGCGATATGGTCGCGCTTATCAACGACCAGACACTTTTTGCCCGCCTTTTTGGCCTCGTGGGCAAACACGGCGCCGAACAGACCGGCACCAACAATGAGATAATCGTACTGTTTCATGTTTTATTCCCCTTTTGCCGGTCGTGCTTCCGGCGTAGTCTTTTTCTGGGAGAGATAATATTGGTCGATGGCATCCTGAATGCGGCTGCGTGCCGCCTGCGGGGTGATGTGCTTCAGCTGGGCTGCTGCCATGGTCTGATGACCGCCGCCGCCCAGCGACTCCATGATCACCTGCACATTCACGGCACCCATGCTGCGGGCAGAGACGTTGACGCCGTTGCCCACCTGCACTGCCACAAAGCTGGCGTCCACACCCTGAATGCGCAGCAGGTCGTTGGCGGCCTGCGCAATGGCGACCCGGGCTTCCGGAGCCACCTCGCCGCCAACGGAGATGGCACAGTTTTTGTACATCTGCGCCTTTTCCACCAGATCGGCCTTGGCGTTGTACTCCACCATGGTCACATCGAACAACCGGCGCACCCGCTCGGTCTCTGCGCCGTAGCGGCGCAGAGCAGCAGCGGCTTCAAAGGTGCGCACACCGGTGTGCAGGGTAAAGTCCTGCGTATCCAGCAGGATGCCGGCAAGCAGACCTTCGGCCTCCACGCGGTTGGGCTTGTCGTCCCGCTCGCCCACATACTGCAAAAGCTCGGTGACCAGCTCGCTGGCCGAGGAGGAATAGGGCTCGTGGCAGACCAGCGCCGGGTTTTCGATGTAGCCCACGCCCTTGCGGTGGTGGTCGATGACGGCCACCTTGCCGCATTTTTCCAGAATGTCCTTGCTTTCCACAAGCCCCACCTGATATGTATCCACCACGATGCACAGGGTGCGCTTGGAGATGATGGGCAGGGCGTCCTTGGGGTCGATGAAGTCATCCTTCTGCCCCGCCTTGCACAGCGCATCGATCAGGCTGGCCGCCAGTGTAGCGTCCCGCCGGACGGCAATGACCGCCGGCACATCGCAGATCTTACAAATGCGCAGCACGCCTTCGGCTGCGCCGATGGCGTCCAGATCGCTCATGCGGTGACCCATGATGACCACATGATCGGCTTCCTTGATCAGCTTGACCAGCTGGTCGGCCACAAGGCGGCTACGCACCTTGCTGCGCTTTTCCACGCCGTGGCTCACGCCGCCGTAGAAGGTAAAGCCGTCCAGCGTCATTTCAGCGGCCTGATCGCCGCCGCGTCCCTGCGCCATATCCAGCGCGTGCTCGGCCATATCCTGCGCTTCCCGCAGGGTGCGTGCGCCGCGTCCGATGCCGATGGACAGCGAAAGGCTCACGCTGGGGTCCAGTGCACGGATCTTATCCAGCACGTCGTAGCCGCGGTTGGCGAACTGCTCCAGCTGACGCTCTTCCACCACGGCGATGTAGCGGCCGCCGCTGCCTACCCGGCGCAGAAAGCCGCTGCCGCGGCCGATCATCTCCTCCAGAATGCGGTTGACGCCCTCCAGCAGGCGGGCGCGCTCACTGTCCATCAGATCCCCGAACACATCGTCGTAGCCGTCCAGCTGGAAGGCAAGATACCCCGGACGACTGGCCTTGTACTCTGCCTCGATGCGGCGCAGCTCGGTCTCCTCGTTCAGCACCAGCAGGGTCATGCTTTCGGCTTCGCCGGGCACGGTGGAACTGTGCACGCTCCAGTAGCCGTCGGCAAGGGTCAGCAGCTGCCCCTCACGCTTGCGGCACAGCTGCAGATCCAGCCCGGGCAGCAGCTTCTGCACCCGGCTGGCCAGCACATCCTGCCCGCCCAGCAGGCGGGTGCGGAACTGGCTGTTATACCACAGCACCGTCTCGCCGGAAAGCAGCGCCGCCGGCTGGGAAAGGGGCTCCAGACTGAACTGCACCTTGGATTTTTCAAACGTGGTGCCGCTTGTCCAGCGCACCACCCAGCTGCGCAGCTTGCAGCGGAACAGGGTTGCCCCTATGCCCCACAGCACCACCAGCACGGCCAGCAGCGGCCATGCCGTGGGGCGCTGCACCAGCAGCACCAGCAGCAAAAGGCCGCACAGTACCGCCAGACTGGCCGTGAGCATTTCCAGTGTCCATCTTGGTTTACGTTTCATTGGTTTTTTTGCCTCCTCAGACGCTGCACCGCCTTGCGGTGCGCCCGGATCAGACCTCCATCAGGATCGGCAGGATCATCGGGCTGCGCTTGGTGCGCCGGTAGATATAGCTGCTCAGTGCCTCACGCACACGGGTCTTTACGCTGTTCCAGTCCCGGACGTGCTCGTCCACACAGCGCTCCAGCGCATTTTCCACAATGCTCTGGGCACCGTCCATCAGGCTCTCGTTCTCGCGCACATACACGAAGCCCCGGCTTACCAGATCCGGCCCGGCCAGCACCTTGCCGGTCTTGCTGTCCACGGTGGCCACAATGATGACAAGGCCGTCCTCAGAGAGGTGCTTGCGGTCCCGCAGCACCACGTTGCCCACATCGCCCACGCCAAGGCCGTCCACCATGACGGCACCGGCGGTCACCGGCTCGCCCAGTTTCATCTCGTCCTGCGAGAGGATGACGTTGGAGCCGTTTTCCGCAATGAGGATATTGCTGGTGGGGATGCCCAGACTTGCGGCGGTGAGGGCGTGCTTTTTCAGCTGCTTATACTCGCCGTGCACGGGCAGGAAGTACTTGGGTTTGGTCAGGGTGAGCATCAGCTTCTGCTCCTCCTGACAGGCGTGGCCGGAAACGTGCACATCATACATGCTCTCGTAGATCACCTCTGCGCCCAGCAGCAGCAGACCATTGACGATCTTGGTCACGCTCTTCTCGTTGCCGGGGATGGGGTTGGCGGAGATGATGATGAAATCGCCGGGGCCCACACGCACCTGACGGTGGCTGCAGGAGGCCATACGGCTCAGCGCGCTCAGGGGCTCGCCCTGACTGCCGGTGGTCACCAGCACCACCTGCTCCGGCGGGTACTGGTTCAGCTCGTCCACGCTGATCAGAGTACCCTCCGGGATGTGCATATAGCCCAGCTCCTGCGCCATGGCGGTGTTGTTGACCATGCTGCGGCCGCTGAAGGCCACCTTGCGGCCATCCTCCACGGCCAGATCGATGATCTGCTGCACGCGGTAAATGTTGGACGCAAAGGTCGCAATGATAATGCGCTTATTGCGGGCGCGGGCAAACAGGCTGCGCACACCGGCGGCCACCTTCTGCTCGGTGGCGGTAAAGCCCGGGCGCTCCGCGTTGGTGGAATCGCTCAGCAAAGCCAGCACACCGCGCTGCCCGTACTCGGACAGGGTGGACAGGTCGGTCACGCCGCAGGCCAGCGGGGTGTAGTCGATCTTGAAGTCACCGGTCTGGATGATGGTACCGGCAGGGCTGTCGATGGCAAAGGCCACGGCATCCGGGATGGAGTGGTTGACATGGATAGGCTCCACGGTAAAGCAGCCCAGCTTGAGCTTCTGCCGGGGCACGATCTCCACAAACTTGGTCTTGCCGGCAAGGCCGAACTCCTCCAGCTTGTTTTTGATCAGGCCGCAGGTCAGGCGGGTGCCGTACACCGGCACGCTGAACTTCTGCAGCAGATAGGGAATGCTGCCAATGTGATCCTCGTGGCCGTGGGTGATGAGCAGGCCCTTGATCTTATCCTTGTTCTGCACCACAAAGGTGAAGTCCGGGATGACCATGTCCACGCCGAACATCTCGCTGTCCGGGAACACCAGGCCGCAGTCCACGATGATCATATCACCGTTGCACTCGTAGACGGTCATGTTCTTGCCGACTTCACCCAGACCGCCCAGCGGATAGATATGGATGGGGGTCGCTGCCTCCTTGGGCTGTTGCGCACGGCGCGGGCGGCGGTTATAGTAGGGGCGGCGGGTGGTGGGACGGGTACGCTTTTCCCCTGCGGGAGCAGTGCCGTTTGCGGCGGCTGCCTTGGGCGCTGCCGGGGCTTTTGCGCGGGGTGCGGGGTTATTTTCTTTTGTTTGAGCCATTCTTTACCTCCAGATTCAATTGCAAGCCAGGCCGCGCCCCGCCGGGGAGAGCAGCCGCATCTTGCACAGGGGAAGCACCTGAAACTGCATCGGCTTCCGGTTGATGCATCGTATAGAATTTATCGTTCAGCGTGCTTTTCGCAGCAGCGCTGTTGGTTCCGCAAGAGGTTTTTGGCCATGTAAGTCCATCTGTTCGATGCGACTGTGGCGTTTCTGCCGGAACAGCCGGGCGCACGCCTTTGGTGCACCCCTATACGCATTTTGTTACGCTAAGTATAGTATCTCGCACCGGTTTTGTCAATTCCAAGGTTTGGCAAAACTGGGCCGGCGTATACATTTGCTCTTGACATCCCGGGCAAAATAGCGCTAAATAAAGGTATTCTATTCTATAAGGAGAACCCCATGAAACAGGTAGAGGTGTACACAGACGGCGCTTGCAGCGGCAACCCCGGCCCGGGCGGCTGGGGTGCGGTGCTGCGCTACCGCTTTGACGGCAAGGTGTACGAAAAGGAACTGAGCGGCGGCGACGCCAGCACCACCAACAACCGCATGGAGCTGACGGCCTTTATCGAGGCGCTGCGCCAGCTCAAGGAGCCCTGCGAGGTACGGCTGTGCTCTGACAGCCAGTATGTGATCAACGGGCTGGAAAAGGGCTGGGCCAAGGGCTGGAAGCGCCGGGGCTGGAAAAAAGCCGACGGCTCCCCTGCCCTGAACCCGGACTTATGGGCGCAGGCGCTGGAGCAGGAGGCACGGCACAAGATCACCTACGTCTGGGTAAAGGGCCACGCAGGCCACCCGGAAAACGAACGCTGCGACCAGCTGGCCGTAGCACAAAGCAAAGCACATGGCGGGAGGCAAGGAACATGAACGACGCATTTTTGCCCGGCAACGGGTTCGACACCTACGAAACACAGGACAAGGTGCTTGTCAGCATGGACGGCTCCGTGGATTGCGGCGTTGTGGTACGCATTTTGCAGCAGCAGGGCTTTGGCGTGGCCGGGGCCGTGGTGCAGCTGACCGCTGACCAAGGCGCATGGGCTGCAGCCGCACGGCAGGCTGCCGAGGCGCTGGGCATCGAGTGCATCGTGCTCAAGGCAGAAGCACTGGCAGACCAGCCCGCCGAGGTGCTGGGCAGCGGCAACGACGCCCGGTTTGCCGCCCTGCTGACCGCTGCCGACAAGCTGGGCATCCAGTATATTGCCACCGGGCACCACGCCCGGGTGGAACTGGGCAGCGACGGCGTGCACGCCGTCTGCCCCGCCGTGGACGCCGCACTGGACGAGAGCGCCGCACTGGCGGCACTGCCGCAAGACACCCTTGCCCGGCTGCTGCTGCCCTTGGGCGAGTTTACTGCCGCCGACGTGCAGGAGATGGCACAGGATTTTAAGGTGAACGGAACGGTCTGATCCAACCGCTTTCTACACAAAAAAGAAGCGCCGCATCTGTACGATGCAGCGCTTCTTTTTTGCATACTTTAGTTCTGCGGGTGCACGATATCGCGCCAGTCCAGATCTCCGCGCTCCAAACCGTGGATCAGCACCTCGGCGGTGGCGATGTTGGTGGCCATGGGGATGTTGTGCACATCGCACAGGCGCAGCAGGGTCATCTCATTCGGCTCGCTGGGTTTTGCATTGATGGGGTCGCGGAAGAACAGCAGCAGGTCGATCTCGTTGCAGGCAATGCGGGACGCGATCTGCTGGTCACCGCCCTGCACCCCGGCCAGAAAACGCTGTACCTGCAGGCCGGTGGCCTCGGAAATCAGTTTGCCGGTAGTGCCGGTCGCCACCAATTTATGCTGGCTCAGAATACGGCAGTACGCCGTGCAGAACTGAACCATCAGCTCCTTTTTGGAGTCGTGCGCGATCAGGGCAATCGTCATCTGTAGATCTCTCCTCTATTGAAACATTTGTATATAAAGCACTTGATAAATTTCCTTTGTTATACATGATATCACAAACGCAACTCATTTACAACAGGTTTTTGGACACAATATTCAAATTTTCGTTCAAATTCAGCACTTTGCACGCAGCTGCGCCTTACTGCGCAAGCAGTGCATCGTTATTTTCCTCCTCTGCAGCCCCTGCAGGCGCAGTTGTCTGCTGCGGCTCTGCGGCGGCGGCATCGGTCTGTGCATCATTCGCAGCATCCGGGGCGGTCTGGGTGGCGGTGTCCGATGCTGCGGCGTCCTCCTGCACCACGGTGCGCGGGTCCACATAGGGGTCTACCTCCAGCGTACCGTCCTTCATGGCAAAGTAGGCGTTGGCGATATCCACCACCAGATCACCGGTGCGGGCACCGTAGCCGCCGTACTCCACCGTGATGCCGATGGCGATCTCCGGGTCGTCTGCCGGGAGGTAGGCGATCATCATGGCGTTCAGGTAGTGCTTGCCCGAGGCATAGGTCTCGCTGCGCTGGGGGGTACCGGTCTTACAGGCGATGGCAATGGGGTAGCTGGAGATCTTGCCGCTGATGGTGCTGGGCACCAGTGTCATGCCCTGCCGCACCAGCGCAAAGGTGTTGCCGTTGCCCTCGATGACATCCATCACCTCCGGCTGGGTCTCGCTGAGTACCTCGCCGGTGTTGGTATCCAGAATGGCCTTGACAAAGTGGGTGCGGTAGCGCACGCCGTTGTTGGCCAGTGTGGCAGCGTAGGTGGCCAGCTGGATGGGGCTTACCACCGTGTTGCCCTGCCCGATGGCGGCCTGAATATCCAGCGAGGAGGTGTAGTTTTTATCCGTCTTTTTGGTCAGGCGACCCACGGCCTCGTTCACCTCCACGCCGGTGCGCTGGCCAAGACCCAGCTTGTAGGCGTAGGCATCGTAGACGTCACTGGTCAAGCGGCGGCCCACATCGTAGAAGAAGATGTTGCAGCTCCACTTGATGGCGGTGACTACGTCAATGTTGCCGCTGTGCCCATGGCGGGTGCAGCGGGGGTGGTAGTCCTTATAATAGGTATATACGCCGGTGCAGTTGACGGTGGAGTACTGGTTGATGAGGCCGCTGTCCAGCGCTGCCACCGCCACCGCGGGCTTAAAGGTGGAGCCAGGGGTGTACAGGCCCTGCAATGCCCGGTTGAACAGGGGCAGGCTGGGGTCGGCGCTGTACTCAGAATAGTTGGTGGCATACAGGTTCTGGTCAAAACTGGGGTAGTTCGCAGCCGCCAGCACGCTGCCGTCCTTCACATCCAGCACCACCGCAGCGCCGGCGGCGGCCTTCATATCGCCGGTGTTGTACACCCGGTTGATCATGTCGATATTATCGGCAAGCGCCTTATCCACCGCCCGCTGAAAGTCGCTGTTGATGGTCAGCTGCACGGTATGCCCCGGCTCCGGCACGGTGGTGATCTTGGTGTCCACGATCACGCCGTCTGAATTGCGGGTGATGGTCTCCACGCCGTCCTTGCCGCGCAGCTCGTCCTCGTACACGGACTCGAGACCGGAGATGCCGATCACATCGTTCATGTTATAGCCTTTTTCCTTGAGCGGATAGGTCACCTGACCGTTTTCATCGGTCACCTTCCACTTTTCGGCGGTGATCTTGCCCACACGCCCCAGCACAGCGGGGAGGATATCGCCCTGCTCGTAGCTGCGGGTGCTGGTCTCCACGATCTCTACGCCCGGCAGGGTGAGGGAATGCTCCTTGATGGTAGCCACCGTCACCTGACTGACGTTTTCCGCCATGACGAAGTTATTCACGTTGGAAAAGGCCTGCCGGTCCATCTCGTAATGGATGCCCGCCAGCACCCGCTGCCACGGCAGGGAGAAGCTTTCCAGATGGTTTTTCTCCACCAGCATCTCCATCACATCGTTGGCGGTGGCGTACTGCTGCAGACCCAGCGTCTCCTTCATATCTGCCAGCGTTTTCTGGTCGCTGGTGCTGTCGGCGCTGTCTGTAAAGGTATAGTTGCCGGCGGCATCCGGCTCGCTGATGAGCAGGGTGTCCAGCCATTTTTCATCGTTCTGGCGCAAAAGCTCCACGATCTGCTGCAGCATGGTGTCCAGATCCTGATCTCCCATCTGCAGCTTGTTCAGCACCACATTATAGCCGGTGCTGGTGGTAGCGATGCGCTTGCCGGTGCTGTCCACGATATTGCCGCGCGCAGCGGTGACCGTGAACTTATAATCCGTGGTGTTGGTGGCCTTTGCCTTGAAGCTGTCCCCGTTGACCAGCTGCAGAAAGATCAGCCGGAAGGTGTACAGCCCCATGATGATGCAGGCCACTGCGATCAGCAGCAGCATCCGCCGCACCACGACCTTGCGTTCATTTTCGTTCATCTGGTTCTCCTTTTGCGGGCTAGACCACACCGTTGTCGATCCGGAACCCGTCATGGATGCGCTGCACCAGCCAGAAAGCCAGCAGCGCCGCCGGGATGGTAAGCGCCGCACTGGGCAGCACAAAGGTGACGTACCGCAGCGCAGCGCCGGTATAACCCGGCATATAGTAGAAAAACAGCCAGTCCAGCGAGAGCACCAGCAGTGCCGTTACGGTGCTTACGGCGGCAAAGTTGCCAAGGTTCACCTGCAGATACAGCTGCACCAGTACCGATACCCCAAAGCAGAGCAGCAGCAGCTCCAGCGCCAGCATACCCACCGTGCGCCCGGCGGCGTAGTCCCACAAAAGGCCGCCCACCGTGCCCAGCAGCGCCCCGGCAAACTCTCCTTCAAATACCGCCACTGCCAGACACAGCGGCAGCACCAGCAGCGGCTTTGCCTCCCCCAGACGGAACAGCCCGGGCGTGGTCTGCAAAGCGGCGCACACAAACAGCGCCAGCACATAGCAGCCCCACTTCAGCAGCTGGCTGCGGCTGCGCTTGCGGCGAGATTCCATAGCAGTGTGCCCTCCTTAGTATGCAGTAATGATAAAAACGTGCTTGGCGGTGCGGGGGTCGGCACCGGGGCGCACCACCGCAATGGAGGATTTGCCGCTGGCTTCCGGCACCACGTCCTGCACCGTGCCCACCAGAAGATCCGGCGGGAACACCCCGCCCAGACCGGTGGTAATGACCTGATCGCCGGCACGGGTCTCGGTGCTGCGCTCCAGATTGGTCAGGGTGCACAGGCCGTCCGGCGCGTAGGTGGTATTGCCGTTCAGGATGCCGTTTTCCCGGGTGCGGGAGACCACCCCCGCCGCATTGAAGCTGGGGTGCAGGATGGTCATCACCTTGCAGCTGGTCGGGTCGGCTTCCACCACCATGCCCAGCAGATAGCCACGGTCGCTGATAACAGCGTTATTCACCGCTACGCCGTCTGCGGTGCCCTTGTCCAGCGTGAAACCGCCGAACTCGTCCAGCGGGTCGCGGCCAATGACAAAGCCGGACACATAGGTAGCGTTGCTGTTCTTTTCCTGAATATTAGCCAGCGCCTTGTAGGCCTCGTTTTCGGCCTTGATGCGGTCGTAGTCCACCATCTGCTGGCGCAGCTCGGCGTTTTCTGCCTCCAGCTGCTCGTTCTGCTCCATGACTTCATCGATGCTGGTGTATTTTTCCCACACCGCACCCACGCCGCCGCTGACCACAGCCGCCGCCTTCTGGAAGGGGGTCAGGATCACGCCCAGCAGCTCCTGCGGGGCAGCGGTCAGGCGGCCGTTGGCACCGGCATAAGCCATGATGCCCACCAGAAATACCGCCACGGCCACAAGGATCTTGAATTTCCAGGTTTCAAAAAAATCTTTCAAAGGGTCCTTCCCTCCTGTCGGGATGCCCGCGCCCTACCGCAGGCCTTTGCATGAAAAAAGCGCGGACAGCCGTGCCATCCGCGCAAGATGCAGTGTTTGCAGCGGAAAAACGCACAGCTGCTGTGTCTGAAACTTTTCCGCATTCTGAGCAGCACTCTCCGCAGAGCGCCGCTCTTACATATGTCCTCCATCGGTGTCCAGCACATCATGCAGCACGTCCACATGATCCAGCACCGCACCGGCACCCTTGGCCACGCAATCCAGCGGATCCTCCGCAATATGCACATCAATGCCGGTCTCGCTCTGGATCAGCTGATCCAGACCGCGCAGCAGAGCGCCGCCGCCGGTCAGGGTGATGCCGCGGTCGATGATATCTGCGCTCAGTTCCGGCGGGGTGCGCTCCAGCGTCTCCTTGATGGCGGTGGTGATCTTGACCAGACACTCCAGCAGCGCGCCGCGCACATCCTCAGAGTGCACCACAATGTTCTTGGGCAGACCGTCCACAAGGTTGCGGCCCTTGATCTCCATGGTCAGCTCCGGGTCCAGTGCATAGGCAGAGCCGATCTCGATCTTGATCTGCTCGGCAGTGCGCTCACCGATGAGCAGGTTGTACTTGCGCTTGATGAAGGCGATGATGGCCTGATCGAACATATCGCCGGCCATGCGCACGCTGCGGGAGGCCACGATGCCGCCCAGAGAGATAACGGCGATCTCGGCCGTGCCGCCGCCGATATCCACGATCATGCTGCCGGTGGGCTCGCTGATGGGCAGGCCTGCACCGATGGCGGCAGCCATGGGCTCCTCAATGACAGACACCTGACGGGCACCGGCCTTCAGGGTAGCCTCGCGCACAGCGCGGCGCTCCACCTCGGTAACGCCGGAGGGGATGCAGATGACCACCCGGGGACGGGAGAACATGCTGTTGCCGCAGGCCTTTTTGAGGAAGTTCTCCAGCATATTGGCGGTGATGTCGAAATCGGCGATGACGCCGTCCTTCAGGGGACGCACCGCCACGATGCTGCCGGGGGTACGGCCAATGACAGCCTTTGCATCGCCGCCCACGCAGCGCACCTCGTCGGTCTTGGTATCCACCGCCACGACCGAGGGCTCGCGCATGATGATGCCCTTGCCCTTCATGTAGACCAGAGTATTGGCAGTACCCAGATCAATGCCAACGTCCTTTGACAGAAAACTCATTGTTCCAAATCTCCTTACGATCGTTCCTTAAATCTATCCCAGAATGCCGGACAGTCTGCTGTAAACAGACCCTCCTGCGCAGAATAACACGGTTCTATTATAGCCGCAAGTGCTTCATTTCTCAAGCGTTTCGGCAAGTTTTCTATCATTTTTCCATTTTTCTCACAAAAAATGCGCCAACAGCTGTACGGTGCGGCTGACCGGCAGCCCCATAATGGTGTAGTAGTCGCCCTCGATGCGGTCCAGCCACAGGGCTGCACGCCCCTGAATGGCATAGGCACCGGCCTTATCGTAGGGTTCCGGGGTGGCGGTGTAGAACGCGATCTCCTCCTCCCCCAGCGGGAAAAAGGTCACCTTGCAGCTGTCCACAAAGTGCTCTGCCCTGTCCCCTTTTGCAATGCACACGCCGGTGTGCACCTGATGGGTCTTGCCGGAGAGCGCGCGCAGCATCCGCTTGGCGTCCTCGGCGTCATGGGGCTTGCCGAACACGGTGCCGTCCACGTCCACCACGGTGTCGCAGCCGATGACCACGGCATCCGGGTGCTGCTTTGCCACCGCAAGGCACTTGCCAATGGCCAGCTGCTCCACCAGCTGCGCCGGGGTGGGGGCGGTGACGGCGCTCTCGTCAAAATCGCTGACGCAGACCGTGAAATCAGTGGTGTACAGGGAGAGCAGTTCCCGTCTGCGGGGGCTGCCGGAAGCCAAGATCAGCTCGTTTTCCTTCATTTTTACCGCGTCCCTTCCTTATCGGCCGGTAGAGCCAAAGCCGCCCGCACCGCGCTGGGTATCGCCCAGCTCCTCGGCGGGCACAAAGGCAGCGGTATACACCGGGGCGATGCACAGCTGTGCCACCCGCTCGCCGGGCTGGATGGTATAAGCCTCGGCACCCAGATTGACCATGGGCACCTTCAGTTCGCCGCGGTAGTCGCTGTCCACCACGCCCACGCCGTTAGCCATGCACAGGCCGTGCTTGATGGACAGGCCGCTGCGGGCATACACCAGCGCTACGCTGTGCGCACCGGGCAGCTCGATGGCAAGGCCGGTGGGCACCAGCACCCGCTGCATGGGGGCAACGGTCAGCGGTGCGTCCAGCACAGCGCACAGGTCGGCGGCAGCTGCGCCGGGGGTTGCATAGGCGGGCACCTTTGCCCGGGCATCCAATACCTTATATTTTACAGTAATGGGTTCCATCGTATGACCTCGTTTCGTTTTTTCTGTTTTTCACCGGCAAAGCTTAGGGCAATGCCGGTGTTTTTTATCAGTTGGTACCTTTAAAATACAGGCCGCGGGTAAACTCGCCCTCAAAGGGGGCGTGGGTGCGGATCATATCCAGGATCTGCGCCGCTTCCTCGCGGGATTCCAGCGTAAAGTAGGCCACGCCATAGTCCACCGCCAGTGCGCCGGGCTTGTCGCCCATGTAGATGGGCACCGGGTTATAGATGGTGCGCACCCCAAGGCCGCACCGCACCGGGAACTTTTTGGCCTTGCGGTCGGTCAGCACGCCGGTCTTATCGCAGTGGGCGCAGTCGTGGATGTTCTGCAGCGGGCAGGCGCGGGTGAGCATCAGCGGCATGTGGCCGTAGATCATCACGCCCGTGGGCACCAGCTTACCGTTCCGGGTGGGCGCAATGGACGCAATATCGCTATCTTTTACCTCCGGCAGGATGAGCAGGCTGGAAAGCCCCTGCTCTGCATAGAACTGCGCCGCCGCATTGTTGGTGATGTTCAGCCCGAAGCCGCCGGTCATGGGCAGCCCACGGCACAGCCGCAGATGGGCGATGTTGCTGGCCTCGTACCCGGCAAAGCCCGCATCCTGCGTGGCTGCGATGCGGCGGGCGGTATCCTGTTCCAGCGCGCCGAACATGACCCGGGGCAATTCCAGAAGGGTCTTTGCCCGCCACTCCCGGGGCACACGGTCAGCCTGCGCAATGGGCAGAATGAGGTACTCCACCCCGTCAAGTGCCCGCTCCGGCACCTGATCCCAGCGCTCGAACCGGGCGCGCAGGGTGCGGTGGGGCGGCAGGGTACGCTGCGGCAGGGCGGCGACGTGCTCCTCGGTGGTAGGCCAAGGACGCAGCACCTCCCGCTTTTTGAGCAGGGCATCCAGTGCTTCCCGGCGCAGCTCGTTCACAGCACTGCCGGGGATGAACCACGGCCCGCCATCCATTTCCTCCGTGATCTTCTCTGCCATAAAAGGCGTGCCGCCGGTCTTTGCCAAGCTGCGGTTCAGGCTCTCGGTGGGGTCGGTGCGGGCAGGCTGCGGCTCGGCATCCCCATAGGCAAAGGCCTTGTTGCCGTCGGCATCGGTGACGGTCAGCTTTTCGCCGCCCTCCTCGATTTCCAGCTTCATCTGCACCGGCACGCGGGAGCGCTCGCGGCGGTAAAGTTCGCGCAGCATGGGCAGGGTCTTTTTGGTCAGCTCGGCATCGGCTTCGCTGCGCACACCGAACATGGTGCCGTCGATTTTTCCGTCCAGATAGCCGGAGGTGAAACCGGAGCGGCTGAAAGCGTTCTTCAGCAGGTCGCGGTCGTAGGCGCGGCCCTCGCGGCCTGCCAGACAGGCGCTGACTGCCGCCGCTACATACTCCGGCGTGCGCAGACGGCCCTCGATCTTTGCCGATGCTACGCCAAGCGCCTGCAGCTTGTCCAGCTTGTCAATGGCAGAGTTATCCTTGAGGGAGAGGTGATGCAGCCGGCCGGGCTTGCCCTCCGGCAGGGCGTTGGCTTCAAAGGGCAGGCGGCAGGGGCCCGCACAGGAGCCCCGGTTGCCGCTGCGCCCGCCCAGAAAGGCAGACATATAGCACTGGCCGCTCACGCTCATGCACAGCGCACCGTGGATGAAGCACTCGGTCTCGATGCCGCAGTGCTTTGTGATGTGCTCCACCTCGGGCAGGCTCAGCTCACGCGCCAGCACCACCCGGGTAAAGCCCAGCTCCTTCAGTTCCAGTGCGCCCTGCAGGGTGTGGACGCTCATCTGGGTGGAGCCGTGCCGGGGCAGCTGCGGGGCAATTTTGCCGATCAGGGTCGCCACTGCCAGATCCTGACAGATGACTGCATCCGCGCCGCTGGCTGCCACCGCCCGGATGGCCTGTTCCAGCGCTGACAGCTCGGTGCCGTACACGGTCGTATTCAGCGCAACGTGCACCGCCACGCCCCGGGCGTGGCAGAAGCGCACGGCCTCCTTTAGACTGTCTGCATCAAAGTTGCCGGCACCCGTGCGGGCGTTGAAGCCCGAAAAGCCCAGATATACTGCGTCCGCGCCGCTGAACACCGCCGCGCGGAGCATTTCTTCACTGCCCACCGGGGCTAAGATCTCGATCCTTGCCATAGTTCTCCTTCTGACTTTTATTTATATAAGGTACATTCAGTTGGTTTCGTCTGCCTGTGCGCTGTCCGCCGCCGGGGTTTCCGGAGCGGCGGACTGCTCCTGTGCAGTCTCTGCCGCAGCACGGGCGGCGCGCTCTTCCCGGCGGGTCTCGCGCTGGCGCTCCTTGGCCAGCTGCTCCCGCAGGGCGGCAGCCTCCCGGCGCAGCACAGCGTTCTCGGCCAGCGCCTTGTCCTCGGCCAGCTTTGCACGGGCTGCATCTGCAATGTAGTCCTGGATCTGGCTGCGCATATTCTCGGCGCTGCCGGTGCTCTTGCGGTATTCGTCCAGATAATCCATCGCGCAGAACACCGCCGCCTTGGTCACCGAGAGGTTATCGTTGGTGTCCAGCAGCTTTGTGATGTCCTCGTCCAGCTTTTTGGCAAGACCCAGGATGTATTTTTCCGAATCTGTGGTGGCGATGGCATACGGAGTGCCCGCGATGTTGACCCTTACCTTGTTTACCATGGTGTTTTCCCCTTTTTATCCTGTATCTGTACGGCGCAAGGCCGTTTGTTCTGCATTTTACCGGAATTCGGCACCGTTCCCGGTAACGTTTCGGTGCCCGAAAACGTTTCGATGGAGTTTCCCGCCCCATTACTGCCGGAATTACTCCCCGAAAAACGTTTCGCGGCTCAGTTCTACCCTCTATTATAATATAAATACGCCGCAAGAAAAAGTGTAATTTTTGAAATTTCGGCATATTTGTCAGAAAGTGGCCTGAAAAAATAGCAGTTACGGAAAAAAAGCGCCTAGTTCCTTGCATTTGCAAATCGTTCATATTATAATAACTTTGTTATGTTGGCAGCCGGGCGAAAGAGGGAACGTTTCTGCTGCTATTATCTACTCAATTATTTTAGCAAAGCAAACGCTTATGCGGATAGGAGCACACTATGACATCAAAAGAATTTGGCAAAATTCTTCAGGACAAGCTCACCAGTGAGTACGGTGTGGAGCTGAATGTTGCCTCCAACCAGCAGATCTACCGCTCTCTGGCTCTGATCTGCCGTCAGATGATGAGCGAGAACCACAAAAAGTTCCAGTCCAAGGCTATCGGCACCGGCACCAAGCAGGTCTACTACCTCTGCATGGAGTTTCTGATGGGCCGCAGCCTGAAGATGAGCCTGTTCAATCTGGGTCTGGACGAGGTCGCCAAGAAGGCACTGGCCGACGCCGACATCAACCTGGACAGCATTTTTGAGGAAGAGCCCGATGCAGGTCTGGGCAACGGCGGCCTGGGCCGTCTGGCAGCCTGCTATCTGGACGGCATGGCCACCACCGATATCTGCGGCACCGGCTACTCCATCCTGTACGAGTACGGCATCTTCAAGCAGAAGATCGTGGACGGCTGGCAGCAGGAGCGCGCCGACAACTGGCTGCCCGGCGGTCAGGTGTGGCTGAAGAGCCACCCGGATCAGGCTGTGGAGATCCGCTTTGACGGCGAGATCCACGAGAACTGGGACAACGGCTTCCACTACATCCAGCACACCAACTACAACAGCGTCATGGCCATCCCCTCCGATATGTATGTGCAGGGCTACGATGGAAAGGGCGTTGCAAAGCTGCGCCTGTGGCAGGCAAAGGCCCCGGACTTTGATATGTCCAGCTTCTCTCTGGGCAACTACAACACCGCTATGAGCAAGAACGCCAATGCCGAGCTCATCTCCAAGGTGCTGTACCCCAACGACAACCACGTCGAGGGCAAGATCCTGCGCCTGCGCCAGCAGTACTTCCTGTCCGCTGCTTCTATCGGCGATATCGTGCAGAACCACCTGTCCAGCTACGCTACGCTGGAGAACCTGCCTGACAAGGTCGCTATCCAGCTGAACGACACCCACCCCACGCTGGCCATCCCCGAGATGATGCGCATCCTGCTGGATGAGTGCGGCTTTGACTGGGACAAGGCCTTCAGCATCTGCCAGAAGGTGTTCTCCTACACCAACCACACCGTTATGGCCGAAGCTCTGGAAAAGTGGAACGTGGACATCTTCAAGATGACCCTGCCCCGCATCTACCAGATCGTGGTGGAGATGGACCGCCGCGCCCGCGAGGAGCTGGCAAAGGCCTTCCCCGGCGATCAGGGCAAGATCGACTACATGGCACTGATCGGCGACAATCAGGTGCGCATGGCCAACATCTGCGCCTACACCGCCAACAGCATCAACGGCGTTTCCAAGCTGCACAGCGAGATCATCAAGGAGAGCGTTTTCCACGATTACTACCTGTTCAAGCCCAACGCCTTCAAGAACGTGACCAACGGCATTGCATACCGCCGCTGGCTGCTGGCTTCTAACCCCGGCCTGTGCAAGCTGCTGGACGAGACCATCGGCGACGGCTACAAGCACGATGCTTCCGATCTGACCAAGCTGAACAAGTACGCCGACGACAAGACCGTGCTGAAGAAGCTGAACGAGATCAAGCTGGCCAACAAGAAGGACTTTGCAAACTATCTGGCAAAGAGCACCGGTCAGGTCATCGACCCCAATTCCATCTTTGACTGCCAGGTCAAGCGTATGCACGAGTACAAGCGCCAGCACCTGAATGCGCTGAACATCGCTGCACAGTACCTGTACCTGAAGGAGAATCCTAACGCCGACTTTATCCCCAAGACCTACATCTTCGGCGCAAAGGCTGCTCCCGGCTACTACATGGCAAAGCAGATGATCCGCATGATCTGCAAGCTGGGCGACCTGATCAACAACGACCCCGCTGTGCGCGAGAAGCTGCGCGTGGTGTATCTCGAGGAGTACTGCGTCTCCCTGAGCGAGCACCTGATGCCCGCTGCCGAGGTCTCTGAGCAGATCTCTCTGGCAGGCACCGAGGCTTCCGGTACCGGCAACATGAAGTTCATGCTGAACGGTGCCATCACGCTGGGCACTCTGGACGGTGCAAACGTGGAGATCGCCGATGCTGCCGGCAAGGAGAACGAGCTGATCTTCGGTATGCTGACCCCCGAGGTGAACAACCTGAAGCAGGTGGGCTACCACCCCAACGCCTTTATCATGGGCGACGACGTGGCCAACAGCGCCCTGAACTTCCTGGAGCGCGGCTGGAACGGCGAGAACTTCCACGAGGTCACCGAGAACCTGCGCAGCAGCGACCCGTACATGGTCATGGCCGACTTCAAGGACTACCGCCGTGCACAGGCCGACCTGCAGAAGCTGTATGCTGACCGCGAGACCTGGGCCCGCATGAGCCTGAAGAACATTGCCAACAGCGGCATCTTCAGCGCAGACCGCGCCGTGCTGGACTACGCCCGCGATATCTGGTACGCTTCCCCCGTGCCCATGGGCAAGTAATTTCCCCTTGTAAAACCGCAAAGCCCCGGTGGCATTTCGCCCGCCGGGGCTTTTTTGAGAAAGGACGATCTTTTTTGTCTTGTCTGTTCAACAGCTACGACCCCTACTTTAAACAGCCCTTTGGTGCCGTGCGCGCCGGGCAGAGCGTGCACCTGACCCTGTGCATCCCCGAGGAGCTGGGCTATGTGGACCCGCACCTTGTGCTGCAAAAGGAGGGCAAATACGATGTGCCCGTGCACTACCGCATGAAATTTGACGGCCAGACGCCCCACCAGAACCACTTTTCGGTGGACGTTGTGCTGGGCGACCCGGGCTTATACTTCTATTACTTTGATCTGTATACCGACTTCCGCCGCATCGTGCGCGGGGCAGACAACTGCGGCGTGGTCAGCTGGCAGGAGGGCGAAAGCTGGCAGATCACGGTCTACGAGCCGGATTTCCAGACGCCGGAGTGCATCAAGGGCAAGGTGTTCTACCAGATCTTCCCGGACCGGTTCTGCGAGGGCATCGAGAACAAGCCCATGCCCTTCCCGGACCGGCTGTATCAGGCCGACAAGCACGCCGAGCCCTTCTGGCAGCCCAACGAGACCGGTGGCCACCTGAACGAGGACTATTTCGGCGGCGATCTGGAGGGCATCCGCATCAAGCTCCCCTACCTGCGGGAGATGGGCGTGGATTACCTGTACCTGAACCCCATCTTTGAGGCGCACTCCAACCACCGCTACAACACCGCCGACTACCTGAACGTGGACCCGCTG
>CAKTFS010000013.1 GCA_934561115.1 uncultured Faecalibacterium sp. | reverse complement strand
TCGGCACCGGCGGCGGTCAGCTCGGCGCGGCCGCGGAAGCCCCACAGCGCGCCCATGGCGGGCAGCTGGGCGTTGTGTCCGGTGAGGATGTCCACGTCGCTGTCGCCCACAAAAAGGGTGGCGGCAGGGTCTGCGCCCAGCTCGGTCATCAGGGCGTACAGCCCGGTGGGGTCGGGCTTGGTGGGCACGCCCGGGCGGCTGCCCCGCACGGCGGCAAAGCGCTCCGTGCCAAAGTAGTGGGCAATGATGCCGCCGCACAGCGCATCGGCCTTGTTGGAGAATACCGCGCACTGGATGCCCTCGGCCTTCAGTGCGTCCAGCAGCGCCGGAATGCCGGGGTAAGGCGCGGTCTTGTCCTCCTTGTGGGCATCGTACCGGGCGGTGAACTGCGCCAGTGTCGCCGCCAGCTGCGCCGGGGTGCGGGCGTCCGCAGGGGAGAACCGCTCCACCAGCTTGGGGATGCCGTTGCCCACCATCAGCTTGAACTGGTCCACCGTGAAGGTGGGCCAGCCGTTTTGTGCGCACACCCAGTTGCCGGCATCGGCAAGGTCGTCGATGGTGTTCAGCAGGGTGCCGTCCAGATCAAATAATACAGTCTTTATCATAAAAATCGTCTCCGTTGTATGTGCTGTATGGGGAAAACATATTTTCAGATTGCAGGTCTGGGAACTCCGCAGAGTTTCCAGACCTGCTTTTTCTTGCAAAAGGGGCTGCTGCGTCATCCATACGCAGCAGCCCCAACAGTATACTTCTATATTTCCAGAAAATCAAGAGCCGCCAGCGGCACACTGCGCACCGTGACCTTCTCTTTGCCGGGGAATACAAGGGTCAGGTTGGCGCGCTGCACCGTCACCGCCCAAGGGGATTGCAACGCGGTAAAGCCGGTGTCCGGGTGGAACACGCACAGCTGGTGCAGGTGGAACCGGTGCTGCCGGCAGAGCAGCAGCTGTCCCTGCTGCTGCCATACGCCCTCCCGGTGCCAGCCCACGGCGGCAGCGCCCAGCAGGGCGGCAAACACCCCGGTGGGGATGAGCAGCGGCAGAGTAAGGGCAGGCAGGGTGGTGCGGGAGACCGCCGTCAGCAGCAGACAGAGCGCCAGCGGGATGCCCGCCGGTAAAAAGAACACCAAGCTGCGGTCGGTGGTGTCGGCGCGGGTGTCCGGGGGCAGCTGCGCCATCTCGGGCAGCAGCTCCCGCAGCAGCGTGGTGCCCTCCCGCCAGACGAACAAGGGCAGCTCCGGGCGGCACGCCCCTGCCGAGACGAATACCGGGCAGTAATGCAGCGCCCATGTGGCCGGGGAGCGGCGCAGGTCGGCGTAGTTCAGCTGGCTGAGCCGCAGCCGCATCTCGTACCGGCGTACAAGCCCGCCCCGGCTGCCCAGCTGGGTATCGGTGCGCCAGACGGTATAATGCACCGCCTGCAAAGCGCTGCGCACCAGACTGATGCAGAACAGGGTGCCCGCCAGCACCAGCAGCCACGCCGTGCCCAGCGGCAGCCAGCGGGCGGCAAGCGCCGCCAGCTGTCCCAGCTGCGCAAGGGCAGCAGTTTGGGCGTCCGGGGCGTAGCTCTGGGTCTGGTGGATGGCCAGCCACCATAAGATCAAGGTGGACAGGCCGTTGGCACCCAGCACCGTGAAGGCCAGCTTTTCGCCGCCTTTGGGCGCGTGCCACAGCGGGTCTGTCACCGGCAGCAGCACATCGGCAAGCGTCTCGGCCTGCTGCCGGGTAAGATACAAGGTAATGGTCTTTGTCTGCCCCACGGGGTACAGCACCACCCGGCAGGCACCGGCCAGCCGGTAGACCAGCGGCTGCTCCAGCACCAGCGCCGCCAGACCTTCGGCGCGCAGGGCGCGGTCCAGCCGCACCCCAAGCCGCCAGCTGACGTGTACTGTGCCCTCGGCATCCACCTGCCAGCGGCCGCCATAGTACACCGCCCAACACACCAGACTGATCAGCGCAAGCAGCACAAGGTCCTGCCGCAGCGCCGCACGCAGGGCTTCCCAGTTGCGGGCAAAAAGCACCTGTACCAGCGGCAGAAGGTACACAAGCAGGGTCTTGCGCAGCAGATGCAGCGCTGCCAGCGGGTGAAAGTGCTTTTCCCGGTTCATACGTTGCCCTCCATCAGCACAGCCGCCAGCGCGGTAGCCTGTGCGGCGGGGATGCCGGGCAGCACCAGCTGCAGCCCCGGGCTGCGCACAAGAAGCACAGTGCACCCTGCCGCCCACAGCAGCGGGGTGCGCAGCAGCTGCACCCCGGTGACCGCCCGGCGCGGGATGCGGCGCAGCACAGGGATGGCTACCCCGGACTGCACCGTGACGCTGTCCGCCGTCAGGGCGGCGACAAAGCTACAGCAGCGCGCCCGGACAAGCGCCACCAGCGCCGCCCATACAATGCAAAAGACCGCGCCCGCCCACACGCTCTGCCAGAAGGCAAAGGGCGCACAGACCAGCCCGGGCACGGCTGCCCAGACGCAGACCACCCGGCGGGCGCGGGGCGGCAGCACCAGCGCGGTGCGCAGCAGCTCCTGCTCGCTCATTTGTGGGAGGAAAGACCCCACGCATCCATCAGCAGATGCAGGGTGTCGTCCTGTGTCAGGCAGAGCAGCCTATCCCACGGCAGCAGCACCGTGTTGCCGTGGGGGATGATGAACTCGGTATCGCGGGTGATGCTGACCAGAATGGCATCGCCGGGGATGGGGATCTCCTTGATCTCCTTGCCCGCGAACTGAAAGTCCTCCGGCAGCAAAATCTCGTTCAGGCTGGCAGTGCCGCCGCCCAGCGACAGCAGCTGCCGGATGGTGTCGGTCTCGATTTCCCGCTCCAGAATGTGGCTCAGGTTGTCGGTGCCGCACACCACGGTGTCCACGCCCAGCGTGTGCAGGATGTCCCGGTTCTTGGGGTTGGAGGCGCGCGCCACGGTGCGGTTCACGCCGAACTCCCGCTTGGCGATCTGGCAGGCCACCAGATTGGTCTCGTCGGTGTTGGTCACCGCCACAAAGGCGTCGCAGCTGGCAACATCGGCGGTGCGCAGGGTGTCAAAGCTCAGGGAGTCGCCGCAGATGACCGGGATATCCAGCGTATCGGCAAGGGTACGGCACAGCGACTCCTGCGGCTCGATGATGGTCACCTTATGGCGGTGGGACAGCAGGCTCTGGGCAAGATACATCCCCACCCGGCCGCCGCCGGCAATACAAACTTTCATATCGTTACCTCATTCTACGATCTGTAAAGCAAATGCAAGCTGTTTTACTTGGAAAGAGCCCGGAACACCGCCTGCTCGGTCAGCACGGTGGGGCAGATGGTCTCCAGCTCGTAGGCCTTGTGGTACAAGATCTGCAGATGCGGGTCGGACACCCGGCAGATGACCTTGTCCCGGCGGAAGATGTTCTTTGCCAGCTGTGCCGCCATCAGGTTCACCGAGTCCTCCTCGGTCACCGCCGCCACAGCGTCGCAGTTCTCCACGCCGCCCCGGCGCAGGGTGTCCGGGTCGGTAGGGTCGCCCACAAGGGCAGTGCCGTGAAAGGTATAATCGTCAAAGGCATCCAGACGCTTGAGCTGCTCGGGGTCTTTTTCCACCACCGAGATATCATGGCCGATGCGCTCCAGATCGCGGATCAGCGCCGCACCCACCTGATCGCAGCCGATCACCAGTATGTTCATGAAGGTTCACCTCGTTGTTCTCAGTGCTTCTGCGCCGGGCGCAGAAAGCGGACAGACTTCTTATTTTTATAGTATAGCACATTTCCCGGGGCAGATAAATACAGCGCCTGCCGGAAACGCGGAAATAAATTTGCACAGGCTGCTGCTTGCCCGGGAGCACCCCTTCCGTCATCGCCTGCGGCGATGCCACCTTCCCCAAGGGGACGGCTTTTGGCGGCGGCGACAAAGTTTCCGGCATTGCCATAAGGCGTCCCCTTGGGGGAGCTGGCGAGCGTAGCGAGCCTGAGGGGGTATTGGGGCTAACGGCGTGCGCCCTCTCAGGCGCACCCGCTTGCAGAAAACTGCTCTCACCCGGTAAAATTTTTATAATCTGTATGCACAGCGGCTCATAGTATGGTATACTGGAACTGCTTTTGAAAAAACTACGCACCCAACGGGTGCTGCAGGAGGGATTTATTACGTTTTTCGAGATCATCAAAGCGATCCTGATGGGTATCGTGGAGGGCATTACCGAGTGGCTGCCCATCTCCTCCACCGGACACATGATTCTTGTGGAGCAGGTCGTCAAGTTCAATGCCAGTGAAGAGTTCATGTCCATGTTCCGGGTGGTCATCCAGCTGGGTGCCATTCTGGCCGTGGTGGTGCTGTTCTGGAATAAGCTGTGGCCCTTCGGGCTGCGGCAGGGCAAGGTCATCTCCAAACCCAGCGTGTGGAACCTGTGGTTCAAGGTGGTAGCCGCCACCCTGCCGGTGCTGGTCATCAGCCCGCTGGACGACTGGATGGAGGCACACTTCTATAACTACATCACCGTAGCCGCCATGCTGATTTTGTACGGCGTGCTCTTCCTTGTGGTGGAGAACCGCCGCACCACGCCCCGGGTCACAAAGCTGGAACAGATCAGCTACCGGGACGCTTTGCTCATCGGCGTGTGGCAGTGCCTTGCCATCATCCCCGGCACCTCCCGCTCCGGTGCTACCATCGTGGGCGGCCTGCTGCTGGGGCTCTCCCGCGCCTGCGTGGCAGAGTTCACCTTCTATCTGGCCATCCCGGTCATGGCGGGTGCATCTCTGCTCAAGGTGATCAAGTTCGCGGTCTCCGGGGTCTCCATCACCGGCACCGAGATCGCTGTGCTGGTGGTGGGCTGCGTTGTGGCCTTTGCGGTCAGCCTTGCGGCCATCCGCTTCCTGATGGACTACGTCAAGCGCCACGACTTCAAGTTCTTCGGCATCTACCGCATCGTGCTGGGTGCCATCGTGCTGGCTGTGGCAGCCATCACCGCGCTGGCATAAGATATGATAAAACAGGGGCTGTTGCTTGCGCAACAGCCCCTGTTTTTAGTATTAAAAGCTCACTCTTCCTCTTTTTTCACCTTTACGCGCCACTTGTGGGACATATACTCCGAGCGCAGCTTGTTGGTGACAAAGGTCTGGCTGCTGTACAGGCCGTGGTGGCCGGAGAGCATATAGCAGATGCCGCAGCCCAGCGCGATGAGCTCCAGCCCCGCGCCGCTGAACAACTCAAAGCCCAGCAGGATGGAGGGGATCAGGACGTTGGTAGCACCGCAGAAGATGGACACCAGCCCCACTGCCGCCGCAAATTCGGCGGGCAGACCCAGCAGCGGGCCGACCACACAGCCGAAGGTAGCGCCCACAAAAAAGCTGGGCACCACCTCGCCGCCCTTGAACCCGCAGGCGAGGGTCAGCGCGGTGAGGAAGATCTTGCACAGAAAATCCCACGGCAGCGCCTGTCCCTGCTCCACGGCAGCAACGATGACGCTCATGCCCGCGCCGTTGTAGCGCCCCACGCCGAACAGATAGGAAAAACCGATGACCAGCACGCCGCCCGCAAAGACCCGCACCCACGGGTTCGGGAGAAGCTTTGGCACGGTGTGCTCCATGAAGTGGAGGGTGTAGCAGAACAGGCGGGAGACGGCAGCGCAGGCCACGCCCAGCAGGATGACCAGCAGGGCGGTGCGGACGTTCAGCTCCGGCGCGGTGAGGGCAAAGTGAGTGGGCGCGATGCCAAAGGCCAGCGAGCAGCCGTAGGCGATCAGGGCAGAGGTAAAGGCGGGGACAAAGGCAGAGGTAAAGGTCAAGCCCACATCCTCCACCATCATGGCAAAGCAGGCCGCCGCCAGCGGGGTGCCGAACAGGGCAGAGAAGAACGCAGCCATGCCGCTGATGGTGGCGGTGCGGCGGTCGTTGTCCTTGAGCCGCAGCAGGGTGCCAAGGTTCCAGCCGATGCTGCCGCCCATCTGCAAAGCAGCGCCCTCGCGGCCGGCAGAGCCGCCGCACAGGTGGGTGAGCACCGTGCCCAGAAAGATAGCGGGCACCAGCAGGATGCTGACCGGCTCGCCGCTCTGCACGGCGCGGAGGACGTTGTTGGTGCCCACGCCCTCGCACTTTGTTACCTTATAAAGGGCAGTGATCAACAGACCTGCCACGGGCAGCAGGAACAGCAGCCAGGGCTGCGCGGCGCGCAGCGTGGTCGCGTGCTCGACGGCAAGGTGGAACAAGGTACCCAGAAGCCCGCAGAGCAGACCCATGGGAATTGCCAGAAAGAACCATTGCAGCGCCACCCGGACGGCGGCTTCGGTTTCGTGCCGGAATGTATCAAAATCGTTCATAGACATAACTCCTGTATACTGACATCCGTTCCGTTTTTCGGAACCGATATAAGATAACACCGCAGGGCAGGGCTGTCAACCCCAAAATGAGCAGAACTGCGGAAATCAACTTTTGCAGGTTGTCACTGAGCAAAAGCCTTCACCCCTTGGGGGGAAGGTGGCGCGTAGCGCCGGATGAGGGGTACAGGTAAGCAGCTAAAGGTGCGCCCTCATCAGTCACCTTCGGTGACAGCTTCCCCCGACCGGGGGAAGCCTTCAGTCGGAAAGTTGATTTCGGTATTTTTTGTTTACACCGCTCGCCCGGGTGTGCTATACTGAACAAAAGAGAGACCGCGCGGCAGACGCCGCCGGAAGGATATGGGAGGAAAAACACCATGGAAGCATCCAAAGTCTACTATACGGATTTCCGCTGTCCGGTGGGCACCAGCCTGCTGGACAAGCTGCGCCGGGTGTGCATTGCCGCCGGCATCAGGGACATCGACATGGACGGCCGGTTCGTGGCCATCAAGATGCACTTCGGCGAGCTGGGCAATCTGGCCTTTCTGCGCCCCAACTACGCCAAGGTGGTGGCAGACCTGTGCAAGGAGCAGGGCGGTATGCCTTTCCTGACCGACTGCAACACCCTGTACCCGGGCAGCCGCAAGAACGCGCTGGAGCACCTGAGCTGCGCCCAGCTGAACGGCTTCTGGCCCATGACCACCGGCTGTCAGGTGATCATTGCCGACGGCCTGCGCGGCACGGATGAGGTGGAAGTGCCGGTGCCGAACGGCGAATACTGCAAGACCGCCAAGATCGGCCGCGCCATCATGGATGCGGACGTGTTCATCAGCCTGAACCACTTCAAGGGACACGAGGCCACCGGCTTCGGCGGTGCCATCAAGAACATCGGCATGGGCTGCGGCTCCCGCGCGGGCAAGATGGAGCAGCACGCTGCCGGCAAGCCCGCCGTGCAGGAGGGCCTGTGCCGCGGCTGCCACCGCTGCGCCAAGGAGTGCGGCTCGGACGCCATTACTTACAATGCCGAAAACAAGGCTGTCATCGACTACGACAAGTGCAAGGGCTGCGGCCGCTGCATCGGTGCCTGCAGCTTTGACGCCATCTATTCTCCCAACGACTGCGCCAACGAGCTGCTGGACCGCAAGATGGCGGAGTACGCCGCCGCAGTCTGCCACGACCGTCCCTGCTTCCACATTTCTCTGGTACAGGACATCAGCCCCAACTGCGACTGCCACGGCGAGAACGATGCCCCCATCCTGCCGGATATCGGCATCTTTGCATCCTTTGACCCTGTTGCGCTGGATCAGGCCTGCGTGGATGCCTGCCTGAGCGCGACCCCGCTGCCCAACAGCCAGCTGAGCACAAACCTTGCAAAGCCGGGCTGGAACTGCTACCACGACAACTTCAAGGACTCCAACCCCAACATCGAGTGGAAGGCCACCCTTGAGCAGGCCGAGAAGGTGGGCATGGGCACCCGCCAGTATGTGCTGAAAAAGGTATAAAGACAAAATGGGGCGCTGACCACACGGTCAGCGCCCCTTTGCGCTTTAAAATTTCAGTTTAAGCTTCTCCGTTTGTCTCCGGCACAATGCCGTCCAGCACGGTCTGCAGCGCCTGCCAGTTTTTCAGGGTGCAGCCGGGCAGGGTGTCAGCGTCCAGCCCTGCGTCCGCGATGCGGCCGGTCATGCTGTCCTTATCGCTGAGCAGATCCAGCGCGGCGTCCTTGATCAGCGGCCAGGCTTCGGCAAAGCCCTCCTGTTGGTTGTCGGTCAGGCCGTCATACCAGCTGTAAAAGGCCTCCTGAATGGCCTCCGGGGAGCGGCTGGACATCCGTGCGCCCTCGGCCCATTGCAGCAGCGATGCCGCCGCGATGACCGATTTCAAAGAGCAGCCGGATACCCCCGGCCCCCAGCCCAGACAGGGCGCAAAGGCGTTTGAGGTGCCGGTGATGGAGAACACCGAGTTCTCGTCAAAGTTGCCGGGGTTCAGCTCCCCGGTGTTGGCTTGCGTGGTGGAAGAGGGCAGCTCGCTGCTGCCGGAAGCGGATGCGCTGTCCGAGGCGGGCGCAGCGCTGGATGCGGAGCTGTCGGCAGCCCCGCCGCAGGCTGCCAGCAGGCAGCCCAGCAAAGCGGCGCACAGCAGCAGCGCAAGGGGACGGATATATTTCGATCTCATAAGAAAAACCTCCGTAAACGGTGCTCCGGCAAGCCGCCGGGGCGAAGCGGGATCTACACTCTAAGTATACGTTCTGCGCACGGCGTTGTCAATCGTTCTGCGCAGGACGAATTTCAAGCAGCACCTGTGCAGGATATACAAAAATACGGCATAAATTTCGGGCAGTTCAACGCATTGACATTTTCTGCGCTGGCTCGTATAATCTAAGACAAACAAGTGAATTTATCAGTGCGTGTAACTGTTCGATCAGGCATGAGCATCAGAGGGAAGGCGGCAACGGTATCCCTTTGGTTCTTGTGCCCTTTTTCTTTTTTCAATAAAAACTGCGGCATGGAAGCGGAGGAGTGCGGCGATGCAGGCTGTAAAGGTATTCAATAACAATGCGGTGTCGGTGGTCATGCCGGACGGCAGGGAAGCCATTCTCGTGGGCAACGGGCTTGGGTTTGGCCGCCGCCCGGGCGACGTGATCGACAAAAGCCGCGTTTCCAAGGTGTACTATGTGCAGAACGCGCTGCAGACCAAGTTCCTCAAAATGCTGGATAACGTCACCCCGCAGGTGATGCAGGCCGCCGAGCGCATCTCGCTGGCGGCAGAGGAGCAGGGCATTCTGCTCAGCAGCAAAAGCACCATCTCGCTGGTGGACCACATCAGCTTTGCACTGGAACGTGTGGAAAAGGGCACCTTTCTGCCCAACCTCATGCTCTCGGAGACCCGGATGCTGTACCCGAAGGAGTACGCAGTGGGGCAAAGGGCACTGGAACTTGTCCGGCAGTTCTGCGGCGTAGAGCTGCCGGAGGACGAAGCGGGCTACATAGCCCTGCATCTGGTAGCCGGTGCGGCGGACGGTGCGCTGGCGTATGATACCGTAAAGTTCGTCAAGGCGGTCAAGGAGATCATCTGCGATACCTATCACTGCACCTTTGAGGAAGAAAGCCTTGAGACCACCCGCCTGACCGTGCACCTCAAGTTTCTGGCGGCGCGCATCCTGCGGCACACCCCGTGGCAGGACGCCGGGCTGGAGTCCATGTACACGGCGCTTTTGCAGCGCGACAGCCGCAACGAGGTGTGCTTGCAGCGCATCAATGCCTATCTGCGGCAGGAATTTGATTACGAGCTGGATCATCAGGAGCAGGTCTATCTGCTCATCCACCTGACCAAGATCGTAGGATAAAATGTTTCAACAGGGCGTCCGGAAGCCCTGCGGAATAGAAATCATCCCCCCAAAAAACAGTCAAGTCAAAAAGTGAGGAGTATTACACGATGAAAGAGAAAGTCATGAATGGCTTGGAAAAGTTCTCCAAAGCCATGCTCTCACCGCTGTCGTATATCTCGGCAGCAGGCCTGATCCTTGTGCTGGGCGCATTGCTTACCAGCACCAGCCTTAGCGCGATGATCCCCGTTCTGCAGTGGACCCCCATCAAGCTGCTGGGTCAGCTGATCTACAACTGCATCATGGTCATCATCAACAACCTCAGCCTGATGTTCTGCGTGGGCATCGCAGCAGCGCTGGCCAAAAAGAACAAGCAGCAGGCTGCCATCATCGGCCTGATGAGCTACTTTATGTACCTGACCGCCGGTAACGTCACCCTGACCCAGCTGGGCATGCTGGCCGAGGCTGATCCTCTGGTGGGTCTGTACGGCACCGGTCAGTCCACCGTGTTCGGCATCCAGACGGTGGACATGGGCGTGTTCGGCGGCATCCTGCTGGGCTTGGTCTGCGGCTGGGTGTACAACCGCACCTGTGAAAAGCAGTTCAAGGGCATCATCACCCAGATCTACTCCGGCAACCGCTGGTCCTTTACCTGCATGGTGGTCTTTTCCATCCTGTTCGGCTTTGGTTCCTGCTTCTTCTGGCCGCCGGTGCAGAGCGTTATCAGCGCACTGACCGATCTGATCGCCACCTCCGGCAACTTCGGCCTGTTCCTGTACGGCTTCCTGGAGCGCTTCCTTATCCCCACCGGCCTGCACCACCTCATCTACACCCCCTTCCAGTTCTCTGCACTGGGCAACAGCCTGACCGTGGGCGATGCCACCTACACCGGCTCCTATATCGTCATGATGATGGAGTACAGCATGGGTCTGCCCTTCTCGGACGGCATCGTGTGGATGTACACCGGCTTCACCAAGACCTTCGGCTACTTTGGCATCGTGGCGGCCTTCATCTTCTGCGCCCGCAAGGAGAACCGCAAAAAGACCGCTGCCGTTCTGGTGCCGCTGGCCTTTACCGCTTCTCTGGCTTCCATCACCGAGCCGCTGGACTTCATGTTCTGCTTCTCTGCCCCCATCCTGTGGGTGGCACACGCCTGCATCTCCGGCCTGTTCATCGTGCTGCTGCACGCCTTCCATGTCACCGGCTTTACCACCAACCTCCTCGGCTCGGTGCTGATGAACCTTTCTGCCGGTGCAGATAAGACCAACTATCCCACCCTGTACCTGCTGGCGCTGTGCCAGATCGCAGTGTACTTTGTGGTGTTCACCCTGCTGATCAAGGCCTTCAACCTGCACACCCCCGGCCGGGAAGAGGTGAGCACCGAGACCGCGGGGAGCGATGCACCCGCCAAGAAGGCAAGCGTGAAGAACGCTGCCGAGGTGCAGTGCGTCATCGATGGTCTGGGCGGCAAGGAGAACATCCTGTCGGTGGACAACTGCTTCACCCGTCTGCGGGTAAACATCAAGGACCCCGCAAAGCTGGACGAAGCTGCCATCAACAAGCTGCCGAACAGCGGCATCGTGAAAAAGGGTACCGATATCCAGATTGTTTACGGTCTGCAGGTAGCCGATATCAAGCGTGCCGTGGAAGCACAGCTGGAAAACCAGTAAACCGCTTTACCGTGCCCCGGCGGACTGTGCCGGGCTAACCTGAAAATACAAAAAAGGAGCGTTTATTATGGTCATTACCATTGCTGGCGGCGGTAGCACTTTTACCGCCGGTATCGTCAAATCCATCGCCCTGCGCCGGGAAGAACTGGAAGTGGACGAGATCCGTCTGTTCGACATCAACAAGGAGCGGCAGGACAAGGTTGCCGTTGTGGTGGACTGGGTCCTGCATAAGGAACTGAATACCGACATCAAGCTGGTGGTCACCACCGATGTGCAGGAGGCTTACACCGACACCTCCTTTGTGTTTGCCCAGATGCGCGTGGGCGGCTACGCCATGCGGGAGCAGGACGAAAAGATCCCCCTGCGCCACGGCTGCGTGGGACAGGAGACCTGCGGCTGCGGCGGCATGGCCTACGGAATGCGCACCATCTTCCCCATGATCCAGCTGATCGATGACGTGGAAAAGTATGCCAAGAAGGACTACTGGATCCTGAACTACTCCAACCCCGCCGCCATCGTATCCGAGGCCTGCCGCAAGCTGCGCCCGAAGGCACGGATCATCAACATCTGTGATATGCCCATCGCCATCATTGACGTGGTGGCAGCTGCCATGGGCATCCAGAACAAGAAGGAGATCGTTTACGATTACTTTGGCCTGAACCACTTCGGCTGGTTCACCTCCATCCAGTACCGCGGCGAGGATTTGATGCCCAAGCTGCGCGCCTACATCAAGGAGAACCAGATCCTTCTGCCGGAAAGCTACCTCAAGGGCATGGGCGCACTGACCTCCTCCGGCAGCCAGAACCGCCACACCAAGGGCAGCTGGTACTATGTGTGGAAGGGCGAGTACGAGATCATGGAAAACTTCCCGGAGTACCTGCCCAACACCTACCTGAACTACTATCTGCAGGCCAAGGAGTTCGTGGAGCACTCGGACCCGAACCACACCCGCGCCAACGAGGTGGAGGAGACCCGCGAAAAGAACCTGTTCGACGGCATCGACCACTACCTCAAGACCGGCGAGGTGGACGCCAACACCTTCTATGCCGGCAGCCACGGCGACTGGATCGCAGATCTTTCCGCTGCGCTGAAGAACGACACCAAGGCACGCTTCCTCATCATCACCGAGAACCGCGGCGCTATCCCCAACATGCCCTATGACGCAATGGTGGAGCTGCCCGCCTACATCGGCAAGAACGGCCCGGAGGTCATTGCCCGGGACAACATCCCGCTGTTCCAGCAGGGCTTGATGATGCAGCAGCTCAACAGCGAAAAGCTGCTGGTGGAGGGCTGCGTGGAAGGCAGCTACGAGAAGGTGCTGCAGGCCTTTACCCTGAACAAGACTGTGCCCAGCATGAACGTTGCCAAGGCCATTCTGGACGATATGATCGAAGCCAACAAGGGCTACTGGCCGGAGCTGCACTGAGCAGCCGGCTGGGGCACAACGGCAAGTCCTGAGACTGCCTTAAAGGCTTCCCCCGGACGGGGGAAGGCTTTTGCTCCGGTAAACCTTCAGCGAAAATGAATAAGAACCTGTAACAAAACGGGGCTGCTGCACCAAACCGTGTGCGGCAGCCCCGTTTTATGCGCATTGACCTTTGCAGAGCAAGGGCTTATAATGAGAAAAAACCATTGGAAGCGAAAGGAAGCACACCCATGCAAAACAGAGTCCCTGTCCCCACCAGCCGCCCGGTCACCGGGCGCTTTGCGCCCAGCCCCAGCGGACGGCTGCATCTGGGCAATCTGGCGTGCAGCCTGCTGGCGTGGCTCAGCGCAAAAAGTCAGGGCGGGCGCATCGTGCTGCGCATCGAGGATCTGGACGCCGAGCGCTGCCCCCGCGTCTACGCCGACTTACTGGAGCAGGACCTTGCGTGGCTGGGGCTTACATGGGACGAGGGCGGCAGCACCGGCGGTGCGCACGCGCCCTATTACCAGAGCGCGTGCGGGGACATCTATACCGAGAGCTACCGCAAGCTGGAGCAGAAGGGGCTGGTGTACCCCTGCTTCTGCTCCCGCTCCCAGCTGCACGCCGCCAGCGCACCCCACACCTCGGACGGCAATGTCATCTATCCGGGTACCTGCCGGGGGCTGACACCGGAGGAGATCGCGGAAAAGCGTAAAAAGAAAGCCCCTGCCTACCGCCTGATGGTGCCGGATGAGGAGATCACCTTTACGGACGGCTGCATGGGCACCCATACGGAAAACCTGCTGCGGGACTGCGGCGATTTCTATCTGCGCCGGGCAGACGGGGTGTTTGCCTATCAGCTGGCAGTGGTGGTGGATGATGCCCGCATGGGCGTTACCGAGGTGGTGCGCGGGGCAGACTTGCTTTCCTCCACGGCGCGGCAGCTGTACCTGTACCGTCTGCTGGGCCTGCAGCCGCCCCGCTTTGCCCACTGCCCGCTGCTGCTGGCAGCGGACGGGCGGCGGCTGTCAAAGCGGGACGGCGACCAGAGCCTTGAAAACCTGCGGGCAAAATACACCGCCCCGGAGATCATCGGCAAGCTGGCGTATGCCTACGGCCTGCAGCCGGAGCCTGCCCCCCGCACCCCGGAAAGCCTTGTGCCGGACTTTGCGTGGACAAAAGTCCCCAAGCAGGATATCTGCCTGCCCGAGGGGCTGTTCTGAAAAAGAACCCTCTCAGTCTGCTCACTGCGTTCGCATCCAGCTCCCCCGAAAGGGGGAGCTTTTTGCGTTGTCGTAAGCTTTGCGTTTTAACTGGAAACTTTACCGCTATGCCAAAGGCTCCCTCCCAGAGGGAGCTGGCAAAACCGTCAGGTTTTGACTGAGGGAGTTAAGCTCCCCCTTCGGGGGAGCTGGCATCGCGCAGCGATGACTGAGAGGGTTCTTTGTAAATGCCGTTTTTCTTTACGACCCCAACTGTGAAAAAGTGGCTCAGAAACGCCCGCAGGCGTTTCTGAGCCACAAATTATAAAAATATTTTTCCGCTGAACATGGCCAAAGCGCACGCGGCGGCCATTTCAAATCGTCCCACGCTGCCGAAAAAAAGACTTTATGCTCTCCGCACCTGCGGCAGCTGGCTGCGCTCGACGGCGGTAAAGGCGCTGTCCAGCGCCAGTGCCAGCAGCGCACCCAAGGCCACATCGATGCAGCTGTGCTGCTTGAGCAGCACGGTGGAGCAGACGATGGAAACGCACAGCACAGCGGCTGCGGGACGCATCCAGCGGCGGCGGGGTGCCTCAAAGATATGGCTGCGGTAGTACGCCAGCAGCAGTGTTACCGAGTTGAACACATGGATGGAAGGGCAGACGTTGGTGGCAGTGTCGGTGCGGTACAAAAAGCGCACGGTCTGCGCAAAGATATCGCTGCCCGGCACCCAGTAGGGGCGCAGGTCCAGCGCCGTGGGCAGCACCGCGTAGCAGGCCAGTGCAATGGTCATGCCGGAGAACAGCGGCAGGCACAGCCGCCAGAAGTCCTCACGCGGGGCCTTCCACAGCAGATAGAACAGGGTGAAGGGGATCCACAAAAACCATGCAAAGTAGGGGATCACCGCATATTTGCAGAAGGGGATCAGATCGTCCAGACGGCAGTGCACCAGAATGCTGCGCAGGGGGACGTTTGCCTCCAGATGGTGAAAGACGGAAAGATAAAATATAGTATACAGCGCCATAAACCCGATGGGGTGGCGCGCAAGCCAGCTGCGTTTCATAGAATAGCCTCCTTTTGCAGAAGAGCAAAGCCTGATAGCATTGAGAAATTATACGCCCGAACGATGAAGATTGCAAGAACGAAAGGTGAAAACTTTGTCAAGTGCTGAAAAAATAATTTGTGAAACCTGTAAAAAGTACCAGCAATCTTCTGTTGATAATACGAATCAGAGCGGCGGTTTCCTGCATCTGAGGCAAAAGATCAAAAAATATTTGTAAAAAGCTGTTGCATAAAACCCTCTCAGTCAAAGCCTTACGGCTTTGCCAGCTCTCCCGAAGGGAGAGCTTTATTGCTGCTGACCGACAGATGCTAAAAAGCTCCCCCTTCGGGGGAGCTGGCGCGCAGCGCCTGAGAGGGTTCGTACCCAAAAGCATCTGCAACAGCGGCTCTGCTATAAAAATAGGACAAAGGAGCGTCCGCAGACATTCCTTTGTCCTGAAATGAAATCGTATCAGATCACACTCTGCTCCAGCCAGCTGCCGCGGCGGAAGCGCAGATAGAAGCACAGCGAGCGGAACACCCAGTCCAGATACATGCCCATCCAGATGCTCAGCAGCCCGCCGCCGAAGCACAGCACGGCCAGGTAGCAGAAGCCCACCCGGAACGCCCACATGGACACGATGCTCACGGTCATGGTAAAGCGGGCGTCACCGGCGGCGCGCAGGATGTTGGGCAGGGTAAAGCTGGACGGCCACACGAACAGGGAAACGATGTTGAACCACACCATGATGTCCAGCGCCATGGCCTGTGCCTCCGGCGAGAGGTTGAACAGGGACACCGCGAACCGGTTGGCAAAGAAGAAGGCCGACAGGTTCATCACCCACGCGCCGCAGTAGGCGGTCAGCATCAGGCGGCGGGAGTAGTACACCGCCTGCTCCTTTTCGCCTGCGCCCAGACACTGTCCCACCACGGTCAGGGCAGCCATGCCCACGGCGTTGGCGGGAATGTTCAAAAAGGTGGTGGTGGTATTGGCCACCGCGTTGGCGGCAATGGCTGCCGTGCCAAGGGTGGAGGTCAGGCTGGAGACCGACAGCTTGCCGATCTGGAACATGCCGTTCTCGATACCGGCGGGGATGCCCACCCGCAGGATGCGCCGGATCAGCCCGCCGTTCGGCGCCATCGCCCGCAGGCTGTCCACCCGCAGGGCACAGTCCGGCTTTTGCAGCAGATACAGCACCACCGCGCAGGCAATGGCGCGGGACACAAGGCTTGCCAGCGCCGCGCCCATGACCCCCATGCCGAAGCCGTAGATCAGCACCGCGTTGCCGCCGATGTTCACCACGTTCATCACCAGGCTGGACAGCATACTGATCTTGCTGTTGCCCTGCGCCCGGAACAGCGCCGCACCGGCGTTGTACAGGCCGATGAAGGGGTAGCTCAGCGCCGAAAGCAGAAAATAGGTCTCGGCATAGTGCATCACGTCCGCGTCAATGGAGCCAAAGATGCCCCGCAGAATGGCGTGCCGTCCGCCGATGACCACCGCCGCCACCAGCACGCTGAAGCTGGACAGCACAAATAAGATCTGCGCCGCCGCCGCCTTGGCGTTTTTCGGCTCCTGATGGCCGATGTACTGGCTGGTGACCACCGCGCCGCCGGTGGCCAGCGCGCTCATGATCTGGATCATCAGGGTGTTGAAGCTGTCCACAAGGCTTACGCCGGACACGGCGGCTTCGCCCACCGAGGATACCATCAGGGTGTCAGCCAGACCAATGGTCACGCTTAACGCCTGCTCCGCGATCAGCGGCAGCAGCAGCGCCACCAGCGCCTGCCGTGGAAACAGGGGAGTGGATGTAAATTTGGACGATCTCATGCGGCCCTCCGTTGCAAATGACAAAAAAGCTCGAATACCCCTATCATACAGCGGAAACGGTTGAAATGCAATAGATTGTATACAAGAAAGTGCCAAAAAGCAACAGCCTGCCGCGTTCAGCGCCCTTTACCCCCGGGCGCAGTTGTGTTAAAATAAGGTTGCAGCCCGCCCCGCTGTGCAGGAGAGGGGCGCTGTTTTGGTAAATGATAAGGGATATGATAAGAATGTAAAACCCATAAGGGGGTAAACTATGCAGCAAACTGCGCACAAGGTCGTGGTCATCGGGCACCGCAACCCGGACACCGACTCCATCTGCTCTGCCATTGCCTATGCAGAGCTGAAAAACAAGACCAGTGATCTGGTCTGCGAAGCCCGGCGTGCGGGCAAGATGAATCAGGAAACCGAATTCGTGCTGAAAAAGTTCGGGGTCACGCCGCCCCGGATGTGCACCGATGTCAACCCGAAGATCCGGGATGTGGACTACCGCCAGATCCCCGGCATCCCCGGCTCTACCAGCCTGCGCAAGGCGTGGGAGATCATGCGCGACCAGAAGATCGACACCCTTGCCGTGACCAGCGAGGAGAACGAGCTGCAGGGCCTTATCACGGTGAAGGATATCGCCACCGCCAACATGGACCTGTTCGACACCGGCATCCTTGCCAAGAGCCGCACCAGCTACCGCAATATTCTGGAAACGCTGGGCGCTACTATGGTGGTGGGCAGCGAGGACGCGGTGTGCACCACCGGCCACATCCGCATTGGCACCGCCACCCCGGAAATGCTGGAAAGCAACATGGAAAAGGGTGATATCGTCATCCTGACCAACCGCTACGAAAGCCAGCTCTGCGCCATCGAGAAGGAAGCTTCTCTTATCATCATCTGCAACGGCGCAAAGGTAGGGCGCACCATCCAGCATATCGCCGCCGAGACCGGCGTAGCCATCATGAGCGCCCCCTGCGATACCTATGCGGCGGCAAAGCTGATCAGCCAGTGTGCGCCCATCTCCTACTACATGACCCGGGACGATATCATTAAATTCACCCTCGTCACCCCGGTGGCAGACGTCACCCGCGTGATGGCAAAGGTGCGCCACCGGTATTTCCCCATTCTGGACGCAGACGGCAAGTACTGCGGCATGATCAGCCGCCGCAACATCATCAATCTGCGCAAGCGCCGCATCATTCTGGTGGACCACAACGAGGCCACACAGGCGGTGGAGGGCTTCGATCAGGCCGAGATTCTGGAGATCATCGACCACCACCGCATCGGCAGTCTGGAGACCAGCGGCCCGGTGTACTTCCGCAACCAGCCGGTGGGCTGCACCGCCACCATCGTCACCCAGATGTACGACGAAAACGGCGTGGCCATCCCGCAAAAAACCGCCGGTCTGCTGCTGGCTGCCATCCTTTCGGATACGCTGGTGTTCCGCAGCCCCACCTGCACCCCCATCGATGTGAACGCCGCCAACCGTCTGGCAAAGATCGCCGGGGTGGACATCAACGAGTTTGCCAACGAGATGTTTGAAGCCGGCGAAAAGCTGGACGGCAAGACCGCCGAAGAGGTCTTTTTGCAGGACTTCAAGGTGTTCATGTGCGGCGATATCCGCTTTGGCGTGGCGCAGGGCAGCTACATGACCCGCAAGAACCTGACCGCCGCCGAGGCGCTGCTGAAGCCGTATCTCGAGGAGGCACGCAACAAGCAGAACGTGGAGGATATCTACATGCTGCTGACCGACGTGCCCAAGGAGGAGAGCGTGGTCATCTGCAACGGACGCTACGCCGCCGAGGTGCTGACGGATGGCTTTGAGACCCAGCCCGACGCCGATGCCAGCTGGACGCTGCCGGGCGTGGTGAGCCGCAAAAAGCAGTTCATCCCCGCCCTGATGACCGCTTATCAGGAGCTGTAAAGGGACACCGCCGTGTTTGATTTTCTTTCCAAAAAGGACCGCACCCCGCCCGCGCTGCCGGAAGGCACGGTGCGGCGGCGCTACATCATTACCGGACAGGTGCAGGGGGTAGGCTTCCGCTACCGGGCGCGGTACGCCGCGCAGACCCTTGACCTGACCGGCTGGGCGCAGAACGAGGACGACGGCAGCGTGACGCTGGAAGTGCAGGGCGACCCGGACAAATTTCTCTCCCTGTTCGCCATGATCCAGAAAAGCGACTATATCCAGATCACCGGCATCCGCCAAAAGGACATCCCGCCCGACCCGTGGGAGCGCGGGTTCTCGGTAAAGGGATATTAAGGAGTAAGGCTGTTGTAAAACAGCTCAAAAAAAATGAGATAGACGACCCTTTTCGGGGAAGTCTATCTCATTTTTTCGTTGCTGCGGTTCGGCAACAGCAACGCTTGTTATCTCAGATGCAATAAGATTTTAGTCGGTGAACATCTGGACCCAATAATATTTATAACCGGAATTGGTGCGCATATATCCAATTCCGATCTTCTTATAATTCGGATTCAAAATATTCGCGCGATGTCCCGGCGAGTTCATCCAACCATTGACGACCGCTTCGGGTGTTTTTTGGCCGGCAGCAATATTTTCTCCTGCAAATCCGTGGTCCACACCATATTCATCCAGTGCAGTAAAGCAGCTTTTTCCGTTTGGCCGTGTATGCGAATATACCTGCGTGATTTCCTTTGTACGCAATAGCGCAGCATTTGTTAATTTGCTGTTGTCCATCGTCAACAGTGACAGACCTCTTTTTGCACGTTCCACATTTACCAGACGCAAAACTTCTTGTCTGAAAAGCGCTGTATTCGGGTCTGTTGCAATGCCTCCTGTTGAGGGGGTCGGAGACGGAGTTTCTGTAGAAGAATTCGTTTCATCGCTACTGTTTTTCTCAAAAGCAGCCGTCCAGTAGCGGTTGATCGTCCGGCTTTCTTTGTAATGGAATCCAATGCCGATCCGGGTATAATTTGCATCCAGCAGTTCGCTGCTTTTACGTTGCATCAAATATTCTGCAAACTCCTCAGGCTCTGCATTGCAGCCCGCATAGTATGTATAGCTTTGATTTGCGATCTCACCCGCTGCATACCGGTCTGAACAATCCTGCACTTTTTCCGTCAGTTCTTCGTCCAACGTCAGCAACGGCAGAGAATTCTCACGTCGTTTTTGATTTAAAACGTCCAGAACTCTCTGACGGAACGCTGTTCTGGTCGATTCCGAGGACTCCGGGTAATACTCCGTTGACAAATACAGGTCCCAATAATGAATATATTGAGAATTTGCGGCGTAAGTATATCCGATCCCGATTTTCGTAAGTCTTTCATCATGGAAAAGCAAATAGCTTCCCTTTTCTGCCAGACGGCTTACCAGTTTTTGGGGAGTGGCAGAGCCTGCTGCAACTTGTTCCGTGCAATACTTCCATGTAAAATCCGACACGATTTCTTTTGATCTGCGTTGTGCTTCCGCGGTCAATTCCTCGTTGTCTGCTTCCAATGGTGCCACGCCATTTTGTGCACGCACTTCATTGATCAGCTTCAGCACCTCTTTCCGGTATTCCGTTAGCTGTGCCTCGCTCGGACCGGAACCTGCATTATTCTGGCTGCCCCCGGAAGAGGTTCCCGCATTCGAGCCATCTGAGTTACTCGGCGGCGTCACCTGACTATTGGAGCCACCGTTCGGTTGCGATGGCGCTGGCGGTGTTCCGGGAATCTCTATTCCTCCACAGGCGGTCAACATGGACAGCGTGATCATGATTGCCGTTGTTGCCACAGCAATTCTTTTTGTGATCCTCATAATTCCCCTCCCATTTTATTTTACAGTGTAGAATTTTCCAGCCCGCATTCTACAGCTCCAATAGTATCATCCTCGAAATGATTGTCAAGCGCTTTCTTATATTTTGGCATCTCGTCAAAACCCGCTCTGAAAATTTGTCATTTATGCAAAAGAAAGGGGCTGTCGCATGTGCAACAGTCCCTTTTCTGGTAAAAATGGAACCCTTCCCGTGAAAATAGGACAGCGGAACGCCCGCAGGCATTCCGCTGTCCTGAAATTAAAAAAGAAATTCCTTGATTTATGGCTGGAGCGAAGCGGCAGCCATTTGAAATCGTATTTTACCCCAGCACCTTGAGGGGGGAGTTTTCCACCCACAGGGTATCGTCCAGCAGGCGGGTGACCGCAAGACGTCCGTTGGCCGTTACCCGGGCGGGGTCGAGGGCGTAGAAGTCGCTCTCGGTCAGGTTTTCCGGGTCGGCGGTGGGGGAGATGCCCGCCACGCACACCCAGTGCCCGTAGGTGCTGCTGGTGGCAATGTGGGGGTAGTTCACCTCGTCCCAGCCGGAGGAAGTCAGGTGGTATTCATAAGTAGAGGTGCGGTTAGAGTGCTTTTTGACCCCGCTGACCGTGGTGTTTTTCAGGTGCACGATCACCGGACGCCCGGCGGAAAGCTCGTTGTACAGCTTTTTCAGGCACTCGGCGCGGGTGCCGGAGTACCCGGTGTAACCCGCTGCCGACCACACCGCCCCGTTCGACCACATCCCGCTGCCGGAGCACACCTTGCCGTCCAGAATGGTGCGGGCGTAGCGCAGCGCGTACAGGCTGCACTTGCCGGAGGTCTGGTTGCCGATGGAAAGGATGTGGCTGGTGTCGAAGCTGAGCAGCCGGATGCCGTTTTTCTCTTTCAGCTCAGCGGCGTGGGCACGGGGCAAAAAGGCGCACAGCAGCAAAACCAGCGCCAGAACTGCCGCCGCCAGCCGCTGTGCCGCGCGGGCGGGACAGTGTTGCATGGGTACTTCCTCCGAGTTCGTTTCAATTCGGACATGATTTTACCACTAAAACGTGGTGAAAATGTGTAAAAAGGCAAAATAATGGGGAAAACCCTCTCAGTCTCGCTTCGCTCGCCAGCTCCCCCGAAGGGGGGAGCTTTTTGCATCTGCCGGTTTGCGCCGATAAAGCTCCCCCTTTCGGGGGAGCTGGCAAAGCCGTCAGGCTTTGACTGAGAGGGTTGGCTCCCTCCCAGAGGGAGCTGGCGCGGCGCAAGCCGCGACTGAGGGAGTTCACACCCCCCTAACACAACATATATCCAAATTTAAGTAACCCCGCACCCGGCAAAGCCCTGCCGCCGGAGCCGGGAAACGGAGATTCCGTAGACTGTCGACAAAATGGATTCCAGAATATACCAGAACCGCAACAAATCCCACTTGTTTTCATCCTTTTTCACGAAACTGTTTCAGGAACTTTAGCTATATTCCCGATTGACAGAACCGTTCCCGGTCGGATATAATCAGGACAGAAAGGCAACGATGGTTGCGAAAGCCTTTCCAGAAAAAAGAAACATATCCACAAAACAAGCTGATTGGAGGGATACCCTTATGAAGAACCTGAAAAAATTTGTAGCCCTGCTGCTGGCAGGTGTGATGGCTATGGTGATGCTCACCGCCTGTGGCGGCGGTGGCAACAATATGAAAGAGGATAAGGAAGCCGAGGAAAAGGTGATGAGCCAGATCCGCGGCAAGAGTACCAGCACCGCAAGCCTGCAGAATGATCGAGACCTGCAGAAGGTCGCTGAAGCACACCTAGAGGAAGACCTCAAGGGTGGTATTGAGATTTTTGGTCATAAGTTCAGTGGTGATGTCCATGTGGAAGGTGAAGAAAAACAGTATCTGACCATTACGGTGACTGGCAACTATATGTTTGAAGGCACCCTGCTGAATGCACTGCTGAAGCAGATCGAGAGCAGCCACAATGTTTCCACTGGTATCAAGGCGGACGTTAAACAGAGTGGCAACTGGTCCAAGGTCGGTGTCATCGTCAGGACCAGCAACAAGCAGAGCTTTGTTGCGATTGCATTCCAGATCAAGAACCCCAACTACAAGGGCAAATAAGTAAAGAATCATCAGTCCTTTCTTCCCCGGAGAGCACCCGCCCTCCGGGGCTTTTTTGCGTGAACCCTCTCAGTCACGCCTTTCGGCGTGCCAGCTCCCCCGAAGGGGGGAGCTTTTAGCACAGCGGCAAACTTTCCCGCCACGCCAGAGGCTCCCTCCCAGAGGGAGCTGGCAAAGCCGTCAGGCTTTGACTGAGGGAGTTCGTTTCCAACCCCCTCCCGTGAAAATGCGTTTGGAGCGCTCCGCAGAGCGCGACAAACGCGAAATAAAAATAATTTTCCGCTGAATATGGCTAGAGCGCAAGCGGAAGCCATTTTCAATCGTCCTGCCCACCCCGCTTTTTTGCGCTCTGCCCAAAAATCCCGGCAAAAAACAGGCACACTTGCCATTGACGAACGCCGCCGCGCTGCTGTAAAATGAAAACAGAATGCCCCGTGCATCCGCACGGGAACGCCCTGCATTTTATGGGAGGAGTATTGCATGAAAACGATAAAGCGTCTTGCGGCGGTTCTGCTGGCCGGTATCATTGCAATTGCGCTGCTTACCGCCTGCAGCGGCAGCGATGCCGGCAACCCGGAATTTGAGGCCAAGGTGGAAAGCGCCTATCTGGCTGCGCTGAATAAAAAGTTTGGCAAAGAGTTTGAAAACAACGCCGACATCAAGGCATTGGCTGTCAAGCAGATCACCGAGAACAGCAGCGCGGAAAGCCTGACCAATGAGAAGATCTGGAAAACAGACGGAAACAAAACAGACGGAAACGAAAAAACCGTGGTACGGCAGGTAATGCTTTGCTGGGAGCTGAAAAGAGACACCGAAAGACGTTATGTGCCGTTTTTCTACGAGGCTGCAACCGCACAGAACATCAAGGTCAGCAGCAGCAATATACTGGCCTTGTTCAGAACTGTGAACAAAGGGCTTGGAAACGCAGAAGAAAACGGTAGAACACTGGAACTTACCGCGCTGGGCGTCGGCGCAAAGACCATCGGCGGCAAGACCTATGTTGCCATCGGCTTTGAACTGACCAGAAGCGCTGCACAGTAATTACATCACACCCCCGCCCCGGAGCAGAACCGCCCCGGGGCTTTTTGTATCGAACGGACGCTCCCGAGGAAACTCCCCCAGTCATCTCGCTGCGCTCGATGACAGCCCCCTCGGAGATGGGGCCTTTGGCATAACGGTACAGTTTCCGGCTAAAGTGCAAAGTTCCCGGGCGCGCCAGAGGCTCCCTCCCCGAGGGAGCTGGCAAAGCCGTCAGGCTTTGACTGAGGGAGTTTGCTTTTTTTCGCCTTTTTGTGACAAACCCCGCCCGCTGTGGTACAATAAAAGGGTATCGAACTTACACAGAAAGGACGTTTCCATGCAGCTGTTTGAACTGGTCAGCCCACGGCTGTTCCGCCCGCTGGCGGGGCCCAACCGGGCGTTTTATGCAGAGCTTTTGCTGCTGCTCTGGGAGGAGTGCCGCCATACGGCAGATTACAGCATTTCCCGCGCCGAAGCCGTCTCCCGCGCCGAGGATTATTTTGCCGCGCTGGCAAAGCCGCTGGCGCTGGACGCCGATGGCGCGGGCGATGAGGATGAGCAGCCCACCCGCGACCCCCACACGCTGGCGGTGGGCTTTCTGCTGCGTCTGCGCCGCACCGGCTGGCTGGAAGAGCAGCCCGGCAGCTACGAGACCGAGCCCACCCTTGCCTTTATGCCGGAGGTCACCCCGCTGCTGGACGCGCTGGAAGAGATACTGAACCCCCGGGTGGTCACCTATACCGGCAAGCTGTATAAGGCATGGCAGCTGCTGGGCAGCATCGGGCAGGAAAAAAGCCCCTACGAGAATGTGCTGCGGGAGGTGGCGGCAGACCTTGAAACTTTGAACAAGTCCCTGCGCGCCCTCAACGCTTCCATCGGGCATTATATCGACCGCCTGACCCATAACCGCACCCCGCAGGAGGTGCTGGAACTGTTCGACCAGTACGAGGAAAAAGTGGTGGCGGCGGCGTACCACCGCTTTAAGACCAGCGATAACCTGTTCAACTACCGCGCCTATCTGGAGGAAGAGCTGGACGACTGCGAGCAGAACCAGCTGCCCCGTCTGGCGCTGGACTACGCCCGGGTGGAGCGCTGCGCCCCCGGCGAGGCTGCACCCCGGGTGCGTGCCCTCATCCAGCAGCAGCGGGACGCGCTGGAAGAGATGAGCACCCTGATGAAGGAAATTGACGCCAGCCACATCCGCTACCGCAAGCGGGCGGTGCAGCGGGCACAATTTTTGCTGCTGAGCGACCGCTCGGCGCAGGGCAGCGTTACCGCCCTGCTGCGCCGCTACGCCGAGGATATCCGCAGCCCGGAGCAGCTGTTTGAAGTGGACGACGGCCCGGTGGCAGCGCGGCTGCACCTGTACCCGGCGGCAGTGTTCGGCGCAAAGCCACTGTATCCTCCCGCCGCGCCCCGCACCGAAGCGCCCCTTGCCCCGGTGCGCACCGAACCCCTTGACCCCGAACGGCTGCGGCAGGAGCAGCAGCTGCTGCTGGACTACGCCCGCCTTGCCGTCACCGAGGAAAACGTGGCGCTGCTGGCGCGGCAGGCACTGGCTGCCCGCCCGCAGGTGAACGCCTCCACCCTTGTGGAGGAATACCCGAACGACTTTACAGGCATCATCGGCCTGCACACCTATTCCCAGTCGCCGCACCGGGAGTATGATATCACCCTGACCGGAAACTGGGTGGAGCGCGGCGGCTTCCGGTTTCAGGATTTTGTCCTGACCCGCCGCAAGGAGGTAAACACGGATGGCAACCATTGATCTGCTGGAAGAGACCGCAAACTATCTGCTCAACCACTGCTTTGTGCTGGGCTGCGTAGAGGAACAGCGGGCAAAATATCTGTATATTCAGGATCACCTCAACGAGGTGCGCGCGGTGTTCAAGCCCTTGGGCTACGCGGTGCTTTTGTACCCCGCGCCCATGCAGGCGGCGGCGCTGGTCAACGAGCACGAGGGCAGTCAGGCACGGCTGCTCAAGTACGAAAGCATCCTGCTGCTGGTGCTGCGGCTTTTGTACCTGCAAAAACGGGAAAGCCTTGCCGCCAGCGCAGACGAGGTGCTGGTCACGGTGGAAGAAGTGCAGGCCGAGCTGCAAAAGATGAACCTGCCCCGCAAGCTGGATCAGCAAACGCTGGAAAAGCTCATGCGCACCCTGCGCCGGTACAATCTGGCGCGGCCGGTGGGGCGGCTCTCCGGGCTGGACAGCCGCATTGAGGTGTTCCCCACGGTGCTGCTGGCCTTGCCGGATGCCGACCTTGCGGATGCCGCCGCCGAGAGCGCCCGCACCCGCACCGAGCTTGGCCTGTACGAGCGCCCGGAGGGCGCAGACACCGAAGCAGGGGAGGCAGAAGCATGATCGAACTCAAGCGCCTGAAACTGATCAACTGGCACAACTTTGAAAATACCACCTTCGACTGCGCCCGCCTGACCTATATGATCGGCGTGAACGCCGTGGGCAAGACCACCATTCTGGACGCCATCCGCTACTGCCTGACCACCAACCGCAACTTCAATGCGCTGGGCAATAAAAAGAGCGGCCGCACCCTGCAGGGCTCTGTCCACGCCAAGCAGCGCGGCGAAAACGCCTACCGCCGCCCGGGGCACACCGTGGCGTATATCGGGGCAGAGTTCCGGGACAGCGTCAAGCACACCAGCTTTGTCATCGCGGTGCGGGTGGAGTCCGAAGGCCCCATGCAGGAGCTGCACCCCGGCGACCAGACGTGGTATATCTCAGAGGACGGCATCACGCTGGAACAGCTGCCCTTCATCGACCCGCGCACCGGCGCGCCCAGCGCCAAGGAGGACTTCAAACCCGCCGAGGGGCGGCTTTCCTACACCCGCAGCCCCAGCGAAGCGCGGGACAGAATCTGCCGCGCACTGGGCATCGGACGCGCAGCCAGCCCGCTGGGCAAAAAGTTCAACGAGGTGTTCCAGATGGGCACCAGCATGGACGAGATCCCGAACTTCCGGGAGTTTCTGTACCAGTATATCCTGCCCCAGCCGGAGCTGGATCTGGAAGCCTTGCAGGGTGACCGCCTGGAGCTGGAAAACCTGCACGCCGTGCTGGCGGAAGCCCAGACCCGCGCCGACGCGCTGGACGAGATCGTGCGCTTTGGCCGTGAAGCCACCGAAAAACAGACCGAAGCCCTTGTGAACCGGGGTGCCGCCCTGCTGGCACGGGCTGCTGCGGATGCCGGGGAAAAGGCTGTCTGGCAGGAGCGGGTGGAGGCCGGACGCCGCCAGCAGGAGACGCTGCGCACCCGCTACGCCGAGGCCAAGACCGCCGAGGCGGAAGCCCGCCGCGCCTACCTGACCGCCCACAGCGCCGCCGGTGCCAGCGGCGAGGGACGCGCACTGGATGCCCTCAGCGAGGAGCTGGCGCACCGGCAGACCGCACTGGATGCCGCCGCCCGCAAGGCGGACACCGCTGAAAAGGCCGCCGAAAAGACCGGCAACCTGCTGGCGGTGCTGCGCCGCAGCGGCTTTGCCGCCGGGCAGAAGATGGCAGACTTGACCCCCGACACCCTGCCCGCCCTGACCGACTGGCTGACCGCACAGGAAAAGCCGCTGGAAGAAGCCTATTTTGCCGCCCGGCAGCACACCGCCGCCTTGCAGCGCCAGCAGACCGAGAAGCGCGCTGAGCTGGACGCCGTGTCCGGCGGCAAGTGGGTGTACCCCCACGGCGACGCCGCCACCCGGGTGCGGGACGCCGTGAACGCCGAGCTGAAAAGCCGGGGCATGGAGCCGGACGCCCGCATCTTCTGCGAGCTGCTGAACGTGGAGGACGAGAGCTGGCAGGACTGCGTGGAAGCCTGTCTGGGCGACCGCCGCTTCGATATCCTTGTGCCGCCCGCCCACTACGCCGCCGCAAAAAGCGCCTTTGTGGCGCTGAAGGACAAGGTGGGGCCCATCAGCCTGCTGGACACCCCGGGTCTGCGCAAGGCCAACCGCCGCGCCGACACCGCCCCCGCCGACAGTCTGGCGGCACAGGTCACCAGCGAAAACCCGCTGGCCGCGCAGTACGCCGACACCATCCTGCGCCGCATCGTCTGCTGCGACACCCCCGACACGCTGGAAAACTACCCCGACAGCGCCACCCGGGACCTTCTGCGCCATCACCCCTTCCGCTTGGAGCGTCTGCGCACCCCGCAGCGCTATATCGGCCTGGAAGCCCGCCGCGCCCGCGCCGGGGCACTGGCAGGGGAGATGAACGCCCTTGCCGAGGAGGTGCGTGCCGCCGCACAGGCAGAGCAGAACCTGAAAGCCGCCTACAGCCAGTACCAGACCCTTTTGCGCGGCACCACGCTGGAAGAGCTTGCCGCTCTGTGGGACGCCCGCGCCGCCCTGACCGCCGCCCGCGCGGCGGTGGAGGAACAGGCCGCAAAGCTGGCCGAGTGCCGCGAGAACCCGCTGCTGCAGCAGCTGTACAAAGAGGAAGAGGTGCGCGAAGCCGCATGGGAAGCCGCCCGTACCGCTGTGGAGCAGACCGGCGGCGATCTGCGCGTGTGCGAAAAACAGATCTCCTCCTGCGAGACCGAGCAGCAAAAGGCGGTGGACACCGCCGAAAAGAGCACACAGGCCGCCGAGAGCTTTTTTGCCGCCCACCCGCTGGTGGAGCCGCTCTCCCGCAGCCGTCAGCAGGCGCTGACCGGGCCGGACAAATCCCCCCGCGCCGCCGCGCAGGCCGCCGAAAAGGCACAGGCCAAGCTGGACGATGCCCTGACCGTCTACCTGAACAGCACGCTGGAACCGGCGCAGAAAGCCTACAACCAGCGCTATGTCTGCGATTATCCCTTGGGGCTTGCCGGGCTGGAACAGTACCGCGCCCAGCACGAAAGCCTTGTGCGCATCGATTTGGAGCGCTACGCCGCCCGCTTGGAGCAGGCGCAGCGGGACTGCAAGGACCGCTTCCGCAAGGATATCCTGTTCCGCATGAAGGACGATATCTTCAACGCCCGGCGGCAGTTCCGGGAGCTGAACAAGGTCATGGAGCAGCTGACCTACGGCGAGGAAGTCTACCGCTTTGAGCTGGAGCCCAGCCGCGACCCGCAGCTGGCGGCCTTCTATCAGGTCATTGTGGACAAGGGCAACCAGCAGATGACCGAGGGCGACTCTCTGGACAACCTTGCCGCCACCGCCGACCCCGCCTACGAGCGTCAGGTGGACGAATTGATGGAAAAGATCATGGCGGACGTGGACGAGAACACCCGCGCCCGGCAGGAGGGACGCACCGCCGCCGGTGCCACTTTTTCGGACTATGTGGACTACCGCACCTATCTGGATTACGATATCAAGGTGACCAATCAGGTCACCGGGCAGCAGGCGTATCTGTCCCGCGTCAGCCGCGATTCCTCCGGCGGCGAGAATCAGGCACCCTTCTATGTGGCCATCTGCGCAAGCCTTCTGCAAATTTACCAGAAGAGCGAGAACAGCATCCGACTGGTGCTGCTGGACGAGGCCTTCAGCAAGATGACCAGCGACCGCATCCGCCCCATGATGGAGCTGTTCCGCCGCCTGCAATTGCAGGTGCTGCTCATCTCCACCGTGGAAAAGAGCACCGCCATCCAGCCCTACTGCGATATTACCTACTCCATCGTCCGCCACGGCGACGCCAACGCCATCGCACCCTTTGTCCGCCTTGCAACGGAATGATGCAAAACGGAGCTTGACATAAAAAATAAACTTTGTTATACTGTTTTTCGCTCATCGGAGGGCTGTTTCAACGTAATTGAAAGGCCGGATAAGATGTCACCGTTCGTGCTTCCCGGAGGCTGTGGGCACCGTAGTGCCGCAGCAGAAAAGGGGATGCACCGGAGCGGTGGTTCTTATCCGGCCTTTTTGCATATACGGATCTCAGAAAAGGAGGATCTATGCCCAAGAAAACCATCCAATTGTCCGATCATTTCAACTATTCCCGCCTGCTGCGGTTCGTGCTGCCCTGCATCGGCACCATGCTGTTCACCTCCATCTACGGCATCGTGGACGGGCTTTGTGTCTCCAACTTTGTGGGCAAGACGGCCTTTGCGGCGATCAACCTCATCATGCCGCTGCCGCAGATGCTGGGCACGGTCGGCTTTATGCTTGGCACCGGCGGCAGCGCCATCGTAGGCATCACGCTGGGCGAGGGCGACCGGAAAAAAGCCGACCGCTATTTTTCCATGTTTATGTGGGCAGCGCTCGTCTCGGCCGGTGTGCTGGCCGTGCTGGGCATTGTGTTCCTGCGGCCGGCTGCCGTGCTGCTGGGCGCAAAGGGGGAGCTTTTGGACTATGCCGTGCGCTACGGGCGCATCCTGATGCTGGCGCTGCCGGGCTTCGCTTTGCAGAATCTGTTCCAGAGCTTTTTCGTCACCGCCGAAAAGCCGCATCTGGGCTTCTGGTTCACCGTAGGTGCAGGTTGCACCAACATGGTGCTGGACGTTGTAATGGTGGGCATGCTGCACTGGGGCGTGGAGGGCGCTGCCCTTGCCACCCTCATCAGCCAGCTGGTGGGCGGCGTGCTGCCGGTGTTTTATTTTATCGAACGCAGCAACACCAGCTGTCTGCACCTGTGCAGAACGCAGTTTTACGGCCGTGTGCTGTGGGATGCCTGCATCAACGGCTCTTCCGAGCTGATGACAAGCCTTTCCATGTCGCTTGTCAATATCCTGTATAACTTCCAGCTGCTGCGGCTGATCGGGGAAAACGGCGTGGCGGCTTACGGCGTCATCATGTACGCGGCCTTCCTGTTCGTGGCGGTGTTCGTGGGCTATGCCGTGGGCAGTGCGCCCATCGTCAGCTTCCATTACGGTGCCCGCAACCGTGCCGAGGTGCACAACCTCTACCAGAAGAGCCTGCGCCTCATCGCCGTGGTGTCTGTGACCATGACGGCGGCGTCCATGGTGATCATTCCCCATGTGGCGCGCATCTTTGTGGGCTACGATGCCCAGCTGCTGGCGCTGACCAGCCGCGCGTTCCGGCTGTATGCGCTGTGCTTCCTCATCAAGGGCTTCAACATCTATGCGTCCTCCTTCTTCACCGCGCTGGGCGACGGCGTGACCAGCGCCCTGATCTCCTTCCTGCGCACGTTTCTGTTCCAGATGGCCGCGCTGCTCCTTCTGCCCGCCCTCTGGGGCATTGACGGCGTGTGGCTGGCCGTCACCGCCGCCGAGCTGGCCACGCTGGCGGTGACCGTGTATATGTTCGTGACAAAGGATAAGACGTTCCATTACCGTCATAGTTGACGCGCCATAAGCCATAATAAGAAAAGCCGCCGGGCTCCCGGCGGCTTTCCTGTTATTCAAAGGTATATTCCACCAGCTGACAGTTTTTGATGCCCGCAGCGGCGTATTCCTCGTTGGTCATATCGTAAAAATAGGAGTGCACCACCCGGGCGATGCCGTTGTGCGCCACCAGCAGGTAGGTCTTGCCGGTGTCGGCCTTCAATTCGTCCAGCAGGTTGTAGATGCGCTGCGCCAGCTGCATCATGCTCTCGCCGCCCACATAGCGGTCGGCAAAGTGGGTCTTGGAGATGCGGAACTCCGCCCCGTCCCGGGGCGTGCCCTCGTACTTGCCAAAGCACTGCTCCCGCAGGCGGGGCTCGCAGCGGGCGGGCAGACCGGTGGCGGCGGCAATGGCCTTTGCGGTGTCGGCGGCGCGGGAAAGGGGAGAGTACAAAATTTCGTCAATGTGCAGGCCGCTGTCCCGGACAAGCTCGCCCAGCTGCCGCGCCTGCTGTTGCCCGCGGGCAGTCAGCGGGCTGTCGGTCATGCCGCAGATCTTGTTTTCCACGTTCCATACCGTCTCGCCGTGGCGGGTGAAATAGATATTATGCATAAAATTACTCCTTACAGCTTGTGCAGGGTGCCGTCCGGCAGCAGACAGACGGCGTCCCCCTCGTCGATGCCCAGACATGTCAGCTCCTTGTCCGGGTAGGGCAGGATGCGGGCAGCCCCGGCGGCATCGGTCAGGGTCACATCGCACAGCACCGGCTGCCCGGCGGGCAGCTCCTCGCAGCCGTACAGCTGCTCGTCAATGCGCAGCACGCGGTATTCCGGCATGGTACAGCCCCTCCTTTGTGTTTTTCCTTATTATATAGCACCCGGGGGCTTTGGTGCAAGGGGGAGGGGGACGATTTAAAATGGCCGCCGCGTGCGCTTTGGCCATCTTCAGCGGAAGAATTATTTTTAATTTCGCGTTTGTCGCGGCCTGCGGGCCGCTCCAAACGCCTTTTCACGGGAGGGTTCAGGCGGATACCCCCTCAGTCACGGCTTGCGCCGTGCCAGCTCCCCCAAGGGGACGCCTTTGTGCTTTAGCTGGAAGCTTTACCGCTATGCCAAAGGCCCCATCCCAGAGGGGGCTGTCGAGCGAATGCGAGACTGGGGGAGTTCGTTCCCCCGCTTGACAGCGGCGCGGGGAAATTGTTACAATATGGTTACGACTGCAAACAACGCGGAGGGGTTCATGAATATTACGGAACTGCGATATCTGGTAGCCATCATGAAATGGGGGTCGGTGTCGGCGGCGGCAAAGCAGCTGTACGCGGCGCAGCCCAATGTCAGCAAGGCGCTGAAGAACTTGGAAGAGGAATACGGGCTGCGCATTTTCGAGCGCTCCTCCACAGGCATGATCCCCACCGAGCAGGGCAAGCGGTTCATCCGGCAGGCGCAGCGGGTGCTGCAGCAGGTGGACGAGCTGAAGCAGGAGGCACATCAGCAGCGCAGCTGCGCCGAGCTGCGGGTGGTGCTGACCCATGCCACCTATGCCTCCTATGCGGCGGTGGACTTTTTGCAGCATGCTGCCCGCAGCGAGCAGCTGCGGGTGCATATCCGGGAAAGCGGCGCTATTGAGGCCTTGGACTTTGTGCTGCGGCAGGGCTACCACATGGCGCTGCTGCGCTACGCCGCCGAGGACGAGGACTACTATCTGCGCTACTGCCAGCGCCACGGCCTGCGGCAGGAGCCCATCATGGAGTTTTCCTACCTGCTGCTCACCAGTCAGGACAGCCCGCTGGCGCGGCGGCAGGTGCAGGACCTTGACGAGTTGAACGACTACATCGAGGTGCTGCACGGCGACACTCATCTGCCCGGGGAGGAGAGCACCGCTTCCCGCTGGGAGGTGAACCCCAACCGCCGCATCCATGTGTACGAGCGATGCAGCCAGTTTTCTATTCTGCAGAACCTGCCCACGGCCTATATGTGGTCGTCCCCCATGCCGCAGCGCGCGCTGGAGCAGTACCATCTGGCGCTGCACGGCTGCCCGGCACAGAAGCAGCAGATGCGGGACGTGCTGGTGTACCCGGAGCGGGAGCCCCTGCAGCCGGAGGAGCAGCTGTTTGTGCAGTTGCTGCACAAGCAGGCGGATGCCACCATCAAGGACAGCGGGTGGAAGAAGATTTAAAATGCCCTCCGCGTTGCTCTGGGCATCAATAGCGGAAGAATTATTTATAATTAGAGCAAAGTCGGGCAGCCTGCGGGCTGCCCGACTTTGCATTTTCACGGGAGGGGTCGTAAAGGCAAACGGCAGCTGCCGCGCTTGTTTCCTGCGGAAACAGTCGCGCGGCGGGGAGCATCCTCGCCCTCTCAGTCACCTTTGGTGACAGCTCTCCCAAAGGGAGAGCCCTTGGCATGGCGGTATAGTTTCTGGTTGAACTGTAAAGTGTGCGGTTTCGCCAGAGCCTCTCCCTTTGGGAGAGGTGGCATTGCGTCAGCAATGACGGAGAGGGCGAGCCCGCTGCCGGGGAACGAACCCCTTCCGTCTTGCCGCTTCGCGTCAAGCCACCTTCCCCAAGGGGACGGCTTCAGGCTATGCCGCAAAGTTTCCGGTTTCGCCAGAGGCTCCCTCCCGGAGGGAGCTGTCAAAGCCGTCAGGCTTTGACTGAGGGAGTTAAGCTCCCCCTTCGGGGGAGCTGGCATCGCGCAGCGATGACTGAGAGGGTTAGGCGTCCCCTTGAGGGCCGACTTCCCCCGGCCGGGGGAAGATGTCGCGCAGCGACAAAAGGGGGGAGCTGGCGCGGCAGCGCCTGAGAGGGCGAGCCCGCTGCCGGGGGCATTTTTCGTCCCAAATCCCACGTTTTGGGGAGAAAATCGTAAACGATTAAGCAAAGTGCACAAAAAGACGGTGCAAAGTTTGGCGGGGGCGGGTTTGACCGTTCCCGGGAGGGAAGCTTTGAGAAACAACGGAACAAATTAAAACGCATTATCGCCGTAAAATTGAAGTTTGCGCAAACAAATAAAATAAGCGGCCATATACTTTTTGATATAGGAACTATACCCAAAAAATATTAACACAATTATGAAAAAGGTGTTAACATGAAGCCAGAGATCGGTCATAGCCGCAGTATGGCATAAGCTGCCGGCGGCTGAAATTCAAAAGGAGGTTTCTGGTATGATTAGTTTCTTACTGTGTCTGGCGCTTCTTATCATCGGCTACTTTGTCTATGGTAAGATCGTGGACAACACGTTCGGACCGGACGACCGCGAAACTCCTGCTGTGCGCATCAACGATGGTGTTGACTACGTTGTGATGCCCCAGTGGAAGCTGTTCCTCGTCCAGCTGCTGAACATTGCAGGTCTGGGCCCCATCTTCGGTGCACTGCAGGGTGCTCTGTGGGGTCCCGTGGTGTTCCTGTGGATCACCTTCGGCACCATCTTTGCCGGCGGCGTACATGACTACTTCTCCGGCATGATGAGCGAGCGCAACGACGGCGCTTCCATCGCTGAGGTCACCGGCCGCTATCTGGGCCCCGTGATGCAGACCATCATGCGTGTGTTCTCTGTGGTGCTGCTGATCATGGTCGGTACCGTGTTCGCAGTTGGCCCCGCAGGCCTGATCGTTACCCTGTGCAAGAACGGTGGTATGTCCGGCGTGATGACCACCACCCTGTTCTGGCTGATCATCATTCTGGTCTACTACTTCATCGCAACCTTTATCTCCATTGATGCCATCATCGGTAAGATCTACCCCCTGTTCGGCATCTGCCTGATCATCATGGCTGTGGGCGTTATCTTTGGTATCTTCACCAATCCCGCCTACACCATCCCCGAGATCTGGGCAAACTTCAGCAATATGCACCCCTCCAACACTCCCATCTGGAGCTTCATGTTCATCACCGTTGCCTGTGGTGCTATCTCCGGCTTCCACTCCACCCAGTCGCCTCTGATGGCCCGCTGCATGAAGAGTGAGAAGCAGGGTCACTTCGTATTCTACGGTGCAATGGTCAGCGAGGGCATCATCGCTCTGATCTGGGCTGCTGCCGGCTGCGCACTGTACACCATTACCGACGGCAAGATGGTCGGTCTGGCCGAGGCTCTGGCTGCCGGTCAGTCTGCTGCTATCTACGACGTCTGCCTCAAGACCATGGGTAAGGTTGGCGTGGCACTGGCTATGATCGGTGTCGTTATCTGCCCCATCACCTCTGGTGATACCGCCTTCCGTTCCGCTCGTCTGACCCTGTCCGACTGGCTCAAGATCGATCAGGACAGCTACGCAAACCGCCTGAAGCTCTGCATCCCCGTGCTGGGCGTCGGCGCCTTCCTTGGCATCGGCAACGCACTGGGCTTCATCAACTACACTGTCATCTGGCGTTACTTCAGCTGGACCAACCAGACGCTGGCTATGATCGTCCTGTGGGCTGCATCCATGTACCTGTTCAAGGAGAAGAAGAACTTCTGGATCACCGCCGTGCCTGCTACCTTCATGAGCGCTGTGTCCTGCACCTACTTCGTGCTGGCTCCCGAGTGCCTGGGCAAGATGATCAACACCTATGCGGACGGCAAGCTGGTGGCTTACAACACCGCCGTTGCTTACCCCATCGGCATCGTCTTTGCCATCGCAATGCTGGCTCTGTTCCTCTTTGCCACCAAGAAGCATTCTGCTTCCAAGGCATAAGGAACTGACGGCTGCATTTCCCCTTAAGTAATCTGCGCCCGCCGCTGCCTGACCGTACAGCGGCGGGCGCTGTTTTTTGAAAAAACAGGGCTTGCAATTGCCCCCGTCCCGTGGGAAAATAGGGGCGTAGAATTTAAAGCAAAGAAGGGAACTACCCATGATTTTCAAACCCGCACAGCTGGGCATGGCAAAGCTTGACCTGCAGGAGCTGGAGGCAGACAAAAAAGCCTGCCGGAAGATCGGCCCCTGCGGCGTAGGCAAAAAGGCGCTGTACCTGAACAGCTTTTACATCGACCGCCGCTATTACCTGCCTTACAGCAGCATCACCCGGGTGTTCAAGCGGGTGGCTATGAGCTCCGGCGGCTTTTCCGGCAAGGGCGTGTTTGCCTCCATGGCGTATCTTGTGGTGGAGTACGACGGCGGCAAGCAGAAGCAGTGCAACTTCAAGGACGAGCGGGACGTGGACGCCCTGCTGGAGGTGCTGGCAAAGGAGCAGCCGCAGCTGCATCTGCTGAGCGCCGCCGGAGAGCAGGCGCTGGAGAAAAAGGCCGCCGAAAAGGCCGCCCGCAAGCTGCCGGAGCTTTCCGAGGACGCACAGCACAGCCTTACCGTGCTGCGCCGGGCAAAGGAGTATCTGGACGCAAAGCCGGAACTTTCCGCCGAGCTGAGCGCTGCCCAGCGCCGCAAGCGTGCGCAGCTGCAAAGCAAGCCGGTGTACCGGTATGTGGCGCTGGCTATCTTTGTGCTGGGCGTTGCAGCGGCGGCCTATGGTCTGTATTCGGTGTTCAGCCACACCGGCAGCTACGGCGTGTACTTTGCGCTGTTTGGCTTTGCCGCCATCTTCCTGTTTTCCAGCTACAATATGCTGCCCACCGCCCACAATAACCACGCTGCCATCATGAAGCGTGCAGACAAGGCCGAAGCCGCCATGGCAGAGTATGTCAAGCACTACCCCCACGGGGCCTTCCCGGTGGCAAGCTGGTACGCCCACCCCATCGTGCTCAAGCGGATGATGGACGCCGTGGAGGAGGGTCGTGCAGTCACCGTGCCGGAAGCACTGGATGCGGTGAAGGCGCGCCTGAAGAGCCTGAACGCAGACGTGCAGGTGGAGCAGGAGGAATACGACGAGGTGGTGGTCATCAAGGCCCTGTTCCTCAACCACGATTATCAGTAAACTATGTGATAATACAAAACCGGACAGCCCGCAGGCTGTCCGGCTTTGTGCTTTTTCACGGGAAACTTTTCCGTTATGCCAAAAGGCGCCCCCTTGAGGGCTGACTTCCCCCGCTCCGGGGGAAGATGTCACCGCAGGTGACAAAAGGGGGAATCTGGCGCATTAGCGCCTGAGGGGGTTAGATCAGCGTCTCCATCAGCAGCGGGTCGTGGTGATGGACGTACTTCTGCTTGGCGATCTCGATAAAGGACTGCACCTCCAGCCGGGGTGCGTGGCGCATGGCGGCGATCTCCACCGTCACCGGGGGAAAATCCAGCAGCGGCACCTTGACGATGCCCGGGATCACCGCCGTGGACAGGCAGGGCACGATGGACATGGCGGTGCCCATCTGGATCATGATCAGCGCACCCTCAAAGCTGGGGGTGATCTTGCTGCAATCCACCCCCACCTGCGCCAGCTGCTCCAAAGACGGCCCCTGACAGGCGGACAGAAAGCTGTCGAACGCGCCGGAGGATACCACGCTCTGTCCCTTCAGGTCGGCCAGATGCAGCGCCCGCCGGTCGGCAAGGGGAGAGTTGGGGTTCATCAGTACATGGTACCCCAGCGAGAACAGGGGCGTAAAGGAGATATCCCGGTCGCGGGAGTGCTCGGTGGCGTAGAAAAAGCCGATGTCCAGCTGCCCGGAGCGCAGCTGCTCCAGCGGGCGGCGGTTGTCCTGCGGCACAACGTCCACGCAGGCGTTGGGAAACTGGTGCTGGAACTCGGCCAGAATGCTGGAAAAGGTGCTGTAATCGAACAGCTGCCGCAGCCCTACCGTCAGGCGGGAGCGGTCGGCATCCTGAATGTCCTGCGCCTTTTTCAGCGCCTGCCGGCCAAAGCTGGTCATCTGCACCATGTCCAGATAAAAGGACTGCCCGGCGGCGGTCAGCTTGGTGCGGCGGGTGGTGCGCTCGAACAGGTGCAGCCCGGTCTCCTTTTCCAGGGCATTGATCTGGTAGGTGATGGCGGGCTGGGTGGTGAACAGCCGCTCGGCGGCGGCGCTGAAATTCAGCTCCTCTGCTACGGCAATAAAGCACTCCAACTGGTAAATCGTCATAGAACTGCACCTCTCTTTAGGCAAAAAAGCTGGTCATCTTTATTATACAGGATTCCTGACAGGCCGTAAAGAGAAAGTGATCTATAAAGAGATTTGATAAATCCGGGCACAAATTTGTATTTCACACCGGGGTAAAACTTTGCTATAATCGTATCAATGTTCAAAATGCACGAAGGAACAGGAAAAACATAAAAAAGAAGAGAAAAGAAAAAGAAAGGCGAACCTTATGGCTAAGATCTCTCGTCGCAACTTTATGCGCGGTGCCGCTGTGGGCACCATGGGCGCAGCTGCTGCCGGTCTGCTGACCGCCTGCGGCAACTCCGCTTCCAGCACTACCAGTGCTCCCGCTTCCTCCGCAGCTTCCACTGCTGCTTCCTCCGCTGTGACCAAGCCCTCCTCCCCGGTGGACGGCAAGTACGTCACCAAGGCTATGGGTCACGAAAGCTGGGTGCACGTTGCCACCACCTTCTTCGATGGCAAGATCACTGCCTGTGAGGTGCTGTCTCACGAGGAGACCATCGGCATCGGCAACTATGCCTGCTCCCGCATCCCTGCCGCCATCGTAGAGCACCAGAGCGTCAACGTGCCCAACCTGCGCGGCTCCTCCATCACCTCCATGGCTGTCAAGGCAGCTGTGAAGGAGGCCATCGAGCTGGCCGGCTATAACGTGGACGATTTCTCCAAGGAGGTCACCATCGCAGCTTCCAACGAGGTCATCGAGGAAGAGGCCGATGTCGTCATCATGGGTGCCGGCACCTCCGGCCTGACCTGCGCCTGCCGCCTGCTGGAGGCCGGCTACAGCGTCATTCTGGTGGAGAAGCGCGATATCCCCGGCGGCTCCATGTCCATGACCTACGGCGGCGTTGCCACCGCAGGCTCCAAGCTGCAGTACAACTACGATGTGGACGGCAGCTTCCGCAGCTCTGCCATGGGCACGCTGGAGGGCATGATGAACTTCTGGCAGACCATGGAGAAGTACCACCGCACCGAGTTCTTCAACGGTGAAATGCCCTACATGACCAAGCAGTACACCGTCGCCGGCGATCTGGTGGACTGGATGGCAGGCATCGGCATCGGCTTCAACACCATGGGCAACTACGAAAGCGCTACCCAGTACGGCGCTTCCACCCCGTATCTGGCACCCGGCTGCTACGAGGGCGGCGCAGGCTACGCCATGATGTTCATGGCACAGCGCGTGGAGAAGTACGAGAAGGGCAAGATCATCTACTCCACCAGCGTCACCGACCTGATCAAGGACGAGAGCGGCCGTGTTGTGGGCTTCCACGCCAAGGGCGAGAACGGCGCAAGCTACACCCTGCGCGGCAAGGCTGTCTGCCTTGCTTCCGGCGGCTTTGCCAAGAACCCCGAAATGCTGAAGAAGTACAGCCCCGACTACGCCGACTTCTTCTTTAACTGCGCTTCCAGCATGACCGGCGAGGGCATCCAGATGGGTATCGACGCCGGCGGCTATGTGGAGTGCGAAAACCGCGCTCTGCCCGCCTTCCTGTCCAGCTACAAGAGCAAGTTCGAGCTGGCCTTCATCCACCAGACTGCCCCCGGCATCATGGTCAACATCAAGGGCGACAACATCGGCAACATCGTCTCCGATAACCACTACACCATGGCCAAGGCAAAGCTGAACAAGGACAACGGCGACACCTTCTACTATGTGTTCGACGAGTCCTCTGCCATCAAGCTGCGCGACAGCGAGTCCTACGGCTTCAACGGCTACGTTGCCATGTTCGAAAAGGGCGAGGCTGTGCACTACGACAGCGTGGAGAAGGCTTCCGAGGAGCTGAACCTGCCCAATCTGGCAGACGCCATCGAGGCCAACAACGCCGCTGCTCTGGCCGGTGAGCCCGATGAGTTCGGCCGCCGCAACTGCCCCTACATCGAGACCCGCGACGGTCTGTGGGCCATCCGCGTGGACCCCACCTTCTACCTGACCACCGCAGGTCTGGCCATCGACACCGATTGCCACGTCCTGACCGAGGACAAGAAGGCCATCCCCGGCCTGTACGCTGCCGGCGACGTCTGCGGCTCCATCGAGGAGAAGGACGCCAAGCAGTACGGCATGGGCTTCGACGCCGCTCTGACCTACGGCTACATCATGGGCGAGACCCTGAAAAAGGAGATCTGAGCTGCGCTCTGACCCCCTGACAAAAGCATAGACAAAGGGCTGCTGCACAAACCGTGCAGCAGCCCTTTTGCGTGGGAGAAAACTTCCTCAGTTGCCTGACCCCTCCCGTGAAAAAAGGGATACCGGAGCGTCCGCAGACGCTCCGGTATCCCGAAATTAAAAATCATTCTTCCGCTGAATATGCGCAAAGCATACGCGGCGCGCATTCCAAATCGTCCCCTTACGCCGCCGCAGGCTGGCGGAAGATGGCCATGGCACGCTTGTAGCAGCTGGCAAAATACGCGATCTCCGCCAGCGCGGTCAGCGTCCAGCTGCAGGGGTACAGCAGGTACAGCGCCGGGATGGTGTGGAAGTGGGCAAAGATGGTGTACACCCAGATCACCCGGAACACGCAGGAGCCCAGCACCACGATGACGGTGGGCACCACCGTCTTGCCCAGCCCGCGGGAGGCGGCGATGGTGCAGTCCATAAAGGCCGAGATGCAGTAGGCAAAGGCCATCACGGCCACCCGCTTCATGCCGGCGTCGATGACCGCCGCTTCGGTGGTGAACAGCGCAAGGAAGGACGGCCCGCAGAAGAACAGCGCCGCGCCCAGCGCAAGCCCCACGCCGAAGGAGTAGCCCAGACTGATGAAGTAGCTCTTCTTCACCCGATCAGGCCGTCCTGCGCCGTAGTTCTGGCTCATAAAGCTGGCGCAGGCCATGTAGAAGGCCGCCATGCAGTCGTAGATCAGCGCGTCCGCATTGGCGGCGGCGCTGTTGCCCTTGACCATCAAAGAGTCGAAGGAGTTGACACCGGCCTGAATGAACAGGTTGGCAATGGCAAAAATAGCGTTCTGCAAACCGGCGGGCACGCCCAGCGCAAGGATGCTCTTGGCCTGCACCGGGTCCAGCTGTAATTTGTGCAGGTCCAGCGCGTAGCAGTCCTGCACCCGGGTCAGCGCCCGCAGGATCAGAAAGGCCGAAACGTACTGGCTGATGGCGCTGGCCAGCGCCACGCCCACTACGCTCAGATCGCACACGATGACAAAGAACAGGTTCAGCAGAATGTTCAGCGCACCGGCAATGGACAGATACATCAGCGGCTTTTTGGTGTCGCCGATGGAGCTGAACACCGCATTGCCGAAGTTGTACAGCGCCAGCGCCGGCATACCCAGAAAATACACCCGCAGATACAGGATCGCGCCGGGCAGCAGATCCTCCTTGGTGTTCAGCAGCCGCAGCATGGCAGGGGAGCCCAGCAGGCCGATAAGCAGCAGCACCACACCGGCAACGGCGCTGATGATGGCCGCCGAGTGGACGGTCTTTTCCACGTCCTTGGGATGGCGTGCGCCGTAAAAACGCGCCACCAGCACGTTGATGCCGTTGCTCAGACCGATGAGAAAGCCGGTGAACAGGGTCACCAGCGTGCTGGTGGAGCCCACAGCGCCCAGCGCCGTGGAACCGGCAAAGCGCCCCACCACCGCCACGTCCGACATATTGAACAGCACCTGCAGCAGGTTGGAAAGCGCCAGCGGCAGACTGACCAGAAAGATCTGCTTGGCCAGAGGGCCTTCCGTCAGCGTATTCGTTTGAGAAGCCATACTCTTTTTTTCCTTTATCCTATATATCCCTAAACCGTGCCCGCGCACACCGGGGCACAGCCTCTATTATAAGGCACTGCGGTACTTTTGCAAGATGGATTCGATAAAATAAAATAAAAAAGGACTGCTGCACAAAACCTGTGCAGCAGTCCTTGGTGCAGTAAAGCAATCCAAATCCGAACCATTTCCCTCGGATGCAACTTCTGTCGCTTCTCCAAAGGTGACGGTCTGTGTGCCTTCTTTATAGTTAAAGGTTATCAAAACCTTATCGTCATACAGGTAAATCGCATTGATGAAGGTATCCACCAGTGCCTGCCGCTGGTCTTTCAGGCTCATGTCCAGCTTACGGAACCGCAGAAGCCAGAACCGGATGAATTCTTCGGTTACTTTCGGCTTCGCCAGCTTTTCTTCCGCAATGCGGGCTTCAAGCTCACGCTTGGTTTCCTCCAGCTGCTCCAGTCGCTCCTTGGTGGAACTGGTCAGGATTCCGGCCTGAATCGCATTGAGCATATTCTGGATACCCGATTCCGCATCCCGGAGCTGCTTTTCATAAAGAGGAATGTTGGTGTTTTCCTTGTTTTGCAGTTCCATCACCTTGGCGATGATGGATTCCATGGCGGCATCATCCCGGACAAGCTGCATCGTCTGGTTCACTACCAGATCTTCCAGCCACTGTTTGCGGACGGTCTTTTTCTTGCAGCCCTTGTGCTTTTTTGCGGTAGCACATTTATAATAACGATGAACTTCTCCCGTCCGGCTCGTGCCGCTTTCGCCAAACATCAACGCCCCACAGTAGCCGCAGAACAGCTTGGTGGTGAGCAGATAGTCGTCCTCTGCCTTCCTCCGGGCAGGGGCTTTCTTGTTTTTGGCGATCTTCTCCTGCACATCCTCAAACAGTTCCAGCGGAATGATAGGCGGGATAGCATCCGGCACGACCACATCCCGGAATTTCAGTTCCCCGATGTAACGCCGGTTCTTGAGCATATGTTCGACGCTGTTATAAGTAAACGCACCGCCCACCGGGTTCTTGATGCCATTTTCGTTCAGCCAATCCCGGATCTCCTTCATAGTAGAGCCTTCATTGTACTTCCTGAACGATTCCACCACGAAAGGAGAGGTGAGCGGGTCAATGTGGAACTTCCGCTCGGAATCCAGCGTGTAGCCAAAGGTTCCACGTCCACCGTTGCAACGGCCTTTCAGGATGTTCTCAGTCTGTCCACGCACGACCTTTTCGGCAAGGTCAGCGGAATAATACTCGGCATAACCTTCCAGCACCGATTCCAGAATGATGCCCTCCGGCCCCTCGGAGATGATCTCGGTGGCAGACATGAGCTTGACACCGTTCTTCTTCAACTGGGTCTTGTACCGGGCACTATCGTAGCGGTTTCGGGCAAAGCGGTCAAGTTTCCAGACCAGTACGATGTCAAACAGCTTTTTGTCGCTGTCTTTTATCATCTGCTGAAACTCCGGGCGGTTATCCGTTTTGGCAGAAATAGCACGGTCAATGTAATGCTTGACGATGGTGATGCCATTCTTCTCTGCATAAGCCGTACATTCACGAATCTGGCCTTCGATGGATTCTTCGCGCTGGTTGTCACTGGAATAGCGGGCGTAGATCACGGCGGTCATGGCAGGCACCTCCCATTTATACATCATTGAACGGTGGAGCGTTCATCCCCAAAGCAATGTTTCGTATAATGGATATACCACATTTTGCAGCAAAAAGCAAGATTGGATTTACACAAAATAGGGTTCAATATAATAGAAGCCCGCCAGATGCAATGTCTAACGCAAAGCGTCTGGCGGGCTTATGTTAAAAGAATCCTATACAGAAAATTGCGCGCTCAGTAGGGGGTGGAACCGATTTCTTTCAGCTCCGGTATTCCGCCGGCAGCTGATCCATGGTCTGCCACTTGTCCATGGCTTCTTCCAGCTTCATGCCCTTGGCCACGGCATCGCGGCGGCAGGCGTTGACGGCCTGGATCTCCTTCATCTTGGCACCGGTCAGGGTGTAGCCCTTCATGGCGATGAGGGTAGCCGCCCAAGCCACCATGGGGATGATGCAGAACAGCACGATGACCACCCAGTTCATGCCCGGGGTGTAGGGGTCATACTGGGTGGGCAGGCTCTGCAGGCCCACAAAGCTGACCGCAATGCCCACAACGGTAGCGGACAGGCTGGACACCAGCTTGTCCACCAAGCTGAACAGGGTGCCCATAATGCCGGGGATGTAGTTGCCGCTGCGGTAGGTCTCGTAGTCGGAGCAGTCGGCAACCATGGGGATGGGCATATCGGCGGTGGCGTAGTAAGCGCCGTAGCCGATGCCGAAGAAGGCGATGAACAGGATGGTGTACAGGTTCAGAGACAGGCCGTTTTTACCCAGAATGGACAGGGTAAAGGCATCGCCATGGCCCCAGAGCAACAGCAGCACCAGCACGCCCACATAGCATACCAGCGCCACGGTAACGTACTTCATCAGGCTGGCCTTCTGGCCCTCCTTCTGGCTGGTGCGGACGGTGAGCAGGAAGAAGGGCACGCTGCACACATAGCCCAGCACCATCATGGGCAGGTACAGACCGTCGTAGTTGCCCATCATGCAGCCGTACAGCATACACAGCACGGTGGTGTTGGTGGCGATGGAAAGCGCCAGCTTGCAGCCTGCACCGGCCACCATCAGCCGCTGCATGGGCTGGTTGTTGCGGATGATCTGGATATACTCGCTTACCTTGACTTTCTCGGTCTTTTCGCCGCCGATGCCAAAGTACTTGGGCTGGTCCTTCTCCCAGATGCCGATGACGGCCAGCAGAGTGAGCAGGATGGAGATGACGATGCCCACCGGAGCCAGCGTGCGGAAGAACCCGGCGGAGGCGTAGCCGCCCTCGTAGTTCTTAGCCAGGATGGGGGCAAAGAACTGCATGGCACCCATGCCCAGCAGGCTGCCCACCGTGTTGAAGATGGTGAACAGCGGGCGCTGCTTGGGGTCATTGGTCAGCACGGTCTGGCCGGAGCGGGTGCAGCTGGTCTGGAAGGTGTAGCCGATGACCCACACGGCATACAGCCCCACAAAGGCGGCGTAGCGCAGCCCCATGGCGCTGGCGGGGATGAGCGGGGTAAGGCAGTACAGCGCCAGTACACTGGCTGCCATGATGAGGTTGCCGATGACCATGAAAGGCCGGAATTTGCCGAACTTGCCGTTGGTGCGGTCCATGAGGGCACCGATGATGGGGTCGGTGATGGCGTCAAACAGACGCATACCGGTGACCATCACCGAAGCAAACAGCATACTCAGCGCCAGCACCTTGCTGCCGAAGGTAGCGATGTAGGAAAGCACCAGCACATAGTACACATTCGTTGCGCCGTTGTTCAGCGGAAACAGCACCAGCTGGTAGGTTTTGGCGCGGTTGACGCTGACAGAAGCAGAATCGTTCATATAGAACCTCCTCCTTTATACCCAGTTCGCACTGGTTGAATTGGATTTTTTCAGCCGATAACTGGGGTTAGGGGTATCCACATAACGGAAGCAGGCGGTGTCGATGCAGTCGCCTGCGACGGCATTCAACTCCATCTCCCCATGCAGCGGCACACGGAACTTGAAGATATGTTCGCCGGTCTGCTCTGCCAGCTTTTTGCCGTCCGCATACAGGGCGACCGTTTTCTGGTTGGAGTAGACCTTGACCTCCAGCTCCTTCTCGGTGCGGTCGGTGAACCGCTTGGAGCAGATGTGGACGAAGTTTTCCTCGCTCCACCATGCTTTATAGAGGTAGAAGCTGTCCTTTTTGGTCTTTCGGTCAAAGGTGACAAGACCCTTGTGGTTCATGCCCGGCTCGCCGCCCTGATCCCGGGCGTCGGCTGCAAAGTCGAACATATTCCACACATGGGTCGCCCACAGCCAGGGGTGACGGTCGAAGCACTTCAGCATATACTCGTGGTACTTGGCCTGATATTCCTCGGTGTGGTCGCCCCGGCGGGGGTGGGCACTGTGGAGGTTGGGCATACCCTCGGCGCCGTACTCGGAGAAGCCCAGCGGACGGTTGGGATACACCAGATGGAAAAAGTCCATCCACAGGTCATTCAGGAACAGCCCCGGCACATACCAGCCCAGATACAGGTTCCAGCTGACCAGATCGGTGATGTGCGCCACCGGGTTGAAGGGGCCGCACATGGCGTAGCAGGCCAGCGTGGTCAGGCGGGTGGGGTCCATCTTGTGGCACAGCTCGTTGAGCACCCGGTGGTTATCCAGCATATCCGCCTTGTCCTTGGTGGAGATGGTGATCTCGTTGGACACGCCCCAGCAGACGATGGAAGGGTGGTTGTAGTTCTGGTGGATCAGCTCTTTCATCTGGCTGATGGTATTCTCCCTGCCATTGGGCAGGTGCTCGGAGATATAGGGGATCTCTGCCCAGACCACCATGCCGTACTGGTCGCACAGGTCGTAGAAGTACTGGTCGTGCTGGTAGTGCGCCAGCCGGACAGTGTTTGCGCCCAGCTCTCGGATCAGCGCCATGTCCTCATCGTGCATCTCGCGGGTGATGGCGTTGCCCAGACCCTTGCGGTCCTGATGGCGGGAAACGCCGTGGAGCGGATAGGGCTTTCCGTTGAGGAAAAAGCCCTTCTTTGCATCCACCGAGAAGCTGCGGATGCCCACCTTGGTGGTCACCTCGTCCACCGGCTTGCCGTCCTGCAGCAAACGGACGATGCAGGTGTACAGGTAGGGGTCTTTTACGCCGTTCCACAGGTGCGGCGCATCCAGATGAAGGAACGCCTTTTCGCCATCGCCCTTTGCAGCGGTTCGGCCCTCGGCGTCCAGCAGCTCCACAGTAACAGTGCCTTCGCCTTCCACCAGTGTTTCCACCTGAATGTCGGCGCTGCCCTCTTTCAGGGCGGGAGTGATCTTCACACCTGTATCGCCAAAGTGTCCCAGCGCAATGTGGCTCTTGTTCACCACCAGCAGGCTCACATCCCGGTAGATGCCGCCGTAGAAGGTAAAGTCTGCTTTCTGGGGGTAAACGCGGTCGTTGACGCTGTTATCCACTTCCACCGTCAGAACGTTCTCTGACCAGAGCAGATCCGTAATGTGAACCCGGAAGGTTGAGTAACCGCCGTCATGGGTGCAGAGCTGCTGACCGTTCAGCAGTACAGTGGCGCTGGAATTGACGCCCTCGAACTGCAGCCAGACTTCCTGCGAGGCTGCGTCGAACTCCGGAGCGGCAAAAGCGGCACTGTAGGTGCAGGTACCGCGCCAGTAGTCGTTTCCACCGTCCTGACCATCCTTAGCGTTCCATGTATGAGGAAGAGATACGGAAACCGTGTTTCCATCCGGCCCTGTAAATTCCCATCGAGAAGCAAGCAAAGAAATTTGTGTTCTTGTCATTGAATGATACCTCATATTCGAAGTTGCAAAAAAGGCGGCAGACTTAAATACCTGCCGCCTTTCTTGCATTCGTATCAAGGAGAAGAAGAAAAAAGGAAATATCTCAGAAAAAAGTGATCAGGATTCTTTTTTTCGGCGAATGTCACGCACCAGCATGACAGCAGAACCAACTGCCAGAACACCGAAAACGACATCCAGAACCAGAATGGCGGTCTGCCACCATGCACGGACCTCGACGATCTGGACATTCTCGCTGACGCCGTTCATGGCGTTGGAATTTGCGACCGTGTAGAGGATGTGCTTAGAAGCATCGCGCATGGCGTTACAGACAGTGGCGTTGTCCTTATACTCTTTGAGCTTAGCAGGCCACTTGTTGGCGTCGTTGGCATCCCATGCGTTTCCGCCGGCAACAACGCCCTGAACAACGTCCATATAATTGTTAGAGTTGGAGAAATCGGTCAGGATAATGCCCTTCATGCCGAACTCATTCCGCAGGATATTGGTCAGCAGATTGTAGTCGCCGCCTGCCCATGTGGTGCCGAGACGGTTGAACGAAGTCATAACGCAGAGGGCGTTGGCCTGCTCGATGGGATATTCAAAGGCCTGCAGGTAAATCTCGCGCGCAGCCTGTTCGTTAGTCCAGACACACAGACCGTCGCGGCCGGTATCCTGATCGTTCAGGGCAAAATGCTTCATGTAGACGTATACGCCCTTGGACTGGATGCCGCCGACCTGTGCGGCGCAGATCTGACCGGAGATGAACGGATCCTCGGAGTAATACTCGAAGTTGCGTCCACCGTAAGGAGTGCGATGAATGTTGACGCCGGGGCCGTACAGGCCAGAGTAGGCTTTGCCGGTTGCCATCAGACAATCGTTGCCCAGACTGCGGCCGACCGCTTCGGCGATTTCCCGGTCAAACGTTGCGGCCAGAATGTCTGCCGAGGTATAGCCAGTGGAAGAGCCGCCGCCGGTCAGGTTCGCAGTCAGACCCAGAGGACCATTCTCGTCCTTCGTAGCAGGCTTTCCGACATTGGAAGCCGAGGCGGTGCTGTGATAGGCAAGACCCACCAGTTTGGTCATATCGCTGAAGGTCAGCTGATCCAGCAGGTCGTCCCAAGTGTACTCCTGTCCGTTGACGGTGATGGAACCATCCATCGGAATGCCGACAAACTGGGAAAGGGTCAGAGTACCTTCTTTGCCCATCGTCGGCATTTCGCCAACGCTTTCGGGCTGATCCTGAATTGCCAGACCTGCAACGATGGCATCATTGGCAGCGATCTGAACAGCAGCTTGATATGCAGTGGCGGTGATAGCGGCTTCCGGCATGGTGTTTTTCCAGTTGCTGCGGGATACATACACCACGTCATTGGACGTGTCGTCATCAAACTTGTTCAGATCGGCGTGATCGAGCTGGTTGGTGATCTCGGTGCCATCTGCTGTCTTTGCGTAGGTAGTTGCGTCCAAAGAAGCCTGCTGATACTGAACGGCCAGCGAAGCGTCGCCGGTGCCGACCATTTTGCTCAGATCGACGGTGCCGTTGGCGGTGTCTTCCAGCTCGGCTTTGGCTGCGAGGACGTTGTTCAGAGCTTCGTGGGAGCCATTGCCGGTGGCAAAGTAGTAATTGCCGGCATCCACAATGTAGGTCTTGGCGCCGTTTGCATCATAGGCGCGCAGTTCGCTCTTGGGAACGGTGACATCCACCGAGACGGTCTGGCCTGCGGGAACTGCGACCTTCTCAAAACCGACCAGTTCGACCGCAGCCTTTTCGATGCCGTTCTCCCGGTCATAGTCGGTATAGGGAGACTGCATATAGATCTGGACAGCTTCACGGCCATCCACACTACCGGTGTTGCTGACGCTGACCGTAAAGACGAAGTTGTCACCGTCTTCCTTCATCGTAAGACCGCTGTACTCAAATGTGGTATAGCTCAGACCATAGCCGAAGGGATAAGCGACCGTGGAGGCGTAGTCGTACTTGCCGACGTTGGCATTGCCGAGGACGGTGTCCTCGTAGCGGGTCTCATAGTAGCGGTAACCGACGTAGATGCCTTCCTGATAGACTTCATAATACTCGTTGCAGGTGCTCTTGAAGGCAAGCCCCTGCTCGGCAGCGTTGGTGTAGGAAGTGATATAGGTGTTCTGCATGGCAGGGCTGGTGAGGTTGTCGTAGCAATAGGTGTCCACCAGCTTGCCGCTGGGGTTGACCGTGCCGTTCAGGATGTCACCGATTGCCTCGATGCCGTTCTGACCGACTTCGCCGATCCACAGACAAGCATCCACACCGTAGTCTACGCCGCAGATGGAAGGCTCGAGAAAGTCCAGTTCCATCGGGTTGGACACATTGAGCAGAACGATGATGGATTTGACCTGTCCGGCAGCCTTGAGGTCCGCCAGCTTTTTCAGGATATCGCGTTCTTCCTGACTAAGTGAGAGGATATTGCCGTCACCGTCGCCGGTGCCGAACCACGGCAGGTCCGAACCTTCGCCGCAGACACGGGAAACGACCATGATGGCGGCGTCGCCGTAATCGGCAACAGAGTTCCATTCGGCATCGGTAAAGACGCTCTGCGGCACTTCGTTGATGAGATAGCCGCTGTTATCAAAGATGTAATTGTTCAGGCTGCCGGGAGCCAGCTGCCGGCGGTAGTCTTTTCCGGCACCGGTGGTGTAGAAATTCCATACCGTCGGATTGACCGAGAACCCGTCGGCTTCCAGAGCATCTTTCAGGTTGAGTGCTTTGGAAGAATCAACGGAACCGGAACCGGTGCCGCCATAGACAAAATCGGCACTGCCGGTTCCGAACAGGCTGACCTTTGCACCCTGCGCCAGCGGCAGAGCATTCTCACGGTTCAGCAACAGGGTCGCGCCATTGGCTTCTGCGGTCTCGCAGATCTCCTGTGCGGCCTTTTCTTGTCCCGCCGCAGAAGCATAATCCGCTTCAAAATAGGTGTCGCCCACATCGCCGATGGTCTTGGTGCTCTCGGTTTTCAGAACCATATTGATGATGGAAGCGTAGTTGTTTGCAATGGGGCCGCCGATCATGGTGACCGCAAAAAGAAGGGTGAATACGACGGTGCAGATACTCCAGAGCATTTTTCTGGATTTTGTTCCCGCCGGAGAAGTCTTTTTCTGCATACTGATCTCCTGTCTTTCCGGTAATTACTGCGGCAGGGTCAGTTCCGGTGCTTCGAGGATGCGGTAGGTCAGAGTGCTGTCCTCGGGATCGAGGGAGGGATCCTCGGCAGTGATCGTCACGGACTTGCCGAACTCAGCGAGGAAATCGAAAGCCTTTTTGCTATTGCCCTCTGCGTCGTAGATTGCAGTCATGGTATCCGTCCAGTTGTCGGTATCGAATGCGCAGTTGCCCCAGCTACGGGTCCACATCTTGCCTTCCTGTGTCAGGAGGATGCTGGTGGGAGCTTCGAGGCTGTAATCGACATGAGCCTTTTCACCATCCGAAGAAGCGGCGGAAGTGTATTTGCCGCTGAAAATGATATGGCGGCTGCCGCGGGCAGTGCCATCATCTGCACCAAAGGTATTGAGGGTGTAATTCAGCTGATAGGTATCGGAACCGGTGAGGACCAGCTGATATGAGGTGATGAAGTACCAAGACATCTGCCCAGAAGACAGACGGAAGGATGCCGTATCGAACATCTTGGTCGGTTTGCCGGAAGAAACGGCTGTCGCGCTGGAATCGCCAGAACCGCCGCAGGCGGTCAGAGCAGCGGTGCCTGCAACAGCTGCACAGGCAGTCAGGAACGAACGACGATTGATTTTCTTCATTGTATTTTCCTCCTAAAAATTGTGCAACATGTTCGTCGCTTTGTGTGAAAACAGTATAGGAGGAAAACAAAAAATTCACAATTGCGATAGCGTAAACTGTTGTTTTTACATCGAAAATTGCAAAAAGACCGTTGTCCGGTTGCAGACAACGGCCCCTTACGGAGTGATTCATGAAAAAAGAATGATGTCCAGACAGAAAATATCGCCGACCTGCTTGGCGACAAGGGAACCGCCGTATTTTTCGGCAATGCGCTCCATGCTCCTCATACCAAAGCCATGGTAATTCGGATCTCGATGGCTCTTGGGCAGGCCGTCCCGGAACTCGACCGTGCCGACGCAGGGGTTTTCAGCGTGTATGGTCACCATGCTGTCCTCTCGCCGAGCCGTCAGGGTGATGAAACGTTCCTGCTCTGGTGGAAGCTGGCTGACCGCTTCGATGGCGTTGTTCAGGATATTTCCGAACAGGCTGTACAGGTCGAGCTCCTCCACAAAGCCGAGTTCTGCACCGCCCACATAACAGGTCAGCTGAATGTCCTGCTGAATGCAGAGCGCCCGCTTGTCGGAGAGAAGTACATCCAGAACATCGTTTCCGGTACGGACAGCAGCTTCATAGCCGACAAGCTGCTTCTCCAGCTTCTGGATCTGGTACTCTGGAACCTGCCCGTGAAATCCTTGCAGAAGCTGTTTCAGATCGTGGTATTTTTCATTTACAAGCTGCATATTGGTCTTGCTGTTTTCGTACTGAACATACTGCTCGTGTAGCAATTGGCGCATGGCATCCATATCGTGGCTCATTTTTCGATGTTCGATCAGCCCGAATTGCAGAACAAGAACGAGGATACCGGTAAGGATCGCGTAGAAGTTTTCCACGCACTGCGAGATTTGGGTGCGGTCGGCATTCCATAGAGAAATACGCCCCATTCCTATGCAAAGGATCATGATCAGAGCGGAAAACAACGCCTTGTATTTATTTTCGAGATCAACCTCCCGTCCTGAGATATGAGGGTAAACGACGACACCGGCAAGGAAATAAACGATTCCGTAGCAGAAAAAATCTAATAGGACGACCCCGATGGAATTGGCAGATAAGATGCCGATCGGAGGAACCATCCGCAGAAGTGTTTTAACGCTGCCAGCGATATTCTGGACGGCATAACCGGATGACGCAAGGGAAACGGCCGTCCAGCCCGATATCTGAAAGCTGCAATACTCGATGAGGATAGAAAAAATAAAGATGGACAGCAGAATGACACATTGTACCCAAAGGATGCTCAAGAATGCTCCATTATGCATGAGCAGCTTGTTCTCGCACCAGCAGAGCAACATTCCCAGCAGCGTCATCTCGCAGAAAACTCCCCTGTGGGATGACCGCCGGGGGAGATTCCATGAAAAAACCAGCATCCCGATGGAGGTCTGAGCAAGCAAAAGCGGATATCGGATTGCCTGATACCATGCAGGCATCCAGCCATACATCAGTGACTCCCTCCTTTATACTGTGCCAGCGCATTGAGAAACTCCTTGCGGCGGGGGCGGCTGATGGGAAGTGCGTCGCCGCCGACAAACACCTGATCACCCAGAATCTTCTGCACATATTTCAGATTGACCAGATAACTTGAGCTACAACGTACAAAATGAGCTTCCCGGAGCTGTTCCTCAAATTTGGAGAGCGTTCCCCACTGCCGGATCTGTTCGGCTCCGACGTGTACGATGATGTCGTGGTTTGAAATCTCGATGTAAGTGATGGAATCAGCGGAGACACGCCGACCGCCGTCCCGGGTGCGGAGGTCAAGGGTAATGTCACTGGAACGGTACGAGAGCATCCGCAATGCACGCTCCAGCTTGCTGGAAAACGAGTTGTACGCCAGCGGTTTAAGGATATAGTCAAACGCATTGACGGAGTATCCCTCAATGGCATACTGGGTCAGGTTGGTGACAAAGAGGATCATTACGTTCTGATCGATCTCCCGAATCCGCTTGGCTACTTCCATTCCGCTCATGTCTGGCACCCGGATATCCAGAAACAGAAGATCCACGTCCCGACTGTAGTGCTCCAACAGGTCAAAGGCACGGCTGTAATTCTCCAGAATATATTCAAAGTCGCTGTGCTCAATTTGGAACTGGTGCAAATAGGCTTTCATTCGCTCTAATGGCAAACTCTCATCTTCCAACACACATATTTTCAACATTCCATTTCATCCTTTCTGAAATGTGACTGCCGGATCATTTAAAGTATAACATATACCCTCCCAATGTTTCAAATATATCATAGTATTTCTGGAAAAATTGAAGCAAGTTGATACCATTATCAACCCGGTACAGTTTCTCGATGTGCGGAAAAGTCGCACTTATAGCACTTTATCGCAATAAATTTTGCAAAACCATCTTGACGCACCTTGCGAAACATGATATTCTCTGTCACAAATCCACTGATTTTGTGGATTGGTTTGAAACCATCCACAAGATGTGGCAGTGTTCGCTCTGGACACTGTCACAGGAAGTGGTTGGTTATCACCGTGAGACCCACCACTTCCGTGAGGAAAAATCCACGAAAGAATTAACCGCCCCGCAACACACCCGATTCATTTTGCCGCTTACTTCACCCGACAAAATCCATCGCTGCGCTGCGTGGGCGGTATTTTTCTTTTTCACAAATAAAATCTTATGTAGTTGTTCAATCTTCCGAAATTTGTTTTTGGTTGTTGACCGCACAACCGCAAAGTGTTATTCTGATGCTTGAAAGAAGCGGGTTGTAGTGCCCGCACTGCGCCCGGCTTTCTTCATACTGTACCTTGAATCTTACATAAGCCGTCTGAACGTGATAC
>CAKTFS010000012.1 GCA_934561115.1 uncultured Faecalibacterium sp. | reverse complement strand
CTGAAGTCCGTCCGGTTCAAGCTGCCCATCATCGACCATGACCTTGAATTGAGTTTGGACAATCAGGATCGTGTCGAGACGGTATGCGCATTGTCCAAACCGGACATCCACCGCAAAAAGCCATCCGGGAAACGCTGACGCGTTTTTAGCGCGTCCTGTTTGCCGGGGAAGCTTTATGCAGAGAAAAAGAGGGCTTGCACTTTTCCCTGAAAACGGACAGAAAATGGGATACGCAACTCCCGGTTGAGAAAAGTTTTGCGGAGTGATATACTAATATTGTATGTGCCCTGTCCGGGGCGTCAGTTCACAGAACGTTATAAGTTGCAATGGATAGATATTTTTTTATTTTAACGACCATCGATCTTTTTGTGCTTGGCTTTATGTGCCTTCTTACAAAGCTGAGCGAATCTTTGAATAAAAAGCAGAAGCGCGGGTTCTTTCTGGCCTTTGCGCTGATCGCGGCGATCTCGGTGCTGGAGGTCATCACCATTGTGGTGGACGGCACACCGCCGGGCTACCGCTGGCTGAATATTTTGTCCAACTATCTGGGCTTCGGGCTGACACCGGCGGTGCCGCTGTGTCTGGTATATGTGCTGGACAAAAAATCCATCATCCGGCGCGGGTTCAAGGTGGCAGTCTGCTGCGAGGGCGTGTATCTGCTTTTTCTGGCGGCAACGCTGCCCTATGGGCCGGTGTTCTCGGTGAGCAGGGAGAACCTCTACGCCCGGGGCGGGTACTTCTTCATTTATGTCATCATGTATTATGCCTCCATGCTGTACCTTATGGTGGCTACGGTGCGCACGGCGGCGGCCTTTCAGAACCGCAGCCGCACGCTGATCTACCCGCTGACCCTGTTTCTGGGTGCGGAGACCGTGATCCAGCTCGCGCTTCCGGCGCTGCACGTCACATGGCTGTGCGTCACGTTGCTGTCGGTGCTGTACTATATCTATTGCAGCGAGATGTGGAACCAGCTGGACGCGCTGACCGGACTTCTGAACCAGAACAGCTACCTGAACCGCACTGCCGAGATGCGCCGCAGCGGCGGGGTGCTGGTGGTATTCGACGTGGACAACTTCAAGCAGATCAATGACCGCTACGGCCATTTGCAGGGAGATGCCTGCCTTGCCGAGATCGCGGACTGCATCAAAAAAGCCTACGCCCGCTGCGGCTACTGCTACCGCATCGGCGGCGATGAATTCTGTGTGCTGCTGAAGGACGAGGCAAGCGAGGCCCGCTGTGCAGCGGTGCTGCAGCACCTGCTGGCAGAACGGCGCAAGGTGTTTACCATTCTGCCGACGGTCTCCCTTGGTTCTGCCGTCTTTTCCGGGGAGGACGTGGTTGCGGTGAAGGACCGCGCAGACCGTGAACTTTACCGCGCAAAAAAAGAACAGAAGGCCCGCACCGCAGCGGCAAAGCCCGCAGACAGAGAGCGGACAGCCTGAAGCCCTGCCCGCACACCTTATAAACGGAGGAACATCGATGAACACAGATTGGAACAGCCCGCAGGGCGATTTTGATACCGCTGAAAAGCAGGGGGAGCTGCTGATGCTGCTCAGCCGGCAGCAGGTCACCGTGCACACATGGGACGACCCGGACTTTGACTACATGGAAGAGCAGGATCTGGCGCTGGTGGTGCAAAGCCCTTCCGGCACAGAGGATCTGCTCATTGAGCTGTGCGGGGAGTTCTCGGTGTTTTTTGAAAAGTGGCACGGCGAGTACGCCGCCACCGCCGAGGGTTACACGCAGCTGCAGCAGGACATCACCGCCATTCTGGACGGCAAGGCGGGCGCACTGAGTCTGTATACGGAAAACGGCTGGCAGGGCACGGTGCTGTGCACCGAGCTGCCCGGCGCAGAGGATGCCGGAGCCGCTGCGGCGCTCAAGCGCTGCTGGCAGGCGGCAAAGCCGGACGCCGCCCTGTCTGCGGGCAGTCGGCTGGAGCTGGTGTGCTGGGACCCGGCACAGAACCGGAAATACCAGCTCCCGGCGGAGGAATAATTTTAAGCGGGACGATTTGGAATATCCGCCGCTTGTGCTCTGGATATTTTCAGCGGAAAAATTATTTTAAGATAGAGCAAGCCCGGAAAGTCTGCGGACTTTCCGGGCTTGCATTTTCACGGGAGGGGTCGTAGAGGGGAACGGCAACTGTAATAAAAGGTACGCGAATTTTTATACAATTTGTTGTTTGTTGAAACGATTTGCCATATAGTTTGCAAATGCGGAGGCCGCAGCGCCCAGCACGATGCCCAGCACTGCGCCGCCGAGGACATCGGTGGGGAAGTGCACATAGAGGTACAGCCGGGTGAAGGCGATAAAGGCTGCCAGCACCAGCGCGGGCGCACCCAGCTTCCGGTTTTGCAGCCAGAGCGCGTAGGCAGCCGCCACCCCGGAGGCGGTGTGCCCGGAGGGGAAGGAGTGCCCATGCGGACGCGCCACCAGCATGGTGATGGTGGTGTTGATATCGCAGGGGCGGGGGCGGGCGAACAGCGGTTTGAGGAAGAAGTGCCCCGCTGCCATATACAGCACCAGCGCTACCGCCATGGCAAAGCCCGCCCTGCGGGTGCGCCGGAAGAGCAGGAGCAGCAGGGTGAACGCGATCCAGATCTCGCCGTGGGCACCGGCATAATCAAAAAAGATGGAGATCGCGTTCATTACCGGGTTGCGGAACTGGTACAGCCAGTCCAGAAAAGCAAACTCAAAGGGCATGGGTTCCTCCTTTTGGGCAGTGAAAGAGCGGATTTTCTATACAATATGACATATAAACATTAAAAAATACAAAATGCGCGGTAGATTTGCCCTCAGGGCAGGGGAAAATCGGCTTCTGGCTGCTCCATCTGTTCTAAGGTGGGGTAGCTGTCGATAGCACCGTGGTGCTGCACGCTGATAGCACAGAAGCGGTTGGAAAAGGTCAGATACTCGGTCAGGCGCTTGCGGGAAAGCTTTGGCAGCTCGGCGGCGGTCACGCCGTCCCGCTGCAGCTGCCACAGAAACGAGCCGATAAAGCCATCCCCTGCGCCGGTGGTGTCCACCGCCGCCACCTTGGGGCTGCGTGCGCGGGCACTGGCGGTGCGGGTATAGGCGCGGGCACCCTTGCTGCCGCAGGTGTACAGCACCAGCTGCACATCTCCGGTAAAGAGCGCGGGCAGCGCGGCTTCAATATCCTCGGTGCCGGTAAGGAAGGGCAGCTCCTCGTCTGAAATTTTCAGGATATGGGTCAGGGGCAGAAACTGCCACACGGTCTGGCGCAGCTGCTCCCGGTCCGGCCAGAGGGGGAAGCGGAGATTAGGGTCAAAGCTGAGGATGGCACCCGCCTCCCGCGCGGCAGTGATGGCGGCCAGATGGGCGTAGCGCATGGGGCTGTCCACCAGCGAAACGCTGCAAAAATGCAGGGCAAACGCCTGCGAGAACCAGCCCGGGTCGATCTGCTCCGGGGCGTACAGCAGGTCTGCAGAGGGCTTGCGGCAGAAGCTGAAGGTGCGCTGGCCGTTTTCCGCTAAGCTGACGAAGGCCAGCGCGGTGCTGGCTTTGCCGGTAAATTCCAGATGGGAAAGCTCCACGCCGCATCCGGCCAGCACCCGGGCGATCTTGTGGCCAAAGGGGTCGTCGCCCAACTGGCTCAGCAGCGCACTGCGCCCGCCCAGCCGGGCAACGGCGGCGCAGACATTGGCCGGGGCGCCGCCCACCCGGGGGCTGAAGGCGGGCACTTCGTCAAAGCTGCACCCCACCCGGGAGGGGATCATATCGATCAGCGCTTCGCCGATGGAAAATAAGATCCTGTCGGACATAGGGCTTCTTCCTTTCTGCATTCAGGTGTGCCGCAGGATGCGACAGTGTACAGTATACACCCGCAGGGCACTGTGCGCAACTGCTTCTTTTATACGGTAATGGGCGGGTTTTGCGGTTGACTTGCGGCGGCAGATATGCTACAATTTCCAGATGCATGCAATAACAGGAAAAGGAAAAAGTGTATGGATCTGACAAAACAGTTCTTTAAATATGTCTCGCAGAATATTTTTGGTCTGCTGGGCACTTCGTGCTATATTCTGGCCGATACCTATTTTATTGCGCAGGCCGCCGGGACAGACGGCGTTACCCTGCTCAACCTCTGCCTGCCCATCTACAACTTTATTTTTGCCATTGGCTCCATGATCGCGTTGGGCTCGGCGACCCGCTACGCCATTGCCAAGGCGCAGAACGATGCCCGGGGGCAGCGGTATTTTTCCAACGCCATCCTGTGCGCCGTGCTGGCGTCCATCCCGTGGATGCTGGCGGGTGTCTTTGCGCCCGGGACGCTGCTGCGGTTCATGGGCGGCGATGCCGGCATCGTGGCACTGGGCATCCCCTACGCCCGCATCTTTTTGCTGTTCACCCCGTTCTTTATGTGCAACTACATTGTTTCGGCCTTTGTCCGCAACGACGGCGACCCCTCCCTTGCCATGGTAGCAACGCTGAGCGGCAGCCTGTTCAACGTGGTGTTCGACTATATCTTCATGTTCCCCTTGGGGCTGGGCTTGGCCGGTGCGGCGCTGGCAACGGCGGTGTCGCCTATCATCAGCATCGCCATCTGCAGCCGCCACTTCTTTAAAAAGGAGAACACCCTGCAATTCGTGCGGCAGCTGCCCTCGGCAAGGCTGTTGGGGCAGAGCTGCCAGCTGGGCATCTCCGGCTTTGTGGGCGAGCTTTCCTCCGGCGTGACCACCACGGTGTTCAACTTTCTGCTGCTGGGGCTGGCAGGCAACGTGGGCGTAGCGGCCTACGGCGTGGTGGCAAACTTTGCGCTGGTGGCTACCGCCATCTTCAACGGCGTGGCGCAGGGCGCACAGCCGCTGGTGAGCCGCTGCTATGGTCAGAACGACCACGCCGGGGCGCGGAAGCTGCTGCTGCTGGGCAGCGGTACCGTGCTGGTGCTGGCGGCGGTGCTGTACGCTGCGGTGTTCGGCCTGACCGATACCTTTGTGAGCTGGTTCAACAGCGAAAACTCGGTGCAGATGGCGCAGTACGCCCACACCGGCATGCGGATGTACTTTGTGGGCTACTTCTTTGCGGGCTTCAACATCATGGCGGCGGGCTATCTGAGCGCCGTGAACCGCCCGGCGGAGGCCTCCATCACCTCTATCTGCCGGGGCATGGTGGCCATTGTGGCCTGCTCGCTGGTGCTCAGCGCGGTGTTCGGGATGCCGGGCGTATGGGCGGCCTTCCCGGCTTCGGAGCTGCTCACCGCGCTGCTGACCCTGTTTCTGCTGCGCAGAAAAGAGAGCGGAAACGCTTAAATATACATCTCCTGTTCCCGCATGGTCTCCTCGGGCGTAAGCCCGGCCTGTGCGGCGCGACCGGTCAGTGCCCGCCATTGTGCAGGGGACTGGCCGGTTTCTTTTTTGAATACCCGGCACAGGTAGTTGGCCCCGGAAAAACCGCACAGGCTGGCCACCACGTCCAGCGTGTATTCCCGGTGCAGCAGCAGCCGCTGCGCGGCCTCGATGCGCACGGTGGTCAGGTACTTGCCCGGCGGCACGCCCACGGCGGCGGTAAAGGTGCGCACCAGATGGCTTTTGGAGACCCCCAGCCGCTCGCTGAGCTCCTCCACGCCGTACAGCCCGGCATAGTTGGCGCGGATATCCTCAATGGCGGCCTGCACCAGCGGCGGCAGGGCGGGCGCGGCGCTGTCGGCATCCGCCAGTTCGCACAGCAGGGCAAAGGCCAGCTGGCTGCGGGCACGGCTGTGGGTGGGCTTTTCCTCGGCAAGCCGCCCCATCAGCTCGGCGGCGGCAGGGCAGGTCTCGCCCTTGGCAAGGTAGGGCAGCTCCCGCAGGCCGTTCAAAAACTGCGCGCTGGCCTGCCCGGTCAGCTGGACGCACAGCAGGTGGCAGCTGTCCTCCGGGGTCAGGGTGAGCGGGGCACGGCTTAAGATCAGGTGTCCCGCCGCAGCGGACTGCGGCGGCAGCACCAGCACAGAGCCGGCGGGTGCTGCCGATGTCCCGGGCAGGGAAGCCGTGCATCTGCCGCTGGAAACAAGGCAGATCCACAGCCCCTCGCCGGTCAGGGTGCGGGGCGCGGAAAGCTGCACATTCAGCAGCGCAGCCGGTGCGGCGATGGTGTTCCAGTCAAACAGCAATATCTGACACCTCTAATCAATAAAATGCTATTTTATATCACAAAATTATCTGCTATTATAGTACCAACGAAACAACACGCCGTCAAGGGCGTGAAACACCAAATATTTTACGGAGGATAACGATTATGGCTTCCATTAGCTGCCAGCACATCTACAAGATCTATCCGGGCGCAACTGCCCCGTCTGTTACCGACTTCAACCTGGAGATCCAGGATAAGGAGTTCATCATCTTCGTCGGCCCCTCTGGCTGCGGCAAGTCCACCACCCTGCGTATGATCGCTGGTCTGGAGGAGATCTCCAAGGGCGAGATGTACATCGGCGGCCGTCTGATCAACGACGTTCCCCCGAAGGATCGTGATATCGCCATGGTGTTCCAGAGCTACGCTCTGTACCCCCACATGACCGTTTACAAGAACATCGCTTTCGGTCTGGAGCTGCGCAAGACCCCGAAGGACGAGATCGACAAGCGCGTGCACGAGGCTGCTAAGATCCTGGAGATCGAGCACCTGCTGGACCGCAAGCCCAAGGCTCTGTCCGGTGGTCAGCGTCAGCGTGTTGCTCTGGGCCGTGCAATGGTCCGTAACCCGGCAGTCTTCCTGCTGGACGAGCCCCTGTCCAACCTGGATGCTAAGCTGCGTACCTCCATGCGCACCGAGATCATCAAGCTGCACAAGAAGCTGGCTACCACCTTCATCTACGTTACCCACGACCAGACCGAGGCTATGACCATGGGCGACCGTATCGTTGTCATGAAGGACGGCATCATCCAGCAGGTCGATACCCCGCAGAACCTGTACGACATGCCCTGCAATATGTTCGTTGCAGGCTTCATCGGCAGCCCCCAGATGAACTTCCTGGACGGCACCCTGATCAAGAAGGGCGACCTGTACGGCGTTGACCTGGGCGGCGACGTGATCCCCCTGCCCAAGGAGAAGACCGCCGACGGCAAGCTGGATTCCTACGTTGGCAAGAAGATCAAGATGGGCATCCGTCCCGAGGATATCGACGACGAGCCCGAGTTTATGGCAAAGCACACCGACTGCCAGCTGGATGCTCAGGTCGATGTTTCCGAAATGATGGGCGCTGAGATCTACCTGTACCTGGAGTACAAGGGCAACAAGATGACCGCTCGCGTTGCTCCCACCTCCAAGGCTCGCAACGGAGACACCGTCCGCGTTGCTTTCGATCCCCACAAGATCCACCTGTTCGACATCGAGACCGAGCTGACCATCCTGAACTAAGACTTAGCAAAGATCATTTTTGATCCTCCTATCATACGAAAGACCGCCGAAGGGAAACCTTCGGCGGTCTTTCGTTGCATAAAAGCAAGAAAGGCTGCGCACGACCTGCGCAGCCTTTCTTCGTCAAATCAGCCCATGTTCCACACAGTATTGATACACACCCTCGTTAGCAACATGACCGCAGTGGTCGGTGGCGACAGCCTTGAGCTTTTCCGAGGCGTTTTCCATGGCAACGCCGGTACCTACGGCCTGTAACATCTCGATATCGTTATTGCCGTCGCCAAATGCAATGGCTTCAGATTTGTCCAAACCATAGTATTCCAGCATTTTGCGGATGCCGATGCCTTTGCCGCCGGTGGCCGGGATAATATCGACCGCACGATCCCACCATGCAGCAATTTTAGCACCCTGCACGTCCTTGAGGATGGCGGCATACTCGTCCTCGCGGCCGCCCATCATAATTTGATACACGGTGCCCTTTGCAACCTCGTCAAAGTCTGGCACAATGTTTGCCGCAGATTTGGCAATAGCAAAATAGTCTGCCAGATCTTTGTCGCAGCCATTGCAGGCTAAACGGCTGTTTGTGGCAAGACAGAGCGGCCGGGCAATGGCCGTGGCATTGCGGATGATCAAAGCCAGATCTGCCGCAGGAATGGGATTGCTGAAAATCGTCTCGCCGGTTTTGGTGTAGCAGTAAGAGCCGTTGTAGGTGAGAGTGGCGTCGAATGCTACACCCTCAAAGTGCGGCACCACCATGGGAGAACGACCTGTTGCCAGACAAATACGGATGCCATTTGCCTGTAAGCGGCGCAGGACTTCCAGCGTGACAGGGGTGATCTGCTTTTTCTCCATGTCAATGAGGGTGCCGTCAATGTCAAAGAATGCGATTTTGATTTGGCTCATGGGAATGCTCCTTTTCTTATAGTGTAGCGGTGGACAGAGGATTTTGTGCGCCCTGCCGCACCAGCTCGATGAATACGTTCATCTGCGGGGTCACCCATTTATCCCGGTGGTAGAACAGCTGCCGGTGCATCATGACGGTGCAGTCCGGTACGTTCAGCCGCGCCAGCCGCCCTTCGGCCAGCGCGCTGCGCACGATATACTCCGGCAAAAAGGAAAGCCCCATGCCCTGCTCCACCATCTGGCACAGCAGCGCGGCGCTGCCCAGCTCCAGATAGGGATGGATGGCAAGGCCATGCGCCGCCATGCACTGGTCCAGCGCGTCCCGGTAACTCATGCCCCGCTCGGTAAGCAGAAACTCCTGCCGGGGCAGAATGTCCAACGGGAGGATGCTTTCCTGCGCCAGCGGATGCTGCGGCGGCGCAATGAAGCACACCGGCTCCGGCACATCTGCAGCCAGCACCAGCGCAGGCTGCAAAAGGGGCTGGTCCAGCGTGTAGACAAGGTCTACCTGATTGGTGCTCAGCAATTGCAGCATCTCGTCCGAGCTGGCTGTGTGCAGCACCAGCTCCACCTGCGGGCAGCGGGCATGGTAGCGCTGCAACAGCCCCGGCAAAAAGGTGCTGCATACGGAATCTGCCAGCGCGATGCGCAGGCTGCCCCGCACCTGCTGGGCGGGCTGCAAGGCGGCCTGTGCCTGCTGGGCAGTTTCCAGCAGGGTGCGGGCGTAACCTAAAAAGGTCTGTCCGGCATCGGTCAGGCGCACCGTTTTGCCCACGCGGTCAAACAGCGGGGTGCCCAGTTCGGCTTCCAACTGCGCGATTTGGGAGGACACCGCCGACTGCGAGTAGCCCAGCTGCCGCGCGGTGCGGGAAAAGCTGTGCAGCTCGGCGATGTGCAGAAAGGTATTGACAGTCCGCAGTTCCATGAACGGCTCCTTTTATAACAGGGTGATGTCCCGCACGGTGAGCTGAACACCGTCCACGGTAAAATGCACTTCCAGCCCGGCAAACTCCATGCCGTACACCCGCTGCGGGTCGTGCTGGTAGGAGGGGCGGGGGTCACTGGCAAGCACGCCCTGCAAAGCGGCGCGGTCGGCCTCCGGTACGGTCTGCCACAGCGCTTCCGGGCAGAATACCTCCAGATGGTGGGTGCGGGTCTGCCCGGTAAAGCCCTCGGCGGCGTCCGGGTGGCAGTCCGCGTAGGGGATGTAGGGCTTGATATCGTAGATGGGGGTGCCGTCCATCAGGTCGGCACCGCGCACGATGAGCACCGGCCCCACGTCCGGGCGCTGCTCAATGGCTTCCAGCTTTACGCTGGAAAGCCCCAGAGGGTTCGGCCGGAAGGGCGACCGGGTGGCGAACACGCCCACCCGGGTGTTGCCGCCAAGGCGCGGCGGGCGCACGGTGGGGGACCAGCTTTCCCGCACTGCACCAGAAAACTGCCACACCAGCCAGATGTGGCTGAAATCCTCCAGCCCGCGCAGGGCGTCGGGATTGCGGTATTCCGGGGTAAAAACGATCTCGCCCCGCAGCTCTTCTACCAGCCCGCTCTGGCGCGGGATGCCGAACTTGGTGGGAAAGGCGGTGTGGATATGGGCAATGACCTTCAGGGTCATGGCTTCGGGTGCCTGCTGCATGATGAACTCCTTGCTCAATAGATCTTTTCAATGGGACAGTCGGCGGGGATGCCGTACCGGCTGCGGAAGGCCTGCAATTCCTGCGGGCTGCGGATCAGCTGCACCTCGGTAAAATGGCCGGTGTGCAGATCCTGAAAACCGGCCACCTGCTCCCCGGTGCAGATGCTGCACCGCAGCACCGGCTTCTGGGCGGCGTGGTCGTAAGCGGGGGACGTTTTCTTTTTGCCGAACACAGGCTGCTCCTTTCTCTTTTTATCTTATAAGCCGCGGCAAAGCCCCACGGCCTTGCCCTCGATGTGCAGCTCCGAAAGCTGCTCTCCGGCGTAGAACATGGGCGGGCAGACGGCGGCGTTGTCCGCCAGCAGCATCACGGCATCGCCCTGCCGGTGGAAGTGCTTGAGAGTGGCTTCCTCGCCCACCCGCACGGCGGCGATCTCGCCCTGCTCCACCTCGGGCTGGCAGCGGATGCAGACGATGTCCCCGTTGCATATTGTGGGTGCCATGCTGTCGCCGTGGCAGGTCAGGGCAAAATCAGCGTGCCACGCGGCGGGCACCCCGATATAGCACTCGATATTCTGCTCGGCGGTGATGGGGGTGCCGCAGGCGATGGAGCCGATCAGCGGCACCTGCACCATGGCAGGCAGCGGCTCAAAGCCCGGGGGACAGGCGCAGGGTGTGTCCAGCCCCAGCAGGGCAGCGGGGGTGGTCTCCAGCGCCTGCGCCAGCTCCTCTACCTTGGAATGGGGCAGGTCGTTGATGCCTTTTTCCAGCTTGGTGATGGAGGAACGGGAGCGGTAGCCCATGCGCCGGGCAAGCTCCTGCTGCGAAAGACCCAGCTGCTCCCGGCGCAGACGGACACGGGTAGACAGATCAGACATGACAGTTCTCCTGAAAACTATGCGTTGTAATGTGCGATAGGATTTTCTGCTTTGAGTATAGCAGAAAATTTCCTGAAAATCAACAATTACGGCGCGTTTTGGAAATAATAGGTTGACAGTCAATCAACAGCGGAGTATAATACAACCAATGATTGTTACAAACACAGCGAACTACAAAAAAGGAGCGAAGCCATGGCAAACACGAATCTGATCTACACCTACATTCAGGACAGCGGCTACAAGCTGCAATATGTGGCCAGTGTGCTGCACATCAGCAGCAACACCCTGCGGCACAAGCTGCTGGGCGAGACCCAGTTCAAGCTGGACGAGGCAGAGCGGCTTTCCACCATGCTTGGCCTTACAATGGCCGAGCGGGACGCCTGCTTTTTCGATGCCGAGAACCGGTTTTCGCGCAGTGCAGCGCTGGAGCTGCCCAAAAGGGGGAAGCGCCAGTGACACCGGAACAGCGCGACCTGACCCGGAACGCCCTGCGCAAGTACGGCGAGCGCCACTGGGCGCGCACGCAGGAAAACCGCCGCTGGCAAAGCGCCATTGATGAGGGCATCGACTACTATCAGGTACACGACCCCATGCGGGCAGACCTGCTGCGGATGCGCTTTTTTGAGCAGCGCCCGGAGGACGAGATCTTAGAGCAGCTGCACATCGGCCGCACTACCTACCAGAAGGCGCTGCAGGATCTCTTGAGCACCATCGCCGTCTACGCTGCCCAGCGCGGCGCGTTCTGAACAAACAGCCATGAAAAGTGCGCCAGAAACGCCCGTGGGCGTTTCTGGCGCACAACCATAAAACAGGGCTGCTGCACCGTGTTTCGTGCAGCAGCCCTGTTTTGGTTATTTCTTCTTGGAGTCCGGGTCCTCGCAATGGCTGTGGCAGGAGGCGCAGTTGCCGCTGCAGCCCTCACCCTTCCAGCCGCCCTGTCTGGAGATCCAGACTACGGCCAGCGCAAACAGCACGGCCAATATTACCAGCGTGATGATCCCGCGAAGTGTCATATTCATCCCTCGATTTCTCATGTGCAGCTTTCTGCCCCCAAGTATACACGATTTGCAGGCAAAGAGCAACAGCCTGCCGCACATTTTTTGTGCAGGGCGCAGCCGGTGCGGCTGCCCGGCGGTAATGTTGCACGTCTGGTGTTCGGCGCAGCTTTTTTGCCGCTGGAGAAAGTGTTTCGAAAAAAGTAAAAGTTTTTCAAATTAGGGCTTGCATTTCGGCAAAGGCCGTGCTATAATAATCACGTTCCAGTTCGGAGCGCACAACACAAGCGAATATGGAGGATTAGCTCAGCTGGTTAGAGCACCTGCATCACACGCAGGGGGTCTGGGGTTCGAGTCCCTAATTCTCCACCATACAGTTCGTACTCGAACCCGATTCTTTATGAAAAAGGGTTCGGGTACGTTTTTTGTTTATCGGAGGTTCTGCGTTTGCGACAGCAACAAACACCCCAGTGGGGTGTATGAGCAACAGAACTGTCTGCGTTAGCAGATGGAGGGGCTTCGCCCCGACAAGTTCTGCGGCGAGAGTGCGCAGAGCGGTAAACGAGCAAAGGCAGGGTATCATCGTGGTGATGGTATCCTGCCTTTTGTTTTGCGGGATCACGTTCGCTTTGTGTGAACTTGGTCGTCCCCCCTATATGGCGCATTGGGGCAATCGCTGCGTACGTGCGTACCGGGAGAGCGTGTACACCTCTGACAAGGTGTAACACACAGACTTTGTGCCAAAGTCTGTGTGCCAAGGGGCACAGCCCCTTAGAATCCCTGCGGAGCGTGTACGCACGTACGCAGGAAAATGGAAAAATTTCACGATATCGGGGTGTTCTTTCATGGGGGAGTGTGGTATACTCGGCTTAGTACAACAAATTGGAATTCAAGGAGGTTCTTATGCACACGGAGAAGAAATCCCACCGGTCTAGGATGGATCCTATTGTTGCTTTAGTTTTGATTTTCGCTGTACTAAAAGTAACAGGATTGATTTCGTGGTCATGGCTATGGGTATTCAGCCCAATTTGGATCACCCTTTTGTTTTTCGCTGCTATTTTTTCTTCCATTTTGGTCGGTGGACGAATCGTTAAAGGAAAGTGGTAACTTCCAGTTTGCCGTATTCGTTCTCGGCAGAGTTTGGGGTGGGAGCGCGTCTGCGCAGCACCCACAGCGGTGCACTGTTTTCTGGTAGCTGGCAGGAGGAATTTTTATGAAAAAACAACTCACAGCATGGCTGCTTACGCTTTCCGTGCTGCTCACTGTATTTTCACCGCTTTCGGCGCTGGCTTTTTCTAAGAGCGGAGAATACCGCCTCCCCCTTCTGTGCGTGGATGCGGTTCGGGGCTTCCAGAATCACATTTACATAAAGGGCTGGGCTTTTGACCCGGACACCCCCGGTGCAAAGCTGGCGGTGCACGTCTATATCAACGGCGAGGGTCACGAGATCATTGCCGACAAGTACCACGATCAGGGTCTGGATGATACGTATCACTGCGGCACGGATCACGGCTTTGCGCTGGACATCCCGACCGAAGAGACCGGCGACGTTACTATAACGATCTACGCCATTGACGAACAGGACTCAAGCCAGCGCAGCGAACCGTTTGACAATTCGACCTATAAAAATCCCACCAAGGTGACCGTTACTTCGGATAAGACCGGCCCCACCATTACAAACGCCAGGATCACGCATGTGGATTCCACCGGCTACACCGTCACCTGCACCGTGACCGATGCCAGCGGCGTGGACCGCGTGCAGTTCCCCACATGGACCGAAAAGAACGATCAGGACGACCTGCTGTCCGACTGGAGCGTCAACCCCAAGGCCAGCGGCACCCGCAACGACAACACCTTTACCTTCCGGGTGAAAACCTCCGACCACAACAATGAATCTGGCACATACTACACCCACATTTACGCCTACGATAACTCCTATCGTGGCAATAAGGCCGGCGCTGTAACGCTCACCGCCACCGTGCCGCCCCCCACTGTTGCTGTTATCGACGTCAGCCTGAATAAAACCAGCCTGAGCTTTACCGGCACCGGCTCTTCCCAGACCCTGACTGCAACAGTCTCGCCCAGCAATGCCACCAACAAGACCCTTACCTGGAGTTCCAGCAACACCTCCGTTGCCACCGTTTCCAACGGCGTGGTCAAGGCGGTCGGTTTTGGTACAGCTACCATCACCGCCAAGAGCAACAATGGCAAAACCGCCAGCTGTAAAGTAACGGTGAACCCCATCCAGCCCACCGGCATCAAGGCCACACCGGAAAATTCCACCCTGTATGGCCTGAATGGCACGGTCAAGCTTACTGCCAACGTGATGCCCAGCAATGCCACCTATAAGGCCGTCACATGGAGTTCCAACAATACCAGTGTCGCTACGGTCTCTTCGGACGGCACCGTCAAGGCCGTTGGCTATGGCACCGCCGTTATCACCGCAAAGACCGTGAACGGCCTTACCTCCAACTGCACGGTCAACGTGAAGAAGGAGGAGGTCACCGCCCTTACCATTGCCACTCAGCCCACCAAGACCAACTACTCTGTGGGCGATACCCTGAACACCGCCGGTCTGACCCTGAAAGCTACCTACAACAACGGCACAGTAAAGACCATTTCCAGCGGTTTCACCTGCAATGTTTCCAAACTGACCAGCACCGGCAGCCAGACTGTCACCGTTTCCTACGGCGGCAAGACCGCTTCCTTCATGGTCAGCGTTGCAAAGGCGTCTCAGACTGCACCTGCCGGGCTGAAGGCCGCTGCACCCAGCACCTCCTATACTGCAGACGGCACCATTACCGGCACCACCACCGCCATGGAGTGGGCCGCAAAGGGCAGCACCGCCTACACTGCCTGCACCGGCAATACCGTGGCCGGCCTTGCCGCCGGCACCTATCTGGTGCGCTATGCCGAAACTGCCACCCATCTGGCCAGTAAAGCCGTTGAGGTAACGGTGCCTGCTTATGCTGCAGCGTTCCAGCCCATTACCCTGATCTTTGACCCCACAGACGGTGTTCTTGATCTGGCCGACACGCCCGAAAAGACCGTTTATCGCGGCGAGGCTTATGGCCGTCTGCCGGAACCCACTGCGGACGGCATGGTGTTCCTTGGCTGGTACACTGAATCCGGCAGGCGGATCACCTCTCTTACCGCCTGTGACCTCACCGGCGATGCCACCGTCTCTGCACGCTGGGCGCTGGCTTCGGCGGAAGGCTGGAAGTTTGACGAGGCCACCGGCACTCTGACGCTGGACGGCTCCGGCGCTATGAAGGAATACACCTCGGCTGCCGAGGCACCCTGGTACAGCTACCGCGATTCCATTGAGCATCTGGTGGTCAAGAGCGGCGTCACCTCCCTGAGCAGCTACGCTTTTGTCGGCTGCCAGAATCTGGCGGATGTCACCCTGCCCGACACCCTGCAGACCATTGGCACCATGACCTTCTACGGCTGCGACAAGCTGGATAATGTTACCATCCCGGCCTCTGTCCGCACCATCGGCTCCTATGCCTTTGCGGACGCTTTGAGCCTGTCCCGGATCACCTTTGCCGGCGATGCTCCCGAGTTCGGCACCGGCGTGTTCACCTTCCGCAGCCTGACGGCTTACTATCCCGTCTACGCTTCCGGCTGGGAGACCGTTGTGGACGGCCGCTACGATTTCGGCGGCAGCATCACCTGGGTGCGCAGCAGCGAAAGCAGTCCGGCTGCCGGGGAGCCTGTGCTTCTCTCCGCAGACGATCCCGACGAAGCTCCGGCTCCGGACTGGACCCTGTAAGCGGCCGCTGCAGCGAAAAGGAGTGATGTATCATGAAAAACAATAAATTTCTGCTCTGCATCGTGACAGTGCTGTTGACCGTCTCCCTGCTGCTGACCGGCTGCTCTGATGGCCCGTCCGGCCATTCCAGTACTTCCGAGCCTTCCGGTTCCTCCGTTCCTTCCAGCTCCGGCAGCACCTCCGGCTCCTCCGGCGAGAGCTCCGGCTCTGCCTCCGACAGTGAGACCCCGGAACCCGGCAAGTTTGAACTGACCTACGAGATCTCCGGCGGCACGGCCGCCGTGACCGGCGTCCGCGGCAAGCTCACCGGTACGGTGACCATCCCGGAAAAGACTCCGGATGGTGTCACGGTCGCCCGCATCGACAGCTATGCGTTCTACAACAGCGATATCGCCGGCGTTTCCCTGCCCGACACCATCACCGATATCGGTGACTACGCCTTTGCCGGCAGCGCACTCAAGCAGCTTGTTCTGCCAGACAGCCTGAAGAGCGTTGGCAAGGCCGCTTTCTCCGCCTGCCGTTCCCTGACCGCTGTGGTGCTGAACGGCGACCCCGAATATCAGGGTTCTGAATCTACCGGCGTCTTTTCCGGCTGCGACCAGCTGCAGACCGTTACCATTACCAGCGGCCTTACCCGGTTGGGCGACGGGATGTTTGCACACTGCACAAAGCTTTCCACCGTGGTGCTGCCGGACACCCTGACTTCCATCGGCGCATCCGCCTTCTTCAGCTGCCGCGCCCTGAAGAGCATCACCCTGCCTGACGCGTTGACCACGTTCGACAAGAGTGCCTTTGCAGACTGCAAAGCACTGCAGAGCATCCGCATTCCCGCAAAGGTGAAGTCTCTTTCCACCAATGCCTTTGCCAACTGCCGTGCACTGACCTCCGTCACCCTGCCCGACACCCTGACCAGCATCGGCGAGGGGGTGTTCAGCGGCTGTATCGCACTGGAAGGCATCACGCTGCCGGGCAATCTGCAGGTGCTGGATGCCTCCGCTTTTGAAAGCTGCATCCACCTGAAAAAGATCGTTCTCCCGGAGGGTATCCGCACATTGTCTGAGAGTGTGTTCCAGAACTGCTCTCAGCTGCAAAAGGTGTACCTGCCGCGGAACCTTTCCAAGATATGCACCGGCGCATTCCGCTTCCAGCAGCCGCTTACCGTTTACTGGTCCGGCAGCGCAAGCGACTGGGCACACGCAGGCATCTCCATCAGCCAGTATGGCAACGATGCCCTTGTAAAGGCCAGCTTTGTTTATAACGCTACTTCTATTTCCTAAAGCTTCTCTGTAACCTTTTCGGCCCGTGCCCATCGGCGGCACGGGCTTTTTATCGCAATTTTCAAAGATGCTGTTTGAATGTTGCACTGATTTCTGGACTTGCGATAAAGTAGAAGTTTGGCAGCGAACAAAAAAGCTTTTGGTCCTCTATATTATAAAGGCCAAAAGCTTTTTACATCTTGTCTTGGAACATAAAAGGTTGGACTGCGATGTTGTGTTTTTCGCAAGCCGTCAGAAGGGCGTAAAACACAGCTTTTGGGGTGTTCCGTCCAGCAGATACCGGATGCTGAGGCGGCAATTTTCCGTTTCCACCTGCACTTGCGCGGCGTGCTCAAAGAGCGCGCGCAGGTGGCGGTACTCGTCCCGCTGCGCCTGTGTGTAGCGGGACGGCATATCCGAGGTAAGGAACACATTGCCCAGCAGAGCATTGACCGTGGCAAGGGTGCGTTTTTGCTCGGCGGTCAGCTTGCAGTTTTCTTCCCGGAGGAAGAAAACATCCGGGTCGCTGCCGTAGGCGCGGCCATTGAGCTGCCGCCGGAATACGGTGTTATTGATAGCCTGCTTTGTGGACACCCGCTCCCGGTGGAACAGGCGCATATACCACACATCGTCCCAGTCCAAGCTCACGTCGCAGCTGACGCGGCAGTAGTCCACCAGCCCGAAAGCGGGCATCACCGGTACGCCGCAGCCAAGGATCTGCTTTTGCCCGCACCAGCTGCGCAGCAGCTCCATGGCGCGGTACATCCGGGCTGCCCGGCTTTCGCGGGCGTTGCCAAAGGGGGCAGCGCCGTACAGAAAATCCAACTTGACAAGGTCGAAGCCCCAGTCGTTCAGCACCCGGTCAAACACCCGGCGCAGATAGTTCAGCACAGCCGGGTTGTCGAGATCCAGCGCATAAAAGCTGCTCCAGTTGCTGCCGCAGCACCACGGTTTGCCGTTTACTTTCAGCAGCCAGTCCGGGTGCTGCCGGAAAAGGGCAGAGTCCTTTTCGCACACAAAGGGTGCAAGCCATAACCCGGCCTGAAAGCCGGCAGCGTGGATCTCCTCCACCATACCTTTCAGCCCATGGGGGAATTTCTGCGCATCCGTTTCCAGCCAGTCGCCCACCTTGGGCTCCCAGCCATCATCGATCTGGAACAGGTCTCCCGGGCAAAGCAGGCTGCGGCATCCGGTCAAGTCCTCCCGGATGGTGTCCTCGGTGATGTCCTGATAGCGGTTGTACCAACTGGAATAGCCCGCCAGCTTCTTCTCCGTCCGAGGGCGTATGCCCATAGCCTGAAACCAGCCATCGAACACCTCCGCCTCGCTGCCTGCGGCAAAAAACAGATCGAACAGGGCAAAGCTGCCGCCGGGATGCTCCACGCCCGCGCAGTCCCGTTCCAGCGTCAGCAGGGCTTTGCCGCTGTCATAACGGAGGATGGTGTAGCCCGGGGTCTCGTCCAGCGATGCCATCAGCCGGAACTGCCCGCCCTTGCGGAAATAGCAGTAGGAAAAGCCGTGTCTCTGGCCGTTATGATGCCCATAGGGCACAAAATGATAATCGCCGTAGCGGTCAAAGGCGTATTTTTTGCGCAGAAAGGCGGGGATATGGTCGGTGCCGCGCAGTTTGCCGTTCCGGTCCAGCTCCGGGCTGTAGGTCCATGTCTGGTAGCCATTCATGAACAGACGCTCGTCTGCGGTCATCTTCCACGGCAGCGCGGCACGCACGGTTTTCAGCGTCCCGGCGGGCAGGTCGGCGGAAAGATGCACCGCGCCGCAGCCCGGGTGCACCGGGGCATCGCCCTGCCGCACGCCGCCGGTGGTCTCTGCGTACCAGTGCAGCGTTTCAGTCATGGCGTGCTTCCTCCCCGTGGAGCTGTGCGCTGATCTCGGCAGCGCGGGCGTCGGTGAGGACGAACTTGCGGCGGAACAGCACCAGCACACCAGCCAGCACCAGCATGGGCAGAACCGTCATCATCAGGCGCAGACCCAGCAGGGTGCCGGCGCTCTGCACCGCTACGGGGCCGGTCTCTTCCGTGTTGCCCACAAGGCCGATCAGATCCAGCCCGATGCCGGTCAGGAATACAGCCACGCCGGAGGCCGCCTTGACCACAAAGGTCTGCATGGAAAAGATGACGCTCTCCTCCCGGCGGCCGGTCTTGAGCTGGCCGTAATCCACGCTGTTGGAAAGGAACAGGGTGGTCAGCACGCTCAGCATCCCGTTGCAGGCAAATACCACCACGCCCGGGATGCACAGCAGGGCAAGGCTGTGGGAAAGGCCGGTCAGGCAGAACACCAGCAGCGTGCCGTAGCCGCACAGTGCCAGCACAAGGCTCAGGTGAAATACCTGTGTGCTGCTGAACTTTTTGCGCAGCAAGGGGTAAAGCACCATCATGCCCAGAATTTGCGCCGCACCGCCCACGGTGGAAAACAGGGTGTAGGTGGCTTTCCAGCCTGCACCGCCAAGGTCATACTTGAAGAAGTAGATGATAAAGTTGGAGGTAAGGTACAGCGCCGAGTTGATCAGCACGATGCTGCCCACCACGACCATAGCCTGATCGTTGCGGAACAGGGCGGAGAACATCTCCTTCACGGTGGCGGTCTTCATCTCACTGGGGGTGGTCTCCCGCATGGCGGCGCAGCAGATCAGTTCCGTCACCACAAAGAGCACCGATACGATCAGCGCTACCCAGCGGAAGCCTGCGCGCTCGCTGTCGCCGCCAAGGATGCCCACCAGCAGCATGGTGAACATGGCGATGAGGGCAGAGCCAACGCCTGCACAGGTGCGGCCCACCATAGAAAGATTCTCCCGGTCTTTGGGTGTGCGGGTCACGGCGGGGATCATGGACCAGTAGGGGATATCCATCATGGTGTAGGTGACGCCCCACAGGATGTACACCACGCTGAAGTAGACCATCAGCGCTGCTTCGTCCAGCACCGGGGCGGCAAACAGGGCGTAGAGCACCAGCGCATTGAGCAGCGTGCCGGAAAAGATCCACGGACGGAAGCGCCCCCAGCGGGTGCGGGTCTTTGCCACCAGAACCCCCATAAAGGGGTCGTTGAAGGCATCGAAGAACCGGGCTGCCATGAGCACGACGCCCACAAAGCTGGCCGAAAGCCCCAGCACATCCTGATAATAATACATGACGTAAGAAGCCGACAGGGCATATACCATATCCTTGCCCACGGCACCAATGCCGAACGCGGCTTTCTGTTTTAGGGTCAGTTCCATACAGCATCCTCCTTTTCAATGGTGAACCGCAGCACAACGGGCTGGGTCTGCGGGGCAGAAACGGTCAGCACGGCTTCTCCGGCAGTGCCCACGGTGCGCAGATAGGTGCCGGTCATGCCGCCTTCTGCTACGGCGGTCTGCGGGCCCACAAGGGCGGCGCTGCCCTCCACCGTAAACTGCACCGGGAACTGTGCATAGGGGGCGGGGGTGCCGTTCTCGTCCAGAATGCGCACCCGGACAGCGGCCATATCGTAGGTATCCTGCTCCCGCAGGGTCGTCCGGCTGGCCTTGACCTCCAAGTGCAGCTTTGCGCTGGGGCAAAGGGTCACGCTGCGCACCACGTTGCCGTCCTGCACGGCATCGAACCGCCAGCGGGTGGCTTCGCCGCCCCAGTTACCCACATATTTGCCGTAAAGCGCCACGCCATCCTCAAAGCTCATTTTGTAGCGCAGCATACACCAGCCGAATTTGACCTTGTAGGCCAGCGGCAGCCCCGCTAAACCGTATTTCCCGGCAGCCAGCAGGCAGTCCCGCACAGCGGCTGCCTTGGAAGGGGAAAAGTGCTCCTGCGTTTCCAGCAGCGCGCCAATGGTATCGTCCATCACAAAGGGCGGGTGGGGCAGGGCCGTCCACTCGCTGCGGCGCAGGGCGGTGACAAACACATCGTTTTTGTAAAGCTTTACCTGCTGGGCATTGCTGAAAACGTAGGCTGTGCCCAGCTGCCCGGCGGGGTTATCGCCGATGTCCATGGAGGAGCTGACCGCCAGCACCGGGTCGGCGTCACCCTGACTGGCATAGACCGCTGCCGCCAGCTTCGGGTTGCGGAAACTGTCCAGCACGCCATGGTAGCATACGCGGTCGCCGGAGCCAAAGTCCTTGTGAGTCTGGTAGTCGAACATACACCAGCCAAAGCACCCGGCGTGTTCTCCGCTGGCATAGGCGGCGTTCTGCACCCGGACGTGCCGCAGGGCGTGCTCCTGCCGGTGCGGGCCATCGTCAAAGGCTTTGGTGGGGTACATGTGACCGTTGCACTCCGAGATGAGCAGCGCCTTGCCCATATCCGGGGTCACGTCCTTTTTGGGCTTTGCGCCGGGCGTTATGCCGTTGTGGGAAAAATCGTTGTAGGCGTAGACATCTTCCAGCAGATGGCTCTTTTCCAGATACCGCACACCGGAGGTGGCACGGCTGGGGTCCAGCTGATGGGCGATCTTGTTGGTGCGGGTGTAGAAGGCATCGTCGTCCACGCTCTCGTTGATGCGCACGCCCCACAGGATGATGCTGGGGTGGCTGCGGTTCTGCAGGAGCATCTCTCGCAGCATCTCGCAGGCGGCGTCTTTCCATGCTGCATCTCCGATGTGCTGCCAGCCCGGCAATTCAGTGAACACCAGCAGCCCCCGCCGGTCGCACTCGTCCAGAAAATAGGGACTTTGAGGGTAGTGGCTGGTGCGCACAGCGGTGCAGTGCAGCTCCTCCTGCAAAATGCGGGCATCCTCCCGCTGCAGACTTTCCGGGGCGGCGTAGCCGATGTAAGGGTAGCTCTGGTGTCGGTTCAACCCCCGCAGAAAGGTCTTTTTGCCGTTGAGGTAGAAGCCGTCCGCCCGGAACTCCGCCGTGCGGAAACCAAAGACCACCTGCTTGCGGTCGATGGCCTGTCCGGCTGCATTCAAAAGCTCTGCCACGGCATGATGTAGCACCGGGTGCTCAGCATCCCACGGCTGTGCGTCCGGGACGGAAAGCTGGATCTTTCCGGCTTCTGCCGCCTGTGCGGTCTGCTCGGCCAGCAGGGTGCCGTCTGCGGTCTCCAGCCGGATGCGGACAGCCGCGGCAGCGGGCGCAAGCTCTGCCGTCCACTGTACCACGGCGTCATGCAGGGTGGGCGTGTAGACGAACAGGTCGGTCAGGCGGCTTTCTGCCGTGGCTTCCAGCCAGACCTCCCGGTACAGCCCGCCGTAGGTCAGGTAGTCGATGACAAAGCCAAAGGGCGGGATGGACGGGTCCTCCCGGGTGTCCAGCTGCACGGTCAGCAGGTTTTCGCCCTCCCGGTCCACAAGGTCGGTGATCTCCACTGCAAAGCCGGTATAGCCGCCCCGGTGCTGCCCGGCTAGCTTGCCGTTGACCCGCACCACCGCCTGATGGGCAGCGCCGTCAAAGCGGACGAACAGCCGGGGCGCAGCCTGCACCGGCGGCACCCGGAACCGTTTGCGGTAACCGCAGACCATCTCGTAATCGGCCGGGGAGGCATAGTGCAGCGGCACCTCCCGGCAGGTATGGGGCAAGCGGACGGCTTGCTGTTTTGGCACCGGCAGCCCCTTGCCAAAGGCTTCCGTCCAGTGCTGTGTAAACTCCCAGTCCTCGCAAAAGCTGTGTTTCATCGCGGCAGCACTCCTTCCAGTAAGATCGAGATCATTTCCTCCAGCACAGCCACATACTGCACCCCGCTTTCTGCCAGACTGCGGTCTGCCAGAAAACTTTCGATGGACGCGGTGATCATCTGCCGCAGCACCGGCAGGGACACCGGACGCATGACCCCCTCAGCCACAGCCTGCTCCAGCAGCGCCATGGTGGGCTCCCAGCCGTTTTCCAGCTGACTGCGCACCCGTGCCGCCACCACCGGATATTTCTCGTCCAGTTCCTTCATCTGCCGCAGATCCAGCGCAGCGTATTCTGCCGGCATGGCAATGATGACCGCCCGCAGCTTTTGCTGCAAAGTACCGCTGCCTGCCAGAATTTCCTGCTTGCAGCGGTGGATGTCCGCAAAGGCGTGGTCTACCATGTCCAGCAGAAGCGCCTCCTTGGAGGGGTAAACGGTGTAGATGGTCTTTTTGCTGATGTGCAGCGGCTCTGCCACCTGCTGCATGGTGAAATGCAGCCCTTGTTGACGGAACAGTTGCATGGCCTGTGTGCGCACCAGCGCATCGAGCTTTTCCTGCATGAGCGTCCTCCTTGCGGAAACTGTATTTGCTTTTCCGGTTTCCATTCTAGTGCGGAAACCGGGCTAAATCAAGCGGTTTCCGTATTTTCTGCGTTCTGCCGGGAAATTGCAGGTTTTTTGCAGCAGAATGACAAAAGCATATCGGCCTGTTTGCTGTCAGCCGGCAGGGGAAAAGCAGCTTCTGCGGGCCTTCTGAACAAAACAGGGGCTGCTGCACCGGGAATAAACCTTGTGCAGCAGCCCCTTATACTATATAAGGAAGGGTATTGGAAGGACTGCCCCGGCCTTCTTTGCCGGGCGTGGATCCTTTATAAAAAAGGTGAAGTGACCGCTGGCCACTTCACCTTTTGGTGTCTGATGTGTTTTTGCTGTTACAGGATGCGCACCCGGATGACGGCGGGGATGTTGCTCAGCTTCTCGCTCAGGCGGGCATCCACGGCACCGGTGGCGTCCAGCATGGTGTAGGCCATGTTCTTTTTGCTCTTGTTCACCATGTTTTCGATGTTCAGGCCGGCTTCGGTGGTCAGGGCGGTGATCTGGCTGATCATGCCCGGCTCGTTTTTGTGGATGATGCAGATGCGCTTGCCGCCGGCGCGGGGCTGGTGCACCTCCGGCAGGTTGACCGAGTGGGTAATGTTGCCGTTGCGCAGGTAGTCGCTCAGCTCCTGCGCTGCCATGATGGCGCAGTTGTCCTCGGCCTCCGGGGTGGAAGCGCCAAGGTGCGGGGTGCACACGATGCCGGGACGGCCGAGAATGGCCTCGGAGGGGAAGTCGGTCATGTAGCCGGACACCTTGCCGTTATCCATGGCTTCCAGCAGGGCGGCGGTGTTTACCAGCTCGCCGCGGGCGTAGTTCAAAATCTTGACGCCGTCCTTGCACAAAGCAAGGGTCTGGGCGTTGATGGTGTCCTTGGTGGTGGGCAGGTAGGGCACATGGATGGTGATGTAGTCGCACAGAGGCAGCATATCGTTCAGGTTTACGCAGTGGTGCACCTGACTGCTCAGGTTCCATGCGGCTTCAATGGAGATGTAGGGGTCGTAGCCGTAGACCTCCATGCCCAGCTCGATGGCGCAGTTTGCCACCCGGGAGCCGATGGCACCCAGACCGATGACGCCAAGGGTCTTGCCCTTGATCTCGTTGCCCACAAACTGCTTTTTGCCCTTTTCCACGCTCTTGGCCATGGCCGGGTCACCGGCCAGACCCTGACACCACTGGGCGGCGGCGGCCACGTTGCGGCTGCCCGCAATGAGCATGCCGATGACAAGCTCTGCCACGGCGTTGGCGTTGGCACCCGGGGTGTTGAACACCACGATGCCCTGCTCGCTGCAGCGCTCCAGCGGGATGTTGTTCACACCCGCACCGGCGCGGGCGATGGCCAGCAGATTATCGTTGAAGGTGGTGTTCAAAAGGTCGGCGCTGCGCACCAGAATGCCGTCCGGGGCATCGGCATCCACCGAGACATCGAACTGGTTCTTGGGCAGCTTTGCCAGCCCCACCGGGCTGATGGCGTTGAGCGTTTTAATGGTGTACATAATCCAGATTTCCCTTCTATTATACAGGAACCCTCTCAGTCACGGCTTGCGCCGTGCCAGCTCTCCCGAAGGGCGAGCTTATAAAGCGGGTTCTATCAAGTTGTCCTTCTGATAAAAAGCTCCCCCCTCGGGGGAGCTGCCGAACGAAGTGAGGCTGAGAGGGTCTTATGCATTCTCTTTGCGGAACTTCTCCATGAAGTCCACCAGCTTGTCCACGCCCTCGGCAGGCATGGCGTTATAGATGGAAGCGCGCATACCGCCAACCAGACGGTGACCCTTCAGGTTGACAAAACCCGCCTCAGCGGCTTCGGCGCAGAACTTTTTGTCCATATCCGGGTTGGGGCTGGTGAAGGTGACGTTCATGGAGCTGCGGTAGCGGTGCTCCACAGGGTTCGTGAAGAACTCCTGCCCGTCCAGATAGTCATACAGCACCTTGGCTTTGGCTTCGTTGATCTTTTGCATATTGGCCAGACCGCCGATGTCGTTTTCCAGGTACTTGAGCACCAGACCGGTCATGTAGATGCACCAGCACGGCGGGGTGTTGTACATGCTGTCCTTGGCCAGCAGGGTGGTGTAGTTCATCATGGTGGGCACGTTGTCGGCGGCGTGACCCAGCAGATCGTCCCGGATGATGGCGATGGCCATACCGGCGGGGGCTACGTTCTTCTGCACGCCAAAGTAGATGCAGCCGTACTTGCTGACATCCACGGGCTTGGAAAGGATCATGGAGCTCATATCTGCCACCAGCGGCACGCCCTCCACCTGCGGCAGCTCCACAAACTGGGTGCCGAAGATGGTGTTGTTCTGGCAGATGTGGATGTAGCTGGCGTCCTTGTCGTAGTCGATGACATTTACATCCGGGATATAAGTAAAGTTTTTATCCTTGCTGGATGCCACGATCCTGGCTTCGCCGAACTTGGCGGCCTCCTTGGCAGCCAGACCCGAGAAGTTGCCGGACACGATGTAGTCTGCCTTGCCGGTGGTCATAAAGTTCAGCGGCACCATGGCAAACTGCTGGGTAGCGCCGCCCTGAAAGAAGCCCACCTTGTAGTTATCCGGGATATTCATCACCCGGCGCAGGGTGGCCTCGGTGTCCTTGATGATGGCGTCGAACCACTTGCTGCGGTGGCTCATCTCCATGACGCTCTGACCGCTGTCGCCGTATTCCAGCAGCTCGGCCTGTGCCTGCCGCAGCACCTTTTCGGGCAGCATGCTGGGGCCTGCGCTGAAGTTATATACTCGTGCCATAATGAACCTCTCCTTTTCCTGTGATACACCTATCACGCAGCACCGCCGTTTTTGCGGTGCGTCTGTTGCTTTCCGTAGCCGTAGTATACCGGTTTTTCCATGCCGAAAACAAGAGCATCTTTGCACAAAGATATTGCCTCTGCACCCCGCCTGATGGCACAAAGCATACAAATGTACGCCGTGCGGGGACAAAATATAAGACAAATGTAAAAGATATACACTATCCCTTGGTTTCATGCGGATTTCTTCCACTTGCACCTTTGGCAGAAATGCGGTATACTGGAAATACTGAGACAAATGTAAAAGAAATAACTCCCTCAGTCAAAACCTGACGGTTTTGCCAGCTCCCTCGGGGAGGGAGCCTCTGGCGGTGACGGAAAGCGTCCTCGCCCTCTCCGTCACGGCTTACGCCGTGCCACACTCCCCCTTTTGTCGCTGCGCGACATCTTCCCCCGGAGCGGGGGAAGTCTTTCCTCAAAGGGAGAGGCCTTGGCAGTCCATGCAAACTTTATCTCTTTGCCAAGTCATCTCCCTTTTGGTGCAGGAGGCTTTACGGTTTAACCGGAAACTTTACCGCTATGCCAAAGGCCCCATCCTAGAGGGGGCTGTCACCGTAGGTGACTGGGGGAGTTTGTGCGTGCACCCCTTCCGTCTTGCCGCTTCGCGTCAAGCCACCTTCCCCAAGGGGACGGCTTTAGCGGTAGCGAGAAAGTTTCCGGCATAGCCCAAAGGCGTCCCCTTGGGGGAGCTGGCTGCGAACGCAGTGAGCAGACTGAGGGGGTATTTCGGCAGCGCCTGAGAGGGCGAGCCCGCTAAAAATAATATTTACGGAGGTACAACAGATGTACGGCTTACCGGATACTCTGCGGCCGCTTTCGGCGGCGGAAGAACAGGTGATGCTTGCGGTGTGGGCGTGCCCGGGCGCGGCGGCGCGGCGGGACATCAGCCAGAAGCTCAAAGTCACCGGCTGGGCGGCGGCTACGGTGCTGAATTTTCTCTACCGGTTGGAAGAAAAAGGCTGGGTCCGGTCGGCAAAGCAGGGCAACTGCAATGTGTATGTGCCGCTGGTCACCCGGCGGGCGTACGGCGTGTACTGTATGCGGCAGCGGCTGGACACCCTGTTTGACGGCGACCTTGCCGCCGCCGTCCATGCGCTGGTAAGCGAGAGCGGCTGCTCCCAGAGCGCTTTGGAACAGGCCATCCGGGTGCTGGAAGAGAAGCATCAGGAGACCGAGGAGTACGACCTGTACGACCCATACGGCTGAATTGTTTTATATTTTTTTACAAAATGTTGGTTGACAGCGAAATATCCGTTCTGTAATATAAAAGCTATTGAAAAATGAGAAACTGATATGGACGAACAGGAAAGGAGCAGCCAGACACATGGATCATTTGCAGAATGTATTAAGCTACTTCGACCAGCAGCAGCCCCTTTGTGCAGAGCACGACCGCATCCCCAAGGACCTTTACCGGGAGTTCGGGGTCAAGGCCGGCCTGCGCGACGAGACCGGCAAGGGCGTGCTGGCAGGTCTGACCAACATCTCGGACATCCGGGCGTTCCAGTATGTGGACGGGGTCAAGCTTCCGGCAGACGGTCAGCTGCTGTACCGCGGCTATGACGTAAAAGATCTGATCAACGGCAGCCGCGGCAGCCGCTTTGCCTTTGAGGAGGCGGGCTATCTGCTGCTGTTTGGCCAGCTGCCCACCCCGGAGCAGCTGGAGCAGTTCTGCGCGGTGCTGGGCGAGTGCCGCACCATGCCCACCAACTTTACCCGCGATGTCATTATGAAGGCACCCAGCCATGATATCATGAACAGCATGGCGCGCAGCGTGCTGACGCTGGCCTCCTACGACCCCAAGGCGGCAGATCTGGATACCGCCAACGTGCTGCGCCAGAGCATCCAGCTGGCGGGCATCTTCCCCATGCTGGCGGTGTACAGCTACCACGCCTATAACCACTACGAAAAAGACGCCAGCATGTATATCCACCGCCCGGACCCCAGCCTTTCCACCGCAGAGAACTTTTTGCGGATGCTGCGGCCGGATATGCAGTACACCCCGCTGGAAGCCCGCGTGCTGGACGTGGCGCTGCTGCTGCATGCCGAGCACGGCGGCGGCAACAACTCCACCTTTACCACCCGCGTGGTCACCTCCTCCGGCACCGACACCTACTCTGCCATGGCGGCGGCGCTGTGTTCCCTCAAGGGCCCGCGCCACGGCGGTGCAAACCTGATGGTCATGCACATGATGCAGAACATCCGGGACAACCTCCACGATCTCGAGGACGACGAGGAGCTGGAAGCCTACCTGAAAAAGCTGCTCCATGGCGAAGCCTTCGACCGCAAGGGGCTGATCTACGGCATGGGTCACGCCGTCTACTCCCTCAGCGACCCGCGCGAGGTGGTGTTCAAGGGCTATGTGGAGCAGCTGGCCCACGAAAAAGGCCGGGACAAGGATCTTTCCCTCTACACCCGCATCGAGCGCATGGCACCCCAGCTTATCGCGCAGGAGCGCAAGATCTTCAAGGGCGTCAGCCCCAACGTGGACTTTTACAGCGGCTTTGTGTACGAGATGCTGGGCATCCCCATGGAGCTGTACACCCCGCTGTTTGCTGTGGCGCGCGTCATGGGCTGGAGCGCCCACCGCATCGAGGAGCTGCTCAGCGCCAACAAGATCATCCGCCCGGCCTACAAGAGCCTTGGCGGCACCCACGACTATATCCCGCGCAGCCAGCGGGCATAAAAGGAACTCCCCGCCGCGCAGTAATAACCTTTAAAGAACGATTGGGAATGCGCTCCGCTGTGCTCTGCGCATCATCAGCGGAAGGATTATTTATAATTTGTCCCCCGGGAAGATCTGCGGATCTTCCCGGGGGACTTTTTCACGAGAGGGGACTGTAATTGGCAGCTGCCGTTTCCCATCACGACCCCTCCCGTGAAAATGTAATACCGGAGCGTCCGCAGACGCTCCGGTATTACGAAAGTATAAATATTTTTTCCGCTGAAAATGGCTAGAGCGCAGCGGAAGCCATTCTAAATCGTCCAGACCCAAAAGCAAAGCTTTATTTGATGCAGCTTGCGCAGGGGGTATAGCCTGCAGCAATGGCTTCGTCATAGCTGGAAAAGGGGACCTGGTTCCTTTCCGCAGGCAGGTTGGCGCAGGTGGGCAGATGGAACTTTTTGCTGTTCACGTTGCCGATGTAGGCCTGCTGCGCGGTGCTGGAAGCCGACGGGTCGGTGGGGTTCAGCTGGCTGTCCGGTACAAAGTGCTCGGTGCCCACGGTGAAGTTCTGACCGTCGCTGCCAATGGTGATGGTGCCCTGCAGGTCGGTGCGGTAGACGTCCACCTTTGCGTCCCGCAGGATGCTCAGCGTCTCCTCGTGCGGGTGGCCGTACTTGTTGCCTGTACCGCAGGAGATGACGCCCATTTCCGGCAGAACAGCGTTCAAAAACAGGTAGCCGGTGCTGGTGCTGGAGCCGTGGTGCCCTACCTGCAGCACATCGGCCTTCAGGTTGGCACCGCTGTTCACAAGGTCGGTCTCGGCGGTCTTTTCCATGTCGCCGGTCAGCAGAAAGCTGGTGTTGCCGTAGTCGATGCGCAGCACCAGCGAGGTGTTGTTGGTGTCGCTGTACCCGGTCACCGGGCCCAGCAGGGTAACGGTGGCGCTGCCCAGCGGCCAGACCGTGCCCACGGAGGGCACTTCCAGCTGCAGACCCTGCTGCTGCGTATACTTGACAAAATCGCTAAAGCATTTGGTGGTGCTCCCGGTCACCGGGCTGTAAGCGTGCTGTGCCGGGAACTTTGCCATTACGGCGGCAAGGCCGCCCACATGGTCCTCGTGGGCGTGGGAGCAGAACACATATTGCAGCTGCTCCACCCCCTGCTTTTGCAGGTAGGACACCACCAGACTGCCGTCATCCACGTTGCCGCCATCGTAGAGCATGAACTGTCCGTCACACTCCACCAGTACGCTCAGCGCCTGCCCTACATCAATGAAGTGCATCTCGAAGGGCTGGCTTGCCCCGGTGGAGGGTTTGACGATGTGTCCGCCGTTGCTGTCACAGGCGGTAAGCCCCAGCGCCAGCACAGCGGCCAGCGCCAGCGCAGCCAGCCGCAGGAACAGGCGGCGGGGGAATAAGGTTACTTTTTCTTCTTTCCAGTTTTCCACGTTGCGTTCTCTTTCTGTTGATTATTCTTGGGTTTATGGCCGGGCGCAGAGTTGGGCGCAAAGCGTGCGCCCGGGCTGGGCTGACGGCCTGCCGGGGCAGCGGCGCGGGCATTTTTGCCGGTGCTGCGCCCCTTCTGGCTGGAATGTACGGTATAGGTGCCGTCGTTGTGGATGGTCACCTCGGCGCTTTCTGCCCGGCGGGCGGTGCGCTGCACGGCGCGGCGGCCGGCGGCGGGCACCAGCAGGGGAATCAGGTCCTCCCGGTGGGTCAGCTGCAAGGCCTTGACCACCTTTTCTGCGTTGCGGGGCTCGTAGTATTGCAGCAGTGCGCGCTGCAAAGCCTTGCCCTCGGGGGTCTTTTCCACAAACACTGGCTTGAGGGTGTAGGGGTCAAGGCCGGTATAGAACATACAGGTGCTCACGGTGCCGGGGGTGGGGTAGAAGTCCTGCACCTGCTCCGGGCGCATGTGGTTCTTATAAAGGTATTCGGCCAGATAGACCGCGTCCTTCAGGGTGCTGCCCGGGTGGCTGGACATGAGGTAGGGCACCAGATACTGCTTTTTGCCCGCCTTCTTGCTCAGCTCGTAGAACTTATCCTTGAACTTGTTGAAGGTCTCGATGGGGGGCTTGCCCATGTAGGCAAGGGTGTTGGGGGCGCAGTGCTCCGGGGCGACCTTCAGCTGGCCGGATACATGGTACTCCACCAGCTCTTTAAAGAAGGTATCGTCCGGGTCAGCCATCAGGTAGTCGAACCGGATGCCGCTGCGGATGAACACCTTTTTTACGCCCGGCAGCTCCCGCACCCGGCGCAGGATCTTAAGGTAGTCGCTGTGATCCACGATCATGTGGGAGCAGGTGGTGGGGGCAAGGCAGTGCTTGCCGCCGGTGCACATGCCGCGCAGCATCTGCTCGCGGCAGGAGGGGAAGCGGAAGTTTGCGGTGGGGCCGCCCACATCGTGGATGTAGCCCTTGAAATCCGGCTCGTGGGTCATGCGCTCGGCTTCCTCCACGATGCTGTCGGCGCTGCGGCTGGTGACCCGCCGCCCCTGATGCAGCTGGATGGCGCAGAAGTTGCAGCCGCCGAAGCAGCCGCGGTTCTGGATGATGGAGAACTGCACCTCGCGGATGGCGGGCACGCCGCCCATGCTCTCGTAGATGGGGTGGTAGCGGCGGGTGTAGGGCAGGGCGTAGACCTTATCCAGCTCTCCGCGCACCAGCGGCTTTGCGGGGATGTTCTGCACCAGATACTTTTCGCTCTGCTTCTGCACGATGATCTGGCCGCTGACCACGTCCTGATTGTCCATCTGGATGCGGCAGGCCTTGGCGTAGGCGGTCTTATCGGCGGCAACCTTTTTAAAACCGGCGCACTCCACATACCGCTGGGGCAGGTGGTCGAAATCGGTCAGGTAGCAGGTGCCGTTCACGTCTGTGATGCTCTCCACCGGTTCCCCGGCGGCCAGACGGCGGGCGATCTCCACGGTCTGGTGCTCGCCCATGCCAAAGCTGATGATGTCCGCGCCGGAGTCCTCTGCGATGCTGGGCAGCACCGTGTCCAGCCAGTAATCGTAGTGGGCAAACCGGCGCAGGCTGGCCTCCAGACCGCCTAAGATCACCGGCAGGTCGGGGTAAGCCTGCTTTGCAAGCTTTGTGTACACGGTGGCGCTGCGGTCCGGGCGGGCACCGGCCTTACCGCCGGGGGAGTATTCGTCCTCGGCACGGGGAATCTTTGCCACGGAATAGTGGCTGACCATGCTGTCCACGTTGCCGCCGCCGATGAAAAAGCCATATTTAGGCTTACCGAACCGCTTGAAGTCCTCGCAGTCGGTATAGCGGGGCTGCGCCAGCACGCCCACCCTGTAGCCTTCGGCTTCCAGCAGGCGGCTGATGATGGCGGTGCCAAAGCTGGGGTGGTCCACATAGGCGTCACCGCCTACCACCACAAAGTCCAGCTGCTCCCAGCCCCGGGCTTCCATGTCCGCCCGGCTGATGGGAAGAAATTCGGTGTAGATCTGGGGAGTAGAGTGTTCCATAATGCTCCTTTTTATTGTTAAACCCTCTCAGTCAACGCCTTGCGGCGTTGCCAGCTCCCCCGATGGGGGAGCTTATTGCATCTTTTCATCCAGTTTCTCTTTGAAGGCAGACGATATCTGACTCGCTCATAAAGCTCGCCCTTCGGGAGAGCTGGCGCGTCAGCGCCTGAGAGGGTCAGTCCTCCGGTTGGTTCATCTGCATTTCCAGCCACTGCTGGCGGCTGATGAGCACAGCGCGGGGCTTTGCGCCCTCGTAGGGGCCGATGATGCTCTTTTGCTCCATCTCGTCCATGATGCGGGCGGCGCGGGCGTAGCCCAGCTTGCAGCGGCGCTGCAACAGGCTGGTGGAGGCCTGACCGGCGTCGATGACCACATCCACGGCCTGCTTGAACATGGGGTCGGAGCCTGCGTCCTCCTCGGCATCGGCACCGCCGCCGCCCTTTTTGCCGTCCTGAATGGCATGCTTTTCCATGGCTTCGATCATGGCTTCGTCGTACTGTACGGTGGCGCTGGATTTGATAAAGTCCAGCACACGGCTGATCTCTTCATCCCGCACAAAGGTGCCCTGGATGCGGGTGGGCTTGGGTGCGCCCACGGGCATAAAGAGCATATCGCCCTGACCCAGCAGCTTTTCTGCGCCGGCACCGTCCAGAATGGTGCGGCTGTCCACCTGACTGGACACCGCAAAGGCGATGCGGCTGGGGATATTGGCCTTGATCAGGCCGGTGATCACGTCCACGCTGGGGCGCTGGGTGGCAACGATCAGGTGCATACCGGCGGCACGGGCTTTCTGGGCGATGCGGCAGATGGAATCCTCCACATCCTTGCCCACCACCATCATCAGGTCGGCCAGCTCGTCGATGATAATGGCGATATAGGGCATCTTTTCCAGTTCCGGCTGCTCGGCAGCCAGCTTATTGAAGGACTTGATGTCGCGCACATTGTTCTCCGCAAACAGGCGGTAGCGGCGCTCCATCTCCTGCACCGCGCTGCCCAGCGCACCGGCGGCCTTGCGGGGCTCGGTGACCACTGGCATCAGCAGGTGGGGGATGCCGTTATACTCGGCCAGCTCCACCACCTTGGGGTCGATGAGCAGCAGCTTGACGTCCTCCGGGCTGGAGCGGAACAGCAGGCTCATGATGATGCTGTTCACGCACACGGATTTACCGCTGCCGGTGCTGCCCGCGATGAGCAGGTGGGGCATCTTGCACAGGTCGGTCACCTGCGCCACACCGGCAATGTCCTTGCCCAAGGCGATGCCCAGCGGCGAGGTCATGCGCAGAAAGCTCTGGCTTTCAAAGATGCTGCGGATGTACACGGGGGTCTTTTTGTGGTTGGGCACCTCGATGCCCACAGCGGGCTTGCCGGGGATGGGCGCTTCCATACGCACATCTGCCACCGCAAGGTTCAGGGCGATATCGTCTGCCAGCGAGGTGATGCGGCTGATCTTCACGCCCGCCATGGGTTGTAATTCGTACCGGGTAACGGAGGGCCCGCGGGAGATATCCAGCACCCGGGTGCGCACGCCGAAGCTTTCCAGCGTGTCCACCAGCTTCTGGGCGTTGGCTTTCAGCTCCTCCTGTGCGCCGGGGTCGCTCCCCTCCTGCGATTTTTCAAACAGCTCGATGGGCGGGTACTGGTACTCGTAGCTGTCCACCGGCTCGGCCTCCTCGGCGGGGGCGGTAGCGGCGGCCTGCTCGGAGACAGCGGGCTTTTCCATGGCCGCTGCTACCAGCGAGTTGATGTCCTTTTCCTCTACCGGTTCGGCGGTGATGCTGATCCAGCCGTCCTCGTCCGGCGCAGAGCGGAATGCCACGGCGTTCTCGGCGCTCACCCGGGGCACGGCGGGCTGGATGGGTGCAGCCTCCGGCTGCTGCGGCATCTGCGGCTGCACCACCGGCGCTGCCGGCTGGACGATGGAAGTGTCAAAAGCAGGGGCGGGGGAGGGGTCTTCCGGCTGCACAGCGTCCTTGGCAAAGAAATCTGCCGCAGCAGTGACCACCGGGTCTGCCACGATGGGGGGCGGCGTGGGCCTAGGCGCAGGGCGCAGCGGATCCTGTCCGAAAGTGCCGCCCGGCCCGACGATCAGCGGCTCAATGGGCTCGCTGCCGCCCTCGGAAAGGGCGGTGTGGTCGGGGCCAAGGTCTACGTCAAAGGCAGCGCGGGGATGGGCAACGCTGACCCGCACCGGGGTGATGGGCGGCGCGGCAGGCTCCGGCTGGGCAGGGGCGGCGGGTGCAGCCTCAGTTTCGGCGGCATCCGCCTCCATCTCCTGCGTTACCTTGTGCCCCCAGCGCAGCACGCCGGACATCCAGTCCGGTACTCCCAGATGCAGCCCGGCGGGCTCGTCCTCTTCGTCCAGCGGCTCGTCCTCGGTTTCGTCGTATTCCTCGTCGATCTCCCGCTCGGCCTGCCGGATAGCGGCGCGCTCGGCGCGGCGGGCAGCGCTCTGCTCTGCAAAAGCGGAGCCGCGGTCACGGATGCCGCCGGTGACGGCGCACAGCCAGACCCAGACCTCGGCGGGGGTAATATCAAAAATGTACAGGCTGCCGCACAGCAACAGCACGATCATGATCAGGTTTGCCGCCGGGCGTCCGCACAGCAAAAGCAGCACGCCGCCCAGCACAAAGCCTATTGCACCGCCGGACAGCCACGCGCTGACCCCGTTAGCATAGCAGGCGGAAAGCATCTGCAGTGCCGACAGCCCCTGGGGCTGGATATCGGAAAACACGATGACCGTGCCGCAGACAAAGATAAGCCCCAGCACCAGCTTGAGGATGCGGGACAGCAGCTCCTCGCCCCGGGTGTACAAAACGGCCAGACAGCACACGGCTGCACCCAGCACAAAGCTGCCGCAGCCAAACAGCCCGAACAGCACATCGTGGAGCACCCGCCATACGGAATCGCCCTGCACAAAGGCCAGCACCATCAGCAGCAGGCCGCCGAACAGGGTGCCAAGCCCTGCCGGGAGCCGCTGTTCTGCCTTTTTACGGCGGGCAGCAGTACGCCGTGTCGTTGATTTTCGTTTTTTCGTTGCCATTCTACTCTGTTCCCCAACTTCCCATAGACACAATAATTGATTCTACTATTGTACCACGCAAGGGCAAAAATGGCAAACCATAATGTTGTTTTTGTTGGAGAAATAAAACTCCCCCAGTCTGCTCCCGCTGGTCGCAGCCAGCCCCCTCTGGGATGGGGCCTTTGGCATGACGGTAAAGTTTCCGGTTAAATTGCAAAGTTGGCGGCTGCGCCAGAGGCTCCCTCTCTGAGGGAGCTGGCAAAACCGTCAGGTTTTGACTGAGGGAGTTCGTCCCCAGCCCCTCTCGTGAAAAGGCAGTTCCGAAACGCCCGCAGGCGTTTCGGAACTGCAAATAAAAAAATAATTCCGCTGAATATGCGCAAAGCGAACGCGGAGCGCAGTTCAAATCGTTCGGCGGGGGGAAGCCGCAAAGCTTCACTCCCGCTCAATTTCTTTATACAGCCACGCCAGCGCGTCCGAAAGACCGCCCAGCTCGTCGATCAGCTTTTCCTTTACGGCGCGGCGTCCGTCCAGCACCGTGCCCATGTCCATGACCAGCTCCCCGGTGTGGAGCATCAGCTGGGTGTAGCGCTTTTCCGGCATGCCGCTGTGGGCGGCTACAAAGCCGGTGATGCGCTGCTGCATCTGCTCAAAGCAGTGCATGGTCTGCGGCACGCCTAAGATCAGCCCGGAGTGCCGCACCGGATGCACCGTCATGGTGGCGGTGGGTACGATGAAGCTGTGCCGTGCGCTGACCGCCAGCGGGATGCCGATGGAGTGCCCGCCGCCCAGCACCAGCGTGGCGCTGGGCTTGGAGATGCTGGCGATCAGCTCTGCCAGCGCAAGGCCGGTCTCCACATCGCCGCCCACCGTGTTCAGCAGCACCAGCAGCCCTTCGATGCGGGGGTCCTCCTGCACCGCCACCAGCTGGGGGATGACGTGCTCATATTTGGTGGTCTTTTGCCCCTGCGGCGCTTCGGTATGGCCTTCGATCTGGCCGATGACGGTCAGGCAGTGGATGACATGACCGCCCCGGGTCAGGGTGACCGTGCCCAGATCCTCGATGTCCTCTTTTTCCATCCGGTGCTGCTCTGCGGGGGTATCTTTTGCCGTATCCATGCGTGTTCTCCTTCCGTAGCGGGGTCTTGGTAGGGTCAGTATCCCCCGGCAGCCGGGGAAGTATGCGGGAGAAAAGAAACAAAAAACTTTGTGAATTTTTTGCTTTTTTACAAATAGGTATTTGACATTCGCCTATCATGCTGTATACTTTAAATAATATAACAGGAAAAAACGGAACATCTCTCTGCGCGCAAAGAAGCCCCTTGCATGGCGGCAGAAGCTGCAGCGCGTTGGGCAGAAAGGAGAATTTTGCTATGAACACCCCCCAGAAAGCATCTATCCCTGTGATCAAGCGTCTCCCCAAATATTACCGGTATCTGCGCTCCTTGCAGGCCGACGGCATTACCAGCATCTCCTCCCGGGAGCTGGCCTCCCAGATGGGCACCACCGCCTCACAGGTGCGGCAGGACTTCAACTGCATCGGTGACGTGAACGGCCGGCAGGGCATCGGCTACTCGGTGGAGAACCTGCTTTCCATTCTGGAAAGCCTGCTGTTCGGCAACGGCGACCGTCTGCCCACCATCCTGATCGGCTGCGGCCGTCTGGGCAAGGCTGTGAGCCGCTTTATCACCACCGATACCAACGGCTACAAGCTGATCGCTGCCTTTGACGTGGCAGAAAACGAGGTGGGCAAGGAGATCAGCGGCATCCGCATCCGGCACATTGACGAGCTGGAGGCCTTTTGCGAGGAAAACAAGCCCAAGGTGGCGGTGCTCTGTGTACCCCGCGACGGTGCACAGCAGGTCAGCGGACGGCTGGTGGATCTGGGCATTGAGGGCTTCTGGAACTTCTCCCACTATGACCTGTCGGTGCCGTACCCCAACGTGGTGGTGGAAAACGTCCATCTGGGCGACAGCCTGATGAGCTTGGGCTACCGTCTGCGCAATCAGGAGTGACGGCATGGCAAAATTGTATTTCCGCTACGGTGCCATGAACAGCGGCAAGAGCACGGCGCTGATGCAGGTGGCACACAACTACGAAGAGCAGGGCATGAAGGTGCTCATTTTAAAGCCGCAGGTGGATACCAAGGGCGGCGGGGAGCTGGTGAGCCGTCTGGGTGTGCGCCGCAAAGCAGACCTGCTGATCCCGCCGGAGCTGGACGTGTTTGCAGCCGTGCAGGCAGCAAACGATGCCGCTGGGCCGCTGGCCTGTGTGCTGTGCGACGAGAGCCAGTTCTTCACCCCGGAGCAGGCCGAGCAGCTGTTCATGGTCACGGTAGATCTGAACATCCCGGTGATCTGCTACGGTCTGCGGGCAGATTTTTCCCTCAAGGGCTTCCCGGGCTCTACCCGTTTGCTGGAGCTGGCGCACACCATCGAGGAGATGAAAACGATATGCACCTGCGGGCGCAAGGCCATCTGCAACTGCCGCAAGGTGAACGGGCAGTTCGTCTTTGAGGGCGAGCAGGTAGCCATCGATCTTGAAAACGATGTGCAGTACGTCAGCATGTGCCCCCAGTGCTACTTCAAAGCGCGGCGGGCGTTCTACGCTGCAAAGAAAAGCTGATATTATAATATAAGGATAGAAGAGGCTGTTGCGCATGCTTTGGCGCAGCAGCCTTTTTTGCGGGTTTGCGGAAGAGCTGCCCCCTCAGGCAAGCCCTGTCGGGCTTGCCAGCTCCCCCAAGGGGACGCCAACCCTCTCAGGCGCTCCCGCGCCAGCTCCCCCGAAGGGGGAGCTTTTACGCATCTGTCGGTAAGCACTGATAAAGCTCCCCCCCTCGGGGGAGCTGGCACGGCGTAAGCCGTGACTGAGAGGGTTCGCTGTCCCCTTGGATAGACTCTCCCCCAGCCGGGAAGAGATGTCGCGCCAGCGACAGAGTGGGGATGACGGAGAGGGCTGACTCCCGGGCAAGCAGATGTTTGCTTGCGCCCTCATCCGTCTGCTCCCTTTGGTCGCATCCACCTTCCCCCGACCGGGGGAAGGCTTTCGCGTGCCCGCAAACTTTACGGTTTAACCGGAAACTTACCCGCCATGCCAAAGGCCCCATCTCAGAGGGGGCTGGCATCGCGTAGCGATGACTGAGGGAGTTCAGCCTCCCAGCAGTCTGTATACAGATTGATATATCAGTTTGTCGCATTTCGCGGCGGCTACTGATATATCAACCGGGCGAAATACGCACGTTTTTTGCGCTATTGATATATCAGTTCCGACGGGACGTTTGTCCGCCGAAGGGGAGAAGGCACAAGGGGAGAGCGGCGCGGACGGCAGCCGCAAAGCGTAAAATTTTGCAGGCAGAACGGGAAATGTAACAGGAATTATTGAATTTTTCGATGTTATGCCCCTGTTGCATCCCAGATTTTTATGCAAGTCATTGAAGTATACAAGTTGCACAGTTTTTCAGCGCAAGTTTATTCATTTCGGCAAGGACGTCGAATTGCACGCGAAAACAAGGGCAATATTTGTACGTTTTTATCCCGTATCACTGTAAATTGCATCTTTCTTTTTCTTGTGGCTTTTGTTATCATAATTGTATACAAGGGGGCGTGTGCAGAACCCCCTTACATGAAGATGTTTTCTATTAGGAGGAGAACAAAAATGAGCAAGGCAATTTCTCGTCGTAACTTCCTGATGGCTACCGGCGCTGTCGGTGCTGCAGGTCTGCTGGCTGCTTGCGGCGGCAGCTCCGCTGCTTCTTCCACCGCTTCTTCCGCTGCTGCTTCTCAGGCCCCCGCTGCTTCCGCAGATGAGAGCCTGGCCCTGTCTGACGGCCCCGTCAACCTGAGCATCAGCTGGTGGGGCGGCGACAGCCGTCACGCTGCTTACCAGAGCGCTCTGGAGGCTTTCCAGGCTGAGCACTCCAACATCACCGTGGAGCCCACCTTCGCCGCATGGTCCGGCTGGGAAGAGAAGATGGCTGCTGCCTTCATCGCTGGCAATGCACAGGATGTCTGCCAGGTGAACTGGAACTGGCTGTACAACTACTCTGCCGACGGCAGCAAGTTCGTGGACCTGAACACCGCTTCCAAGTTCATCGACCTGACCCAGTGGGATGCCGCTGCTATGGACGCTTGCTACGTGGCCAACAGCCAGCAGTGCGTGCCCGTCTCCATGACCGGCCGTATCTTCTACTGGAACATGACCACCTTTAATAAGGCTGGCATCACCGAGGTCCCCAAGTCTCTGGACGATCTGATGGCTGCCGGTAAGGCTTTCCAGGAGAAGCTGGGCAACGATTACTACCCCATGCACCTGGGCGCATACGACCGTATGATCCTGATGGTGTTCTACCTCGAGTCCAAGTACGGCAAGGACTGGGCAGATCCCACCACCTCCACCCTGAACTACACCGAGGAGGAGATCGCTGAGGGTCTGGCCTTCATCAAGAGCCTGGTGGACAACCACGTCATGATGAACCTGAAGACCTACTACTCTGCAAACTCCGATACCGCTACCCACCAGTCCAACGAGTGGATCACCGGTAAGATCGCAGGCATCTTCGAGTGGGATTCCGCTGCAAGCAAGTACTCTTCCGCTCTGGACGACAGCAACAAGGACGGCTTCACCGTCGGCGAGGAGATCAAGTTCGGCGATAACAACGGCGGCTTCTCTAAGGTGTCCATGGGTCTGGCTATCACCAAGACCTGCAAGAACGTTGCCGAGGCTGCTACCCTGATCAACTTCCTGCTGAACGAGGAGAAGGGTGCTTCCATCATGGGCTCTGAGTGCGGCATCCCCGCTTCCAAGGCTGGCCTGAAGTTCGCTCAGGACGCAGGCGCTGTCAAGGCCCTGATCGCTGAGGCTAACGCCAAGGTCATGGCCTTCACCACCAACAAGCTGGATCCCCTGTTCGAGAACAACGACCTGAAGGCTTCCGGCACCGGCATCTATCAGGAAGTGTTCGACAACATCGACTACGGCGATCAGACCCCTGAAGAGGCTGTCGAGACCCTGCTGGACGGCATGGAGTCTGTTGGTTACACCGTCGGCTAAGCTTATCACACTGACAGCAGCCTGAACCGGGCGGCTGTTCTCTGAACTGAATAGGGGCATCTGCCGCCCGTACGACAGATGCCCTTGTTTTATCGGAGAATGGTTATCAAACCTTGAAAGAATTGTTACCGGTCTGTGACCTGCTGCACTGTCTGCTTCAAAATCCTGCAAAAGGAGGACTTCGGATGAAAAAAAGTAATGCGCCCGCAGGCGCACGAACTCCGTTCCAGAAATGGGTCGATAAGTATCAGGGTCTGTTTTACCTGATCCCCTGGATCATCGGCTTTCTCGTCTTTAAGGCGTTCCCCTTCGGTCAGTCGCTGTACTACAGCTTTACCGATATGAACTTCTTCAAGGACGGCACCAACTTTGTTGGTCTGGCCAACTACATTACCGCATTCCACACCAAAAAGATCACCAAGGCGCTGATCATCACCTTCAAGTACGCCTTTATCACCGTGCCCCTGAAGCTGATCTTCGCACTGTTCATCGCCTACATCCTGAACTTCAAGATCGCCTGCGTCAACCTGTTCCGCACCGTGTACTACATCCCCTCCATTCTGGGCGGCTCTGTGGCTATCGCCGTGCTGTGGAAGGCTGTGTTCAGTGTGGACGGTCTGCTGAACACCGTGGTCCGCGCTGTCACCTTTGGTGCGGTGCAGGGCCCCGAGTGGCTGAGTGACCCCAACTACGCACTGTGGATCATCTGTTTCCTGCGTATATGGCAGTTCGGTTCCGCCATGGTGCTGTTCCTTGCTGCACTGAAGGGCGTGCCCGCAGACCTGTACGAGGCTGCTACCATCGATGGTGCCGGCAAGTGGCGTCAGTTCTTCTCCATCACCGTGCCGATGATCACCCCCATCATCTTCTACAACCTGGTCACGCAGATCTGCCAGGCTTTCCAGGAGTTCAACGGCCCCTACATCATCACCAACGGTGGTCCCCGTGGTTCCACTACCCTGATCTCCCTGCTGGTTTACAACTACGCATTCAAGTCCTACGACATGGGCATGGCCTCTGCTCTGGCATGGATCATGTTCATCATCGTCTGCATCCTGACGATCATTGCGTTCACCAGCCAGAAGAAGTGGGTCTACTACTCGGATGAAAGGTAAGGTGACCAATATGGGAATGAAAGCATCGAATAAGATCGCAACCTTCTTTAAGTACTTCGTGCTGATCCTGGTTGGTGTCATCATGATCTATCCTCTGCTGTGGATGATCAGCGCTACCTTCAAGGATAACAGCGAGATCTTTGCAGGCATCAGCCTGTGGATCAAAAAGCCTACGCTGGATGGCTACCGCAACGCCCTGAACAACTTCGGCGGCTCCATCAACATCCTGCAGGCCATGCTCAACACCTACAGCTACGTCATCCCCAAGGTGATCTGCACTGTGGTGTCTGCCTGTGTTGCCGCTTACGGCTTTGGCCGTTTCGACTTCCCCGGCCGCAAGCTGCTGTTCAACATCATGCTGGCCACCCTGTTCCTGCCGCAGGTCGTGCTGAACGTGCCCCAGTACCTGCTGTACAACAAGTTCGGCTGGGTGGACAGCCCCTTCTATCTGGCCATCTGGGTGCACTGCGCATTTGCTACCGAGACCTACTTCGTGTATCAGCTGGTGCAGTTCATGCGCAACGTCCCGCGTGATCTGGACGAGGCTGCCGCCATTGACGGCTGCTCCTCCTTCCAGACCCTGTACAAGGTCATCGTGCCCATGCTGGGACCCGCTCTGGTGTCCTGCGCACTGTTCCAGTTCATGTGGAGCTGCAACGACTTTATGGGCCCGCTGCTTTACGTCAGCACCCCCGGCAAGTACCCCATGTCCCTGTTCGTCAAGCTGTCCATGGACGGTGATACCGGCTTTGCATGGAACAAGATCCTTGCTCTGTCCCTCATCTCCATCCTGCCGCAGCTGATCGTATTCTTCTGTGCACAGGATCAGTTCGTTGAAGGTATCTCCGCAGGTGCCGTCAAGGGCTAATGCGCCATAAGAACATCTGACCAAGACCAACACCCCCTGTGCTGCTCCCAACGGATGGCACAGGGGGTGTTTTGGTAGAAGCATTATTTCCGCTGCTTTTTGCGGTACTGCAAAGGGCTGATATCCATCACCTCGCGGAACACGCGGCGGAAGTGGGCGGCGCTGGCAAAGCCGGTCTGCTCGGCAATATCACTGATGGACAGCTCGGTGGTCTCCAGCAGCTTCTGCGCGGCCTCGATGCGGCGGTTGTTCAGGTAATCCACGATGGACTGCCCGGTCACCCGCCGGAACAGGCGGCTGAGATAGTAGGGGGAAAGGTAGAACCGCGCCGCCACCTCGGTAAGAGAGAACTTTTGCCGGTAGTTGGCGGCAAGGTAGGCGCACACCTGCTCAATGGTCTCGTTGCGGGGGCGCGCCACGGCGCTGCTCTCGGCAAGGCACTCCTGCTCGACATAGTGCAGGATGAGCAGCAGGTACAGCCCGCCGGGGTAGTCCTGCTCCGGCATGGCCGAGCGCATCATCTCCAGCAGGGTGCGCAGGCGGCGGGTCCACAGTACCGGGCCGTACAGCACCGTGGCCTCCCCGGGCAAAAACAGCCGGGCAAAATCCTGCTGGGTGGCGCTGCGCAGCTCGTGCAGGGCGCTGAGCGGGAAGCGGCAGCCCACCAGCTCCGGTACGGCTGCACCGGCGGCGGTGAGCTGCGCATCCCCCGCACCCAGCAGCAGCGCGCTGCCGGGGTTCAGCAGCAGACTGTTTTCCCCCATTTGCAGGGTGCAGCTGCCCTCGCTTATCAGCAGAAAAGTGCACATCTCTTCGTCTGCCGTCAGCTCCAGCTTGCCGCCGGTCAGCCGCACGGTGTCTGCCTTTACCTTCGCGTTGATCTTTTCCCGTTCCGCTTTCATTTTGCGCATCCTTTCCGGAAACAGCCCTCCCGATGGCCGGGAGAGCGCTTTTCCTCATGATACCACGTCTGCCCCGTGGGGGCAAGACAAACTCACAGGAGGTTATTTCGCATGAATCTGACCCTGATCCGTTCCATGACCCGCAGTGCCGTTTTCGAGCTGGAAAACGAGCTGTGCTATCGTCCGGCACACCCCTTTACCGTTGCCCTGAACGGCAAAACGGTATACGAGGCCTGCAACACCAACGTGTTCTCCCTGTTCTCCCTGCTGCCCGGCACCACCTATACGGTGGAGGTGCAGGCCGAGGGCGAGACCCTGAAGCTGGATTTCACCACCGAGGCTGAGACCTTCTTCGTGGATGCTGCCCGCTACGGTCTGGTGGCTGACGGCGAGACCGATAACACCGTGCGGCTGCAGGCGGCGCTGTCCACCTGCCCCAAGGGCGGCACGGTGTATGTGCCCGCCGGCCGTTACCGCACCGCCAGCCTGTTCATGAAGAGCAACACCACCCTGTATTTGGAAAAGGGTGCTGTGCTGCTGGGCGACAACGACCGCACCCATTACCCCGTCCTGCCCGGTGTGCTGCCCAGCGAGAACGAGGTGGACGAGTACTACCTGACCGGCTGGGAGGGCAACCCGCTGGACAGCTTTGCAGGGCTGTTGAACATCACGCAGGTGCATGACGTGGTGGTGACCGGCGAGGGCACGCTGGACTGCGACGCCCAGAACGGCGACTGGTGGGTAAACCCCAAGATCAAGCGCATCGCATGGCGTCCCCGTGCCGTGGCTGCGGTGGACAGCGAGAACGTCTGCCTGCACGGCATCACGGTGCAGAACAGCTATTCGTGGACCATCCACCCCATCTATGTAAAGCACCTGGACCTGCTCAACTTCAACATCAACAACCCCTACAACGCCCCCAACACGGACGGCATCGACCCCGAGAGCTGCGAGTATATCCGCATCATCGGCATGAACATCCATGTGGGCGACGACTGCATCGCCATGAAGGCCAGCAAGGTCTTTCTGGGCATGAAGCTGAAGCGCAGCTGCGAGCACACCGTCATCCGCAACTGCCTGCTGGACAAGGGCCACGGCGGCATCGTCATCGGCAGCGAGATGAGCGGCGGCGTCAAGGATATGGTGGTGACCCAGTGCCTGATGGACCACACCGACCGCGGTCTGCGCGTCAAGACCCGCCGCGGCCGCGGCAACACCGCCGTCATCGACGGGCTGGTGTTCCGCAACGTGGAGATGCGGGGCGTCAAGGCACCCTTTGTCATCAATATGTTCTACTTCTGCGACCCGGACGGCCACGGCCCCTATGTGCAGTGCCGCGAGCCGCTGCCGGTGGACGAGTACACCCCCAAGCTGGGCAGCCTGACCATGGAGAATATCGTGGCCACCGATGCCCAGTTCGCGGGCTGCTACTTTGACGGTCTGCCGGAGCAGCCCATCGAGCGGGTGACCATGCGGGATGTGAGCATCACCTTCGACCCCAACGCCAAGGAGGGACAGGCTGCCATGGCCGACAACCGTCCGCTGGTGAAAAAGCTGGCCATCTATGCCGAGAACGTCAAGGAGATCGAGCTGCACAACGTGAAGATCGAGGGCTACGAGGGCGAGCGGCTGCACTTTGTCAACGTAGGACATTTTGAGGAGGACTGACCCATGACCCATGAAGAGATCCTGTCCATGCTGGGCGACTATGTGGACTACCTGATCGCCAATTCCAGCGCCGAGGCACCGATGTGGAACATCGAGAAGGTGCGCAGCGGCAAGCCCAACAAGTGGAACTACATCGACGGCTGCATGATCACCGCCTGCCTGAGCCTGTACAAGACCACCGGCGACGAGAAGTATCTGGAATTTTCCAAGGAGTTCATCGACTACTTTGTGCAGCCGGACGGCGCCATCAAGACCTACGACCCCAAGGAGTATAATCTGGATAACGTGAATCAGGGCAAGAACCTGTTCATCCTGTACGATATCTACGGGGACGAGAAGTACCGCAAGGCCATCGACACCATCCGCAGCCAGCTGCTCACCCAGCCCCGCACCAAGGAGGGCAACTTCTGGCACAAGGATATCTATCCGTGGCAGGTGTGGCTGGACGGCACCTATATGGCACAGCCCTTCTACATGGAGTACGAGACCCGCTTTAACAAAATGCAGGGCTGCATCGACAGCTACAAGCAGTTCATGAACATCAAAAAGCACATGCGGGACGAAAAGACCGGCCTGTACTACCACGGCTACGACGAGAGCCGCCAGATGTACTGGGCAGACCCCGAGACCGGCTGCAGCCCCAACTTCTGGCTGCGCGCCATGGGCTGGTTCCTTGTGGCAATGGTGGATGTGCTGGAGCGCATGGACGAGCAGCTGTACAACGAGTACCGCGGCATCATGGCCATGCTCAAGCAGACCGTGGAGGATATGCACAAGTTCCAGGACGAGCAGAGCGGGATGTTCTGGCAGGTCATCGACCACCCGGAGGCCGAGGGCAACTATCTGGAGACCAGCGGCACCGCCCTGTTCGCCTACGCAGTGCTCAAGGGCGTGCGTCTGGGCTACCTGCCCAAACGCATGGCTGCATGGGCGGAGAAGGCCTTCTACGGCACCTGCGACCGGTACCTGTCCAAGAACCCGGACGGCAGCCTGCAGCTGGACGGCATCTGCCTTGTGGCAGGTCTGGGCGGCAAGGATCACCGTGACGGTTCTCTGGCCTACTACTTCAGCGAGCCGGTGGTCTGCAACGACGCCAAGGGCGTAGGCCCGCTGGTGCTGGCCTATACCGAAATGATCGCGCGCAAGTAACACAAAAAACAGGCTACAGCAAGGCTGAGCAGCTGCAAAAAAAAGCGGCTGCTCAGCCTTTTTGCGTGTCTTTTTTGCCCCCTTGCATAAACCGCCCGCCGCTGTCCCACACTAAACCCAGAAAAAGACCCCGTACACAAAACGGACAGATGGGAGTAACAAGCATGGAGCAGATCAAAAAATTTCTGCACGGCAAGGGCTTTGCTCTGCTGCTGACCGCAAGCCTGCTGGCTGCGGCTGCGGCGGGGGTGTGGGCGGTGCGCGCCCTGCGGGCAGAGCTGCAAAAAAGTCTGGATGGGCTGGACGCTCCCGGCACCACCCAACAGACCACCCCGGAAACAGAACCGGACTGGGACGCACAGGAGGACACCACATGGCAGCAGCCCGTGACCGACGTTGCAAACAGCAAGGCAGATGTGCCGCAGCAGACGCCCTCTGGGGCATCCTCTGGTGCGCAGTCTGGCTCTGGTTCGCTGCGCGAACCCTCGGCACTGCAAGGCGCATCCTCGCCTGCCAGCAGTTCGGCACAGCCTGCCGCCGCGCCCTCTATGCCGGGGCGCGTGCTCAACGCCTTCAGCGGCGATGAGCTGGTCTACAACAAAACGCTGGGCGACTGGCGCACCCACAACGGTGTGGATTACGCCTGCACGCAGGGTGCTGCGGTGGCAGCACCCGTAGCGGGCAAGGTGGTGTCTGCCGGGGCAGAGGGCAACTGGGGCACTGTGGTGGTGCTGGAGGATGCCGCTGGCCGCAGTTGGCGGCTGTGCGGCGTGGCTGACCCTGCCGTTAAGGCCGGGGACACCGTGACTGCCGGGCAGAAGCTGGGCGCGGTGGGCACTGTCGGCTGCGAGTGCGCCGAGGAGAGCCACATCCATGTGGAGGTAAAGCAGGGCGAAAGCTACCTCGACCCGGCAAAGCTGCCGGAGTAAGCAAACCATAAAAGGGGCTGCAACAGCGGCTCCTTTTTTGCTGTGTCAGGCGGTACGGCGCGTTTGTAGCAGCCAGAGGACCAGCGCCGAAAGCGCCCCGGCTGCCAGCAGGACATCTGCCGGGTGCGCAGCCCAGTGCTGGAAGGCACTGCCATAGGCTGCCTGCCCGATGGGCTGGGTCAGGCAGGCCAGCACGGAGAGGCAGGCGGTCGTCTTGCCCAGCTGTGCCTGCGGCACTAACACTTGCAGCTGCGCAAAGAACCACACATTGAACAGCGCCGCCACGGCCATAAACACAGCCCCCAGCACCAGAATGCTGCCGAATTGGAGCGTGGGCACCCGGAGGGCAAGGCCCAGCGCGGCGCACACGCCGCTGAGCGCCAGCAAAAGACGTGTGCCGCTGCGGATGGGATGCCGGACAAAGACGGTCCCGGCCAGCACGCCGCCTAAAATGCCGCCCGCGCTCAGCACCGCCTGCACAAGACCAAGGGAGGCATCACTTTTCTGCAAAGTCTGCACCACCAGCACCGGAACACCCACGGTAAGGGCGGGGACTTCCAGCAGGTTTACAGCCGCCATGGCGGCAGCTAACTGCAGCACCGCAGCCTGCCCGGTGAGAAACTGCGCACTTTCCCGCAGGTCGGTCCACAGAGAACGGACCGAGAGCTTTGCGTACTGTGGGACATCCTGTGGAATGCGCAGACAGAGCTCCATCCCGGCGGAAAGTGCAAAGCAGCCGCCGCAGAGTGCCAGCAGCCCCCGGATGCCGAGGTGCTCCAGCAGAACAGCACCCAGCAGGGGACCGAGAAGTTCGTCCACGGTATCCACCAGCTGGATGACCGCGTTGCCGCGCAGCAACTGGGTGCCGTTCAGCAGCAGGGGCAGACAGGCGCGTACCACGGGCTGGTAAAGCCCCTGAATGGCGTACAGGCTGCCCAGCACGGTCAGGATCAGCGGAAGCAGGGGCAGATGCGGCAACCCGGCAGCAGCTGCTGCCGAAATACCGGCGGTCACCAGATCCAGCAGCGCCATCAGGCGGGCTTTACGGCAGCGGTCTGCCAGCGCGCCGCCGGTCAGCATTCCGGCCAGAGCAGGCAGCATGGCCAGCGCGGTGATGCCGCCGTACAGCGCAGCAGAACCGGTCTGCCGCAGCAGATACAGCGGCAGCGCAAACCGCAGGGCGGCATTGCCGAACAGGGAGATGATCTGCCCGAGGACGATGAGGGAAAAAGTGTTCATGGGAACCTCCTGTTTTTTGAAATACAGACCGTTGGTCTGTAAATGCGTACAAAAAAGGGCGGAGCGTTCCGCCCGGAAAATTCAGTCCTTGACCGGTGTGCACAGCTGCACCAGCTGTTCGGCCTGTGCATCCGTCAAAAGATCCAGCCCAAGCGCATGGGTCATCTGCTGAAACACGAGGTTCCGCGCCCGCTGCTGGGCCGGCGTGGTGGGGCGCGTCTGGGGGGAAAGCCAGATGTCTGCCAGCACGAACAACGCTTCGGCCAGCGCATTGGCATCGGCGGCGTGGATGGAGCCGTCCGCCATGCCCTGCCGGATCATGGGTGCAATACATTCCGGGGCCAGATGCGCTTCAATGTTGGTCAGCTCCATGGCAAGGAACTGCGGGTTGCTGCACAGGTGCGGTAAAGTCTGCGCGATCTGCTGCTGCCGCTGCCCGGCAAAGGATGCTGCAAACACCGCCTGCAGCTTTTGCAGCCCGGTCAGGGCCGGGTCGTCCCGGATACGGCGCAGCGGCTCCCACATCTGGTCGCCCAAACGGTCACCGACGCGCTGCGCGATCTCCTCCTTGGAGCGGAAGTGGTGGTACACCGCCCCTTTGGAAAGCTTTGTGGCATCGATGATGTCCTGCAGGGTGGTATTCTGGTAGCCCTTCTGGATAAAGAGCAGGGCGGCGGCGTCCAGGATCTTTTCCACGGTCTGTTCCGGGTATTTGTTGCGCGGCATGGCAGATGCTCCTTTTTTACAAACTAACGGTCTGTAAAAAGAATACAGCAGCCCGGCGGCTTTGTCAAGAGGGCGTGGAACCGAAAATCCATTCATTTCCGGCGGCGCTGCATTGCTTTTGTGCGGGGTTTCTGGTATGATACAATAGAATCAGCAGGCGATTTTGGGAGGACGACAGATGGCAAGGGTTTTGATCGTGGGAGCCGGGGCAGCCGGACTGATGGCGGCGGGTGCCGCCGTGCGGCAGGGACATCAGGTAACGGTGCTGGAGCATACCGAGAAGCCCGGGCAGAAGATCCTTGTCACCGGCAAGGGGCGCTGCAACGTGACCAACGACTGCCCGGCAGAGGAGTTTTTGCGCCATGTGCGCACGAACCCGCGCTTTTTGTACTCCTCGCTGGGGGCGTTCCCCCCGGCAAAGACCATGGAGCTGTTCGAAGCTTTGGGCGTGGAACTGAAGGTGGAGCGCGGCCGCCGGGTGTTCCCGGTATCGGATAAGGCCGAGGAGATCCGGCAGGCGCTGCTGCGCTATGCGCAGGACGCCGACATCGTCTATGACGGCGCAAAAAAGCTGCTGCTGGAAGACATTGTGCCCGAGACAGAGCCCGCCCCGGCGGCACCGGAAAACCCGCGCCACCCCAAAAAGAAAAAGGCGGGCCCGGCGCTGCGCTGTGTGGGCGTGCGGGGCACTTCCGGCCGGGAATACCGGGCGGACGCTGTGCTGGTGGCTACCGGCGGCGTGAGCTACCCCACCACCGGCTCTACCGGCGATGGCTACAAGCTGGCGCAGCAGGCAGGGCACACCCTTGTGGAGCCGGTGCCCAGTCTGGTCAGCCTTGTCAGCCGGGACCCGGACTGCAAAAAGATGATGGGTCTGGCGCTGAAAAACGTCACCCTGACCCTGCTGGAGGACGGCAAGGCCATCTTTGACGAGCAGGGCGAGATGCTGTTCACCCACTTTGGCATCAGCGGGCCGCTGACCCTGAGCGCGTCCAGCCATCTGGGGGACATGAAAAAGCACAGGTACATCGCGGAGATCGACCTGAAGCCCGCCCTGAGCGAGGAGCAGCTGTACGACCGCATCACCCGGGACTTTGCCCTGCTGGCAAACCATGCGGCGCAGGGTGCGCTGGTCAAGCTGCTGCCGGCCAGCATGCAGCCGGTGATGGTGGCGCGCTGGGGCATCGACCCTGCCACCAAGGCAAACCAGATCACCCGGGAGCAGAAGCGGGAACTGGTGCAGCTGGTCAAGCACTGGCAGGTGCCTATTGACGCCCGGGGCGACCTTGCCCACGCGGTCATCACCAGCGGCGGCGTATCGGTGCGGGAGGTAGACCCCAAGACCATGCAGAGCAAAAAGGCACTGGGGCTGTACTTTGCGGGTGAGGTGCTGGATGTGGACGCCTACACCGGCGGCTACAATCTGCAGATCGCTTTCTGCACCGCGCAGAGCTTTGCGAATAATCTGTAAAAAAGCAAAAATGCGGACAGCTGCTGCTTGTCCGCGCCCTCATCCGTCTGCTCACTGTGTTCGCAGCCACCTTCCCCCGACCGGGGGAAGGCTATTGCGGGCGGCTGATAGGAGTATGTCAAACGCAGTGAAACTGCTTTTCCTGTGTACTATATATAAATAAGGAGAACATATCATGGTATCTGTTGCGATCGATGGGCCTGCGGGTGCAGGCAAATCCACTCTGGCACGCCGTCTGGCGGCAGAGCTGGGCTATATCTATGTGGACACCGGTGCAATGTACCGCGCCATCGGCCTGTACGCCCTGCGCGCGGGCAAGGACCCCAAGGACAACGCGGCGGTGGATGCCCTGCTGCCCGAGATCGAGCTGCGGCTGGCCTCCATTGCGGGCGAGCAGCACATCTACTTAAAGGACGAGGATGTGAGCACCGCCATCCGCACCGAACAGGCGGGCATGGCAGCTTCTGCCGTGGGTGCAAACCCCGCCGTGCGGGCATTTTTGCTGGACCTGCAGCGCAGCATGGCCAAAAAGCAGGATGTGCTGATGGACGGCCGGGATATCGGCACGGTGGTGCTGCCGGATGCTACGGTGAAGATCTTCCTGACCGCCAGCCCGGAGGCACGCGCCACCCGCCGCTGGAAGGAGTATCAGGCCAAGGGTATCGACACCCCCTACGAGGAAGTGCTGGCAGACGTGAAGCAGCGGGACTATCAGGATACCCACCGCGCCGCCGCCCCGCTGAAGCAGGCAGAGGACGCCGTGCTGCTGGATACCTCGGAGCTGGACTTTGAGCAGAGCCTTGACGCCATGAAGCAGATCATTGCCAAGAAAATCGGCGGATAAAACAAACAGGACAGGAATAGAAAATGGTACTATATTATATTCTGGTGCCCCTTGCGTGGCTTGTGTGGCACATCGGCTTCCGCATCCGGGTGGAGGGGCGCGAAAACCTGAAAAAGGTGCAGACGAAGGGCTATATCCTTGCGCCCACCCATGTGTCTGCCATCGACCCGGTGTTCATCGTTGTCACCCGGTGGGGCAGGCGGATGGTGGTGTTCGCCAAAAAGGAGCTGTTCGAGATCAACGCCTTTCTGACCTGGTTCTTCCGCTGCTGCGGCGGCGTGTGCGTCCGCGGCACCAAGGACGAGATGGCAGTCATCTCCCAGACGGTGGAGGCCTGCAAGCAGGGCAAGACCCTGCTCATCTTCCCGGAGGGCACCCGTGAAAAGGAGGGCAAGCTCTTGCCCCCCAAGAGCGGCCTTTTTGTCATTGCCGCCGAGGCCGGGGTGGACGTTGTGCCCTGCCGCATCCTGTACGACACCCCGGACGGGAAGATGCACCTGTTCTGCAAAGTGCGGGTGATCTATGGCGAGCCGATGCCCGCAGCACAGTTTGCCATGGAAGGCCGCCGGGATACCAAAAAACTCCGTGCCAACAAGCAGGCACTGCTGGAAGCATGGGAAAAGATGGGAGCGTAAAAGATGGAGATCCGTTTGGCGAAAACGGCGGGGTTCTGCTTCGGCGTGAACCGTGCCGTGGAACTGACCTATAAGCTGCTGGACGAGGGGCACAGGGTGGCTACGCTGGGCCCGCTGATCCACAACCCGCAGGCGGTGGAGGATATGCGGCGCAAGGGCGCACAGGTGGTAAACACGGTGCAGGATGTGCCTGCCGGGTGCGAGGTAGTCATCCGCAGCCACGGGGTGCCCCGCAGCATTTACGACGAGCTGGAAGCGCGCGGCATCCCTTACCATGACGCTACCTGCCCCTTTGTGCAGAAGATCCAGCGCATTGCCGCACAGGCCGAAAAAGAGGGCGCGGTGCTGCTGGTGGCGGGCGATAAGACCCACCCGGAGGTGCAGGGCATTGTGGGACACACCCGGGGCGAGGTGTTCGTTTTTGCCGATTTAGCCGAATTAGAGGCGTGGAAAGGCCCTTCGGACCCGCAAAAACCCCTTTTTGCAGTTGCACAGACCACATTTCAGGTAACAAAATGGAAAGAAAGTTCGGAGTTTCTCAAAAAAGCCTATACAAACGCCCGAATTTTTGATACAATATGTAATGCGACGTGGGCGAGGCAACAGGAAGCGGAAGACCTCAGCCAAAAATGCGACATTGTTGTTGTCATTGGCGGTCATCATTCTTCCAATACCCAAAAGCTGGTACAGGTCGCCGCAAAACACACGCGTGCCGTAACGGTCGAAACAGCGAGCGAACTTCGGCCGGAATGGTTTGCTGATGTTAAAGTGGCGGGCGTGACAGCCGGGGCTTCAACGCCATCGTCTATTATTGAGGAGGTACTTAACAGTATGAGCGCAGAAATCAATGACAGCATGAGCTTTGAGGAGATGCTGAACGCATCCGAGGAAAAGCGGGTTCATGCAGGCAGTATTGTGAAAGGAATCGTGACCAGCATCTCTGCCAACGAGATCCAGGTGGATATCGGAGCGAAGCAGACCGGCTTTGTCAAGCTGAGCGAGCTGACCGATGATTCCTCCGCCAAGGTCGAAGACCTGGTGAAGGTTGGCGATGAGCTGGACCTCATCGTCGAGAAGGTTATGGATCAGGATGGCGTCATCCAGCTCTCCCGCAAGAAGCTCGCATCTCGCAAGGGCATGGAAGAGATCGCCAAGGCAGCAGAATCCGGTGAAGTCGTCGAGGGCGATGTTACCGAGTTCAACAAGGGCGGCGTTGTCGTCAACGTCAAGGGCGTCAAGGTGTTCGTCCCCCGTTCTCAGGCCACTATGCGCCGCGACGAGGACTACACTGCTCTGGTCGGCCAGCACGTTCAGCTGGTCGTCACCGAGTGCTCCGGCCGCAAGATCGTGGGCAGCATCAACAAGGTGACCGCTGAGCAGAATAAGGCAAAGCGCGAGGAGTTCTGGGCAAACGTTGAGGTGGGCAAGAGCTACACCGGCGTTGTCAAGAGCCTGACCTCTTACGGTGCATTCGTTGACATCGGTGGTGTTGACGGCCTGTGCCACATCAGCGAGCTGAGCTGGAACCGCATCAAGCACCCCTCCGAGGTCGTCTCCGTTGGTGACACCATCGAAGTGTATGTCAAGGACATCGACACCGAGAACCACAAGGTCTCTCTGGGTTACAAGAAGTCCGAGGACAACCCCTGGGAGCAGCTGAAGAACAACTACCCCATCGGCAGCACCTTCCACGCTCCGGTCGTTTCTCTGACCAAGTTTGGTGCTTTCGTCCGCATCCTGCCGGGTGTTGACGGTCTGGTCCACATCAGCGAGATCAGCAATGACCGCGTTGAGAAGGTCTCTGACGCACTGAAGGTCGGCGATATGGTCGATGTGAAGCTGCTGGATGTTGACTTCGACAAGAAGCGCATCAGCCTGTCCATGAAGGCTCTGCTGAACGACGACGCTGAGTAATCAGCCCTTCGTGCAAAAGCATAGCTTCTGACACAATGCGATCTGCAGCCCCGTTGCCGGGAAAACGGCGGCGGGGCTGTTTTTGTTAACAAAGCCATGATAAAATTCTTCAAAAAGCACTGGGAAGTGCTCAGTTACCTGATCTTCGGCGTGCTGACCACCCTGCTGAACATTGTGCTGTATGCGCTGTTCAGCCAGCTGTTCGGCTACACCGCCGCCAACAGCTGGGGCAATGTGCTGGATAACGCTTTGTGCATCCTGTTTGCCTACTGCACTAACCGCGCGTTCGTGTTCCGCAGCAGGACCACCGGCAAAGCGATGGCGAAAGAGTTCGGCACCTTTGTCACCTGCCGTCTGGGCACCATGGTGCTGGACGCCGCCATCATGATCGTGGGCGGCAACCTGCTGGCCGCGCAGGGCGCAGCGCTGATGGAAAGCCTGTTCGGCAGTTTCCTGACGGTATCGGGCAGCTACACCGGCGCGGCGGCTTCGGCAGCAGCATCGGCAGCGGGCGTTGCCATCATTGGCGGTGCAGACGGCCCGACAGCCGTTTTTGTCACCACCCGCATCACCGCGCAGGAGCTGTGGGGCCTGTGCGTCAAGGTATTCTCCAACGTGGTGGTCGTGGTGCTGAACTATGTGTTCAGCAAGCTGATCATCTTTAAAAATCGTAAGTGAGAACCCTCTCAGTCGCCTGACGGCGACAGCTCTCCCGAAGGGCGAGCTTTTTGCAGGAGAAGGAAACGTTTCCCTCCAATGATAAAGCTCCCCCACTCGGGGGAGCTGGCACGGCGTAAGCCGTGACTGAGAGGGTTTTACAAATTAACAACACTTTAGGAGGTACGGTATTATGAAACGTGGTCTGAAAGGGTTCGCATTCCTGGTCTCTGGTCTTGTGCTGGGCATCAT
>CAKTFS010000011.1 GCA_934561115.1 uncultured Faecalibacterium sp. | reverse complement strand
CTATCGCTTTAACGCTTTTTTCGCTTCTCCATCAATAGCCCCTCAGTCGCTGCGCGACAGCTCCCCCAAGGGGGAGCGGGCACGCCCGCAGCGCCGCGCTTTCGCAGAAAGCGGCGCTGCACCTGCCGCTTGCCTTTACGACCCCTTTCCGTGAAAATGGGATAGCGGAGCGCCCGCAGGCGCTCCGCTATCCCGAAATTACAAATAATTCTTCCGCTGAACATGGCCAGAGCGCAAGCGGAGGCCATTCTAAATCGTCCCTGCATTGCAATCTTCCCCGCAGAATGATACAATAGCAGCAGCAAACCATCGCCGCCGGACGTTTTTCCGGCAAATAACAGAAAGAGGGCTTTTGTTATGAGTATGAACACAGTTCCCGAGCGTCTGGCCGCGCTGCGTGCCGCTATGCAGGCAAACGGCGTGGACGTCTATCTGATCCCGGTGGGCGACCCGCATTCCAGCGAGTATCTGCCCGACCACTACACCTCCCTGACCTACTTCTCCGGCTTCCACGGTGAGAACTCCAACTTTGTGGTCACCATGACCGAGAGCGCCGTCTGGGCAGATGGCCGGTACTTTGTGCAGGCAGAAAAGGAGATCGCCGGCACTGAGATCCAGCTGATGCGCATGGGCGAGCCGGGTGTGCCCACCGCCGAGGAATACTGCGGCAAGGTGCTGCCCGAGGGCGGCACGCTGGGTCTGTGCGGCCTGACCGCCAACTGTGCACTGGTCAACAACCTGAAAAAGGAGCTGGAGCCCAAGCACGGCAGCATCAAGACCCTGTTCCTGGAGGACGAGCTGTGGGTGGAGGGCCGCCCTGCCCGCCCGGCTACCCCGGCATGGATCCTGCCCAAGGAGTACGCAGGCTTCTCCCCGGCAGAAAAGCTGGAGCAGCTGCGCGGCAAGCTGAAGGAGCAGGGCTGCACCGCCCAGCTGGTGGGCAAGCTGGATAATCTGGCTTGGCTTCTGAACCTGCGCGCCATGGATATCGAGTGCACCCCCTACGCCATGGCCTACTGCTATGTTACCCCCAGCCGCGCCGTGCTGTTCATCAATCAGGCGCGGGTCACCCCGGAGGCCAAGGTAGAGCTGGAGGCTAACGGCGTGACGCTGGCCGACTACGACAGCATTCTGGACGTGATGGCCGCCGAGACCGAGCCCCAGACTGTGCTGGCGGAAAGCGCCACCGTGAACTACGCCGTGTATCAGGTGCTGGAAAACAACCCCGCCCTGACCGTAAAGGACGCTGCCGACCCGCTGCTGGCCATGAAGGGCGTGAAGAACGAGGTGGAGCTGGCACACCTGCGCGAGTCCCATCTGCGGGACGCCGTGGCCATGGTGCGGTTCCAGATCGAGCTGGAAAACCGTCTGGCTGCCGGGGAAGAGCTGACCGAGCTGACCGTGGACGAGATCCTGCACAAGTACCGCAGCGCGGATGACAAGTTCCTTGTGGAAAGCTTTGGCACCATTGCAGCCTACGGCGGCAACGCAGCCATGATGCACTACCACGCCACCCCGGAGGATCACGCCGTTTTGCAGCGCAAGGGCTTTTTGCTGGTGGACAGCGGTGCTACCTACATGGACGGCACCACCGACATCACCCGCACCTACCCGCTGGGCGAGCTGACCGAGGACGAGCGGCTGTTCTATACCTGGACCTTGCAGTGCCACATCGACATTGCCAAGGCCGTCTGGCTGGATTACTGCGACTGCCACATGCTGGACACCATCGCCCGCGAGCCGCTGTGGCGTCACCTCATCAACTACCGCTGCGGCACCGGCCACAGCGTCAGCTTTGTGGGCAACGTCCATGAGGGCCCCCACGCTTTGAACGGCCGCAACACCACCCTGATGCGTCCGGGCATGATCGTCACCGACGAGCCCGGCGTGTATGAGGCCGGAGAGGTGGGCATCCGCATCGAGAACGAGATCGAGTGCTACCACAAGGCCGACAACCAGTACGGCACCTTCCTTGCCTTCCGTCCCATCACCTTTGTGCCCATTGCCACCTCTCCCATCGTGCCCGGCGTGCTGGACAAGGAGCAGATCGCTTGGCTGAACGACTACCACCGCAAGGTGTTTGAGCAGCTGGCACCCCGCCTGACCGAGGACGAGCGTGCATGGCTGGCCGAGAAGTGCGCCGCCATCGGGTGCTGAAAATAAACCCTCTCAGGCGCTGACGCGCCAGCTCCCCCGAAAGGGGGAGCTTTTATGAATCTTCCGGTCAGCGCAAATAAAGCTCCCCCCTCGGGGGAGCTGGCATCGCGCAGCGATGACTGAGAGGGTTCGGCGCGCACGCAGAGGCCATTCCAAATCGTCTACCCCGCAAAGGAAACCAAACCATGATCTTTCACATTGCGATATGCAGCCCGGACGGGGCGCTGCGCAGCAGGCTGGAACACCAGTGCATGGAGTTCTTCGCCCGGCGGGAGGACGCCTGCATCGTGGAGCAGCTGCAAAGCCCGGAAGCGCTTTTGCAGCAGGATGCCGCCGGGGTGCGGTACGAGCTGTACCTCATAGAACTTGCGGCGGTAGCCCGGCCCGAAGGGCTTACGGCGGCGGCAGAGCTGCGCCGCCGGGGCCGCCGCGCTCCGCTGGCCTTTGTGGCACGCACCCCGGCCCACGCCTACAGCGCCTACCGGGTGGATGCCATGCAGTATCTGCTGCAGCCGGTGCACCAGCCGGAGGTCTCTGCCCTGCTCAAGCGGGCGGTAGAGCCGGAATACGGCCCCACCCTTACCGTGACCACCGCCGACGGCGTGCGGGCGCTGGCCTATGCCGAGCTCGAATATCTGGAATGCACCCATCATATCGTGCACTTCCACCTGACCACCGGGGAGGATGTGGCTTCCCTCTCGCTGCGGGTGCCCTTTTCCGCTGTGGCGCAGCCGCTGCTTGCGGACGGCCGCTTTGTGCAGCCGCACCGCTCCTATGTGGTCAATCTGGAAGCGGTACAGCTGCTGTCCCCCGGCGAGGTGCGGATGCGCAGCGGGGCGCGCATCCCCATCCCCCGCGGGCGGGAAGCCGCCGTCCGGGAGGCCTTCTGCGCCCGGTTAGGGTAAAGAAAAATGAAGAAGCCGCTGCACGCAAAATTGCTGTGCAGCGGCTTTTTTGCCTGACAATTTAAAATGGCTTCCGCTGTGCTATAGCCATATTCAGCGGAAAGAATATTTTGAATTTCGCGTTTGGAGCGACCGCGTTTGCGGAGCGCTCCAAACGCATTTTCATGAAAAAGAGGTTTGCAGCGGCTTCTGTTTTACTGAAAATTGCCGGAACGATCACTTGCACTGGGTTTTGCGCTTCAGCAGGGTCCGGACAGGGCCTGCGGGCATGAAGCGCTCCGACTGGGCAATGAGGGTGTGGTACAGCCGCAGCTGATTGCCCCGGGCGATCCCCAGCTCGGTCAGCATCTGCTTGTAATGGGGGAACATTTGCAGGCGGCTGTTCACGATCTTGCCAAGATCCACATTGGTGTGCAGCAGGCTTTGGGGGTTCTGGATGTAGTAATAACCCGGGTCGGCAAGGGCAGTATAGGCCTTTGCCAGCCGGAAATACCGCACATTGAACAGCTGATCCTCGTTGTAGATCTCGCGGGTGAACCAAAGCCCCGCGTTCATCAAAAGGCTGCGGCGGTACAGCTTGTTGCACACGATGTTGAAATAGAAGGAGGAGGGCTTTTTCATATACGCCTGCATAAACTCCTTCTGACCGTAGTTCCCGGCGGGCAGAAAGCTGTAAACGTTCACCTCCGGCTCTGTGGCATCGGTCTGTACGCCCAGCTGCGCCAGCAGCTTTTCGGTGCGCTGACCGCTTTTGCTGGAAGCCAGCGGGATCACCATCCAGTAGGGCGCAATGACCAGATCTGCATAGTTCTTCTCGGCAGCTTCCACCATGCGGGCGGTAAAGGTGTGTTCCAGATAGTCGTCACTGTCCACGAACTGCAAATACTTGCCGTGGGCAACACGCATCCCGGCGTTGCGGGTGAGGGAAAGCCCCTCGTTCTCCTTGCTGATAAGCACAATGCGGGGGTCTTTTGCCCGGAACTGCTCACAGATAGCAAGGCTGCCATCCGGGGAGCCATCGTTCACCACGATGATCTCAAGGTTCTGGTAGCTCTGGCCGCAGATGCTTTCCAGACAGCGGGCAAGGGTCTTTTCCACGTTGTAAACGGGCACGATCACGCTGACGAGCGGGGTGTTCATGGGGCTCCTCCTTCACAGACTTACTCCGTTCCGAGCTTCTGCTTTTTCTTGGCGGCTTTCCGTTCGCTGCGCTCGGCGGCAAGCTCCGCTTCTTCGTCACTGCCGGCAAAAAAGGCATACCAGTACTCTGCCGCGTCGCTCAGCGCCTTTTGAATGCTGATGGTGGGACTTACGCTTTCAGCCAGACCCAGCAGCGAGGCGTGCAGCTGAGTCTGCACTTCCTCGTAGAGACCAAGCTTTGTGTAGAGATCCTTATAATAGTCTATCATCTGCAGACGGTTCTGCATGATGGTAGAAAGATTGATCTGGGTGTGGCAGATGCTCTGGGGGTTCTGGACATAGTAATAACCCGGCTTTTCCAGCGAGACCACCCGCTCCACAAATTCCAGATACAGGATATTGAACTGCTGATCCTCGGCGTGGATCAATTCGTTGGTAAACTCCAGCCCATGGGCGTTCAGCACGTCCCGGCGGTAGAGCTTGTTCCACACCACGTTGTAGAAAAAGGTTACAGGCTTTTCCATCAGGTGCAGCGCGTAGCTTTTCTGGTCGTAGACACCGGCGGGCAAAAAACCGTACTCCCGGTACTCCACCTCCGGCTTTTTCCGGCGCAGCTTCTTTTTGGCGATGTCCTCCGGCTTGCTTGCCTTGGCCTTTTCCCGCAGCTGCTCCTTTTGCGTGTCCCGGGGGATCTCCATCCAGTAGGGCGAGATGACCAGCGTGGCATCGTGCTGCTCGGCGGCGGCCACCATACGCTGGGTGAAGTCCGGGGCAAGATGGTCGTCACTGTCCACGAACTGCAGATATTTGCCCTGTGCCAGCCGCATTCCCACATTGCGGGTAATGGAAAGCCCCTCGTTTTCCTTGTCTACCACCGTCACCCGGGGGTCTTTGGCACAAAACCGGTTACAGATGGCAAGGCTGTCATCCGTAGAGCCATCATTCAGCACGATGATCTCCAGCTCCTGATAGGTCTGACTGCAGATGCTTTCCAGACAGCGGGCAACACTATTCTGCGCGTTATACACAGGCACGATAATGCTGACGAGCGGGTTTGTCATGACAGGGATCTCCTTTTGACGATAAGGTTTTGGATGATTTTCACTTCACCAAAGCATGTCTTTGTAAAAAAGACGTAATTATTTATATTATCATACTCCTGTGGCACGCAAAATGCAAGAGGATGGGCGTTTTATCCATCCGGGAGCAGGCAGTTTATACTTGCGTCCAGTCCAGCGCGGTCCAGTCCGGCAGGAACTGGTTGCATACCCGGCGCAGGGCGGGGGCGTCGGCGGCGCTGGTGGTGTCCTGAATGCCTACCAGATAGAAGCCGGCATCGTGGGCAGTCCGGGCGGCGTAAAGGGCGTCCTCGCACACGGCGCACCCGGCGGGGCTTGTGCCGCCAAGGCGGTGCAGTGCCTCCATAAAGGGCGCAGGGCTGCTTTTGCTCATGGTGCCCCGTGCCTCGATGTAAAAATCAAAGTATTCGTCGATGCCAAGGCGGGTCAGCACGGTGCGGCACTGGCTGCTCCATGTGTTGGAGCACACGCACATCCGTGCGCCCTCGGCCCGCAGCCGGGCAAGGGTGTCCCGCACGCCGGGCTTCAGCTCCACCTTCTCGTACAACTGGGCGATCACCTCGCGCATTACGTCCAGATAGCCGTTTATATCCAGCGGCAGCGCATATTCCCGGATCAGGTACTGTGCGCCGTCCTCCATGCCCATGGTCAGCAGGGTCTTGTGCAGGTCTGCCTTGGGGGTGCGGCCAAAGCGCGCCAGCAGCGCCTCCGGAGCGCCCTCCCATACTACCACCATGCTGTCGGTCAGGGTGCCGTCCATATCAAAGATCCATTGTTTGCAGTGCATACGTTCCTCCTGTTGTGCGCCCTCCGGGCTGCTGCTTTATACATCTCTTGCGATAGTATAGCACGAAACTTTCACAGGAAAAAGGCATGATCCCCGAAAAAGCGGGAGAATTTTACCCAAAAGTATGGTATAATTATAACAATCTTAGAAAATACCGGGAACGTGCACGGGAGGGTTTGATATGGAACGCAGAGATCCCACACAAAAGGCGCTGGTGCTGGCAGGCGGCGGCGCGCGCGGCAGCTATCAGGTGGGCGTCTGGCGGGCTTTGATGGAGCTGGACTGGCACCCGCAGATCATCACCGGCACCAGCGTGGGCGGGCTGAACGGTGCCATGTTCGTGCTGGATCTGTACGAGACTGCCCGGGATATGTGGCTGACCATCCGCAGCCGGGATGTGATGGAACTGCCGGAGGAAAACGCCGATCTTTCCGCCCTGCACCAGTTTTTGCGCCGGGTGGTAAAGGCGGGCGGCATGGACGTGACCCCGCTGGAAGAGATCGTGGAGCGGGTGCTGGACGAGGACGCGCTGCGGGCAGCGCCCATCCGGTTCGGCATCGTGACGGTGGAGCAGCGCGGGCTGCGCCCCCGGGAGCTGACGCTGGAGGATATCCCCGCCGGGCAGGTGCGGGACTACCTGATGGCCTCGGCGGCCTGCTTCCCTGCCCTGCGGGCGCGGCAGATCGATGGGGTAAAGTTTCTGGACGGCGGGTACAGCGATAATATGCCCACCGGCCTTGCCAAGACCATGGGCGCAGAGGAGCTGGTCTGTGTGGACTTAGAGGGCGTGGGCATCACCCGCCCCAACCTGACCGGCCTGCCCACCACCATGATCCGCAGCTACTGGGAGCTGGGCGATATCCTCCACTTTGACCCCGACACCGCCAAGCGCAACATGGAACTGGGCTACTACGACACCCGCCGCGCTATGGGATACCTGCGGGGCTGCGCTTATGCCGTATCCTGTGACGCCCGGAGCTGCGAGGATGCCGCCGCCTTTGCCCAGAAGTTTAACCAGCTGCAAAAGGCCGTGCGGGAAAAATATCCCGTGACCCTGACGGCAGATGTGGCGCTTAAACTGGCCAACATGACCAAAGATGCCCAGCTTGCCCCGCTGGAAGCCGCCGCCGAGGATGCCGGGGTGGACCCCACCCGCTTTTATACCACCCGGACGCTGGCCCAGGCGTTTCTGGCGGCGTGCGACAAAGAGCGCATGGAAAGCTTTGCCCCGCTGTTTACCGGCAGCAGCACCGCCGGACAGGCGGCGCTGGCTGCTTTGCTGCCCAATACATTCTTACAGGCGCTGGTGTGGCGCACCTTGACCACAGCAGCTTTGCCGGAGGTGACAGAAGATGAAGGTTTATAAAGGCGTATCCGCATCCCCGGGGCTGGTGCTGGGTCAGGTGAGCCGACTGGAGCACCATGTGGAGACCTTCAGCCACGGGCCTTTCAACCCGGAGCGGGAGCTGCGGCTGCTGGCAAACGCCGTGCACACGGCGCAGAATGAGCTGGACTCCATGGCGGAGCGCGCCGCGCCCACCGAGCAGGCCATCTTTTTGTTCCAGAGCATGATGCTGGACGACGAGGGCATGATGAATGAGGTGCGCTTTTGCATCAATGCGGGCATCAGCGCCTCGGCAGCGATGCATCAGGTGGGGCAGCGCTACGCCGATCAGCTGGCCAACATGAAGGATAACCCCTATATGCAACTGCGCAGCGTGGATATTCTGGACGCCACCCGCCGGGTGATCAATATCCTGACCAACCGCCCCCGGGTGTGGCTGGCGCTGGATCATCCGGTGATCCTTGCCGCCGACCGGCTGATGCCCACCGACCTGTTCAGCGTGCCCTCCGGCATGATCTTAGGCGTCATCACCGCCGAGGGCAGCGGCCAGAGCCATGCCGCCATCATTGCCCGGGCAATGAACATCCCGGGCATCGTGCAGGTGGGCAAGGATTTTCTGGACGACTGCGACGGACGCACCGTCATTCTGGACGCCACCAACGGCAACTGCATCCTTGACCCGGACGCCGTCGCCCGCCAGCAGGCGGAAGCCAGCATCTGCCAGCTTCAGCGCGAGGACGCGGAAATGAAGCAGCTGCACAGCCTGCCGGACGAGACGCGGGACGGCGTGCCCTTTGAGCTGCTGGCCAACTGCTTCGGTCCGGAGGATATCGACACCGCCATGCAGTCCGGCGCAAAGGGCGTGGGGCTGCTGCGCAGCGGCTACATGATGCTGCCCGGGCGCATTCTGGACGAGCAGGAGCAGTACTTTTTCTATTGCTCCTGTCTGGCTGCGGCAAACGGCTGCCCGGTGACCGTGCGCACCTTCGACTTCGGCTCCGACCGCACCGTGGCCGATGCCAATCAGGGGCCGCAGTCCTCTAAGCTCGGCCTGCGCGGCATCCGCAACAGCCTGCGCCAGCCCCAGCAGTTCCAGACCCAGATCTGCGCCTTGCTGCGTGCCGCCGCCCGGGGGCCGCTGCGGGTGATGTTCCCCATGGTGACCGAGGTGGAGGACTGGGACGCCGCCATGAGCATTGTGGAGCACTGCCGCCAGAGCCTGCGGGAGCGGGGCGTGCCCTTTAACGAAAACACCCAGTTCGGCGTGATGCTGAGCATCCCTGCCGCCTGCCTGACCGTGGAGGACTTTGTAGCCCACGGCTGCGATTTTCTGGTCATCGGCACCAACGACCTGACCCAGTACACCCACGCCGCCGACCGCGAGCTTGCCAGCGCGGAGCACTACTACCGCCCCGCCAGCCCGGCCATGAAAAAGCTGATCACCATGGTGATGGATGCCGCGGGTGCGCACCACATCCCGGTGACCATCTGCGGCCTTGCCGTGGGCAACCCCGCCAATACGGCGCAGTATTTGCACCTTGGTCTGCGCAGCTTCTCGGTAAGCCCTCAGAACCTGCTCAAGGTAAAACAGGCTCTGCTGGACACCGATGCCCACCCGGATGCAGCTGAAAATACCTGAGAAAGCTTTACGGAACGTAATATAATGCAAAATAATAAGAGGCTGTTGCACAAACCTTTGTGCAGCAGCCTCTTTCACTATACAAATATTTTTGTTGTAACGAACAAAAAAGTATGCTACAATAAAAATACCGCCTGAAAAGGCGGTAGACTAGGTGTTGCCTGCATTGCAGGTGGTCATGCTTCCGTACCCGGCTCGCAAAACTCGTTCTTCGGAATGAATCAGGCGCAACGCCGGGAAAGGAACTTTTTTGAGAATTTGTGATCTTCCCGGAGCCTGACGGCAAAGGGGGGATGCCCTATGACGCTGCTGGAAACCTTGGCCTTGGCAACGCTTATCGTTACCGTGGTCTACGAAACGGTTGACGTTACGTTAAAAGTTTTACAGTACATCGAGAGCAAGCAAAACAAAAAAGATTGACCGCCACAGTTGCCAGACTCAAACGGCCAATCTTTTCTGATTGTCTAGGGTATGGAAGCTGACCATTGCCGGGCAGCACCTTTTCTGTTTTCAGTATAATCATTCCGGGCGTATTTGTCAAGCAGATACGTCCTTTTTTGTTATAGCTGTCGTTTTTCTTTACGACCCCTTCCGTGAAAAAGCACCCCGGGAAAATCCGCAGATTTTCCCGGGGTGCCAATTTCAAATAATTATTCCGCTGAAGATGGTCAGAGCAAAGCGGAGACCATTTAAATCGTCAAGCGTCTTACTCCAGATTCCCGGTCAGGGTCATGACGGCGGAGAGCACCGCAAGCGGGGCGGTCTCGCAGCGGAGGATGCGGGGGCCAAGACCTACCGTTTTTGCCCCGGCGCTGGCGGCCATTTCAGCTTCCTCGGCGGCAAAGCCGCCCTCGGCACCGGTCACGATGGCAAGGCGCAGCTTCTGCCCGTCGGCGGGCTTTGCTTCGGCCAGCAGCTGGCGCAGGGGTGCGCCGCCGCACTCGTAGCAGAACAGCACAAGGTCGTACTGGTCAAAGCTGCGGCACACCGCCCCGAAGTTCGGCAGCGGCAGGGCTACGTCCGGCAGAACGCCCCGGCCGCACTGCTTGGCGGCTTCCAGCGCAATGCGGTTGTAGCGCTCGTTCTTCTGCTCCTCCTTTTTGGGGGCGGCCACGCAGTAGCGGCTGAAAAAGGGCACGATATGGGCAGCGCCCAGCTCCACCCCGTGTTTGATGATCTGTTCCAGTTTGTCCTGCTTGGGGTAGCCCGCCAGCAGAGTTACCTCCACGGTGGGCTCGGCGGCGCTGGGATAGCCCGGCTCTACGGCAAAGTCTACCCTGTCCTCCCCAAAACCGGTGATGGTGGCGGTGTACTCCACGGCGTTGCCGTCGCAGAGGATGACGGTATCCCCCGGCTTTGCCCGCATCACCCGGGCAAGGTGATGGGCGTCCGCGCCCCGCAGGGTGGCGGTGCCGTCGGAGATCTCGGTGGTAAAGTAGCGGTGCGGCATACTGTGCGCTCCTTCTTATAATATTCAGATATCAGGCCTTTTTGCAGACGATGCACTCCCAGCCGCGCTTTTCCTTCACTTCCACCACGGCGAGACCCGCCTTTTCCAGCCCGGCGATCACCTCGTCCTTGCGGCTGTCGATGATGCCGCTGGCAATAAAGGTGGCACCCTCGGCCATCAGGCCGGGTACGGCAGGCGCAAGGCTCAGGATGGCGTTTGCAACGATGTTGGCGGTGATGATATCATAAGTGCCGCTGGCCTTGTCGGACAGATCGCCCACCAGCACAGTGAGCTTGTCCTGCACGCCGTTCAGGGCTGCGTTCTCCCCGGCGGTGCGCACCGCCACGGGGTCGATGTCCACGCCCTCGGCGCTGGCAGCGCCCAGCTTGAGGGCGGCAATGGCAAGGATGCCGCTGCCGGTGCCGATATCCAGCACCCGCTCGCCGCCGTGCACCTGCTCGTCCAGCGCTTCAAGGCAGAGACTGGTGGTCTCGTGACCGCCGGTGCCAAAGGCAAGGCCGGGGTCAAGGATCAGCTTTACCCGGTCGGTGTCGTACTGCTGCCACGAGGGCACCACAGCCAGACGGCTGCCGATCTCCATGGGGTGGTAGTATTTGCGCCAGCCGTTCTGCCAGTCCTCCTGCTCCACGCCCTCGGTCTCCACGGTGTAGGGGATGCCGGCGGCCTCCATGCGGGCGGCGATGAGCGCCAGCGTTTCCACCTGAGAAGCGCCCGGCTCCAGATACAGATGGATGATCACGGTATCCCGGGGCTTGTCCAGCAGCTCCTGCTCGATCAGGTCCACATGGGCGATCTCGGCCACCTGCTGCTCGATGTCGCTGTAATCCTCGATGTAGATGCCGCCCTCGGCGATCAGGGTAGCAACGGCTTCGGCGTTTTCGGCATCAGCCTTGGCCACAGTCAGGCGGATATCGGTCCATTCCATAGTACAAGTCTCCTTTTGACATACTTGCCCTTCCGGCAGCGCCGGAGGGAAAAATTCTGTTACCTGTATAGTACCCGATTCTGCGCCCGGATGCAAGCCCCCCGGCAAAACCGGCGGCGCTGCCGCCCGAAAGGGTGCACAGATTGACTTTCGGCAGAACATCCGGTATGCTATACGGGACAGGACAAAAAACGTGATGCTGCGCAAAGGCGCATCGGAAAGGGTTCTTTATCGTATGTGTACCAAAACCTTCACATGGCGGCTGCTCTCCGGCCCCGAGCTGACCGGGGTGTATCTGAACGAGATGCGCCGGGACTTCCCCGCCGGGGAGCTGAAGCCTTTGAGCATGATCCTGAACAGCGAAGCGGACGGCACCGCCCACACTTGGGGCGTGTTTGACGGCGACACGCTGGCGGCTTATCTTTTAATGGTGCGGCCGGAGGGCTGCCGGGTGAGCCAGCTGGATTATTTTGCCGTGGTGCCCGCCTACCGCGCCCACGGCATCGGGGCACAGCTGCTGGCGCAGCTGCCCGCCCAGGAGGGCGACGCCGAAGCCATCCTGATTGAAGCCGAGATGCCGGAAAAGGCCGAGGACGCTGCCATGGCGGTGCGGCGGCTGGGCTTTTACGCCCGCTGCGGTGCATGGGACACCCACTACACCGAGCATCTTTTTGACGCATGGTTCCGCATTCTGGTGCTGGACTGCCCGGGCTGCGCACCCCTTGCCCCGGAGGCCGTGGTGGAGGCGCTGGCCGACTGCTACCGCCGCACCATCAGCCCAACCCAGTGGCAAAAGCACGTTCAGTTCTTTGCCCCGGACGGCAGTGTGTGCGGGTAACAAGACCATCAGATGCGCAAGGGCGCGGAGGGAGCTGCCATGAGTGAATTTTCACACCTGAAAAACAAGCTGCTGGCCGAGCAGGTGGAGGATCAGATCTACCATTATATTCTGGACGAAGCGCTGGAGCCGGGCGCAAAGCTGCCCAACGAGTTCGCGCTGGGCGAAAAGTTCCGGGTGGGGCGCAGCACCATCCGCGAGGCGGTAAAGCTGCTGTCCAGCAAGGGCATCGTGGAGGTGCGGCAGGGCTCCGGCACCTATGTGGTGACCACGGTCAAAGGGCTTTCCGACCCGCTGAACCTGCGCAGTGTGCAGGACAAGAATGCACTGGCCTTTGATCTGGTAAACGTCCGTCTGCTGCTGGAACCGGGCATTGCGGAGATGGCGGCGCAGAACGCCACCCCGGAGGACATCGAGCGGCTGCGGCGGCTCTGCGAGCGGGTGGAGACCAAGATCCACGAGGGCGACCGCTACATCGAGGACGACATCGCCTTCCACACCTGCATCGCCGAGAGCAGCAAGAATCTGGTGGTGGGGCAGCTGATCCCGGTCATCGACACAGCGGTGATGATGTTCGTGAACGTCACCCACAAAAAGCTCATTGATGAGACCATCATGACCCACCGCATGATCACCGAAGCCATTGCCAACCACGACCCCCTCGGCGCAAAAGCCGCCATGGTGATGCATCTGAACTTCAACCGCAGCTACATCAAAAAGGTCTACGATGGCGAGGACCCGGACGACGGCACCATCGGCATGGCGGCGTATGTCAATGGATAAATACGATTGGAAATGCGCTCCGCTTTGCTCTGCGCATAGGTAGCGGAAAAATGATTTTTAATAGAGCAATGCCGGAGCGTCTGCGGACGCTCCGGCATTGCATTTTCACGGGTGGGGTTTAGAGACGAACTCCCTCAGTCAAAGCCTGACGGCTTTGCCAGCTCCCTCGGGGAGGGAGCCTCTGGCGTACCCGCAAACTTTGTGCTTTAGCCGGAAACCCTGCCGCTATGCCAAAGGCCCCATCCCAGAGGGGGCTGTCGAGCGCAGCGAGACTGGGGGAGTTTTTTAAAGGGCGAGGACGCTGACCATGTGCTGCGCCCTCTTTTTCTGAAATCGTCAGATGACTTTTTCTCCGGTTTTTTCTCAAAAGCCGCTTTGACGGCTGATTTTGGGCAAAATTCGCCCGGATTTGGGCAGTGTGCATGATGTATCCCAGAGTTTTTGCACAAATAGTAGGACATACCCGTGACAACTTGCAAAAAGACGTCTGCGGATTTACAATAAAATCACAAAAGATCCAACAGAAAAAAGGACGAAAGCAAGCAGTATTTGGAGGTAATGAATATGGAGTTGCGTTCACAGGAAGTCCGCACTTTAGCACCCGAAAATGACCCGCTGAAGATGGGTATGGGCTGGAAGGTCGATGACCTTGCAAAGCCCCAGATCATGGTGGAAAGCACCTTCGGCGACAGCCACCCCGGCAGCGCCCATCTGGATCAGTTCGTCAAGGAGGCCGTGCAGGCGGTCAACGACAACGGCGGCAAGGCTGCCCGCTACTTTGCCACCGATATGTGCGACGGCATTGCACAGGGTCATGACGGCATCAACTACTCTCTGCCTCACCGTGACGCTATCGTGAATCTGGTGGAAGCACAGGCAAACGCCAGCGTCTACGACGGCGGCGTGTTCATCGCCAGCTGCGACAAATCCGTGCCCGCCATGCTGATGAGCATCGGCCGCCTGAAGGACATGAGTGCCATCGTGGTCACTGGCGGCGTCATGGAAGCCCACACCCTGCCCAAGGAGTATGTGGTCAGCGACCCCGCCTGCGCCATCAACGAGCTGCTGACGCTGGAGCAGATCGGCAAGTTTGACGCATGGGAAAAGACCGGCGTCATCCCCAACAGCCAGCTGGACTACTACAAGCACAACGCCTGCCCCAGCTGCGGTGCCTGCTCCTTCATGGGCACCGCCTCCACCATGCAGATCATGGCCGAGGCGCTGGGTCTGATGCTGCCGGGCACCGCCCTGATGCCCGCCACCGCCCCGGAGCTGAAGCAGGCCGCCTACGATGCCGGCAAGCAGCTGATGGAGCTGGTCAAGAAAGGCATCACCGCCAAGGACATCGTGACCAAGAAGAGCTTTGAGAACGCCATCATGGTGCACGCCGCCATTTCCGGCTCCACCAACGCCACCATGCACCTGCCCGCCATCGCCCACGAGTTCGGCATTGAGATCGACGCCGACACCTTTGACCGGATGCACCGGGGTGCACACTACCTGCTGAACATCCGCCCCTCCGGCGACTGGCCCGCACAGTACTTCTACTATGCCGGCGGCGTGCCCCGCGTGATGGAGGAGATCAAGTCCATGCTGCATCTGGACGTGATGACCGTCACCGGCAAGACGCTGGGCGAGAATCTGGAAGAGCTGAAGAAGAACGGCTTCTACCAGCACTGCGATGCCATTCTGGCAGAAAAGACCGCCGGTTTTGCCCGCCCGGTCAGCCGCGAGGACATCATCCACAGCTTTGATAACGCCAAGGGCACCGACGGCAGCATCGCCATCCTGAAGGGCAACCTTGCCCCGGAAGGCTGCGTCATCAAACACACCGCCTGCCCCAAGAATATGTTTGAAGCCACCCTGCGCGCCAAGCCCTACGACAGCGAGGAGGAGTGCATCTCCGCTGTGCTGCACGGCGAGGTGAAGCCCGGCGACGCCATCTTTATCCGCTACGAGGGCCCGCGCGGCAGCGGTATGCCCGAGATGTTCTACACCGGCGAGGCTATCTGCGCCGACCCGAAGCTGGCTTCCAGCGTCGCGCTGATCACTGACGGCCGCTTCTCCGGCGCAAGCCGCGGCCCGGTCATCGGCCATGTCAGCCCGGAGGCTGCTGTGGGCGGCCCCATCGCACTGGTGGAGCCCGACGACTTGATCCAGATCGATGTGCATAACCGCAAGCTGGCCATCGTGGGCGTGAAGGGCGAGCCCAAGACCCCCGAAGAGATGGACGCTATCCTTGCCGAGCGCCGCGCCAACTGGAAGCCCAAGGCTCCCAAGTACACCAAGGGTCTGCTGAAGCTCTACTCTCAGCACGCCGTCAGCCCCATGAAGGGCGCATACATGGAGTAAACCACTCCGCATAAACAACAAAAAGTAAACCGCCCGGCGCGTTTTTCCGGACGGCTTGGATAAGTGCAACCAAAAATCACAAAACGGAGGAAATTTCTATGACAGCAGTTGCAACACCCGATGCGGCACGGCTGGTTTTTGCTGCCGTGGCAGGTCTGATCCTATTGCTCATCCTTATCATCAAGTTCAAGGTCCACGCCATGATCTCCATCCTGATCGGTGCGGTGGGCATCGGCCTGATGGCCGGTATGCCCCTGTCCGACATCATCGGCTCGGTCAACGAGGGTATCGGCAACACCTTAAAGGGCATCGCCCTTCTGGTAGGTCTCGGTTCCATGTTCGGCGCCATTCTGGAGGAATCCGGCGGCGCGCAGACGCTGGCTGTGACCATGGTGCGGAAGTTCGGTGACGAAAAAGCCGCGTGGGCACTGGGCATCACGGGTCTTGTCGTGGCCATGCCGGTGTTCTTTGACGCCGGTCTGATCATCCTCATCCCGCTGGCCTTCTCTCTGGCAAAGCGCACCAAGCGCTCTGTGCTGTACTACGTCATTCCCCTGCTGGCCGGTCTGGCTGTCGGCCACGCCTTCATCCCTCCCACGCCGGGCCCCGTGCTGGTGGCTACCATGCTGGGCGTTGACCTTGGCTGGGTCATCCTGATCGGCATCTTCTGCGGCATCTTTGCCATGATCGCCGCCGGTCCCATCTGGGGCAGCATCTGCGGCAAAAAGTACATGATCGAAGTTCCCGAGCACGTGGCACAGCAGGCAGACATTGACGAGAGCAAGCTGCCCAAATTCGGCACCATCGTGGGCATCATCATGATCCCCCTGCTGCTCATCATTGCAAACTCTGTGGCAAAGGTGGTGCCCGCACTGGCAGGCATCCAGCCCGTTCTGGCCTTCCTCGGCGAGCCCTTCATGGCTCTGCTGCTGGCTACCATCGCTGCTATGTACCTGCTGGGCACCCGTCACGGCTATAACAACGCTCAGCTAGAAAAGATCATGACCAAGTCTCTGGAGCCCACCGGCATGATCCTGCTGGTCACTGCCTGCGGCGGCGTGCTGCGCTACATGCTGCAGAACTCCGGTCTGGGCGATGTCATCGGCAACGCCGTGGCAAACGCCAGCCTGCCGCTGGTGCTGGTCGCCTTCATCGTGGCTGCTCTGGTTCGTATCTCGGTTGGTTCCTCTACCGTGGCTATGACCATGGCAGCAGGCATCATCTCCGCCATGCCCGGCATCAGCGCGCTGAGCCCGCTGTACCTGGCCTGCGTCACCGCTGCCATTGCAGGCGGCTCCACCGTCTGCTCCCACTTCAACGACTCCGGCTTCTGGCTGGTGAAGAGCCTTGTGGGCATGGACGAAAAGACCACCCTCAAGACCTGGACCATCATGGAAACGCTGGTCGGCGGTGTGGGCTTCCTCGTGGCACTTGTTATTTCCTTCTTTGCCTGAGCGCCTGTCCGGGGCCTGCACCCCGGGATAAGCGTTGGGAGATCCTTATTCATTTACCTCGTTACCTCCTTCAAAAACAGCCGCTCCGGGTGCGCCCGGAGCGGCTGTTTTTTGCGCCTGCGTGACCCGGTCACGGAAAAGCGGGCAGCGTATGGGGTATACTGATGCTGTCAGTAAACACAACACCCATTCAGGAGGGAAAAAATATGGCAGTCATCAACATTACCAAGGAAAACTTTGCACAGGAAGTGCTCCACAGCGAAAAGCCCGTTCTGCTGGACTTCTGGGCCAGCTGGTGCGGCCCCTGCCGGATGCTGAGCCCCGTGGTGGACGAGGTGGCCGAGGAGCGCACCGATGTAAAGGTGGGCAAGGTGAACGTGGACGAGCAGCCGGACTTGGCGGCGCAGTTCGGGGTGATGAGCATCCCTACCCTGCTGGTGTTCGAGCAGGGCCAGCTGGTGCGTCAGGCCGTGGGCGCCCGCCCCAAGGCCGGTGTGCTGGAGCTGCTGGGCTGAATTATTGTTTTGAAAAAGGGGACAGCGGAACGCCTGCGGGCACTCCGCTGTCCCCTTTTCACAGGAAGAGAAAGGTATCAGTTCAAAAAAATCATCCATGCTTCCACAAATGGAATCACAAAACCAAAGCAAAAGAAAAACAGAAGATCCAGCACGACCCTCATCCATCTGGCAGAGCGTGTGCCGAAGGACATGGCATGGATGATGAAAAGATTGATCTCTCCCCGGCGGCGATAATAGCCGGTCTGTTCAAAACTGTTCCAGATTTCCAGCGATAAAAATTCAATGCCTGCACACAGTGGGAAAATAAGGAAAGAAGGCATCCAGCCGTCCGCCCGAAAAGAACCATCGCCAAGACCATACCAGTGCACCGCAATGGTGCCGGGGCAAGCCAAAACACCCCATAAGGCAAGCGCAATGCTCAATCCAAGCAGGGCGGTGCGCACAGAATGCCAATCTACGGTGTGCTGCCGGCGCAGCATGGTAAAGAAATCTTCCAGCTGGATGGTCGGTGCGGCATCGGCTTCTTCCGGAGCACGGCAATGCATAAGGTCGGCAAGGGTCAGCCCCAAAGCATCTGCCAGCGGTTCCAGTGTGTTGATATCCGGCAGACCGATGCCCCGCTCCCAGCGGCTGACAGCCTTGTCGGTAACGTGCAGCTGTTCAGCCAGCTCAGCCTGTGTCAGCCCCTGCGCTTTGCGCATCCGGCTCAGATAATTCCCGAAGGTTCTGGCATCCATTTTATCAACTCCCTTGGAAAGAGCATAGCATAAGGCAGCATAAAACGCAATCGACGCTCTGTTTACCCGAGAAAAAAGGACACCCTGAGGGTGCCCTTGACAAAAAGCGGCGATGCTACTATAATAAAAACAGAGGAAAGGCACTGGCTGTAGATGTGGTCAGTTCCTTCCCGGGATTATGTCAAAAGATTGACCGCTCGGTTGGGCAAGAACAGAGGCGGTCAATCTTTTTTGTTTTTGAAATAATGCTTCGCTTTGGGTCTGCTCCGAAAGACATCCCGCGAGATCATCCATGTCACCTGAACGACACCAATGATGACGGTAGCCAGAAGGTTCAGTACACTGAAAACAATATTTAACAAATCCATAACGGATTCCTCCTTTCGGTATCCCGTAAGAACATTCAAACCGTCCGGAGGAACACAAAAAATTGAGCACCCCCGGACATCGGATGCCGGGAGGAGCTTGACCACCTGCAAATACAGCGCAGCGCCTTTCTTTTTATAGAATAACATAAACTGGTTAAAAATACAATACGCGCAAACAACAAAGCGCCCACCCTATGGTTTGAGCAAAAACCACGGGGCGGGCGCTTATTTTATATGGAGTTCAGAAGAAAAATGCGGGTGTTCAGCTTACAGCTGGGGGCCTGCGGAGACCAGAGCCTTGCCGTGCTCGTTGCCCTCGTACTTAGCGAAGTTCTTCACGAAGCGGCCGGCCAGATCCTTTGCCTTCTCTTCCCACTGAGCGGCATCTGCGTAGGTGTCGCGGGGATCGAGGATGGCGGGGTCAACACCGGGCAGAGCGGTGGGAACCTCAAAGTCGAAGTAGGGGATCTTCTTGGTGGGAGCCTCGTTGATGGCGCCGCTCAGGATAGCGTCGATGATGCCGCGGGTATCCTTGATGGAGATGCGCTTGCCGGTGCCGTTCCAGCCGGTGTTGACCAGATAAGCCTTTGCGCCGCTGGCCTGCATCTTCTTGACCAGCTCCTCAGCGTACTTGGTGGGGTGCAGCTCCAGGAAAGCCTGACCGAAGCAAGCGGAGAAGGTGGGGGTGGGCTCGGTGATGCCGCGCTCGGTGCCTGCCAGCTTTGCGGTAAAGCCGGACAGGAAGTAGTACTGGGTCTGCTCCGGGGTCAGGATGGAGACCGGGGGCAGAACGCCGAAGGCGTCAGCAGACAGGAAGATCACGTTCTTAGCTGCGGGAGCAGAAGAAACGGGACGCACGATGTTCTGGATGTGGTTGATGGGGTAGGACACACGAGTGTTCTCGGTGACAGACTTGTCAGCGAAATCGATGTGACCCTCGGCATCCAGAGTGACGTTCTCCAGCAGAGCGTTGCGCTTGATGGCGTTGTAGATATCGGGCTCGGAGTCCTTATCCAGGTTGATGACCTTAGCGTAGCAGCCGCCCTCGAAGTTGAACACGCCGTTGTCGTCCCAGCCGTGCTCGTCATCGCCGATCAGCAGACGCTTGGGATCGGTGGACAGGGTGGTCTTGCCGGTGCCGGACAGACCGAAGAAGATGGCGGTGTTCTCGCCGTTCATATCGGTGTTGGCAGAGCAGTGCATGGAAGCCATGCCCTTCAGCGGCAGGAAGTAGTTCATCATGGAGAACATACCCTTCTTCATCTCGCCGCCGTACCAGGTGTTGACGATGACCTGCTCCTTGCTGGTGATGTTGAACAGCACAGCAGTCTCGGAGTTCAGGCCCAGCTCCTTGTAGTTCTCGACCTTAGCCTTGGAAGCGTTGTAAACAACGAAATCAGGCTCGAAGTTCTCCAGCTCCTCAGCGGTGGGACGGATGAACATATTGGTGACGAAGTGTGCCTGCCAGGCCACTTCCATGATGAAACGCACTGCCATGCGGGTGTCCTTGTTGGCGCCGCAGAAAGCATCCACGACGTACAGGCGCTTGTTGGACAGCTCCTTCTGAGCGATCTCCTTGACAGCCTTCCAAGCTTCCTCGGAAGCGGGGTGGTTGTCGTTCTTGTACTCATCGCTGGTCCACCACACGGTGTCCTTGGAGTTCTCGTCCATCACGATGAACTTGTCCTTGGGAGAACGGCCGGTGTAGATACCGGTCATCACGTTCACAGCACCCAGCTCGCTGACCTGACCCTTCTCGTAGCCTTCCAGCTCGGGCTTGGTCTCCTCTGCGAACAGCTGCTCGTAGGAGGGGTTGTGCACGACTTCAGTCGTGCCGTTGATGCCATACTTGGTAAGATCCAACTTTGCCATATTTGCGTACCTCTACTTTCGTTTGATCCTTACATAACTCTGTGTAGGAGATGCAGCGCCATTTATGGTACGGACACCGCATAAGGGAGACTGCACAGAACGATGCAATGCAAATTCTCCTGTCTATCATTATACACAAAAGCTTTCCAAAAGCAATAAATGGAAGGTTCTGTTTGCAAAAAAGAAACAAATTTCATAAACAGACCTTCCCGTATAAAGTAAATTCACGAAGCCCGGCAGGGATGCAGACCGTGAAAAATAAGGCGGGACGGGAGAAAACCGACATTTTGATAAAACTTTGACAAGCAGGGATACATGAAAAAACAGGACGTATTTTGCAGTTTTTGTCCAGATTTATCGCCGGCTTTGTTCCAATGTGCAATTTTTGCGCTGTTTCATCCGTTTTTCTGGAAAAAGGACTTTACTTATGCTATACTTGTTTTATAAGAAATGCTTTTCTGTCCGCTGCGGCGGCCTACATATAAAGGAACTGCCATGAAAACCATCTACATCCTGCTCACCCGCTCGGGCACGCTGCTGTCCAAGCTGGTCTATGCCGTTACCGGAGCCAGCTATACCCACGCCTCCATGGCATTTGACGAAGAGTTGAACTGTCTGTACAGCTCTACCCGCAAAAACGGCTACACGATGTTCCCTGCAGGCCCCAGCAAGGAATTCCTGAACAAGGGCGTTTTCCGTCTGCGCGGGGATGCGCCCTGTGCGTTGTACGCGCTGGAGGTGTCCGACGAGGCCTACGTCCGCGCCTGCCGCCGTGCCGAGCACATGATGGCGCGGGGCGAGTTGTACCGCTTCAACACGCTGGGGCTGATCCTGTGCGCACTGCATATCCGCTGGCAGCGCCGCCGGCATTATTTCTGCTCCCAGTTCGTCAGCGAGGTGCTGGAAAAGAGCGGCGCACTGACATTGCCCAAGGACAGCACCCTGATGCACCCCAACGACTACACCCAGCTGCCCCAGCTGAAGTGCCTGTACAAGGGACGCCTTGCCGACCTGCCCCAGCGTAAAGCCATGGAGCTGGGCGAGACGCCCTCAATGGTCAGCATCTATACCGGTCTGCTGGTGGAGCTGCTGCAGCACCGGGCGCAAAAGTTTTTTGAGTGACTTTTTTGTATAAAACTGAAATTTCCGCTTTTTTAGGTGTCGCTCTTGCTTTTTGCAGCCAATTGTGGTAATATTATTCGGCGGTATTGTTTTGCCGCAGAATATGCGCTCGTAGCTCAGCCGGTAGAGCATCTGACTTTTAATCAGAGGGCCAGGGATTCGAGTTCCCTCGAGCGCACCAAAATCCCACGAAGAATCACAAGATTCTTCGTGGGATTTTCTTTTTATACGCCATTTGCACGGTCTCTGCACGGTTTTTGCACGGTCCGCATTTTTCGTATCAGATGGAGTAAGTCTGTGAATTACTCTGCAATTCGTGCTATTTTTTGCAATTCAGGTCAGCAGAGCCAGGCGAAGCTGCGCTTTTACAGAGGGGTCTGCGTCCTTCAGAAGTTCCAGCAGGGCCGACATGGAGATGGTCGGTCCTGCTTCAACCGGGGTAGTCTGCGCAGGTATTGTTCCCGGCTTGTAGAAGCCTTCCTCGAACCTTTTACCCAGCTTCTTGCGGGAATCCTGCTGGATGTGTGCATAGGTGTTGACCAGCAGATTAGCACTGGCGTGACCTGTTGTTCCCTGTACGGCTTTCACATCACCGCCGGAGATCATCAGTTGGTAGGTCGCACTGGAATGCCGCAGGCCATGGAACACGATGCGGGTGAATTGCGGATGCTTCCGCCTACCCGCAGAACACGGAATAATGCTTGTTGGGAAATCCCAATCCCTTTCAAATCTGCACCGTCCCGGCACAGGCTACGCGATGGAATCGCTGAATAGCACAAAGGCATGTTGCTGTCCAGATGTGAAGAAAAAACGGCAAAGCAGACAAAATCCACTTTGCCATTTTAAAGAAAGCACTTCCGCTAAACACTCTACGTTGAAAATGCAATCGTACACTGCTATAATAAAATTGTGATATTATCACCAAAAATTCAAGATGCAAAGCGTTTGCGATTGGCAAACATTCAGGAGGAGCGCATGGTAACAGGAGCCATTAAAAATAAGGTAGACAAAATCTGGACAGACATCTGGGCAGGCGGCATCACCAATCCGCTGACCGTCATTGAACAGCTGACCTATCTCATGTTCATCCGGTCACTGGACGAGAAAGAGCTTGCCACCGAAGATTTTGAGAACATGGCGGGCGAGAAGATAGAGCACATCTTCCCGGCCAGCGAAGCAGGGCAGTCCATGCGGTGGAGCCGCTTCAAGGATAAGGACTCCCGCGAGATTTTCCTGACCATGCAGCAGCGGGTGTTCCCGGCCATCAAAAAGATGAAATATGGCCGTCTGCCGGATTTCAACGAAAAAGGCGAACTGGTAGAGATACTCAGTAAGCTGGAACAGGCACAGCAGGAGGCCGAAAAGCTGGGCAAGAGCTTGTCGGAAAAAGAAAAAGATGTTTTGCGGGCAGAGGATGAAAAGGAACAGAACACCGCCTTTGCACGGTACATGGACGATGCCATGTTCCTCATTCCCACGCCGCAGGTGCTGCAAAAGATCATCACCGGGCTGGAGGATCTTTACACCCACGACATTGCCGACCTTGATATGCAGGGCGACCTATACGAGTATATGCTGCTAAAACTGTCCTCGGCAGGGCAGAACGGCCAGTTCCGCACGCCCAAGCACATCCGTGACATGATGGTGGAACTGGTGCAGCCCACGCCGGACGACTTTATCTGCGACCCCGCCTGCGGCACGGCGGGCTTTCTGGTGTCCAGTGCGCAGTACCTCCGCGCCCACTACGAGGACAGCATGACCTCGGAGCAGTGGCAGCATTTTGCAGGCCCGATGTTCACCGGCTTTGACATGGACCGCACCATGCTGCGCATTTCGGCCATGAACCTGATGCTCCACTCCATCACGAACCCGGATATCGACTACAAGGACAGCGTGTCGAAGCAAAACTCCATTTGCAGCAAGTACACCATTTGCCTTGCGAACCCGCCGTTCAAGGGTACTGTGGATGCCGAGAGCATCAACGACGACCTGAAAGCCGTCACCAACACCAAAAAGACAGAATTGCTTTTCCTTGCGCTCTTCCTGCGGATGCTCAAAACCGGCGGACGCTGCGCCTGCATCGTGCCGGACGGCGTACTGTTCGGTTCCAGCAAGGCGCACCAGAGCATCCGAAAAGAACTGATTGAAAACCATCAGCTGCGGGCGGTCATCTCCATGCCCTCCGGCGTGTTCAAGCCCTACGCAGGCGTGTCCACAGCGGTGCTGGTGTTCACCAAGACCGGCGCGGGCGGCACCGACAAGGTGTGGTTCTACGATATGAAAGCCGACGGCTTCTCGCTGGACGACAAGCGCACCGAGGTGAAGGAAAACGACATCCCGGACATCATCGCCCGGTTCCATAACCTCGACGCCGAAACTGACCGCAAGCGCACCGAGCAGAGTTTCTTTGTGCCCAAAGCGGAAATTGCCGCCAATGGGTACGATTTATCCATCAACAAGTACAAAGAGACCGAGTATGTGCCGGTGGAGTATCCCTCGACCACGGAGATCCTTGCCGACCTGCATGAGTTGGAAATGGAGATCACCAAGGGTCTGGCAGAGTTGGAGGAGATGGTGTGATGGCGAAGTTGGGAGAGATTTGTACTATTGTATCTGGTTCGACACCAAAAACATCTGTTACGTCCTACTGGGACGGCAACATCAAATGGATAACACCTGCCGAATTGAACGAAGATACTTTTTACATTATGGATTCAGTTCGGCACATTACTGAAGAGGGAAAAGAAAAAACAGGATTGTCTTATCTGCCAACGGGAACCGTCATTTTATCTTCTCGTGCGCCGATTGGCAAAACCGCAATTGCCGGTTGTGAAATGTGTTGCAATCAAGGATTCAAGAACCTTATTTGCTCAGATGCGATTTATAATGAATACCTCTATTTTTTCTTGAAATCAAAAACGGACTATCTCAATTCGTTGGGACGTGGTGCAACTTTTAAAGAAATTTCTAAATCCATCGTCGAAAACATTGAAATTCCATTACCTGAAGTAAACCAGCAGAAAGAAATTGCAGAAAAATTCAAGAAGCTAGAGCAGTTGACTTCTCTCCGTAAGCAGCAGCTTGCTAAACTGGACGAGCTGGTAAAGGCACGATTTGTGGAGGAATTTTTTAAAAAAAGATATCCGATAAAAACATTAGATGAGTTATCGATTGGGAAAGGAGAATATGGAGCACAATCGGCTTCCACAGAATATAATCCATCACGGCCACGGTATGTCCGAATAACGGATGTCAACGATGATGGGACGCTAAATGATAATTGCGTATCCTCTGAAAATATTTCGGACGATACACAGTATAAATTGTCCTATGGAGACTTTATGTTCGCTCGGATGGGGGCAACCGTTGGAAAGACATATGCTTTTTTATCAGGTAACCAGATTTTTGCGGGATATCTCATTCGATATAAATTGAATTTGTCGTTAGTAAATCCACGATATTTGTTTTGGTACACAAAACTGGATGAATATCAGACATGGGTAAAACTCAATCAAAGCGGTGCTGCTCAGCCCGGAATTAATGCAAAAAAATATGGATCTTTAAAAATCCCGGTGCCACCTCTTGAGATCCAAAACCAGTTTGGCGCCTTTGCAGAGCGTGTAGACCAGCAGAAGCAAACTATACAGCAGAGCCTTGAAAAGCTGGAATTGATGAAAAAGACACTGATGCAGGAATATTTTGGGTAACTCCCCCAGTCGCCTACGGCGACAGCCCCCTCAAAGAGGGAGCCTTAACGTGGCCGCAAGGCAAAAGCCTCCCTCTTTGAGGGAGGTGGATGCGAACGAGGTGAGCAGACGGAGGGAGTTTGTATATAAAATGCCCCAAACTTCAGATAAAAGGCTGTGCAACAGCGGATTTTAGCGGTATAATAATGTTAACCAGAACATTTTATCATGAAAGGAGCATACGACGATGACCTTTGAAGAAGAAAAAGATTATAACAAGGCAAAGCTTGATGTGATTAAGGCAATGAACTCGATTCAAAAGCTGAAACCAGAACTTCGAGAACAACTGCTGAAAGAACTGGTTGGAGTGGAAGCGTATGCTTCGGTGTGGCAGGTTCTAATTAGAATGGGGATGTTGAAAGAAGCAAAGTAAAAGATTTTGGTGATGAGGATGGAGGAAAGTGAGATTTTTATTCTGGAATACGCATGATAATGAGGATATAAATACAGTTCTTTGTGATATAATTGTAGAGCAAAAGTCAAACATCGTTGTTCTTGCAGAATATAAAGACATCGTTGAGGATTTGATCAACCGTCTCGATTTGAATGGTATTAGGATGGATGTTTATCCATCTGTAGGATGTGACCGGCTTACAATTCTTGGAAACAAAAAGAACATCCGACAAAGCCGCCAAAGCAAATATTATTCTATGCAAATTATAGAAAACGACCTACTTCTATGTGGAGTTCATCTTCCAAGTCAGATGTGGACAGATGAACGAACACAAACACTTGCTTTCCAGTCGGTGGTTCACGATATTGAGCTTGCAGAAAAGGAAAGTGGAATTGATAAGACCGTAGTCGTTGGAGATTTTAATCAAAATCCATACGATGATGGGTGCTTGGGCGCATTTGGATTTCATGGAATTCCCGTTGCAGATGAAGCACAAAAAATATCAAGGGTAATCTATGATACAGAGTATAAAATGTTTTATAATCCTATGTGGAATTTGCTGGGAGATTTTAATTATCCACCCGGAACATACTATTATAGAGGCAATAAGGAGAAAAATGAATTCTGGAATATTTTTGATCAAGTGATAGTTCGTCCCCGGTTGAGAAGCAACTTTGTTGATAAAGAATTAAAAATCATAACAAAAACGCAAAAGGTTTCTTTAGTGACTCAAAATCTGCATCCAAATAAAAAAATCAGTGACCATTTACCGATTGTATTTCAATTAATGGAGGATTAAGTATGGATCATATGCTATCATTAAAAGAGAAGTTAAGCTTTGACAAGGTTGATTTGACAGCGCCCGATAAAGTCATTAAAGAAGTTGGAAATGAATTGAGCGAAATAACGCAGGGAATGGTCAAATGTGAAGTCCAGCTATATGATGGGCCGATTCGTTCCTTCACACAGACGAAAGAAGTTGGGGCAGGTGCTGTATTTGCAGCTTTTCAGACAAAAACCGTAGAAGAACGAGTGGACATTCAAAGCCGTCTGGGAGAAATGGGTAATACGCAAAAGAAATTTGAAGTATGCTTGGAAACGCCTGATAATAAAGACTACAAGTTTCGATTAATGTTTATTGCGTACGATGCAACTATTTATCCTGTAACAGTTGTTCTAGAAAGTGATATTGCAAATCAGTTGCCACAATACGGAAATGGCTATATTTATAGTTTTAAATCTCGCAAAGATTTTCAAACTTTTTTTGTGGATGTGATAAATTCGGATAAAGCAGTCACCATATTGCAACAATTAATCAATCTGGCTGGGAATGCGATGCATTTAGAAATGAATGAAGAGGCAGAGACGAACGCTGGCGTCTAAATGATATAGTGACGCAGCTGCTTTGATGAGGCATTCAATTATGTCAAATTTTGAATATTTGTCCTCTAAACCTGAATATTCCCTCTTCGCTAATTCTGCCATCGAGGCCGAGAAAGTGTTCTCCACCTCCCCGGCGATGTGCGCGGTGGGGTGCCGGAAGGCGTTGGAGCTGGCGGTGAAGTGGGTGTATGCGGCAGATAAGACCATCACCATGCCCTACAAGGACAACCTGCAATCCCTGCTGCACGAGCCGAGCTTCCGGTTCGCAGTGAACCGCGATGTGTGGAGCGTGCTGCCCAGCATCGTGAAGGCGGGCAATCTGGCGGTACATACGGGGCATAGTGTGTCGGCGGCGGATGCAGTGTTCAGCCTGCGGGGGCTGTTCGACTTCATCCAGTGGGTAGATTACTGCTACGGCACGGACTATGTGGAGCGCTCCTTTGATGAAACGGCCATCCCCGGCGAAAAGGTAACGCTGGACGAAAAGAAAATCCGGGAGCAGGAAAGCCTGCTGACCCAGAAAGATGCCGAGCTGGAAGCCCTGCGCAAGCAGGTGGAGAGCCTTTCGGCGGCATACACGGCCAGCAAACAGCAGAACCAGCAGAGCCGCAGCTTCACCGCCGCCGACCTCACCGAGGCCGAAACGCGGCGGAAGATCATCGACATCGACCTCAAGGCCATGGGATGGAAGTTCACCGGGCCGGACGCCGATGTGCGCACCGAGTACGAAGTGGACAACATGAACGGCGTGCTGGGGCAGAAGGGCTATGCGGACTATGTGCTGATGGGCAGGGACGGCTTGCCGCTGGCAGTCATTGAAGCCAAGCGCAGCACCAAAGACCCCAACATCGGGCGCAAGCAGGCCCAGCTTTATGCAGACTGTCTGGAGCAGAAATTTGGCCGCCGTCCGATGTTGTTCAACACCAACGGCTACACCACCTATTTCTGGGATGAGCAGAGCGGCCCGCAGCGTGCCGTGAGCGGGGTGTTCTGCAAGGACGACTTGCAGAAGCTGATGAACCGCCGCACCGAGAAAAAACCGCTGGACACCATCGAAATTGACGACAAAATCACCGACCGCTACTATCAGAAAAACGCCATCCGGGCAGTCTGCGCTCATATCGCGCAGGGCTTCCGGCGCAATCTGCTGGTCATGGCAACGGGCACGGGCAAGACCCGCACCGCATCCAGCCTGACCGATGTGCTGAGCCGGGGCGGTCATGTGACCAACGTGCTCTTTCTGGCCGACCGCACTGCGCTGGTCAAGCAGGCGAAGGACGACTTCAAGAAATATCTGCCCGACCAATCGCTGTGCAACCTGTGCTCCTCCAAGGACGATAAGGCCGCGCGCATCGTGTTTTCCACCTATCCCACCATGCTCAACGCCATCGACAACGCCAAGACCAAGGACGGCGTGCCGCTGTTTTCGCCCGCCCACTTTGACCTCATCATCGTGGACGAGAGCCACCGCAGCATTTTCAAAAAATACCGCGCTATTTTTGATTATTTCGATGCGATTCTGGTGGGTCTGACCGCCACCCCGAAAACCGACGTGGACCGCAACACCTACGACTTTTTCGAGATGGAGCACGGCATCCCCACCTACGCCTACGATTACGACACGGCCGTCTACACCGACCATGTGCTGGTGCCTTACTACAACTACGAGGTCAAGACGAAATTCACAGAAGAGGGCATCCACTACGACCAGCTTTCACCGGAGGACAAGGCGCGCTACGAGGACGATTTTGCCGAGGACGACACCCTGCCCACCTTCATCCCATCCGAAAAGCTGAACAAGTTTATTTTCAATGCCAACACCGTGGACACGGTGCTGCAAGACCTGATGGAACGGGGCATCCAGACGGCGGGCGGCGACCGCATCGGCAAGACCATCATCTTTGCCCAGAACAAGCGCCATGCGGAGTTCATCCGGGAACGCTTCGGCAAGCTCTACCCGCAGCTGGAGACCCAGTGCCCGGGGTTCATCCAGCGGGTGGTCTGCGATGATGCCTATGCGCAATCCATCATTGACGACTTCAAGCAGCCGGACAAGCCGCCGTTTATTGCGGTCTCGGTGGATATGATGGACACGGGCATTGATGTGCCGGAGTGCGTGAATCTGGTGTTCTTCAAAAAAGTGCGCAGCAAAACGAAGTTCTGGCAGATGATCGGCCGTGGCACGCGGCTCTGCCCATCCCTTGCCTGCGTGGATGCCATCGACGGCGAATATACGGGCAAACGGCGTTTTCTGATTTTTGACTACTGCGGCAACTTTGAGTTTTTCCGTCAGAAGCCCAACGGCTATGAGGGCACGGACACCAAGAGCCTGTCCGAGAGCATCTTTTGCAAGCAGGTGCGGATCGCCGCCGCGCTGCAGGATGGAGCCTATACAGACGAAAAATACCAGAACTGGCGCAAGATCTTAACCGAGACCTGCCGCACCGAAGTGGGAGCTCTGAACCCGGAGCTGGTATCCGTGCGGCTGCACCGACAGGCCGTGGAACACTATCAAAAGCCAGAAGCCTTTGTCAGCCTGACTGAAACGGACAAGGGTACTCTGATGAAAGAGGTGGCACCGCTCATCTCGCTGGACGATAAAGATGAAGCCGCCAAGCGGTTCGATAACTTTGTGTATGGCTTGCTGCTCTGTGAGCTGGAGGGTCTACCGGGGCTGAGCCGCGCCCAGAAACAGCTGCGCAATACGGCGGCAATGCTGGAAGGGAAAGCTACCATCCCACAGGTGCAGGCAAAGCTGCCCCTCATCCGGGAGGTGCAGACAGACGAGTTTTTGACTTCGCATGATCTGCTCCGCTTTGAGGAAATGCGGCAGGAACTGCGGGCGCTCATCAAGTTTCTGGTGGACGGTGTAGAGGGGCAAAAGCCTGTCTACACGGCCCTTGCCGACCCGGTACTGGAACAGACCGAGGGCAAAACGCTGGATTCCGGCTATGATTTCGGCGAGTACCGGGAACGTGTGAACCGCTACATCATGGAGCACCGCAGCGATACGCTGGCCATCCACAAGCTGACCCAGAACATCCCGCTTTCCCGGGGTGACTACACCGAGCTGGAACATATCTTCACCTGTGAACTGGGCAGCAAAGAGGACTATGCACGGGAGTTTCGGGATACGCCCTTTGGTCTGCTGGTGCGTAAAGTGGCAAAGCTGGACCACGATGCTGCCATGCAGGCCTTTTCAAAATTTATCAACGACGAATCCCTGAATGCAAAGCAGATCGCATTTGTGCAGAAGGTCATTCATTACATCGAGCAGAACGGTTATGTGGAAAGCAAAGCGGTGTTGATGAAACCTCCCTTTGACCAACCCATTCTGTTTACCCGCCTGTTTGATGGCAAAACAGGCAGTGAACTGATGGAAACAATCAATTCGGTGAAAGAGAATGCCACCTATGTGACTGCATAAAGTGGTGGAATACACTGATAAAATACGGTATAATACGCTTGAACGATATTGAACTGAATTGCAGGTGATACCATGCCTTTCCCCCTCGACCATTACATTGAAGCCTCCCATGTGGATTACAAGGAGCGCCTTGAAGAGAAAAAGCCGCGCAGCTGGCTGAAATCCGTGTCGGCATTTGCCAATACCGAGGGCGGACACCTGATTTTTGGTGTAAAGAATGAGCCGCGTGAGGTCGTAGGATTAGAAAATCCGCAGGCTGTGGTGAGCAGATTGACGGAACTTATCAAAGTCCGCATTGACCCTACACCACGCTATCGGGTGCGGGAGGTCGAAATAGAGGGCAAGTCCTGCGTTGATTTGGAAGTACAGGACGGCCCGGCGTATCCATATTATTATGCCTTTGACGGTTCCCATACGGCCTATGTGCGGCATGGCGACCAGTCCGAAGAAGCCACTTCACGGGAACTGAACGAATTGATTTTGCAGGGCATGAACCAGACCTTTGATGCCCTGCCCAGTTCTTATCGAGTGGGTGATGTCAGTTTTACACTGCTGGCCGCGACGTTTAAGAATCTGAAAAAAGAGGATTTCGACCTCGAAAAAGACTTGCCCTCCGCAGGATTGGTAACCGATGATGGACAAATCACAAATGGCGGTCTGTTACTCTGCGATCAGGGTGTTCTGAAACAATCCCGTATTTTCTGCACCCGCTGGAAAGGCAACTACAAGGGCAGCATTGAAGAAGATGCTCTGGATGACAAGGAATTTCAAGGTGCAAGTCTGATCACGCTGCTGCAAAATGCGGAAGATTTTGTTCGCAACAACAGCAAAAACCCGTGGAGTATCCGTGGTATGACCCGTGAAGAACGCAGTGACTACCCGTATAAGGCCGTTCGTGAGGTGCTGGTCAATGCGCTGATCCATCGGAATTATCAGATTCTTGGTTCGGAGATTCATGTGGAAGTGTTCGATGATCGACTGGAGATCACTTCGCCGGGCGGCATGATGAATGGCCGCAGGGTGCAGGATATGGATATCCGGCACATTCCGTCTATGCGGCGCAATCAGGTTATTTCAGACGTGTTCTCACGGCTTGGCTTTATGGAGCGCCGTGGCAGCGGCATTGACCGCATCCTGAACTCTTATGTGGAAGTAGCCCAGAAGCCGACTTTCTATTCAGATTCGGATTTCTTTATCGTCACACTGCCGAATAGAAGTGTAGCGACTCCGGCACAGATCAGTATGGAAAGTGTGGCAAGTGGTGCGGAAAGTGTGGAAACCGCTGCGGAAAGTGCGGAAACTTCTACAGTGCTCCACGGAATGAGTACGGATGCCGAAGTGAGTGAACTTTGCAAAAGGCTGGATAATACTAGACTAACTGCAAGTACAAAAGAGCGGACGCTTGAACTTTTCAAGAGATATCGGTATCAATATCAGTTCCGCAGCATAAACGTTGCACAGCTATATGGCGTTCAGAAATCTCGTGCATCCTCTATTATCAAGAATCTTATCAAGCATGGATTGGTGACGTCACCAGAATATAGCGTATACCAATTTGTGAAGAAGTAACACCGCTATCAACAGGTGGTTTTTGAAAACCAAGCGGTGAAGCTGTTACAGCCCATGGAACGTCTTAATATAATTTGAATTATCATAATTGAAATTATATTAACCGCCTACGCAGAACTGCCCACTCCCCTGAGAACTCCTCAGACGAGTGGGCATTCTTCTTTCTGTATATCAGATTCACCTTTGTGGTCACTCAAATCGCCATCAAGTCATGGATCAAAAATCATCATTTTTCATTTGTCCCAGAGTAAGTGCACGGTTTCTGCACACTTTTTGCACACCGGCAGGTTCACGGTCTTTCACGGACGAAGCAGTTGCAACGATTTGTCCAAATGGAAAATATCGTGATTGTGCTGCAAATTTTCAGAAGATTTATGTATAGACACACAAACTTTTGGAAATTTATGGACGAACGAAATAAATTGAGATTAAATTACGTTATCTAAATAAAAAGCAAGGAGGAAAGTTTTGATGACTTGTAAAAATTGTGGGTACGAAAATAAAGCAGGTGTTCGATATTGCCAGCGATGTGGCCAGTATATTGAACCAAAACGTACATTGACACAAGAAGTTAAATCGTGGGATTTTAGAAGCCTTGCTGGTGTTGGCCGTAGAGATGTGAATATTGCGCCGTTGTTTACTGCATCACCCGTTCAAACTCCGGCAAATGCACGCCAAACGGCATCGCCTGTTGAGCCGATGCCGGACGGAAGATGGTATTGCCCGGACTGTGGAACATTAAATGCTTCATCTGAACGTTTTTGCAAAAGCTGCGGGAAGGTTCGATAGGTACGTAGGTATAAGAAAGAAATAATAAAAAAGAGATAATTTTTGGATTGCATACTGGAAGTGGGGAATGATTGGGGGATTCTTGTTCACTTGGAAAGAATTTCCTTTTAGAGCATATATAGGGAGAGCTTTTTATGTTAGAGCAATTTTTTAAGTCGTTAGTCGCAACAGTTTCTGATCCTTACCAATGCAACCGCATTACGGATGCGTTGACGGCTGCGGGAATCAAGTTTTATTGTAAAACGAAAGATGTCAATCGGCGGAATGCATTCGACCAGGCGAGAATCGGAACGCTGGGTATAAAACCGAAGTATATCACGGAGGTATTTGTGGACAAAGAAAATGCGGACATGGCATTCCATATCGTACACACCTTGCCCAATCAAGAGGATCTTTGAAAAAGCGATTGACTGTCCCCTTGGGGGGCTTATCATACCAGTGGAGGCGATGATAATGCTTATCAATGAAGTCTGCAAGAAATGCAGCCTTACGAAAAAGGCGATCGAGTATTATGAGGAACAAGGCTTGACTCACCCTCAAATCATGGAAAATGATTACAGGGTGTTTTCGGAAGATGACGTCATCCAATTATAGCAACCCCACGAATTATAGCAATTCAACTTTTTATAGCAGTTTGCGTTTTTAATGCCTAAGCAACATCCGCAAACTGCATATCGCAAATATGCTGTTTTGATAGGCACTATTTCTGAAAATTGCGATAATGCAACAGCAACAGTGTTGAATTGCATATCGCAAAGATGCTGTTCGAATATTGCACTGATTTCTTGACCTGCGATAATACAAGAGTAAATCAGCTCTCGCGGCTTGTCCGGCGCTGGCTGATTTTTTTTTTGCAAATATCCGGCAGTTCCTGGCTTCTTTTTTCGAAAATTTTCGAGAAGCATCGAAAAATACCAAGGATTTTCGGCAATTCCGGATGGCTCCATACTCCTGCAAGAACGGTTGCTTTCACAGGACGTCAAGTGCTATGCGTTTACATATTGACAGAAACAGGTTATCGTTGTATAGTGTTGGCGTAAGCTAGTTATGGCAAACTAACCTGTGTCAATGAAAGAGGAGTGACCCATGTTCCTGCAGCTCAACCAAATAAAAAAGTCCTTTGGAAAAGGAGATAACCGCATCGAAGTACTGAAAGGCATTGATCTGTCTGTGGAGAAAGGCGAGTTCTGCGTGCTGCTCGGCCCTTCAGGATCAGGCAAATCGACCCTGCTCAATATTTTAGGCGGTATCGACCGCGCCGATTCGGGAGATATTCTGATCGGCGGGGAGCGTATGGCCGATATGAATGAGAAAGCATTGACCCTGTATCGCCGCCGGCATCTCGGCTATATCTTTCAGATGTACAACCTTATTCCGAACCTGACGGTGCGGGAGAATGTTGAGGTCGGTGCGTATCTGTCCCGCCGTGCGCTGGACGTGGACGAACTGCTGCATGTATTGGGGCTGTGGGAGTACCGAAGCAAGCTGCCAAACCAGCTTTCCGGCGGACAGCAGCAGCGCACCTCGATCGGCCGTGCGATCGTCAAGAACCCCGATATCCTGCTTTGCGATGAGCCGACCGGAGCCTTGGATTATAACACCAGCAAGGAGATCCTGAAACTCATTGAGACCGTTAATCAGAAGTACGGCAATACGGTCATCATGGTCACGCACAACGATGCCATCCGCCTGATGGCAGACCGCGTGGTCAAGCTTCGGGATGGGCAGATCCGCAGCAACACGGTGAACGCAGCGAAGGTCCCGGCACAGGACCTTGAATGGTAAGGAGGCGGACCGTGAAAAACCCATTGAACAAGCGCCTGCTGCGGGAATTGCGCAGCGAGGCGGGCAAATACGCCGTCATTGCCATCCTGCTGGTTGCAACCATCGGGTTTGTCTCCGGGTTTCTGGTAGCAGACTCCAGCATGATCGCCGCCTACAAGGAGGGCTTTGAGAAATACCACATCGAGGACGGGCATTTCCGTGTTGAAAACGCACTGAACCGCGCGCAGGTCAGGACTCTGACGGACGCGGGGGTGACCTTGTATGACCTGCATTACCGGGAAGCCGCGCTTGAAAACGGCAGCACCCTGCGTATCTACCCGAAGCGCACGCAGGTCAACACTGTTTGCCTGATGCAGGGAGCGCTGCCTGCCGCAGCCGGAGAGATCGCGATCGACCGGATGTATGCCGACAACAATGATCTGACCATCGGTGATACCCTGACCGCCGCAAGCGGAGAGCGCTGGACGGTGACCGGTCTGGTGGCTTTGCCGGATTACAGCTGTCTGTTCAGCGATAACAGCGATGCGATGTTCGACGCCGTCAAGTTCGGCGTTGCGGTGATGACCCCGGAAGGCTATGACGCACTGCAGGAAGCCCAGAGCTGGAACTATGCATGGACCTACGATACACCGCCCGAGGGTGAAACTGCGGAGAAGGACGCTGCCGAGGCGTTCATGAAGGTGGTCAACAAGACCGTATCCCTGCAGGATTTTGTACCGGCTTATGCGAATCAGGCCATCACCTTTACAGGAGAGGACATGGGCAGCGACCGCGCCATGATGGTCGTTCTTCTTTATATCATCATCGCAATTATGGCGTTTGTCTTTGCCGTTACAACTGCGAACACGATCGCCAAGGAGGCTTCCGTGATCGGAACGCTGCGTGCCTCTGGTTTTACACGGGGAGAGCTTGTGCGCCACTACATGGCAATGCCGGTGCTTGTCACCCTTATCAGCGCTGCGGTGGGAAATCTGCTGGGGTATACTTTTTTGAAGGACGTCTGTGCAGAGATGTATTACGGCAGCTACAGCTTACCCACCTATGTGACCCGGTGGAATGCGGACGCCTTCTGGATGACTACGGCTGTGCCGGTGGTGCTGATGATCTTTATCAACTGGTTTGTACTGGCCCGCACCCTGCAGCTGTCTCCCCTGCAATTCCTGCGTCATGATCTGAGCCGCCGCAGCGGGCGCAGATATGCATTGCCGCTGCCGAAGCTGCTGCCGTTTTTTACAAGGTTCCGTGCACGGGTGATCCTGCAGAATCTTGGCGGTTATGCCGTACTGTTTATTGGGATCCTGTTTGCGAATCTGCTGCTGAGCTTTGGTCTGATGCTGCCGGATGCACTGAACCATTACAGCGAGACCATCGGCGATCATATGCTTTGCAACACACAAACGATCCTGCAGATCCCTTACAGCGCAATGAACGAGGACCGGAAGCTGAACACGCTTGTTTCCATGATGCTTTTCCGTATGGAGACAGAGACGGAGGAAAACAACGCAGAACCGTTCAGCGCCTATACCTTGCAGACCCTCAGCGTGGAGGAGGGCGGTATCGCCAATCCCGAAAGTGTGATGCTCTATGGAGTAGAACCGGACAGCCGCTATGTGGTCTTGCCCGGTCAGGGTGTTTATGTGTCCGCTGCTTATGCTGAAAAATACAATGTCGGAGCAGGAGACACTGTGACCCTGCGCGAAAAGTATGAGGATACGCAGTATTCCTTTACCGTTGATGGCATCTATGATTATATGGGCGCGATCGCGGTCTTTATGCCGCGGGAAACACTGAACCGCACCTTTGATCTGGGCAGCGGGTACTACGGAGGCTATTTCTCGGATGCGCCGCTGACGGAAATTGACGAAAAATACATCGGTTCGGTCATTGATTATGATACGCTGACAAAGATCTCCCGTCAGCTGACGGTATCCATGGGGTCTATGATGGGATTGGTCAACGGGTTTGCCATCATGATATTTGTTGTGATTGTCTACCTTTTGAGCAAGATGATCATTGAGAAAAACGCCCAGTCTATCTCGATGACGAAGATCCTGGGTTACAGCGGCAGGGAGATCGCACGCCTGTACCTGCTGTCCACAACGGTGGTGGCCGTGCTGTGTCTGGCGGTCAGCCTTCCCATTGAGGTATCCATCATGCGGGTGCTGTTTCATGCGATTATTCTGGAAAGCATGACAGGCTGGATCTCTCTCTGGGTCGAGCCGACACTGTATCCGCGCATGATGGCAGCGGGACTGATCAGCTACGCTGTGGTGGCTATTCTGGAATATCGCCGGATCTGCCGTGTTCCGATGGACGAGGCGCTGAAAAATGTGGAGTAATGCTATGAAAAAACTGATCCTGATCGTACTTTCAGCAGCGTTGCTGCTTTCTGCCTGCGGGCAGGCGACGGAAGCTGCACCTGCGGAGGAGCCTGTCGCCGCCAGCACGGTGACAACGGCAGAAACTGCTTCTTCCCCCAAAACAACGCCGAACGGCGTGGACAAAGCAGAAACTGTTTATGCAAAAGCAAATGCCGATGGTACCGTTACCGAAACAACGGTGGAGGTGACGCTGAAAGCGCAGGATGGGCAGACCATCCCGGATGCTGCCGCTTTGCGGGATATCACCAATAAAGAAGGAGACGAGGACTATACCTGCGGGGCAGACAATGCGCTGACGTGGCAAAACCACGGCACGTCCATCACCTATGAGGGCAAGTCCGATGCAGCCTTGCCGGTCACGACCCGCGTGACCTACTATCTGGATGGGCAGAAAATAGCGCCAGGCTCTCTGGCCGGCCGCAGCGGACGGGTACGCATCCGGTTCGATTACACGAATCATACCCGCGAGACCGTCACGGTCGATGGGCAGGACTACACGGTCTGCGTGCCGTTCACCGCTGTTACAGCGCTGATCCTGGACGGAACGAAGTTCACGAACATTGAAGCAGAAAACGGAAAGGTCATGGATCTGGACGGGCAGACCGCAGTGCTGGGGATGGCAATGCCGGGTCTTGCGGACAGCCTGTGCCTGAGCGGATTCGAGCCAATGAAGGATGTGGAAATTCCTGCGTTCTTTGAGATCAGCGCGGATGTCACAGATTTTGCGCTGGATTTCACAGCAACGATCCTGACCCCTTCTGCGCTGGATGATCTCGACCTGAGTGGTATCGAGGACCTGACCGATCTGAGCGATGCGCTGGATAAGCTGACCGATGCGACCGATGAAGTTGCCGATGGTGCAGGCGCCTTGGCAGACGGGATACAAGCCTACTACGATGGCTTTCAGCAGTACGCGGACGGCGTGAAGAACCTGAACGAGGGTGCACAGACCCTTGCGGACAGTCTGACACAGCTGTACGACAATGGACAGACCCTATTGACCGGGATCAATACCCTGCGGGACGGCCTGAGCGCCGTCAGCGGCTCGGTGAGCGACAGTACGGGCACTGCCGACAAGGAGACGCAGGCGAAACTCAGCGAAGCGCTGACACCTGCCATCACAGACTACGGCACCACGCTGGTGACGGATGTGTGCAGTGACGCAGAGCTGCAGGCGGCGCTTGGCACGCTTACGCCGGAACAGCAGAAAGTCCTGCTTCCCGCACTGCAAAATGCGCTGGGAAAAGCGGTAGCAAATGATACCCCCGCCTTTGCCGGTACGGTAGCGGCAACCACCTCCGAGCTGCTGATGCAGTCAATGCCCGGCGGCTTTACGCAGTTGTTGGCAGGTCTTGACCAGCTGGCCCAAAGCACCGATGCCTACATGAAAGCGGTGGATCAGGTCGGTCAGGAAGCCAGCACACTGGCTGACGGCAGCGCACAGCTGAATGATGCAAGTGCAGGACTTTATGGCGGCTTGACAGAGCTGCACGATGGTGCGGCGGCTCTTCGGGATGGTGTGCAGGAGTTCAGCAAGAAAGCCGGAAAGGAACTCGGCGATGATTTCGGCGATGGATTGCAGAATGTAGTACGCCGCTTAAAAGCCGAGCAGCAGGCCGGAAAAGCCTACCAGACCTTTACCGGGCTTGCCGATGGAATGACCGGCAACGTGAAATTTATCGTGGAAACAGCGGAGATCAAATAAGCGGCCGGGTCTGCGCGGCAAAAACGACATATCATGTTTTTCAGAGGTCACCCGGATCGGTGGCCTCTTTTTCATGATACAAAAAAGCCGCCGCACAAAGCATTGTGCGGCGGCCTTAAAAATCGTACTGCTATAAAAAGCGCTTACTTGCCCAGCATCTCGTGGGCGGTCTTGCAGATGGTGGCAGCGTCCAGACCGTACTTCTTCAGCAGGTCCCATGCGGGGCCGGAGCAGCCGAACACGTCCTGCACGCCTACGCGGCGCACGGGGGTGGGCTGCTTCTCGCTCAGGACGGCGCAGACAGCCTCGCCCAGACCGCCGATGACGTTGTGCTCCTCAGCGGTGATGACCTTGCCGCACTCCTTGGCAGCCTTGATGACGATCTCCTCGTCCAGGGGCTTGATGGTGTGGATGTTGATGACCCGGGCGTGGATGCCCTCGGCAGCCAGCTGCTCGGCAGCCATGCGTGCCTCGTTGACCATCAGGCCGGTGGCGATGATGGCAATGTCGCTGCCCTCGGTCAGCTGCTCGCCCTTGCCCAGCTCAAAGTGGTAGTTGGCTTCATCGTGGAACACCGGTACAGCCAGACGGCCGAAGCGCAGGTAGACGGGGCCTTCCATGGCGTAGGCGGCGCGCACGGCGGCGCGCGCCTCGATATCGTCGGCGGGGCAGATGACGGTCATGCCGGGGATGCTGCGCATCAGGGCAAAGTCCTCGCAGCACTGGTGGGAAGCGCCGTCCTCGCCCACGGAGATGCCGCCGTGGGTGGCGCCGATCTTCACGTTCAGGTGGGGGTAGCCCACAGAGTTGCGCACCTGCTCGAAGGCGCGGCCGGCTGCGAACATGGCAAAGCTGGAAACAAAGGGTACATAGCCCATGGCGGCCAGACCTGCGGCCACGCCTACCATGTTGCCCTCGGCGATGCCGCAGTCAAAGTGACGGTCCGGATATGCCTTCTGGAACATGCCGGTCTTGGTAGCGGCGGCCAGATCAGCGTCCAGCACCACCAGATCATCGTGGCCTTCCGCTGCCAGCTCCTTCAGGGTGTTGCCGTAGCTGTCGCGGGTCGCGATCTTTTTCACGTCTGCCATCTCAGTTCTCCTCCTGTTCCAGCGCGGCATAGGCGGCGTTCAGCTCGTTCATGGCCACCTGATACTCTTCGTCATTGGGGCCCTTGCCGTGCCATGCAACGGAATTGGTCATATAGGAAACGCCGGTGCCCTTAACCGTATCCAGAATGATGCAGGTGGGCTTTTCGGTCTCGGCGTGGAAAGCCTGCACGGCGCTCTCGATCTGGTCAAAGTCGTGGCCGTTGATGGTGACCACGTTGAAGTTGAAGGCGCGGAGCTTGTCTTCCAGCGGGGCGCTGTTCATGACCGTTTCGGTGGTGCCGTCGATCTGCAGATGGTTGCGGTCCAGCATCACGCACAGGTTGGCAAGGCCGTAGTGGGCGGCAAACATAAAGGCCTCCCAGCATTCGCCCTCTTCCACCTCGCCGTCGCCCAGAATGGCGTAAACGTTCACGGCAGAGCCGGCGTGCTTTGCGCCCAGCGCCATGCCGCAGGCGGCAGAGATGCCCTGACCCAGACTGCCGGTGGACATATCCACGCCGGGCACGCTGTTCATGTTGGGGTGGCCCTGCAGGCGGCTGCCGATCTTGCGCAGGGTCTTGAGCTCTTCCACCGGGAAGAAGCCCCGCTCTGCCAGCGCTGCGTACAGCGCCGGGGCGGCATGACCCTTGGACAGCACCAGACGGTCGCGGTTCGCCATCTTGGGCTGGGCAGGGTCGATGTTCAGTTCCTTAAAGTACAGATAAGACAGCACGTCTGCGATGCTCAGACTGCCGCCCGGATGACCACAGCCTGCACTGTGGGTCCCTTCGATCACGCCCATGCGGATGTGGCAGGCGTGCTTTTTCAGGGTAAGTTTTTCAGCATTTGTCATGATGGTCCTCCCGTATGAACCTCAGAATTCATGCGCTCAAAAAAGCCTCTCGTCAGCGCCCCGGCAGCCAGACTGCCGCAGCGCGCTTTTTTTCAATTTTATATTATCCATTCTGCGCAAAAAGGTCAAGCTTCTTCCAGCAAAATGTACAGCCCCGGGGAAATTTTTTTGCGAAAAGACCGATTTTTGTCTATTTTGCAGACATCCCGCCCCGCTTGACAGGGGCAAAATGGTTTGTTATACTTTTGACCATCGGTCCGGCAGGAAGCCGGGCACGGGCGGGCAGCAGCCTGCCGCTTCCCCAGCAAGCAATATTTTTTTTTGAAACAGACGCCACGAAGGGGTCTGCCTTTGGCATGGAATGCCGGGGCAGGCCTCTTTTTATATTTTGCGGCTGAAAAAAGGAGGAACCCTTATGAAAACCAAAAACACTCCCTCCGTGCGGCAGCTGGTGCTGGCCGCCCTGTTTTTAGCGCTGGCCTTTGTGCTGCCCCTGCTCACCGGTCAGGTGCCCAAGGTGGGCAATATGCTCTGCCCGATGCACTTCCCGGTGCTGCTGTGCGGCTTTGTGCTGGGCGGCCCGTGGGGGCTGGCTGTGGGCTTCGCCGCCCCGCTGCTGCGCTCGGTGCTGTTCGGCATGCCGCCCATGTTCCCGGTAGCCATCTCCATGGCCTTTGAGCTGGCCACCTACGGGCTGGTGTCCGGCCTAGTGTGGCGCAAAGTAAAGCACAGCCTGCCCGCGCTCTACGCCGTGCTGCTGACCGCCATGGTGTCCGGGCGCATCGTATGGGGCATCGTGCGCTTTGTGCTGGCCGGGCTGACCGGCGGCAGCTTCCCCTTCAGCGCCTTTTTGTCCGGGGCACTGTTCACCGCCGTGCCGGGCATCGTGGCGCAGCTGGTGCTCATCCCGCTGCTGCTCACCGCCCTGCAGAAGGCCGGGTTTGCGGACTGACCCCCTGCGCGCACCCTTTGTGCAAAAGAACGGTACTGCGCCCGGATTTTAAGGCACTTTTTCCAAAAGAAACGGAAAACCGGAAAAATTGTGCCGTTTTGTGGCTTTCTGTCGGCAAATGTGATAAACTTGAACCAGATGCGGGTGTGTGCCGCTGTGCACCGCCCACAAAGAGTAAATGAAGAATGAGAGGTCGTTTATCGTGAAGATCATTCGTACAAAGGACTACGCCGATATGTCCCGCAAGGCGGCAAACATCATTTCTGCGCAGGTCATCATGAAGCCCGACTGCGTGCTGGGTCTGGCTACCGGCGGCACCCCCGTTGGCACTTATGAGAAGCTGGTGGAGCGCTACAACGAGGGAGATCTGGATTTTTCTGAGGTCACCTCCGTCAATCTGGACGAGTACCGTGGCCTGCCCAAGGATCACCCGGAAAGCTACTGGAGCTTTATGCACCGCAACCTGTTCGACCATGTGAACATCGACCCCGCCCACATCAACCTGCCGGACGGCACCAATCTGGACGCCGAGGCTGAGTGCAAGCGCTACGACGAGGTCATCCGCAGCGTGGGCGGCGTGGATCTGCAGCTGCTGGGCATCGGCCATGACGGCCACATCGGCTTCAACGAGCCCCACGATGCCTTTGATCTGGGCACCCACTGCGTGGATCTGACCCAGGAGACCATCGAAGCCAACAAGCGCTTCTTTGACGGCAATGTGGATCTGGTGCCCAAGCAGGCCTACACCATGGGCATCCGCACCATCATGCAGGCACGCAAGGTGCTGATGGTGGTCAACGGCGCAGGCAAGGCCGAGATCGTCAAGAAGGCCTTCTTCGGCCCCGTCACCCCCGAGGTGCCCGCAAGCATCCTGCAGCTGCACCCGGACTTCATTCTGGTGGGCGATGAAGAGGCTCTGAGCCTGATCTGATCATCCCTTATTTAAATCTCGAAGCACCGGAACACCTGCGGGCGTTCCGGTGCTCCTTTTTGCGGGGGCTGAACCCTCTCAGTCACGCCTGGCGGCGTGCCAGATTCCCCCTTTTGTCGCTGCGCGACATCTTCCCCCGACCGGGGGAAGTCTTTCCTCTCAGGGGAAGCTTTTTGCATCCGCCGGTCAGCGCTAATAAAGCTCCCCCTTCGGGGGAGCTGGCTGCGACCATCGGGAGCAGACTGAGAGGGTTGAACCCTTTTTGCTGCCCTTCTCTTTACATTCCGCCGAAAAAGCGGTATTCTTTTCCAAGAACAAACTTTCCCGGGAGGAGACCATGGATATCCGCCAGCTGCACTACTTTTTGACCCTGTGCGAAGAAATGAATTATACCCGCGCCGCACAGCGGCTGTTCCTGTCGCGGCAGGCGCTGCGTCAGAGCATCTCTGCGCTGGAAGCCGAAATGTGCGGGCCGCTGTTCATCAGCGCCCACCACAAGCTGGCGCTCACCGACCGGGGCATGAGCCTGCAGCGCCACGCCGCCCCGGTGGTGGAGCAGTTCCAGCAGATGCAGGCCGCCCTGCGGGCAGAGATCCAGTCTGCCCAGCCGGTGCGCATCGGCATCAGCGTGGCGCTGGTACCGGACTATCTGCCCGGGCTGGAGACCCAGCTGGACAAGTTCCGGCAGCAGTACCCCCATGTGGAGATGCGGTTCCGTCTGCTGGACAACGACGCTGTGGCCGATGGGGTGGAGCAGGGCGAGCTGGACGCAGGCCTGGTCATTGACCTTGGCTGCGCCGCGCCGGTGCTGGCGCGCACCACCCTGCGGGCAGACCCTGCCTGCCTGCTGGTGCCCCGGGGACATCCCTTCTGGGAAAAAGAGCGCATCCCGCTGGCAGAACTGCGCGGGCAGCGGGTGCTGCTGCCCAGCCAGCGGCAGGATCTGTTCAGCCCGCTGTGGGCGGCTTGCGCCCGGGCGGGCTTTGCGCCCAACGCCGAGATCGGCCCCAGCTTTTATCAGGCCTACTATCTGGTGCAGGAGCAACTGTGCACCTGCCTGACCCGCTACGAGCCCGGCGCCCGCCGGGAGCTGGACCGGGTGCGGGACGTGCTGCTGGAGGATATGCCCCCGCTGTGCGTCTCGCTGGTGCAGCGGCGGGACACCAGCTCTGCCTACATCGACCTGCTGCGCAGCTACCTGTTAGAGGTTCTGGGCAGCACCGCCAGCCTGCCGCCCCGCCGGGGACGGCCGGCAAAGCCCTTCTACACCGCGCCGGTGCTTTCCAGCGCCGCCGCAAAGTCTGCCCCGGAGCATCCCGCCCCGGGCACCCAGCTGCCCTTTGCGGGCGGCAACAACTTCCGGGAACTGGGCGGCTACCATGCCGACGAGGGCAAGACCGTAAAGTGGGGGCAGATCTACCGCGGCTTCCCCACCGGACTGCTGACTGCCGAGGCCGACCGCGCACGGCTGGACGGGCTGGGGCTGCGGCTCATCCTTGACCTGCGCAGCGGCGCAGAGGCCGCAAAGCTGCCGGACTATGTGCCGGACGGCGCACGGCTGGTGCAGATCTGCGGCCTGCGGGATGCCGCCGGGCAGGAGATCGATTTTTCGCCCAACGACATCCAGCGGCTGGTGCAGAGCGTCCCCGCCGGGACGAACCTCTCCCAGCTGATGTACCGGCAGATGCTCACCGGCAACAAGGCGTTCAAAGAGCTGTTCCGGGCGCTGGAAGCCGGCGAGACGCCCATCCTGTTCCACTGCACATCGGGCAAGGACCGCACTGGCGTAGCCGCTATGCTGATCCTGCTGGCACTGGGTGCTTCGGACGAGACTATCTGCGCGGACTATGCCCGCACCAACCTCTGTCGCGCCGCCGAGATCGAAAAGGCCATGGCTGACCATGCGGCGGAGATCGCCGCCGACCCGGCGCAAAAAATGCGCTGGCAGACCGCCGCCGGGGTAGACCCGGAGGCTGCGCCCTTTGTGCTGCGCACCATCCGGCAGGACTACGGCAGTGCCGAAAGCTATCTGGAGGCCGAATACGGCCTGACCCCCGCCCGCCTGATGCGGCTGCGGCGGATGTATCTGGAATGAGCCGGACTGCCCCTGTAATAAAAGGCTGCTGCAAAACAGCCCAAAACCAAAAGACGAGACAGGTTTCCCCGGGAGTGGGGTGCCTGTCTCTTTTTTACGCAAAAAGGGTGTGCCTTTTCGGAACCGAAAACGCAAAAACGCTGAGCGCCTGCTTTTCGCAGATGCTCAGCGTTACGATGCATATTTTTTGTTGGTGAGGGTGCAAGGCGGATACAGCCTGCAGGGGGAGTTTCCGTCCTCCGCCGGCGCACTGCATGCTCAGCAGATCTTATTGCCGCCGGAGATCTGGATGCCGCGCAGCCGCTCGTCACAGATGGCATACAGGCGCTGCCAGCAGTTGGTAGTGCTGTCCAGCTCGTCCAGCCCTGCCACCGCGACGCTCAGGGTGAAAGGCACCCGCTTCATCATCCCCATGGAGGTGACGCACTCGTGGGGCATTCCGGCGTAGATATCCCGCATCTGCTGTGCCAGCTGCCCGCCGTCCATGTCCAGACAACCTACCACAAAGGTGGTGCCGGTCAGGCGGCAGACGATCTGACTGCCCGGGATATCGAAATACTTTTTCCACTGGTTTGCCACAAAGCAGATCAGCTGATCCATCACCGGCTGACCGTAGGTGTCCCGCAGCTGTGCGCCGTTATCCAGCGATATCAGCGCCACAGCGGCCTTGCGCCCCTGCTGTGCCCAGCGGTCCAGCTCGGCGGCGATCACGGTCTCCAGATAGCGGCGGTTGTACACGCCGGAAAGAAAATCGTGGTTCAGGTCCTCGCGGCACAGCTCCCGCTCGCGGGCGCTCATCCGCTCTTCCGGCAGTAGGTTGCCTGCCAGCGGGGCGGACATGGTGACCCGCCACAGCTTGCCGTCTGCCCGTACCGTGCGGTGCAGCACGCAGCTTACCCGGCCGTTGCACAGGGTGTAGTTTACCTGCAGGCCCTCGTCCTGCCAGCCGGTGTCCTGTGGTAACTCGTCCAGCAATACCGTTTCAAACGCAGTCTGTGCGCCCTCGGCAAAGGTGCGCAGATCCTGCTCTGTCCATTCTCTGTCCATCTGTAATTTCCCCATCATCCGTACGCGCCGCCGCTTCCGACGGGCGAAATTCCAATTTTCCCGCAAAATCCGGGAACTTACGGCTATTATACCATTGAAATACAGATTTTTCTAGCAAAACGCACAAATTTTTACGGCAGTTTTTACAATTCCGTTAGATTGCTAATTATTTCACGTTTTGAGCGTCTGCATTGCAGCGGCAGTACACGGCGCACTCGGCTTCGATCTGTGCGGCAAGGGCTTTGGAGTCAAAACCGGCCTTGGCGCGCCATGCCCAGTTGCCGCCCAGCTTGCCCGGGGTGTTCAGGTGCGCCTCGGCGCCCAGACCCAGCCAGTCGTACATGGGAATGATGGCCCGGTCCGCCACCGAGCCCAGCGCCGCCCGCAGCAGTGCGGTGCGCGCGGCGGCAGTCTTGACCGCTGCCACCTCCTTGGCGGTAGGCTTGCAGGGGGTCAGGTGCAGGTAGGCCGCAGCAGTGGCCTTTTCCTTTTCGGAAGCGCCGTTCTCCCACCAGTCGGTCAGGGTGGTGTTGTCGTGGGTGCCGGGGTAGACCACGCCGTTCTTGACGTGATTATGGGGCAGATACTCGTTGTCCCCGCCGCCAAAGGCGAATTGCAGCACCTTCATGCCCGGGAAGGTGCTGTCGGCCAGCAGCTTGCGCACGCTGGGGAACAACTCGCCCAAGTCCTCGGCGATGATGGGCAGCTTGCCCAGTGCGGCTTCCAGTGCATCGAACAGCTCCATGCCGGGGCCGTTCTCCCACTTGCCGGTGCGGGCGGTGGCGCTGGTGGCCGGGATGGCCCAGTAGGTGTCAAAGCCGCGGAAGTGGTCGATGCGCAGCAGGTCATAGATGCCCAGTGCGTGGCGCACCCGGCGCACCCACCATGCGTAGCCGGTCTTTTTGTGGTACGCCCAGTCGTACAGGGGGTTGCCCCACAGCTGGCCGTCTGCGGAGAAGTAGTCCGGCGGGCAGCCCGCCACCCGGGCAAAGCCGCCGTCGGCGTCCAGTTCAAACAGCTTGCCGCCCACCCATGCGTCCACCGAGTCGGCAGAGACGTAGATGGGGATATCGCCCAAAATCTGCACGCCCTTTTCGTTGGCGTAGGTCTTGACGGCCTGCCACTGGACGCTGAACTTGTACTGCACGAACTTCCAGAAGCCGATCTCTTCCTCGTTTGCGGCAGCAAAGTCGGCCAGCGCAGCCTTGTCGCGGCGGCGGTAGGGGGCGTCCCACTCCACCCAGTTCTTCATCTTGTTGGCTACCTTCAGCGCCATGTACAGGGCGTAGTCGTCCAGCCAGTCCTCGTTGGCAAGGGTAAAGGCGTAGTAGTCATCGGGGTAGTAGCAGGCACAGCCGTGCAGCCCGGCGCACTGGCTGCGCCATGCGGCGTAGGCCTTGCGCAGCACCGCAAAGCGGCTGACGTACAAAGTGCCGTAGTCCACTTCCAGCGGGTCTTTGCCCCAGCTTTCCGCCTTGAGGTCTGCGGCGGTCAGCAGACCCTCTTTTTCCAGCGTTTCCAAGTCCACAAAATAGGGGTTGCCCGCAAAGGCAGAGCAGCTCTGGTAGGGGCTGTCGCCGTAGCCGGTGGGGCTGAGCGGCAGCAGCTGCCAGATCGTTTGTCCTGCCGCAGACAGGAAATCCACAAATTGAAATGCCGCCTTGCCAAAGCAGCCGATCCCGTAAGGGCCGGGCAGACTGGATACCGGCATCAGAATACCACTTTCACGCATGATCCGTTACCTTCCTCGCTGTCAATTTTCGGGAATATTCGTTGTTTCTTATCATAACATAACTGTAAACTATTTTCCACAGGCAAAAATCGTGGTATACTGGTTTTTATGGGACGACCCCCTCAGCTTCGCTGCGCTCAGCAGCTCCCCCAAGGGGGCGCCTTTGGGCTATGCCGGAAACTTTATCGCCACCGTTGAAGCCGTCCCCTTGGGGAAGGTGGATTGCCGCAAAGCGGCAAGACGGAAGGGGTACTTTGGGCATTTTCAATCGTTCTATCTACAGGAGGTACTCGCGCTATGCAGCGCACAGAAAAATACTTTGAGCAGGACGCGTTCCGCACGGAATGCGAAAGCGTCATCCTGGCCGCAGAGCCGGACGAAAAGACCGGCGGCGGGCGCATTGCGCTGGACGGCACGGTGTTCTACCCGGAGGGCGGCGGGCAGCCCGCCGACCGGGGCACACTGACCCTGCCGGACGGCACGGTGCTGCAGGTGCTGGACGTCCACGAGCAGGCGGGCGTTATCTGGCATACGGTGGATGCCCTGCCCGCTGCCGCAGCGCCCGGCGCAGCCGTGACCGGCTGCATCGACTGGGACTGGCGGTTCGATAAGATGCAGCAGCACACCGGCGAGCATATCCTTTCCGGCATCCTGCACCAGATGTTTGGGGCAGAGAACGTGGGCTTCCATGTGGGCACCGAGGTGGTGCGCATGGACACCAGCGTGCCCATCAGCCCCGAGGGGCTGCGGCAGGCCGAGCTTGCCGCCAACCGCATCGTGTGGCAGGATGTGCCGGTGCGCATCAGTTACCCCACCCGGGAGGAGCTTGCCGCCCTTGTCTACCGCTCCAAAAAGGAGATCGAGGGGCAGGTGCGCATCGTGACCATCCCGGGTGCGGATGTCTGTGCCTGCTGCGGCACCCATACCCGCACCACAGGTCAGGTGGGGCAGATCAAGATCCTTGCCAGCGAGAACTACAAGGGCGGTGTGCGGCTGAGCGTGGTCTGCGGTGCCCGTGCGCTGGCGGCGGCACAGGCCATGCGCGCCCGGCAGGCGGATATCGGTGCGCTGCTCTCTGCCAAGGCCGACCAGACCGCTGTGGCGGTGCATCGGGTCTACGACGAGTATACTACGCTCAAATTTACACACTTCGGACTGTGCAGCCAGCTGTTTGATGCCCTTGCGCAGCTGACCGCGCCCGATGCAGACGCCATCCGCACCCTGCCGGGGCTGGACCCGGACGGGCTGCACCGGCTGGCTGTCCGCCTGACCGAAGCCACCGAGGGCCTCTGCGCCGCCCTGACCCCCACCGAAAAGGGCACCGGCTACTGCCTTGCCCGGCGGGACGGCGATGTGCGCGCCCTGACCAAGGCATTGAACGCCGCCCTGAACGGACGCGGCGGCGGCAAGCCCGGCATCTGTCAGGGCAGCTGCGCCGCCACCCCGGAGCAGGTGGAGGCGTTTTTGCGGGAGCAAAACCGGTAAGCATCCTCGCCCTCTCCGTCTTTGCTTCGCAAAGCCACCTCTCCCAAAGGGAGAGGCCTTGGCAGTGCGGAAAACTTTCCGGTTTTGCCAAGGGCTCCCCCTTTGGGGGAGCTGGCGCGTCAGCGCCTGAGAGGGCGAGCCACGTTAAATTTAAGGAGAACAACAAACTATGAGAATGCGTTTCAAACCCTATGCCCACGACGAACTGATGGCCGCGGATTTCCATGTGCACGAGCCCCTGATCTGGGGCGGCAAGTGGCACGGCCAGTACGCCCGCCCGGAGCAGCCCTTTATTCTGGAACTGGGCTGCGGCAAGGGCGGCTTCATCTCCCAGCTGGCCTGCGCCCACCCGGAAAACAACTATCTGGGCATCGACATTACCGACAAGGTGCTCATCCTTGCCAAGCGCAAGATCGAAGCCGCCTATCAGGCAGCGGGACGCCCCATCGACAATGTGAAGATCATGAGCACCGATATCGAGCGCATCAAGGGCGTCATCACCCCGGAGGATGAAGTCAGCCGCATCTACATCAACTTCTGCAACCCGTGGAGCAAGAACGACTCCTCCCACAAGCACCGCCTTACCTACCCGCGCCAGCTCATCGCCTACCGCGAGTTTTTGAAAGACGGCGGCGAGATCTACTTCAAGACCGACGACGATGATCTGTTCCGGGACAGCGTGGAGTACTTCCCCGCTTCCGGCTACGATATCGAGTGGATCACCTACGATTTGCACGAGAGCGAGCCGGCGTGGAACATCCGCACCGAGCACGAGGGCATGTTCACCGAGATGGGCATCAAGATCAAGGCACTCATCGCCCGCAAAAAGCCCGGTGCCGACAGCGTGACCTGGGTAGACCCCAAGGTGCTCAAGCGGATGGCGCGGGAAGCTGCCGCCGCCGAAGCCGCCGCACAGGAAGGCGAAGCCAATGTCTGACCCCTGTGAGCTGTGCCTGAATAACGTTCAGGACGAATACGGCAGCTATTACTGCGCACAGGGTGCCGCGCTGGACGAGGACGAGATGGCGCGCTATCTTGCCCGCAATACCGCTGCCTGTCCCTTTTTTGAGCCGGGGGACGAATACAAGATCGTATCCAAACAGAACTGAAGAACGGAGGTGCTCATGGTTAGTTTTCTCACCGAGACCATGGTGTGCGGCTTTTCGCTGTACCACATTCTGGCCTATTTTCTGCTCTATTCCTGCATGGGCTGGTGTCTGGAGGTCATCTATGCTGCCGCCACCACCGGTCAGCTGGTGAACCGCGGCTTTCTCAACGGCCCGGTCTGCCCCATCTACGGCTTTGGCATGGTCATCGTGCTGTTTGCCCTTACGCCCTTGCAGCACAGCGTCCTGCTGCTGTATCTCGGCGGCGTCATCCTGCCCAGTGCGCTGGAGCTGGTGGGCGGCTGGGCACTGTACAAGCTCTACCACACCCGCTGGTGGGATTACAGCGATCTGCCCTTTAACATCGGGGGCTATATCTGTCTGGAATTCTGCCTGCTGTGGGGCGTGGGCACGCTGGTGGTCATGCGCATCGTGCACCCGGTGGTGGCAGACCTTGTAAAGCTCATCCCGCCCTTTGTGGGAGTCATCCTCATGTGCTTTCTGTACGCCGTGTACGCGGTGGACGTGGTGGCTACCGCCATTGCCGCCTCTGCGCTGGCCGATACGCTGGACACCATGGAGCAGCTGGGCGACAGCATCCACGCCGTCAGCGATGCCATGACCCAGCTGCTGGGCACCACCACCCTGACCGCCGACCAGAAGCTGGACGAGGGACGGCTGCAGTTCAAGCTTGCCGCCGCCGAAGCGCGGGACGCTGCCGAAAAGCGCCCCTCCCCCCGTGAGACCATGGCTGCCATCCGCGCCAAGGCCGCCGAAGCCAGTGAGGCCGCCCGCCGCGCCAGCGAGGACGCCCGCCTGAACGCTGCCGAAGCCGCCAACGCCGCCCGTCTGGCTGCCAAGGGCACCGCCGAGCGCGCCGCCGAGCTGCTGCAATTGGAGCAGCTGGCTGCCGAGCTGCAGCAGCGCAGCGAGGAGATGCAGGCACAGCTGCTGCGCACCCCCCGTATCGTGGGCCCGCGCCGTATGCTGCGTGCCTACCCCAAGCTCCGGCACGGCAAAAAACTGCGCAGTCTGCCCACATTGCGGGAGATGCTGCGCCGCACCGGGCAGGACGACAAAAAAGATACCAAATGACCCTGAATGCCGCACCGGCACCGCCGTGTGTGGCATTTTTGTTGCACTTGGCTCGAATAATGTTGTTAGAAAGTGTGAAAAACCTATTTCAAAACGGCTTAAACCGTGTTATACTGATTATAAAGTATATAAATCGACCGAAATCGATTTAGCCGCATTGAAACTATCCAAATTGTGAGGAATCGTTATGTCAGAGGAACGGAAGACCAAAACAGATGCCGCCGCACCGGCACCTGCTGCGTTGCAGCGGATCGACCGCAAAGACGCATTTTTACAGGCCCTGCATACATTCCTGACCGAGCATCAGGGAACGGAATGGGCTGTCGCCGCTGTGGATATCCAGCACTTCAAGCTTTATAACGAGCTTTACGGCACCGAAAAGGGCGATGTTCTGCTGGAGACCATGGCAAACTGTCTGCTGGGCTACAGCAAGCAGACCGGCTATCCTGTGGGCTATTTTGGAAACGATGACTTTTTCCTGTGCCTGCCGGACGAAAAGGCCGAGCAGACCGCTGTGCTTGCCACATTGCAGGCCTGCATGGCTGCCGGCAGACAGGATGTCACCTTCTTTGTGGTAATGGGCGTGTGCCCCGTGCAGGCAAACCCCGGTGCAGACGCTGCCACCCTGTGCAACTATGCGCAGATCGCCGGTGTAACGAACGACAGCGGATATCTGCACCGCTTTGAGCCCACCATGCTCAACGAACTCAAGGAACAGCAGCAGCTGCTGGGCGAGCTGGAGCGCGCACTGGATAACCACGAATTCTGCTTCTTCTTGCAGCCCAAGTGCAACAGCATCACCCGCGCCATCGTGGGCATGGAAGCGCTGGTGCGCTGGAACCACCCCACCCGGGGCTGTGTTCCCCCCGCCGAGTTCATGCCGCTGCTGGAGCGCACCGGCCTTGTAACGCGGCTGGATCAGTACATCTGGGAATCCGTCTGCCAGACCCTGCAGAAGTGGCAGGAGAGCGGCAGCAACCTTGTGCCGGTATCGGTGAACGTTTCGGTGCAGGATATCCTCAATCTGGATGTGCCGCAGATCTTTGCAGATCTGGTGGAAAAATATAAGCTGGAGCCCAAGCTCCTTCTGGCCGAGATCACCGAGACCATGGTGGCCGAGGATACCCAGATGGTGGAAAGCGCCATTCAGGGGCTGCACCGCAAGGGCTTTGCGGTGATGATGGACGACTTCGGCAGCGGGTACTCCTCGCTGAATATGCTCAAGGATACCAACGTCGATGCCATCAAGCTGGACATGAAGCTCATCGACATGAATCAGGAGAACCGCAGCAAGGGCGTGCAGATCGTGGAGTCGGTGGTGGATATGGCGCACCGGCTGAACCTGCCCATCATCGCCGAGGGCGTGGAGACCCCGGAACAGGTGTCCATGCTGCAGGCAGCGGACTGCCTGTACTCGCAGGGCTACTACTTCTTCAAGCCCATGCCGGTGGAAAATGCCGAAAAGCTGCTGGCAGATCCCACCAATCAGGATTACTGGGATCTGCGCCGCGACCTGATGCGCCGCGACCGCCGGGTGGAGAACCCGGGCACCGAAAAGACCGCGCTGGCCCTGCAGGCCTACCAGATCTTTACCGACAACGTGCTGGAGATCTCGCTGCTGAACCTTGCCACCGGTGTGTACCGGGTGATCAAGCGGGACGCCCGCCTGCTGGGTGCAGATCTGGAAAAAGAAGAGGATTTTGTCAACTACTGCGACCGCCTGGTGAACGAGAAGATCGTACACGAGGAGGACGCAGACCTGTTCCTGGAGCAGATCGATCTGGAAGCCTTGCGCTCTGTGCTGTACCACGCCACCGCGCCGGAGTTCTACCGCTACCGCGAGAATGTGTCCGGCCAGTATGTCTGGGTCACCACAGAGGTGCTGCCCTGCCGGGGCTGCTGCGCCCAGAACCCGTGGGCGACCGTGCTGGTGCGCAACGACGCACAGGCCGACCAGCTCAGCGAGGAGCTGGACTTCTCTTACAGCCACGATACCCTGACCGGCCTTGCCAACCGCAGCCGGTACGAGGCCGACCTGCGGGAGCTGCCCCACAGCGGATACGAATCTGTGGTGTGCACCTACATTGATGTGGTGGGGATGCACGAGGTGAACGAGCATCTGGGTCACCGCAGCGGCGACACCCTGCTGTGCTGTCTGGCAAATGCCGCCCGCAAGTTCTTTGCCACCAGCCGGGTATACCGCATCGGCAGCGATGAATTTGTCATCCTCACCCCCAACGAGCCGCCTTACAGCGTGTGGAGCACGGTAGACCGGATGCGCGCCTTCCTGAAGGAAAAGGACTACGCCATCTCGGTAGGCATCCAGCAGACCACCGACCTGCGCCGTCTGGACGAAGCCGTGGCCAAGGCCGAGGCTGCCATGCGGCAGGACCGGCAGGCCTACTACGACCACAACGGCCGCGCCCGCCAGCTGGAAGGCCTGAACGAAAAGATGGAGCGCACCTTGCAGGAAAAGCGGGATGCCGAGCATTTCTTGAAGGTGCTTGCCCCCAAGTACAAGACCGTATTCGTGGTGGACTTGCAGCAGGATACCGTGCGCCCCATCATCGTGCCGGACTACTTCCAGACCATTCTGGATACCTGCGGCGGCTCCTTCCGCGCAGCGCTGACCAACTACCGCGACACGCTGGTAGCGCCGGAGAACAGGGACGGCTTTGCGGATCTGCTGGATTTCGGCCTTGTGCGCAGCACCGTGTTCAGCAGCAACCTGCTGGAGCACCGCTACCGCAAGACGGACGGCCGCAGCTTCTGCATCCGTGTGACCCCCTACTCCCGCAGCGGCTCCCACCTCAACGAGGTGCTGTGGATCTTCGCGGATGAAGATGTAGAGTAAAATATTCTTATAAATTATAAAAGCAGCCAGACCGAACGGTCTGGCTGCTTTTCTTTAGCGTGCTCGCCCTCTCAGGCGCTAACCCTCTCAGTCATCGCTGCGCGATGCCAGATTCCCCCTTTTGTCGCTGCGCGACATCTTCCCCCGGCCGGGGGAAGTCTTTCCTCTCAGGGGGAGCTTAACTCCCTCAGTCAAAACCTATCGGTTTTGCCAGCTCCCTCGGGGAGGGAGCCTTTGGCATGGCGGGAAAGTTTCTGGCTAAAGCACAAAGCTTGCGGGTGCGCTCGCTCCCCCTTGGGGGAGCTGTCGCGCAGCGACTGAAGGGCTATGAATGGAGAAGCGAAAAAAGCGTTAAAGCGATAGCGCCGACTGGCGCAGCGCTAGCTTTTTTGTGCTTCGACTTCTTCTTTAGGATTGTCAAGGGCGTGTAGCCCTTGGCCCGTTGCGGGGTGGGTGGAGTCCAGAGGTAGGGAGGGGGGAGTCGGAACACCCCTCCCTGCCTCTGGCCCAGCGGAGCGTCTTTGCACGCTTGCGGCAAGCAGTAACTTCCCCCGCGGAGCGCGATGTATTCCAAATCGTCCCGGCAGCAGGCCACCCGCTGTCTTGCAAAAGCGCCGGGATGTGCTATAATAACAATTGCGTATTTCATACAATCTATGTGGGTATATGGGCGCGCCGCCCGCTGTTCCCGCAATGCAAGGAGCTTTTCTATGCAGCATCTGTCCCAAACCGTTTCCCCCGCTCTGCCGCACCCCTGCCTGCGGGCGCTGCGGGCGGCTTTTCCGCAGACCATCCCGGTGCTGGCGGGCTATTT
>CAKTFS010000010.1 GCA_934561115.1 uncultured Faecalibacterium sp. | reverse complement strand
GCCATTGCCGGGGAGGTGCTGCGGCAGAACTATGATGTGATCTATGTCTCCTGCCCGGACTTTTTCGGCAAGCTGGAGGCGCTGCATTTTGGCACCGACCCCGGCGGCGAGGAAGAGACCTTGTTCCAGACTGCCTGCAACGCTGACCTGCTGATTTTGGACGATCTGGGCACCGAGTTCAATTCCAGCTTCTTCCTGACGAACCTGTACAGCCTGCTGAACAACCGTTTGGGCGCAAAGCTGCCCACCATCGTCACCACCAACATCACGGACGGTGCACTGCTGGAAAAACTGTACACAGAAAAGATCTCCAGCCGCCTTGCAGCCTTTGTGCAGATCCAGTTTCTGGGCAGTGATATCCGGGTACAGAAGGCCGCAGAATAAGTCGTTTCATTTCTGCCGGAGTTGCACATTTTTCGAGAGAAGCAATCACAAAATAAGTGCGAATCACCGCGCAAAGAAAAAGCCATCTGCCACAGCACGACCGAGGTTCGAAGCCCTTGGAATCAGCTGTAACAGATGGCTTTATTGTTTGACAAATCAGAACTCTAATGCAGGGCTTATCTCGTTGCGGCGCTGTGCCTGCACGATGCAGTCCTTTTCCGGCACGACACCGACTGCGCCCAAGGTGGTGAACACGGTCTGCAGGGCAAGGCTGGGCGTATTATTCTCCTGCGAGAGATGGCACAGTGCGAACTTTTTGCAGCCGCTCTGGATCAGCTCCAAGAGCTTTGCGGAGCACTCGTCGTTGGAAAGGTGCCCCCGCACGCTCTCGATGCGGGCACGCAGATAGTAGGGGTAGGGCCCACTGCGCAGCATGTGCAGGTCGTAGTTGCTTTCCAGCGCCACAAGGTCGCAGCCGGAAAGCGCTTCGTGCACCGGCGGGGTCAGGGTGCCAAGGTCGGTGGCGATGGTCATGGTCTTATCGTCCGGGGTGTGGATGCGGTAGCCTACGCAGGGCACATCGTGGCTGGTGGGGAAGGATTGCACCCCGAAGCAGCCGATATCCTCTTCCCTGCCCTCCAGCGTATTCAGCTCACAGTTGGCTGGCACGATGTCGTTGGCATCCAGAAAATCCAGCGTAGCCGCTGCGCCGTACACCGGCAGCGGGTTCTTTTTCAGAAAGGTGGAAAGACCCTTGACGTGGTCGCTGTGCTCGTGGGTGACAAGGATGCCTGCGCAATCGCTGATGGCAAGGCCCAGAGATTTGAGCGCTGCCGTAGTGGTGCGCACCCCCTTGCCCATATCCACGATGAGGTACTGTGCGCCGCAGCGCACCACGCTGCTGTTGCCGGAGGAGCCGGAATACAATGAAATGAACTCTGCCATGAAAACCTCTTATGTTACCACCTAAAAACAGCCCGCCGCACAGAACTTACGGCAGGCTGTTTGTTTTTTTGTTTGTGTTACAGGGCCTGTTCCAGTGCAGCGGGCATCCGCTCCACCTTGCTGATCTCTGCACCCAGACCGCGCAGCTTTTCCACGATATTCTCGTAGCCGCGCTCGATATGACCGATCTCCTCGATCTCGCTGGTACCGTCGGCCATCAGAGCGGCCACCACCATGGCAGCACCGGCACGCAGGTCGGAGGCGCGCAGCGGGGCGGGGCTGAGCTTTTCTACGCCCTCAAACACGGCCACCTGACCGTCCACCTGCACGCTGGCACCCATCTTGCGCAGCTCGTCCACATAGCGGAAGCGGTTGTCCCACACGCTCTCGGTAATGGTGCTGGTGCCCTTGGCCACGCTCAGCAGCACACCCATCAGGGGCTGCATATCGGTGGGGAAGCCGGGGTGCGGCATGGTGTTGATCTTCAGCGGCAGAATATCGCCGGTGCGGGATACCCGCACTGCATCGTCAAATTCTTCCACATCGATCCCTGCGCGGCGCAGCTTGGCCGTGATGGGCTCTAAGTGCTTGGGGGTGACGTTCTTGATGAGAACATCGCCGCCGGTGGCAGCCGCAGCCACCATATAGCTGCCGGCCTCGATCTGATCCGGGATGATGCTGTAGGTGCAGCCGTGCATCTTTTCCACGCCGCGCACCTTGATGACATCGGTACCGGCACCGCGCACATCCGCGCCGCACATATTCAAAAAGTTTGCCAGATCCACCACATGGGGCTCCTTGGCGCAGTTTTCCAGAATGGTCTGGCCCTTGGCCATGACCGCAGAGAGCATACCGTTCATAGTAGCGCCCACACTGACCTTATCAAAGAAGATATGGGCACCGGTCAGTTCCTGCTTGGTGCGCACGGTGATCATGCCGTAGTCCACGCTGTCCTCTGCACCCAGAGCGCTGAACACCTTCAGGTGCTGGTCGATGGGGCGGGGGCCCAGATTGCAGCCGCCGGGCATGGCAACCTGCGCCTTGCCGAAGCGGGAGAGCAGCGCGCCGAGGAAGTAGTAGCTGGCACGCATCTGACGGGACAGATCGTCCGGAACGTTGGTGGTGACCAGATGCCGTGTATCGATCTGGTAGGTGTTGCGGTTGAGCATCTTTACCTGTGCACCAAGGGTGCTCAGGATCTTGAGGCTGACCGACACATCGCTGATATCGGGCAGGTTTTCGATCACGCAGACATCCGCTGCCAGAATGGTAGCAGGCAGAATACCCACAGCCGCATTTTTTGCGCCGGAAATGGTCACTTCTCCGTGCAGGGGCTTGCCGCCGGTAATAACAAATTTCTCCACTTTTATGATCTCCTTGTCAAAGGCCTGTGCCACAGGCCTGTTAAGGCTACTGAAAGCATTCCATTTCGTTACTTGTACCGCCGGGGTGTACAGATTCACCAACACCGGGGCGGATTTATAACTATCCTATTATACACTACTTCCACAAAAAAGCAAAGCCCGATTTGTATATGTTTCATTATTTTCTGTTTTGCCCAGATTCAGCACGGATATTCCAAAATTTTATTGGATTTTTCATCAATTTTGACCAAAGCTGACCCAGATTTTACCCTTTGGCGATATCACCAAACGTGATCCTCGCACCGCGCCTCCGGGATCCAGCCCAGCTGATAGGCCGTTACCAACTGCTTCAGGTCATGCACACGCTCCCGCAGCACCTCGCCTTCGTCTGTATCTTCCACGAGGATGCGATGATTTTCGGTCTCCAAAATGTTCTTCTGGGACAGGATGTCCAAGTTCTCCCGCACCGCCTTTTCGGCGCTTTCAAAGGGCTGATGAGTGCGCAGGGACATGGTGCGGCTGGAATACACCAGCGTATACCCGGCAATGCCGGTCTTTTCGTGGTAGGCACGGCAGAACCCGCCATCGATGACCACCAGCCGTCCCCCGCCCTTGATGGGGCTCTCGCCGTTTTTCTCCTGCACCGGCACATGGCCGTTGACGATATGGCTCGTGCCCGGCAGGCCGAACTCTGCCAATATGCGGCGGCAGGCGGCTTCGTCGTTGTACCAGCTATAATAGGGGTCCTTGACCTCCGTGTGGGTGGCGGGGTTGGCAATATACAGCCGCTCGAAGGTGGTCATGGCGCTGCGGCCAAACAGCGGCGAAAGCTTGCCGCACCACAGATACCACAGAAAATCCTGTCCGCTCTGGCGGGCGGCGCTGCCCTCTGCCCCGTAGTAGCCACGGCGGGCGCGGGCGTCACAGTAATCCATCAGGGCACGGCCGGAGTAGCGGCGTCCCTCGAAGTGCTCCACCGCAAAGCCGCCCTTCGTGTTCATGGGCACAGCGCCGTGGTAGAGCAGATTGCCGTTTTCAATATGGTACACACTGCCCTTGGCATACAAAAATTCAATGTGCTGCTGTAATCTTTCGCTCTGCCGGAAGGACTGCACCAGCTTGCGCAGCACCAGCTGTTCGTCCGGGTTCAGCTTTGCGGGGTCTGCCGGGTCTACCGTAGGGAAGGAGGTGTCCCGCAAAGGATAGCTCTTCTCCCCTACCTGCACGGTATGGGCGTCCCAGTCGATGCGGCGCAGATAATCCCGCCCCTGCATCTGGAAATCCGGGTTGCGGTCGATGACCTGACACTCCAGCTTGAACATCAGGATGGAGATAGCCTTGTGCATCACAGCGCAGCGGTGGAGCATCCCCTCGGTGTAGGGGCCGCGGGCGGCGTCCGTGTGGGGCATCCAGATGGAAAGATCGTCCTCGCCGTAGAACTGCTCTGCCATGCGCTGCAAGTGCCGCAGGTTGATGCCGTAGCAGTCCTCCAGCATCCCGTGGTTGTGGTAGGCAAGCGTGGTTTTAAGTACGGTGCAGATGCAGATAGGACTGCCGGCGGCAGCACCCATCCATACCACGTCGTGGTTGCCCCACTGGATATCCACATTATGATGGCGCATCAACAGATCCAGAATAATGTCCGGGCGGGGGCCGCGGTCAAACAGGTCGCCCACGATATGCAGCTTATCCACCGCCAGGTGCTTGATCAGCTCACACAGGCGCACGATAAAACGGTCGGCGCGGCCGTTCTCGATGATGCTGCCCACGATCTGGCCGTAGTACAGGTCTTTATCGTGATCCTCAAAGTGGGCGTGGAGCAGCTCGTCCAGAATATAGCCGCAGCTGGAAGGCAGACAGCTGCGCACATGGTCGCGGGTGTGCTTGGAGGACACCAGACGGCAGATGTCGATCAGCTGAAGAAGGGTCTGGGTGTACCACTGCTCCAGCGCATCCTCGGTGGTGCAGCGTGCCTTGAGCTGGGGCAGCTTTTCGGTGGGATAGTAGATCAGGGTGGCAAGCTCTGCACGGGCTGCCTCCGGCATGGTATCGCCCAGCACGGCATCCACCTTTTCCCGGATGACACCGGAAGCAGAGTTCAAAATGTGCACAAAGGCCTCGTTCTCGCCGTGCAGGTCGCTCATGAAATGCTCCGTGCCCTTGGGCAGCTTGAGCAGCGCCTGATTGCTGATGATCTCGCTGGCGGCCGCCGCCTGCGAGGGGTAATCTCTGGCCAGCAGAGCCAGATACTTCAGATTATCGCGGATCTCATCGGTTTCGGTGCGCATGGTCTCCTCCATCATAACGCAGTCTTTGCCCTGCAAAGATGTTGCGTTTTTTGTATTATCGTTTCTATGTATTTCAGTATAGCACGAATGGCACCAAAAGTGGTATACTGAATACAAATGAATCCGAAAATTTTAAGCAAAGGACTTTGGATATTATGCCGAAAACCATTTCCATCCCCTCCCGCTGCACCCTCTGCCCCCGCCGCTGCGGTGCAAACCGTGCCGCCGGGCGCACCGGTTTCTGCGGAGCGGGTGCTACATTGAAAGCTGCCCGCGCCGCCCTGCACCACTGGGAGGAGCCCTGCATCAGCGGCACAAGGGGCAGCGGTACGGTGTTCTTTTCCGGCTGCACCCTCAAGTGCTGTTTTTGCCAGAACTACCCCATCAGCGCCGAGGGGCTGGGCAAAGAGATCACGGTGGAACACCTGGCTGAAATCTTTTTAAATTTACAGGCGCAGGGCGCGCACAACATCAATCTGGTCACTCCCGGGCAGTGGCAGCCGTGGATCATTGCCGCGCTGGATATTGCCCGCGCCAAGGGGCTGCGGCTGCCCATCGTGTGCAACACCGGCGGCTACGAGACGGTGGAAAGCGTACAGGCGTGGCGCGGGTACATCGACATCTGGCTGGCTGATCTAAAATATGTGTCCTCTGCCCTTTCCGCAGAGCTTTCCGCCGCGCCGGACTATTTTGCCGAGGCAAAGCCCGCCATCGAAGCCATGATGGCGCAGGCCGGGCACCCGGTGTTCGATGCGGACGGCATCCTGCAAAAAGGGGTCATTTTGCGGCATCTGGCGCTGCCGGGTCATGTGGAGGACAGCTTTGCCGTGCTGGACCAGATGGCCGCGTGGAACGACGCCGACCCCGGGTGCTTTCTGCCCAGTGTCATGAGTCAGTATACCCCCTTCTACAAGGCCGCAGAGCACGGCATTGGGCGGCGCATCACCACCTACGAATACCGCCGGGTGGTGAACTACGCCATGGACAAGGGGCTTGTGCAGGGCTATATGCAGCAGAAGAGCAGCGCCAAGGAGGAATACACCCCCAGCTTTGACCTGACCGGGGTGTAATTCTGCGGCAGGGCAGCTTTTTCGGCAACTTTACCAAATTTTATGGTTTATTTTCTCTTGTCTGCGCGTGCAAACGCTTGCATTCTGTCCGGGAACGCACTATAATGGATACAACGATGTGTTAATAGTTGCGGATTTCCGCAATGTCATCAGGAGGAGCTTTATGGAACATTTCAATCCGATCCTTGGCAGCGAGCCCAATGGCCAGAAGTTCATCACCTGTGGTGAGATCATGCTGCGCCTGACCCCGCCGAACTACGAAAAGATCCGCATGGCATCGGCTTTCGAGGCCAGCTACGGCGGCAGCGAGGCCAACATTGCGCTGGCGCTGGCAAACCTTGGCGTGGACAGCACCTTCTTCAGCGTAGTGCCCAACAACAGTCTGGGCAAGAGCGCTGTGCGCTGGCTGCGCTCCAATGACGTGCACTGCACCCCCATGATCCTGACCGAGCCGGACGAGACCCCTTCTAACCGTCTGGGTACTTATTATCTGGAGACCGGCTACGGCATCCGTGCTTCCAAGGTCATCTACGACCGCAAGCACAGCGCCATTACCGAGTACGATTTTTCTCAGGTGGATCTGGACGCTCTGCTGGACGGCTACGACTGGCTGCACCTCAGCGGCATTACCCCGGCACTGGCACCCAACTGCCGCAGCCTGATCCTTGATATGCTGAAGGTTGCCAAGAAGAAGGGCCTGACCGTGAGCTTTGACGGCAACTTCCGCTCCACCCTGTGGACCTGGGAGGAAGCACGGGACTTCTGCACCGAGTGCCTGCCCTATGTGGACGTGCTGATGGGCATTGAGCCCTACCACCTGTGGAAGGACGAAAACGACCACAGCAAGGGCGACTGGAAAGACGGCGTGCCCCTGCAGCCCAGCTACGAGCAACAGGACGAGATCTTCCAGCGGTTTATCGAGCGCTACCCCAACCTGAAGTGCATCGCCCGCCATGTGCGCTACGCCCACAGCGGCAGCGAGAACAGCCTGAAGGCCTTTATGTGGTACGAGGGTCATACCTTCGAAAGCAAGCTGTACACCTTTAACATTCTGGACCGCGTGGGCGGCGGTGACGCCTTTGCCAGCGGCCTGATCTACGCCATGCTGCACAACTACAAGGCCATGGATATGATCAACTTTGCGGTGGCAAGCAGCGCCATCAAGCACACCATCCACGGCGATGCCAACATCACCGATGATGTGAGCACCATCCGCAACCTGATGAACATGAACTACGATATCAAGCGGTAAGCCGGATACAGCAACAGGCTCCCTGCCATTGGCGGGGAGCCTGTTTTTTGTAAGGCAATGGGGCTATTTAAAAAGGGCGTTCCAGCCATAAACGGATGGAACGCCCTTCTGTTTCAGTTTAGTTGGACAAAATCATGCGGTCGTTGGCAAACTCGCCGCCGCTGGCGATCTGGAACTTGGCCAGCAGATCGGAGACGTGCAGCTTCTGCTTTTCCTCCCCTGCCACGTCGTAGATGATATGACCCTCGTGCATCATGATAAGGCGGTTGCCGTACTTGATGGCATCCTTCATGTTGTGGGTGATCATCATGGTGGTCAGGTGGTTTTCCTCCACGATGCGTGCCGAGAGGGTAAGCACCTTCAGCGCCGTTTTGGGGTCCAGTGCAGCGGTGTGCTCGTCCAGCAGCAGGAGCTTGGGCTTGTTCATGGTAGCCATCAGCAAAGTCAGCGCCTGCCGCTGACCACCGGAAAGCAGCCCCACGCGGGCGGTCAGGCGATCCTCAAGGCCCAGATCAAGGGTCTTGAGCAGCTCGCGGTACTGCTCCCGCTCTGCCTTGGTGATACCGATGCGCAGGGTGCGGCGCTTGCCGCGCCGGGCTGCCAGCGCCAGATTTTCCTCGATCTGCATGGTGGCAGCAGTGCCGGTCATGGGATCCTGGAACACGCGGCCAATGTAGGCGGCGCGCTGATGTTCGCCCAGGCGGGTGACGTCCACGCCGTCGATCAAAATCTTGCCCTCGTCCACCGGCCACACACCGGCAACGGCATTCAGCATGGTGGATTTACCTGCACCGTTGCCGCCGATGACGGTGACAAAATCGCCTTCGTTCAGCTTCAGGTTCAGGCCGTTCAGGGCAGTTTTCTGGTTCACCGTACCTGCATTGAAGGTTTTGGAAACATTTTGGATCTCAAGCATTTTTTGCGTCCTCCTTTGCCTTTTTGACCGGCTTCGAGAAGTATTTGCCCTTCCAGTACGGCACAGCAAGGAACACCGCCACCACAGAGGCGCTCAGCAGCTTGAGCAGATTTGCATCAAAGCCCAGCGTCAGCACCAGCTGAATGACGATATAGTAAATGATCGCGCCGATGGAAACAGAGGCCAGCTTGAGGGCAAAGTTATGGAAGATGCGGCCGAACACGGCCTCGCCAATGATGACGGCAGCCAGACCGATGACGATGGCACCGCGTCCCATGCCGACGTCTGCAAAGCCCTGATACTGGCTGAGCAACGCACCGGACAGCGCCACCAGCGCATTAGAGACAGCCAGACCCAGCACGATGTTGAAGTTGGTGTTGATGCCCTGTGCGCGGGACATGGCAGGGTTAGAGCCGGTAGCGCGGATGCCGCAGCCCAGCTCCGTACCGAAGAACCAGTACAGCACCCCGATGACCACCGCCGTGACAAGGATGACCATGATGATGGGGTTGTGCAGGGCAAATTCCTTGACCCAGCGCAGGGAGATGAGCAGGCCGTATTTGTCCACATTGATGGACTGGTTAGCCTTGCCCATGATCTTCAGGTTGATGGAATACAGCGCCAGCTGGGTCAGGATACCGGCCAGAATGGCGGGAATGCCCATAAAGGTGTGCAGCAGACCGGTGACAAGGCCGGTAGCAAGGCCGGCCAGCACCGCCACCGCCAATGCTGCCCAGACATTCATGCCGGAAAGCAGACACATGACGCACACTGCGCCGCCGGTGCCGAAGCTTCCGTCCACGGTCAGGTCGGCTACATCCAGAATACGGTAGGTCAGGTACACGCCAATGGCCATGATTCCCCAGATAAGCCCCTGCGCACAGGCACCCGGTAAAGCGCCCGGCAGGTTTGCAAGTCTTGCAATGATCTCCAAAACAATTTCCTCCTAAACGTTACACTTTTTTATCTCCCGCTTTGATACGGGAAAGCGGAGAAGAGCAAGAATCCACTCTTCTCCGCTATTTTTATATTGTTCCGGTTTTGCTGTTATCAGGCTTCGATCTCAACATAGCCTTCCGGTGCGGTCAGGCCAAGGTCATCGCAGACAGCCTTATTGTACTTTTTGGTCACATCGGTGTACTCGATGGGCATGGTGGAGATATCGCTCTCGCCGTTCAGGATCTTGACAGCCATCTCACCGGTGGTGTAGCCCAGATCGTAGTAGCTGATGGACAGGGTAGCCACGCCGCAGCCGGAGCAGATGCCCTCCTCACCGGCGAACACAGGCTTCTTAGCCGGGCGGCAGATGCCGTCCACGATGCCGGTATTGGCAGCAACGGTGTTATCGGTGGGCACATACAGTGCGTCGTTCTCATCCGCAGCCTTCTGGCAGACGGAGGACAGATCGTTGGAATCCGAGAAAGCGTACTGGGTAGCAGTTACGCCCTTGGCTTCCAGATACTTCTGCACTTCATCCACCTGATACTGGCTGTTGGCCTCGGCAGAGCAGTACAGCAGGCCAACCTTCTTGACCTCGGGCATCCACTCCACGATCATATCTGCCTGCTGATCCAGCGGTGCCAGATCGGAGGTGCCGGAGACGTTGCCGCCCACAGTGCCGGAGAAGTTGTCCAGACCCAGTGCCACGCCGTACTCGGTAACGGAGGTACCCAGAATGGGGATGGTGTTGGTAGCGGCCTGTGCAGCCTGCAGAGCAGGAGTAGCGTTTGCCATGATCAGTGCCACGCCGGAGGAAACAAAGCCGTTGGCAATGGTGGCGCAGGTAGCGGAATCGCCCTGTGCATTCTGGAAGTCGAAGGTAACGTTCTCGCCAAAGGAAGCGGTCAGCGCATCCTCAAAGCCCTGCGTAGCGGCATCCAGTGCAGCGTGCTGCACCAGCTGGCAGATGCCAACGGTGAACTTTTCGCCGTTGGCAGCGGCAGCGACCGATGCGGAAGCAGCCGTGGAGGACGCTGCCGCAGAAGATGCGGAGGAAGAACCACCGCAGGCAGAAAGAGCAGCTGCTGCGCCGCAGGCAGCGGCAACAGTCAGGAAGGAACGACGAGTGATTTTACGCATATTGATGATCTCCTCTATCTCCGGCCCTTGCAGCCAACAGGACGCCGCACTCCGGGCCGATATTGTAAGCGGATCAAACAAGGTTCGCTTTACACTCGTGAAGTATATCACAGAATCACTGGCAAAACAATCCACTTTTCCCTGAAAACGGCCTTTATTATCGATTCAAGTAAAGACATCTATCAATTATTTTGAACTATTATTTCGTTTTTTCTGATACACCGTCAGTTTGCGCAGTTCCGTGTCCAGCGTTTGCAGGTTTGCTTCCAGCTGCGGCAGATAGTCCTGCATGTAATCGTAACCAAAATACAGTGCCTGCCAGAGCTTTGCCTGCATCCGGCGCACCAGTACCGGACTGAGTACCTCTTCTAACCGCTCCACGGTATCTTCCAGCGCCATGCAGGTCTGCGCCCAGCGCACATCAATGGATTCCCGGGCGGGCACATCGTAGCGGGCAAGGTAATCCTGCACTCTTGCCTCGATCACCTGCCCGCCGCAGCCAGTGGGCTGCAAAAAATAGTGCACCTCCCCTGCCCGGCTGATCTCCTGTGCCAGCGGATACAGCGCACATACCAGCGGCTCAGCGTCATGGATGGCGCAGTGATTTTCAGTCAGAAAGGGGCAGTTGTTGCGGTTTTCCTTCACCGGGGCAAGCCGCAGCACCGGTAAATGGCTCACCCTGCCAATGCTGCTGCGGCAATAACCCCGGGCCACGATCTGCGGCGGCAGGCGCAGCCGGGCGGCAATGCGCCACAGATCATAGCCGGACAGCACGATATCCTCCCGCCCGCGGCAGCAGTTGCCGCAGCCCGCACAGGCAAAGCGGAACTGTGCATCCCGTTCCAGCAGCGGCATGGCATCGGTACGGGTAAAATCCACCTGTCCGCACAGGTCAATGGCTTCGTCTCGCATAGTCAAACATCCTTTTCCTTGATAGAATGTTCCTATTGTACCGCCGGAGCATACGGTTTGCAAGGCAATCCCTATATACCGCAGTTATTTTTTATCTGCCAGTTTCCGGTATACCTTCACCGCGTCGAGGATGTTATATTGCTCTGTCCCGTGGTCTCCGGGTGCGGCAAGCGTAACAAGGATGTACTCCTTTCCGTTCACGGTAGCAAGGCTGGCCAGACACAGCCCTGCGGCAGCGGTATACCCTGTTTTGCCGCCCTCGATCTTCGTTCCCGCCGGAAGCTCCGTTCCGTCCAGCTTGCCCAGCAGTGTGCTGGTCAAGGAAACGCCTTCCGGGTGCTGCGCAGTCGCTGTGGTGGTATAGTGCTCCGCTGTTAAAATAGTGCGAAAGGTCGCATTGTGCAGCGCTGCCTGTAACAGCTTTGCCATATCTGCCGCGCTGGAATAGTGCTCGGTGTCGGTCAGGCCGGTAGCGTTTGCAAAATGGGTGTTCTTCATACCAAGCTCTGCGGCCTTTTGGTTCATCAGTGCAGCAAAGTTTTCTTCATTGCCGCTTACCAGCTGTGCAAGCGCCTCACAACATTCTGCGCCGGAGGGCAGCATCGCACCATAGAGCAGGTCCCGCACCGTAACTGTCTCCCCGGGTACAAAGCCCGCCATGGAGGCCTTTTCGGTCTGTAAGGGCGGGAAAATATCCTCCGGCAGTGTCACCTGTTTGTCCAGGTCGGGCTCTGCCTCAATGGCAAGCAGTACGGTCATCATTTTTGTCAGCGAGGCTGGTGCTGTACGCTCATCGGCACGTTTCTGCGCCAGCACCCGCCCGCTTTGGGCATCCAGTAAGATCGCGTGTCGGCTGGCTGTATCCAACAGAACATTCTGCCGCAAAAACAGCACCAACAGCACAAGTAATGCTGCCAGAATACAAAGCCGCCGACAGCGGCGGTGGAATCGTTTCATGATCAATCGCATCCTTTTTTGCAAAATTATAAAGCGCTTTCATTTCTTAACACGAGACAAAAGCGCTTTTTCCTGCAAATTTGCGGCTATGTATCTTTATAACTCCTGCTATTCCAAAATTCTTCGTTTGCGCTTGATTACTCACCGATATAATCTTTATCGAACCACTCGCCTGGCGAGTGGTTTTAGAAATACAAAAAGAGACCGCTGCACAAAAATGTGCAACGGCCTCTCACAATTCAGGCTATGCTATTGAAGTATGCTCAGGGACAGGCGATCACAGAGCAGCCTTTGCTGCCTCGATCTGCTTGATCAGCTCGGGCACGACCTTGAACAGGTCGCCCACGATGCCGTAGTCAGCAACGCCGAAGATGGGAGCACCCTCGTTCTTGTTGACAGCGATGATGCACTCAGAATCCTGCATACCGGCGGTGTGCTGGATGGCACCGGAAATGCCCAGAGCCACATAGATCTTGGGGTGCACGGTCTTGCCGGTCTGACCGACCTGATGGTCAGCGGTCATCCAGCCTGCATCGGTGACGGCACGGGATGCGCCCACGACACCGCCGCCCAGAGCGGCTGCCAGCTGCTCGGCCAGCTCGATGCCCTTGTTGACATCCTTGCTGATGCCACGGCCCACGGAGACGATGACGTCTGCGCCGATCAGGTCGACCAGCTTCTCAGCGGCCTTCTCCACGCTCAGCACTTCGGTCTTGATGTCCTCAGCGGTCAGGCTGAAGGCGGGCTTGACGATCTGGCAGGCATCAGCCTTGGCCTGATCGAAGGGAGCCTTCTTCATAACGCCGGGACGCACGGTGGACATCTGGGGACGGAAGCGGGGGCAGATGATGGTAGCCATCAGATGGCCGCCGAATGCGGGACGGGTCATCTTCAGGTTGCGGTCTTCCATATCGAACTTCTGCTTGGACAGGTCGATGGTGGAGCTCTCCTTCAGGAAGTCGATGTACTTTGCAGTGTCGATATCCAGATGGGTAGCGTCGGCGGTCAGGCCGGTGTGCAGACGGGCTGCGCAGCGGGGGCCGAGGTCACGGCCGATGTTGGTAGCGCCGATCAGCAGCACCTCAGGCTTGTACTCGTTGACCATATCGCACACGACCTTAGCGTATGCGTCGGTGGTGTAATCCTTCAGCAGGGGGCTCTCGCAGACCAGAACCTTGTCGGCACCGTAGCCGCCCAGCTCCTTGGCAATGCCCTCCACGTTGTCGCCCAGCAGCAGACCGGTGACTTCGCAGCCCAGCTCGTCGGCCAGCTTACGGGCCTCGCTCACCAGCTCGAAGTCAGTGGACATCAGTGCGCCCTGGCGCTGCTCGCAAAAGACCCATACGCCCTTGTATTCGTTAAAATCAGCCATTGTAATCCTATGCTCCTTTCATCAGATCAGGTGCTTCTTGGCCAGGATGCCAGCCAGCTGGGCAGCAACATCGTCGCCCTGCAGCATGGTGCCTGCGCCCTTCTGCGGAGGAGTGAAGGACTTAAAGACGTTCGTCGGAGAACCCTTCAGGCCAATGGTGTCCACCTCGATCAGCGGATCGTCCTTCAGTGCGTTGTAATCGAACACTTCCATGGGCTTGTCGTAGCAGGTAAAGATGCCGTTCACGCTCATGTAGCGGGGGTCGTTCAGCTCCTTGATGCAGGTCAGCAGGCAGGGAGTCTGCACCTTGACCATCATGTAGCCGTCCTCCAGCATACGCTTCACGGTCAGGGTGTTGCCGTCCTTCTGGATGTCGGCAACGTAGGTGACCTGCGGCAGATGCAGCTTTTCAGCGATCTGGGGGCCGACCTGTGCGGTATCGCCATCGATTGCCTGACGGCCGCAGAACACAACGTCCTCGGGGCCAACGCCGATCTTGTTGACGGCAGCAGCCAGGATCTGGCTGGTTGCAAAGGTATCGGAACCGCCGAACTCACGGCCGGAGACCAGAACGGCCTTATCAGCGCCGCGGGCCAGCAGCTCACGCAGCATGCCCTCTGCCGGCGGGGGACCCATGGTGACAACAACGACCTCGCAGCCGGTGGCGTCCTTCAGCTTCAGGGCAGCCTCCAGAGCGTTCAGGTCATCGGGGTTGGTGATGGTTGCCATGGATGCACGATCCAGAGTGCCATCGGGCTTGACGGACACCTTGCCGGAGGTATCAGGAACCTGCTTTACACAAACAATTGCTTTCATTGTAACTCTTGCCTCCCTTACTTCAGCAGCGCGCCGGAAATGACCATCATCTGCACTTCGCTGGTGCCCTCGTAGATCTCGGTGATCTTGGCATCACGCATCATGCGCTCGATGGGGTAGTCACGGGTGTAGCCGTAACCACCGAACAGCTGCAGGCAGCGGCGGGTCACATCGCTTGCGGTGCGGGCTGCGATCAGCTTAGCCTGAGCAGCCTCCACGCTGTAACGGACCTTTGCGCCATCCATAGCCTGCTGCTTCTTCAGAGCGGCAGCATAAACCAGATACTTAGCAGCCTCAACACGAGCCTTCATCTCGGCCAGCTCGAACTGGGTGTTCTGGAAAGCAGCGATGGCACGGCCGAACTGCTTGCGCTCCTTGACGTAAGCAATGGTCTCCTCCAGAGCGCCCTCGGCAATGCCCAGAGCCTGAGAAGCGATGCCGATACGGCCGCCGTCCAGCGTAGCCATAGCCAGCTGGAAGCCCTTGCCGCGCACGCCCAGCATACGATCCTTCGGGATGCGGCAATCCTCAAAGATCAGCTCGCAGGTAGAAGAACCGCGGATACCCATCTTGTCCTCTGCCTTACCAACAGAGAAGCCCGGGTCGGTGCGCTCCACGATGAAGGCGGAGCAGAGCTTGGTGGGACGGCCGCGCTTGTCCAGCACGGTATCGGTGACGGCGATGACGATGAACACATCAGCAAAGCCTGCGTTGGTGATGAAGATCTTGGAGCCGTTCAGCACCCAGCAGTCATCCTCTTCCTTGGCAATGGTCTGCTGACCCTGCGCATCGGTACCTGCGCCCGGCTCGGTCAGGCCGAAAGCGCCCAGCCACTCGCCGCTGCAGAGCTTCGGCAGATACTTAGCCTTCTGCTCGGGGGTGCCGTTCTCGTAAATGGGGGCAGCGCACAGGCTAGTGTGAGCAGAGACGATGACACCGGTGGTGCCGCAGACCTTGCTCAGCTCCTCCACGGCCATGACGTAGGACAGCACATCGCCGCCTGCACCGCCGACCTCAGTCGGGAAATAGATGCCCATCATGCCCAGCTTGCCCATCTTTTCGACGGTCTCCTTGGGGAAGTATTCCTCTGCGTCAACCTTCTTTGCCAGAGGCTTGACTTCGTTTTCAGCAAACTCGCGGTACATTTTCTGCACCATCTGCTGCTGCTTGGACAGAGTAAAATCCATCGCTATATCCTCCTAACAGGTCTTTTTCATTTACCGGAATAGCCCGGTGCAAACAAATTCCTCCCGGCCGCTTTCCCCGCAGCCGGGAGAAATGTTTATCAGAACTTACAGCTGGTCAACAGGGGTCTTGGTGCGGTCTGCGTTGTAAACGTAGAAGCCCTTACCGGTCTTGCAGCCCAGGTTGCCGCCGCGCACCATCTTGCGGATCAGCGGGCAGGCACGGTACTTGCTGTCGCCGGTCTCGTTGTACAGCACGTCCATGATGGCCAGGCAGATGTCCAGACCAATGAAGTCGCCCAGCTCCAGGGGACCCATGGGGTGGTTAGCACCCAGCTTCATAGCGGTGTCGATGCCAGCGATATCGGAAACGCCTTCCATCTTGATGAAGGCAGCCTCGTTGATCATGGGGATCAGGATGCGGTTGACCACAAAGCCGGCAGCCTCGTTGACCTGAACGGGGCTCTTGCCGATGGCAACGGAGATCTCCTTGATCTTCTCAACGGTCTCGGCGGGGGTGTTGCAGCCGGCGATGACCTCGATCAGCTTCATGCGGTCTGCGGGGTTGAAGAAGTGCATACCGATCAGGGGACGGGTCAGGCCCTTGCCGATCTCGGTGATGGACAGAGAAGAAGTGTTGGAAGCAAAGATGCACTCGGGCTTGCAGATCTTATCCAGCTCGCCGAAGGTGGTCTGCTTGACCTTCATATCCTCGAAAGCAGCCTCAACGACCAGATCGCAGTCTGCGCACAGATCTTCCTTCAGGCCCGGGGTGATGGCTGCAACGATCGCGTCAGCCTTCTCCTGGGTCATCTTTCCCTTAGCGACCAGCTTCTCGTAGCCCTTCTTGATCTTTGCCAGACCATTCTCGGCCCACTCCTGCTTGATGTCGCACAGAGCAACGGTGTTGCCCTCAACCTGTGCAAATGCCTTTGCGATGCCCTGACCCATAGTGCCAGCGCCGATAACACCGATCTTCATAGGAAATCTCTCCTTTAAATATCTAAATTATGTGTTTGATACTCAAACATGATGTTGTCCTTCGGACAAATGATGTACCTGCGGGCATTGAGGGGCGTTTTCCCCTGCCCTGCGTTGCCGCTGCCGCGGCAACATCATATCATCATCTTAGTTGTTGGTGAACACTGCCTTGGGCTTCGGTTTCTCACGGGACAGGAAGCAGGCCATGCCCTCCTGCTGGTCGTGGGTCTCGAAGCAATCGCCGAACAGCTTCTCCTCGACCTCAACAGCCTTCTCGATGGGCAGGCTGATGCCGTCGTTCATTGCCTTCTTGCAGTTGCGCACAGCAATGGGAGCGTTCTTTGCGATCTTGCCGGCCAGCTTCAGGACGTTCTCCATCAGCTCAGCCTGCGGATACACGGCGTTGACCAGACCGATGCGGTAAGCTTCGTCAGCCTTGATGTTCAGAGCAGAGTAGACCAGCTGCTTTGCCATGCCCATGCCGACCAGACGAGCCAGACGCTGGGTGCCGCCAAAGCCCGGGGTGATGCCCAGACCGACTTCCGGCTGACCGAACACAGCGTTGTCAGAGCAGATGCGGAAATCGCAGCTCATAGCTAGCTCGTTGCCGCCGCCCAGTGCAAAGCCGTTGACGGCTGCGATGACGGGGATGGGGAAATGCTCGATCATCAGGAACACATCATTGCCCAGCTTGCCGAAGGCCTCGCCTTCTGCCTTGGTCATGGTGCTCATGGAGCCGATATCGGCACCGGCAACAAAGCTCTTGTCGCCTTCGCCGGTCAGAACGATGCAGCGGATCGTCTCCTGATCGACTGCCTCAAAAGCAGCCTTCAGGTCAGCCAGAACCTCGGGGTTCAGGGCGTTCAGTGCCTTGGGACGGTCGATGGTAATGATCTCAACAGCGCCCTGCACCTCGGTTTTTACAAATGCCATTGTGAAAACCTCCATTTCATACAGTTCAGTTTTTTCAAAACAGCCCCCGGAACGCGGGAGGGCTCTCCGGTTCCCTCCGGCGCTCCGGGTCTGTGGTTCAGTCAGGATTCAGAGAAGATGTGCTTAGTCCATCTCAACGATGGTAGCGCAGCCCATGCCGCCGCCGATGCACAGGGTAGCCAGACCCTTGTGAGCACCACGGTGCTTCATAGCGTACAGCAGGGTGACCAGGATACGAGCACCGGAAGCGCCGACCGGATGGCCCAGAGCGATTGCGCCGCCGTTGACGTTCAGCTTGTCCTTATCGAAGCCCAGAGCCTCGCCGACAGCGATGGACTGTGCTGCGAATGCCTCGTTGGCCTCGACCAGATCCATATCGGCAACGGTCATGCCAGTCTTGGCCATGACCTTCTTGGTAGCAGCGATGGGGCCCAGACCCATGACTTCGGGCTCAACGCCTGCCAGAGCACCGGCGACCCAGGTTGCCAGAGGCTTCACGCCCAGCTCCTTAGCCTTCTCCTCGCTCATAACGACCAGAGCAGCAGCGCCGTCGTTGATGGCGGAAGAGTTAGCAGCGGTGACGATGCCGTCCTTGGTGAAGGCGGGCTTCAGCTTTGCCAGAACCTCGGGAGCGCTCAGACGGGGGCCTTCATCGGTATCGAACACGGTGTCGCCCTTCTTGCCCTTGATGACAACAGGAACGATCTCATCCTTGAAAGCGCCGTCCTTGATGGCCTTGTCAGCCTTCAGCTGGCTGTTGTATGCAAACTCGTCCAGCATCTCGCGGGTGATGGGGCTGTAGCCGTACTTCTTCTGGTAGGTCTCGTTGGTGCAGACGTTCTCAGCGGTCATGCCCATGTGCTTGTTGAAGCCGCAGGCATCCCACAGTGCATCGTTGACCATGGTATCCACGATCTCGCTCTTGCCCATGGGAGCGCCCATGCGGTAGCCGTAGCGAGCCTTCTGCAGTGCAAAGGGAGCCATATCCATGTTCTCCATGCCGCCTGCAACAACGATATCAGCATCGCCTGCCTCGATCATCTGAGCAGCCATGTTCACGCAGTTCAGACCGGAGCCGCAGACCACGTTGACGGTGACAGCGGGGGTCTCGATGGGCAGACCAGCCTTCAGGGCAGCCTGACGAGCGACGTTCTGGCCAAGACCTGCCTGAATGACGCAGCCCATATAAACATGATCGACCTGCTCAGGCTTGACGTTTGCACGGTCCAGAGCTTCCTTGATGACGATGGAGCCCAGCTCAGCAGCGGGAACGTTGGCCAGAGTGCCACCGAACTTGCCGATAGCGGTGCGGCATGCAGATGCGATAACGATCTTTTTCATGTGAATAGCCTCCTGAATTGTGTATGTGTGTTACTTATCGGTTACCCATTTATCAAAACGCCCTGCGGCATTTTTGCGGTATCAGGTCTCTTCCCTCTCCCGGAGCTGGGCGTATTTTTCGTTGACGGCCTTTTCCACATTGGGTGTGACGAACTTGCTGATGTCACTGCCGTAATACGCTGCTTCCTTTACAATGGTGGAGGAAAGATAACTCCACTTGATGCTGGTGGCAAGAAACATCGTCTCAATGCCGGGCATCAGTGCGTGGTTCGTTTGCGCGAGCTGGATCTCGTTTTCAAAGTCCGTTACCGCCCGCAGCCCGCGCACCATAACGGATGCGTGGCGCTTTTTTGCGAACTCCACGGTCAGGCCGTCGAAGCTTTCCACGGTCACATTAGGGATGCCCTTGCAGCACTCCTGCAGCATAGCCACCCGCTCCTCCACTGTGAACAGCGGATGCTTGGCGCTGTTGATCAGCACCGCCACGATGAGGTGGTCGTTGATCTTTGCTGCGCGTTTGATGATATCAAGATGTCCCTTGGTGACCGGATCGAACGACCCGGGATAAACTGCTGTTGCCATCGGTCAGTGTCCTCCTTGTGCGCTGTAATTACTAAGCGCGATGTGGTTCTGCCATGATAGCACTTTCCAGCTTTGGGTGCAACCTGTAACTGCTGCGGTGCGATTTATCGTTAAATTTTAAACGAACTATTCCGCACTGCTCCGCAGTTGCTTCCCACGCTATTAGTAAAGCACATCGTCAAAATTTTATCAAGTCTTTTTCTCAACTTTTTTGTTTTTTGCGTACCAAACAATCCCCACATAAAGCTTTGAAAACTGTTCATTATGCTATACCGACTGTTTTTTAGCCAAAACTATTGATTCTACACTTTGTTAATGTTATAACTAAGTTGAGCTGTTCTGCGCAGTGCAGAGCGCACACTGCTGCCCTGTTTATAAGGTTACCATGCAGATGTGGCAAAACGGTGTGCATTCCGCAAAACAGGCGTAAAACAGCTGCATCATTTGTCCGCACAGAATTGTTTACAATTCTTTTATGGTTTTTAAGAGAGGATGGTTTATAATGGATTGCAAGGAACTGTACGCACAGAAGCTTATGACTGCTGCGCAGGCTGCCGCTCTGGTCAAAAGCGGTGACTGGGTGGACTACGGCTGGGCTGTGAACACCCCTGTGGCCGTGGATGCCGAGCTGGCAAAGCGTCTGCCGGAACTGGAGGGGGTCAACTTCCGGGGCGGCATCCTGATGTGGGTGCCGGAGATCTTCCAGATCGACGACCCCGCTGCCCACATGACCTGGAACAGCTGGCACATGGGCGGCATTGAGCGTAAGGCCATTGCGCAGGGCTTCTCCTTCTACTCCCCCATCCGCTACTCTGAGCTGCCCCGCTACTACCGCGAGAGCAGCGACCCCGTGGATGTGGCAGTATTTCAGGTGACCCCCATGGACGAGCACGGCTACTTCAACTTCGGCCCCAGCGCTTCGCATCTGGGTGCCGTGTGTGAAAAGGCCAAGAAGATCATCGTGGAGGTCAACACCAATATGCCGCGCTGCCTTGGCGGCATGGAGAACTGCGTACACGTTTCTCAGGTAAGCGGCATTGTGGAGGGCGCAAATCCCCCCATCGGCCAGATGGCCGCTGCCGGTGCCGCTACCGAGGTGGACCTGAAGGTGGCCAACCTCATCGTGCCGCAGATCCCCAACGGTGCCTGCCTGCAGCTGGGCATCGGCGGCATGCCCAACGCCATCGGCGGGCTGATCGCACAGAGCGACCTGAAGGATCTGGGCGTGCACACCGAAATGTATGTGGATGCCTTTGTGGATATTGCCAAGGCCGGCAAGATCAACGGCAGCCGCAAGCAGCTGGACAAGGGCCGTCAGGTCTACGCCTTTGGTGCCGGCACCCAGAAGATGTACGATTACCTGAACGATAACCCGGAGTGTATGTCTGCCCCGGTGGACTACACCAACGACATCCGCAGCATTTCTGCACTGGACAACTTTATCTCCATCAACAATGCCGTGGATATCGACCTGTTTGGTCAGGTGAACGCCGAGAGCGCCGGTGTGAAGCACATTTCCGGTGCAGGCGGTCAGCTGGACTTCGTGCTGGGTGCATACCTTTCCAAGGGCGGCAAGAGCTTTATCTGCCTGTCCTCCACCTTCTTTAATAAAAAGACCGGCCAGCTGGAAAGCCGTATCCGTCCCACGCTGGAGAACGGCAGCATTATCACCGATACCCGCGCCAACGTGCACTACCTGTGCACCGAGTATGGCTGCGTGAACCTGAAGGGCCTGACCTCCTGGGAAAAGGCTGAGGCTCTGATCAGCGTGGCACACCCGGATTTCCGCGAGGAGCTGATCCGTGAGGCCGATAAGCTGCACATCTGGCGCAGAAGCAACAAAATTTAATAAGCGCTGTGGGTATTCCCGCTGCCCGCAGCAGGAATGGAGTTTGTCATGATGGACAAAAAGCCGCACATCAAACCGTATCTCTATGGGATGCTCGCAGGGTTTGGTGCCATTGCACTGAGCATCATCTTCTTTTTCCTTATTTACCGCTTTGACGGCTTCGGCTCGGCTATCTCTACCCTGACCGGCATCCTGATGCCCTTTATCTACGGTGCCGTCATTGCCTATCTGCTCAAACCGGTGTGCAACAGCATCGAAGGCTTTCTGCGCCGGTTCATCCCGGAAAAGATGAACGGTCTGATCAACGCGCTGTCCGTGGCGCTTACCATTCTGTTCGGACTTTTGCTGGTGTATGCGCTGGTCATGATGATCGTGCCGCAGCTGATCACCAGCGTGACGACCCTGTACTACACCGCGCAGGCCAACATTACAAAGTTCATGTACTGGGCAAACCATCTGGAGTTTATTGAAAACAACGAGCAGATCACGGAGCTGCTCAATTCGGCCTACGCTGCCCTGAATACCAATCTGGACACATGGAACACTTGGCTCAAGAACACCCTGCTGCCCTCCATGCAGAACATCGTAAGCGGCGCAGCCATTGGTGTGCTGAACGTGGTGACGGTAGCCAAGAACCTGATCATCGGCATCATCGTGGCGGTGTATATGCTGGCCAGCCGCAAGCGGTTCGTGCAGCAGGGCAAGCTGGTGCTGCACAGCATCGTCCGCCCCCGCTGGGCGCAGCTGATCACCGAGGAAGTGAAGTACGCAGACCGGATGTTCGGCGGCTTTATCAACGGCAAGATCATGGACTCTGCCATCATCGGCGTGCTGTGCTATATCGGCTGTCTGATCTTCAAGTTCCCCAGTGCGCTGCTGGTGTCGGTAATCATCGGCGTGACCAACGTGATTCCCTTCTTCGGCCCCTTCATCGGTGCCATCCCCGCCACCCTGCTCATCCTGATCCAGAACCCCATCAAGGCGCTGTGGTTCGTGCTGTTCGTGCTGGTTTTGCAGCAGCTGGACGGCAACATCATTGGGCCTAAAATTCTGGGCAACACCACCGGCCTTTCCAGCTTCTGGGTGCTGTTCGCCATCCTGCTGTTTGGCGGCCTGTGGGGCTTTGTGGGCATGATCGTGGGTGTGCCGCTATTCGCCGTGATCTACGACGTCATCAAAAAGCTGGTCATCTACGGCTTGCAGCGCCATCAGGAGCTGACCCTGCTGAACAGCTATCACGACCAGTTCGGCGACCCCGCAGACGATGCAGCGGCACAGCCCGCTGCATCGCAGCCTGCTGAAAACCAGTAAACTCTTCCCTGCCCCGCATCAGAGCACTTCCGATGCGGGGTATTTTTAGCCGTATTGCAAATCGAAATTGACAAAGGAGCGTGACGATATGAAAAACAATAGCCCACAAAAGCACGCTGTCATTTCTTGTCTCATCTTGGTAACAGGAATATTGCTCGCAGTAACAGGTGCAATAACAACAAAGGCGTACAGAATCAACCCGTGCCTGCTAATCGGTGCAATAGTTGTTATTGGTGGCATTGTATATCATCTCATTATGATGAAATGTCCTTATTGCGGTTGTTCGCTTGTTGGTTATAGACCAATCCCTAAAGAGTGCCCAAAGTGTCATAAAAAATTTGAAAAATAAAATCCAGTTTGCACAGCAAAACCCCCGCCTTATGTTCCGGGAAGGGACACAGGGCGGGGGCATTTTATTGCTTTCTTTCAGGTTTTAGTTCAGTCCAGCGGCTGAGAGGGCTTCCAGTCCTTATAGTTCTCGTACCGGCTCTCGCGCACCTTGTGGTGGGACCACACTTCGTCGGCGGTGGGCTGCCAGTTGGCGGCGTAAGTCTTGCACTTCTCGCACAGGTGCTCGACGCTTTCCGGGGACTGCAGGTCGGTGCTGTGGGCACCGGTCTCATGCACCATCTTTTCCAGCAGCTCGGGGTTTTCCAGCATCGGGCAGGGACGCAGATGGTTCTTGTTGAAGGGCTGGCCATTGTGGTAAGCCATGAACAGCGGGCTGTGCAGAATTTCCAGAATAGACTGGTCGTGGATGTTGGCGTTGGAGTAGTGGATGAACACGCAGGGCTCGGCGTCACCGGCAGAGTTGATGTGGAAGTAGTTGCGGCCGCCGGCGATGCAGCCGCCCACGAACTCGCCATCGTTCTGGAAGTCCATGGGGTAGAACGGGATATCGCACTCGGAAGAGCGCAGATAGCGGATGCGGTCAATCATATATTTGCGCTGCTCCGGGGTAGGCATCAGCTCCGGGGCGGCCTCGTTGCCAACCGGCATATAGTGGAAGTAGAAGCCGAAGTGCGCGCCCTTCTCGCACAGAAAACGCATGAACTCGTCGTTGGTGACAGCTTCAATGTTCTGGCTGGTGTAGCAGATGGAGGTGCCGAAGAGGATGCCGTACTTCTTGAGCAGATCCATGGCGTGCATCACAGCGGCATAATGGCCCTCGCCGCGGCGGGCATCGTTGGTCTCCGGAGTACCCTCGATGGACAGCATAAAGGCGATATTGCCCAGACGCCGCACCTCTTCACAGAAGGGCTCGTCGATGAGGGTGGAGTTGGTGTAGATGGCAAACTGCACGTCGTTGTGCTTTTCTGCCAGCTTGAGCACGTCCTTTTTGCGCACCAGCGGCTCGCCGCCGGTCAGCATATACAGGTACACGCCCAGCTCCTTGCCCTGCGTGACGATCTTATCCATATCCTCAAAGCTGAGGTTGTTCTTGTGGCCGTACTCGCCTGCCCAGCAGCCCACGCAGTGCATATTGCAGGCAGAGGTGGGGTCGAACAAAATCAGCCAGGGGATATTGCACTGGTACTTGACGCGGTTCTCGCGGATGGTCTTGGTGCCGCGGAAGAAGGCTTCGTAGCCCAGATTCAGCGCAGTGGTGCGCGCCACATGGGGGTCGGTCTGGTCCAGCACGCAGTTGATGAGCTTCGTCCACTTGCTATTGGGGTCGGTCAGCACCTTTTTGGCGTTCTCGTAGGTCTCATCGCTGAAGCCGCTGCCGTAGAACTGCTTTGCGATATCCACCAGCTGGCTGATCGTTTTTTCACTGTCCTGCTCAGCGCGGGAAAGCGCCACGTCCACTATTTTACCAAGCGCAGCACGCTGCATCTTGTGGGTCAGGTTCTCAAGAGATGTATTCATAGCTTTTTCCTCCCGAAATGATTCCTTTGGAAATTCTTATTTTGCTTGACCACATCTTACTACTTTGCGTGTTTTTGTGCCATAAACAGAAAATACGCCGTGATGGAAAACCCATCACGGCGTACCCTTTGATAAAATTTTATTGAAGCCGCACGGACAATAAGCACTTCATTCCTCTATTTTCAGGCTTCCGGTGCTCAGGCGGCACAGTGCGCGGCGGAAATCTCCGTGGATCATGGTGCTCACGCGCTCCACCATCTGCTTGGGGTCGCCTTTCATATCCCGGCGGATCCATTCCAGCGTCATACCCACCAGCGCATACTTATAAAAATCGACAACGAACTGCTTGTCCGCATCCTGCACGGTGATATCGTGGCACTCACGGTCTGCAAAGTCCTTCAGGATGGGGTCCAGCAGCCGGTAAAGGTACTGCTCCACCTGTTCCCTGCCCACCGAGCGGTAAACGTTGAGCACAAGGGTCTTATTGTCCTGCAGCTGGTGCAGAACGTCCAGATAGGCTTCGCTCCATGTACCAAAGCCCCGGCGGCCTTCCATCGCCTTAGCGGCGTCCTCCGCTAAGATCCAGTCCACCAGATCGTAAATGTCCTTGAAATGGTAATAAAAGGTCATGCGGTTGACACCGCAGTCCTCGGTAATATCGTTGATCGTGATCTTGTTCAGGGGCTTTTCCAGCAGCAGCTTCTTTAAAGATGCCTCCAGTGCCCGTTTTGTCGTTTGTGACACAAAAACCCATCCTTTCCCGGCAGACGCCGCTGCCGTTTCCGTGAATGATACCCCATAGTTTATTTTACCGCAAAATGTGACCTTATTTCAAGTAAAGATTCTTACCTTTTTATGAAGTTTGTGTGTGCGCTGCCCGCCCCGAAGGTGCTGTTTTTTACAACATATCCGCCAAAAATAAGACAAAAGTCTTGATTTTCTCCCAGCGGTTGCTTAGAATGAATAAGAAGCAGAATTTTATGCAGTGCATACCTGCCGAGGGAGGGTTATTATGATGATGAAAACCATTGGGTTTTTAGGCTGTGGAAACATGGGCGGTGCCATTGCCCGCGCCGTGTGCAAGGCTACCGAGCCTGAGAATGTATTTCTGGCCAACCGCACGGCGGCGAAGGCCGAGGCACTGGCCACAGAGCTGGGCTGTCAGACGGCTACCAATGCCGAGGTGGCCGGTGACTGCGACCTGATCTTTCTGGCGGTGAAGCCCCAGATGATGGAAGCTATGCTGGAACCGCTGCGGTTCATCCTTGCTGACCGCACCAAGCGGTTCGTGCTGTGCACCATGGCCGCCGGCCTGCCGGTGGCACGCATTCAGGAGATGGCGGGCGGCGATTACCCTGTTATCCGCATCATGCCCAACACCCCGGCATCGGTGGGCGAAGGCATGATCCAGTACTGCTCCGTCAACGTGACCGCCGAGGAGGAGGAAGCTTTCTGTCAGCTGATGGCTCCCGCCGGGCGTCTGGACGCCGTGGCCGAGGGTATGATCGATGCTGCCAGCTGCGTTTCCGGCTGCGGCCCGGCATGGGTGTACCAGTTTATTGAAGCGCTGGCCGATGGCGGCGTGGCCTGCGGTCTGCCCCGCGCAAAAGCGCAGGAGTACGCCGCACAGATGGTGCTGGGCAGCGCAAAGCTGGTGCTGGAAAGCGGCAAGCACCCCGGTGCGCTGAAGGACGCTGTGTGCAGCCCCGGCGGCAGCACCATTCAGGGCGTGCGGGTACTGGAAGAACACGGGCTGCGCGGTGCGGTGATGGATGCCGTGCTGGCCGCTTACGACAAAACAAAGGAAATGGGAAAGGGTTAATGGAATCATGCGCATCGTTGTGAAAGTGGGCACCTCCACATTGGCATACCCCACCGGGCGGCTGAACATCCGCCATGCAGAGGAACTGGTCAAGGTATTGAGCGATTTAAAGAACGAGGGACACGAGGTGATCCTGGTGTCCTCCGGCGCTATCGGCATGGGTGTGGGCAAGCTTTCGCTGCCTGCACGCCCCAAAGATACCACCACCAAGCAGGCCTGCGCCGCCGTGGGGCAGTGCGAGCTGATGTACACCTACGACCGGCTGTTCAGTGCCTATGATCACACGGTAGCGCAGATTTTGCTTACCGGCGTGGACGTGGAGCACACCGAGCGCCGGGTGAACATCCAGAACACTTTGACCCGTCTGCTGGAGCTGGGTGCACTGCCCATCATCAATGAAAACGACAGCGTTGCCACCGATGAGATCACCTCCATTGGCGATAACGACACGCTGGCCGCTATTGTGGCCTGCTGCTGCAAGGCCGACCTGCTGGTGCTGCTGAGCGACATCGACGGCCTGTACACCGCCAACCCCCACACCCACCCGGATGCGGCACTCATCCCGCTGGTGGAGGAGATCACCTCCGAGGTGATGGCGCTGGCAGACGGTGCAGGCTCGGCACTGGGTACCGGCGGCATGGCCACCAAGCTGCGCGCTGCCCGCATGGTGACCGGCAGCGGCGCAGATATGGTCATTGCCAACGGCGCACACCCGGAGCTGCTGTATGATATTGCTGCAGGCAAGCCCATCGGCACCCGCTTTGCCGGGCACAAGCAGCCCGCACTGTCCACACAGGAGGTTTGAGCTATGACTACACAGGAAATTCTGGAAGCCGCCCGCGGGGCAAAGGCTGCGCTGGCACTGGCTGACAGCGCAAGCCGCGCACAGGCACTGCGCAGTATGGCTGCGCAGCTGTGCAGCCCGGCAAGCATGACGGCCATCCTTGCCGCCAACGCCGACGATATGGCCGCCGCAAAGGGACATATCAGCGAGGTGATGCTGGATCGTCTTGCCCTGACCGAGGAGCGCATCCGCGCCATGGCAAAGGGCATTGAAGAGGTTGCCGCCCTGCCCGACCCGGTGGGCCGGGTGCTGAAGCGGGTGGAGCGCCCCAACGGGCTGGTGATCGAAAAGACCGCCGTTCCCATGGGTGTGATCGCCATCATCTACGAGAGCCGTCCCAACGTGACCAGTGATGCCGCCGCCCTTGCCATCAAGAGCGGCAACGCCTGCATCCTGCGCTGCGGCAAGGAGGCATGGCGCAGCGCCAACGCCATTGTGCAGGCACTGCGGCAGGGGCTGCGGGAGAACAATCTGCCGGAAAACGCCGTCTGCCTGATCGAGGACACCACCCACGCCTCCGCCAACGCCCTGATGACCGCCGTGGGCTATGTAGATCTGCTGATCCCCCGGGGCGGTGCAGGGCTGATCCGCGCCTGCGTGGAGAACGCCAAGGTACCCTGCATCCAGACCGGTACCGGCATCTGCCACATTTTTGTGGACGATACCGCCGATCAGGCCAAGGCGCTGGACATTATTGAGAACGCCAAGGCCAGCCGCCCCAGCGTGTGCAACGCCGAGGAAGTGTGCCTGGTGCATTCTGCCATTGCGCAGGAGTTTCTGCCCAAGCTCGCGCAGCGTCTTGGCCCTGACCGCGTTGCTGCGGGCAAGCTGCCGGTAGAGCTGCGGCTGGACGCACGCGCCGCCGCCATCATCCCCGGCACGCCTGCCGGCCCTGCGGACTTTGACACCGAGTTTCTGGATTACATCCTTGCCGTCAAGGTGGTGGACAGCGTAGACGAAGCCATTGCTCACATTGCGCAGCACTCCACCGGCCACAGCGAGGCCATCCTGACCCGGACGCAGGCAGACGCCGACCGCTTTACCGCTGCGGTGGACAGTGCCGCCGTGTATGTGAACTGCTCCACCCGCTTTACGGACGGCGGCGAGTTTGGTCTGGGCTGCGAGATGGGCATCTCTACCCAGAAGCTGCACGCCCGGGGACCCATGGGGCTGGAGGAGCTTTGCAGCTACAAGTACGTCATCCACGGTGACGGGCAGATCCGTTGAACTGCCCTGCCCCGGCTTCTTCATAATCTTTTTACAATTCTGTCCGGCCTGCGGGCGCGGCAGAGCAAGTTTTTCACAGTTGAAAAAAATTTCCTGTACAGGCCGATGCAAGCTGCTTTGGCCTGTATTTTTGTTTTATCAGGATGGACTGTGTTTCAATTCAAGCACAAAAAGCAAAAAATATTTCACTTTTCCCAGAAAACGGGCGCTCTTGGATAGTGGTATGTATCCAAGGTTTCGCTGTTTCTCACAATGTTAAAGTATTACTTTTATGTTTTTATAGGTCAAAAAAGCAAAATTTTCTCTTGACAGAGCGTTTTCTGTGCGGTAAAACTATATTGTAAGATTTGATATCGATTTCACTTGTGTTTCACAGGACTTCAAAAAATCCGTACATCACATTTTGTACTATGTAAAAATAAGTAAAGGAGAGAGCATCCTATGACGATCGCAATTCTTGCCCATGATTCCCGCAAGGAACTGGCTCTGCAGTTCTGTACCGCTTACAGTGCCATCCTTTCCCGCAATAATGTTATCGCCACCGGTACCACCGGCCGGATGCTTGCGCAGACCACCGGCCTGCCGGTGCACTGCTACCTTTCCGGCAAGTTGGGCGGTGTGCAGCAGATCACCTCCCGCGTTGCCTGCGATGAGGTAGATCTGGTGCTGTTCTTCCGCGACCCGCTGAAAGCCGATGCCGCCAGCCTGACCGAGCAGAATCTGCTGCGCCTGTGCGATATGCACAGCGTACCCATTGCCACTAACATTGCTACCGCAGAGGTGCTGCTGCGTGGTCTGGATCAGGGAGATCTGGACTACCGCGAGGGGATGCACCCGGCTTTGATCGAGCCGATCCCCGCCATGCAGGCCCGTGCCGTGTAAGCGTTTATTTTGTGTGTTACTTTGTGTATAGAGGGAAAAAGGAGCTATCGCAGCGTGTTGTGCGATAGCTCCTTTTTGTTTGAATGATAGTTGCCCGCAGGGCGATCATCATTCCTTAAAGTATGCTTTCTGGACAGCCAGCAGCACACCGGCGCGGCTGGCGGCAAAGTTCAAGCCGCCCTGCAAGTAGCAGGTATAGGGGGCGCGCAGAGGGCCGTCGCAGGAAAGCTCGATGGTGCTGCCCTGCGTAAAGCTGCCGCTGGCCATGACCACCTCGTCGGTGTAGCCCGGCTCCGGGCTGGGTTCCGGGGCGGCGTAGCTGTCCACGGGGCTGGCGGCCTGAATGCCCTGACAGAAGCCGATGAGCGCTTCTGCCGTACCGGCATCAAAACAGGTGACGATATCGTTGTGATCCTCGCAGTAGCGCGGGATGGGCTTTTTGCCCAGCAGCTCCAGCATGCACTGGGCGTAGATGGCGGTCTTGATGGCCTCGCACACCACGCCGGGGGCGTAGTAGAAGCCCAGATACATATCCCGGGGGGTCTCCAGCGTGCAGCCCAGCTCCTTGCCAAGGCCGGGGGCGTTCAGGCGGTAAGCACACAGTTCCACCAGATCCCTGCGTCCCACGATGTAACCGCCGGTGGGTGCAATGCCGCCGCCGGGGTTCTTGATCAGGCTGCCCACTGCGATATCCGCACCCACCTGACAGGGCTCCTGCGTCTGGGTGAACTCGCCGTAGCAGTTGTCCACAAAGATGATGATCTCCGGGTTTGCGGCGCGGGCGGTATCGGCGATCTTGCGGATGGTGGCCAGATCAAAGGCGTTGCGCTGTAAATAGCCGCGGCTGCGCTGGATATGGCACACCTTTGCGCCGGGGGCTTTCTGGGCGATCAGGTCGTAATCCGGGGTGAAGTCGGCCTTGAGGGGGGCTTCATCATAGTTTACGCCGTAGTCCATCAGGGTACCGGTGCCCTTGCCCTTGCCGTCCAGACCGATGACGCCTTCCAGCGTATCGTAGGGGCGGCCGGTAGCGGCCAGCAGGGTGTCCCCTGCCCGCAGCAGACCGAACAGCGCCACCGCCAGCGTGTGGGTGCCGCTTTGGAACTGACTGCGCACCAGCGCGTCCTCTGCGCCCATGACCTGCGCAAAGATCTGTTCCAGCTTGGCGCGGCCGGTATCCCACAGGCCGTAGCCGGTGGTGCCCAGCATATCGGTGGAGGACATCTGGGTATCGGCAAAAGCCTTGAGCATCTTAAGCTGGTTGAAATCCCGGATCTCCTCCATCTGGCGGAAATAGGGCTGGCACAGCTCCATGGCCTTTTCGTCCAGCGCCAGCACCTCGGGCTTATAATCAAAAAAGTGGTTCAGAATCGACATTATAACGTGATAGTTCCTTCCTGTTATTTTTGGGCTCTTTGAGCCTTTGTGTTGCAATGCCAGTTCTTCCTTTCGGGAGAACTGGCATTTTGCGCAAAAAGCTTTATTATTTCTCGGGCGCATAGCGGGCGTACTCGGCCTGTTTTGTAAAGCCAAGGCGGGTATAAAATCGCACCCGCTCCGGTGCACAGAGGAATACCGGGCACAGGCCCTCGGCGGCAAGGCTGTTTGCCATTTCCACAATGAGCCGCCCTCCGATGCCCCTGCCCCGCAGCGGCTCTGCGGTCTGCCCGCAGGCCATATAGGCTTGCCCATTGCACAGGGCATAAGCACCCACGGTGCAGACGACGGCGCTTCCCTGCTCCAATGTCCATGCCACTGCCCTGCCCCGGCTGCGCTTTGTGCACAGCTCCGAGTAAAAGTCAGCCTGCCGGGCGGGGTCTGCGGGGTAAAGCGCCTGTGCCACCCGGGCGGCGGGCGCTTCCCGGCAGAGGGTCAGCTGCGCCCACAAAGCCTCGTCCACGGCGGGCAGGGGCAGCAGCCCACCCTGCGGCAGACCGAACACAGTCAGCGTTTCTGCCTTGTGCCAGCCGTCCGGCGGCAGGCAGACAGCTTCGTCCAGAATGGAGCTCTCGCACCCGCAGAAGGACAGAAAGCTTGCCAGCTCTGCGGGGTTTGCGTGCCCGGCCAGCCATGCCGTGCTGCCGGAAAGCTCCAGTGCCAGCGTAGGGCCCGCGTAAAACCGCCACGGCTGGCTTTTGCGAAAGAGAGCACAGTCCAGCGGCAGCAGAGCATCCAGTACCGGCAGACCCCGGCAGGCATTTGCGAACCGGGTGCGGCGCTTTGCATCCTTTACCTGTGCGATCACTTGAGCGCGTTGACGATCTTTTTGAACTCGCGGCCGCGCACCTCAAAGTTGGGGTACAGGTCAAAGGAAGCGCTTGCCGGGGACAGGATGATGATATCCCCGGGCTTTGCGGCGGCGCGCGCCAGCTCTACAGCGTGCTGCATATTGTCTGCATGCTGGATGGGCAGCGCAGCCTCGTCAAAGCCAGGGCACTCCCGCACAGCCTGCTCGATACGGGGGCCGGTAGCGCCCATCAGCACCAAGTCCTTGACATGGGCGATGATCTCCGGTGCCAGCGGCTCGTAGGGGATGTGCTTATCGTAGCCGCCCGCAATGAGGATGACCTTCCGGTCAAAGCTGCGCAGACCGGCGATGGTGCGGGTGGGGCTGGTGCCGATGGAATCGTTATAGTACAGCACACCGTCCAGCGTGCGCACCGGCTCGATGCGGTGCTCCACGCCGGTGAAGGTGCTGCCCACCTGACGGATGGCTTCTACGGGCACCTCGCCCCAAACGGCAGCGGCGGCAGCCAGCAGGTTCTCGATGTTGTGCAGACCGCGCAGCTTGATATCCTTCTGGGCAAGGAAGGGGGTCACAACGCCATCCTCGGCCATGCAGAGCATCCCGTCCTTGCGCAGGAAGGCTCCGTTGTCGGTATCGTGCAGGCGGGTGAACCACACCTGCTTGCCCTTGCAGTCTGCCTGCATGGAGCGGCTGATCTCGTTTTCATAGCCCAGTACGGCGCGGCAGGGCTGCTTCTGGTACAGCAGGATATTGCGCTTGGCATCGATGTATTCCTGCATATCCTTGTGGTGATCCAGATGGTTCGGGGTCACGTTGGTGACCACCGCAATGTTGGGGCTTGCGTGCATACTGATCAGCTGGAAGCTGGAAAGCTCCACCACAGCCACATCCTCCGGGGACACCTGTGGCAGCATGGGCAGCAGCGCTGCACCGATATTGCCGCCCAGATGCACCTTGCGGCCTGCGGCCTCGTAGAACTTGGAGATAAGGGTGGTGGTGGTGGTCTTGCCGTCCGAGCCGGTCACTGCCACGATCTCGCAGGGGCAGAAATCGAAGAACAGCTCCACCTCACTGGTGACCATGGTACCGGCGGCCATGGCATCCTGCAGGGGCTTTTCAAAATAGCCCACAAAGCCCGGGGTGCGCATGATAATGTCCTGTCCCTTGAAGCCGTCCAGATAGTTTTCGCCAAGGCTCAGGTCGATGCCAAGTTCCCGGATGGTGGCGGCGTAATCGCCAAAGTCCTCCACGCTCTTTTTCTGGTCGCACAGGGTCACATGCGCGCCCAGTTCCACAAACTCCTTGATGAGGGTCTTGTGGCTGACGCCCGCGCCGATAAAGGCGACCTTTTTGCCCTGAATAAGCTGGGCAAGCTTCTGCTGATCTTTCTGCATAAAAACAGTTCCTCCTCTATAGGATCATGGTATAACACCGCGCCGCACGGGCAGCGCGGGGATCACTTCACTGTACCATTATAGTCCATTTACGCGCAATTGGCAACGGAAAACCGCACAGTCTGCTTCAAAAAGCCCGGTAAATTCACAAAAAGACAATTGTTTTTTCCGCTGCTTTCTGCTACACTTGTCGTTGCAGAGCGTTTTTTGCCGTTTCTGCGCGAAGATGAACGGAATGAGGTTATTCTTTTTGAAACGATGGTTGCGTTTTACCGCAGCGGTGCTGGCTGCTGCGTTTCTTTTTGCCCTGACCGGCTGCGGCAGCTCCACAAACTCTGCCAGCTTTACATGGTTCGTGGACAGCATCCCTGCAAATCTGGACCCGCAGGTGGCTTCCGGTGCGTCGGATGTGATCGCCTGTGAGAATCTGTACGGCACGCTGGTGCGCAAAGACCCGGACGGCGAGCTTGTGCCGGAGCTCTGCGAGAAGTGGACGGTCTCCCCGGATGGGCTGACCTACACCTTTACCCTGAAGGACGGCCTGCGCTACGCAGCCGCCAAGGGTGCTGCCACAGAGTACGACATTACCGCCGAGGATTTTGTGTTTGCCTTCCGGCGTATTTTCCGCGCCGATACCGCCTCGCCCTATGCGGTGGAGTTTTCCGCCATCCAGAACAGCGCCGCCGTGCTGGCGGGACAGGCAGACGAAAGCAGTCTGGGCGTTTCGGCCGATGGGGCGCTGACGCTGGTGTTCCGGCTGAGCGAGCGGGACGATAACTTTTTAGCAAAGCTGGCCATGCCCGGTGCTGCCCCCTGTGACGAGGCTTTTTTTGAGAGCACCCGGGGCACCTACGGGCTGACCGCCAAGACCACGATTTCCAGCGGCAGCTTTTACCTGTATAACTGGACGACGAACGGCCTGTTTTTGCGCCGCACCGTGGAAAGCCCGCTGGTCGGCAGTCTGCGTCTGGTGCAGGACACCAGCGGCAGCGGCAAGAGCGCAGCCCAGCTTATTGCCGACGGCAAATGCTCGGCAGCGCTGGACGAGAGTGGCGAGGCCACCAGCTTACAAACCGTAAGCTATTCCGACACCACATGGGCGCTGCTGTTCAACGCAGCGGAGGGGTCGGTGTTCCAGAACCAGCAGCTGCGGCAGGCGCTGGCCGGTATTGCCCGGGAAAACGCCGATGTGCCCGCCAGCGGCCTGTACGCCGCCGCAAAGGGGCTTGTGCCGGAGGGATTGACCGTGGACGGGCTGGACTACCGCGAGACTGCGGGAGATCCCCTGCCCACCATTCCGGAGCCGAAAGCCCTCTATCTGGCTACCCGGCAGGGCATGGCCACCTCGGATTTTTCCGGCGTGACCCTGCTGCTGCCCAAGAACGCCGGTCTGAGCGAGCTGGCCGACCAGATCAACAGCGCGTGGCAGAAGGAGTGCTCCCTGTTCTTCTCGGTAGAAGAGGTGGAACAGGACGAGTTTGACGCCCGCATTGCCGCCGGGAAATACACCATTGCCCTTGCGCCCATCCGTGCCGAGGGCGGCAGTGTGTACCAGATGCTGCAGCAATTCACCACTGAGGGCGGCAGCCTGACCGGCTATGCCGATACCGTTTATGCTGACCGGCTGGCTTTGAGCGCACAGCAGACCGGCAAAGCCCGCTGTGCCCTGCTGGCGCAGTGCGAGCAGCAGCTGCTGGAAAGCTGCACCGTGGTGCCCCTGATGGCGCAGCAGAAGCGTCTGCTGCTGGCAAATGGCGTGCGCGACTTGGTATTCGACCCGTTTTTCCCGGTGCTTGACCTGACTTGGACTAAAATGAGCTGACCGCAAATTTCGTGCGGAAAAGCCTTGACATTCCTGCCCTGCTTTGTTACAATAATGGAGCACTTGCAGGGTTAGCTCATCCGGTAGAGCGACTGCTTCCCAAGCAGTAGGCGGCGGGTTCGAGTCCCGTATCCTGCTCCAGAATATAGCGGTGAAACGTTCAAAATTTGTTCGTTTCACTGCTTTTTTGTTTGTGTATATTTCAAAAAATGACGTAAAAATTCGTGTTTTCCGCTCATAATCTAGCAGATAATGGAACAAATAAAGGTGCAAAAAACACTCCCGGTCTTTTTATGGAAAGTCCGGGAGTGTTTGCGTTCAACAGGTTTTACAGTTTGTTACTTTGCCACGAGTTCGGCGGCAAGGGCGTCCATCTGTGCTTCGGCGGCAGCGTTGGCTGCAGAACGGATGGTGACCACGTTCTCGCAGAGGGTGATGTTCTTCATGCTCTCCAGCTCTGCACGCATGAGCTTTGCGGCCATGGGTGCCCAAGTGCCGTTTTCCATCAGGCCAACGGTGCGGTTCTGGAAGCTCTTGGTCTTGAGGTGGGCCAGCAGGTTTTCCATCGGCGGGAAGAGGAAGCCATCGTAGGTGGCGCAGGCCAGCACGATCTTGCCGCAGCGGAAAGCCTCGGTGACAGCGTAAGACACATCGGTACGGGTCAGATCCATCTCCACCACCTTTGCGCCCTGTGCACGCAGCTTTTCGGCCATGGTGTGGGCGGCAGCGCGGGTGTGGCCGTGGATGGAGGCGCTGGCTACCAGAATCTTTTCCGGCTCCTCGGCCTTGTAGCTGGACCAGAGATCGTAGTAGTTCAGGTACTTGCTCAGATCACCGGTAAGCACCGGGCCGTGCAGCGGGCAGATGGTCTTGATATCCAGTGCAGCAGCCTTTTTGAGCAGTGCCTGCACCTGCGGGCCGTACTTGCCCACAATGTTCAGGTAGTAGCGGCGGGCTTCGCTGGCCCAGTCCGCATTTTCGTCAAACTTTGCCACTGCACCAAAGCGGCCAAAGCCATCGGCAGAGAACAGCACCTTCTCGCTGCTCTCGTAGCTGACCATGACCTCCGGCCAGTGCACCATGGGAGCGAACACAAAGGTAAGAGTGTGGGTGCCAAGGCTCAGGCTCTCGCCGTCCTTCACCACCACGCGGCGCGCCGGGGCAATGGCATCTGCGCCAAAGAACTGCTCCATATACTGGAAGGTCTTGGCGTTGCCCACCACCTGCATCTCGGGGTAAAGGGCTGCCAGCCTTGCCACGTTGGCACCGTGGTCCGGCTCCATGTGGGAGACCACCAGATAGGCGGGCTTGCGGCCGCCCAGTGCCTCGGCAAGGTTTTCCAGCCAAGGCTCGGTAGCGCGGGCGTCCACCGTATCCAGAATGGTGGTCTTTTCGTCCAGAATGACATAGGAATTATAGCTGACCCCGGTGGGCACCGGATACTGGCTCTCGAACAGGTCGATGGTGGTATCGTCCACGCCCACACCAAGGATGGCTTCGCTGATTTTTTTCATGCTCATACCGTTCAGACTCCTTTTGGGTTTATCTTGTGCCGTGAATTGGCAAATATTTCTGAGAACGATTCCTATTGTAGCACATCGTCAGAAATTTCGCAAGGGATAGCGTGGGGATAGTTTTCACATCAAAGCTCTTCCCCACTCTCCGGCAGACGTGCTGTTATCGGTCTGCCCGGCTCGGTGTCCAGTTCCAGCAGGGTGGCGGCGGTGTTTTCGTCCAGCGTCTGCACCGCACGCAGCTTGCGGCTGATGGCACGGCTGCGCACCCCGATAAGGTTATCCAGCTCCTCGTCGGTCTGGCGCAGGCGCTGCTGCATTTTGGAAAGCCCCTGCCCAAACTTATCGAACTCGGTCTTGACGGCCCCCAGCAGCTGCCACACCTCGCCGGAGCGCTTTTGGATGGCAAGGGTCTTGAAGCCCATTTGCAGGCTGTTGAGCAGCGCCGCCATGGTGCTGGGGCCAGCCACGTTCACCTGATAATCCCGCTGCAAAACTTCCAGCAGTCCGGCGTTCACCACCTCGGCATACAGACCTTCAAAGGGCAGAAACAGGATGCCGAAGGCCGTGGTATAGGGCGGCTCCACATATTTTTCCCGGATATCCTTTGCCTCGCTGCGCAGCACCAGTTCCAGCGCGTGGCGGGCGTTTTCCACCGCCTGTGCATCGCCGGAAGCCTGCGCGTCCTGCAGGTGGGCGTAGGTATCGCCGGGGAATTTGGAATCGATAGGCAGCCAGACGCTGTTGCCGTCCACACCGGGCATACGGATGGCGTACTCCACCCGCTGGGTGCTGCCGGGGATGGTAGCTACGTTGGTGTCGTACTGCTCCGGTGCAAGGATCTCTTCCAGAATCGCGCCAAGCTGGATCTCACCCAGAATGCCGCGTGTCTTGACGCCGGAGAGCACCTGCTTCAGCCCGCCCACATCGGCAGCAAGGCTCTGCATCTCGCCCAAGCCCTTGTACACCTGCTCCAGCTGGTCGTTGACCGCCTTAAAGCTTTCGGTCACCCGCTTTTGCAGTGCGTCCTGCAGCTGCTCATCCACCGTGTGGCGGATCTCGTCCAGCTTCTGGGCGTTCTGCGCCTGCATGGCGGCAAGGCCGTCTGCCAGTGCTTTGCGCATTTCCTCCAGCTTGCGGGCATTGGAGGCTTCCAGCCCCTGCAAGCGCTGCTCCATGGTCTGCTGCTGGGTGTTCTGCCCTGCCGTCAGGGTGCTGCTCATACCCTGCACTGCGGTTTGCAGGGTATCGCTGATGTGCGCCATTGCGGCCAGATTCTGCTGTGCCTGCTGCGCCTGCTTTTCTTCCAGCACCCGCGCCTGTGCTTCCAGCTGCTGGCGCAGCCACTCCTTCAGGGCTTCATCATCCTGCCGGGCGGCGGGCTTGCCGGTGCGGTACAGCAAAAGCGCCTGCAGCAGGCAAATGACCACCAGCAGAAGTGTATACAGTCCTGCCAAAAATTCCATAGACATACTCCTTTAACTCAAAAATCCGGGTCTTGCGGTAATGGCAGACCCGGATGTGCTTATACTTCCTGATGCTTTACGATCTGTTGCGTAGTCTCTACCTGCTGGCCGTACAGACCCACGCCGTCTACCTCCATCTCGCCTACCTGATTATCACAGGGGTCGGCGCGGAAGGCGCACATGGGCGGGTCGAAGGGGGCGCAGATATCGCTGTTGGCCACCATGCGGTCGGTGTCCAGATTGCCGAAGTAGTGCAGGCGCATCTTCTCGTTGCCCGCACGCGCCATGGAGGCACCAGCAGAGCAATCGGCGTACATCCAGCCCTTGGGGGCAATATAGAACATTGCCCAGTCGTGGCAGCCGGCCGTCTCCGGACGTGCCACCATGCCGCTCTGCCACTTTGCCGGGATGCCTGCAATGCGGCAAAGGGTGATAAAGGTAGCGGCCATCACGCCGCAATCGCCCCGGCGGCTGCGGGCGCAGTTATCGGTGATGTTCTCGTGCACAAAATACATAGGCTGGAAGTGGTAGTGCACGTTCAGGGTGACAAAATCGTAAATGCGCTTTGCCTTCTGCACCGGGTCGGTGATGCCCTCGGTCAGCTGCGCAGCCAGTGCCTTCATATAGGGGGTAAAGGCAATGTGGGGCAGCTGCTCGGCGGTGTCGAAAGTCGGCTGCACGGGGTCGGCCTGCAGTTCCAGCGGGGCGGCGTAGTGTGCGGTGCTGCGGTAGCTGTACTGTGCTCCAAAGCGGCAGTTCTCGGCAAGGTCTGCCTCCCAGTATGCGGTGCGCTGGGGTGCAGTTTCCGGTGCAATATAGGTGGGCTGCGCGGTAAAGCTGTCCAGCGAGATGTTGCTCTGTGCCGGGCAGGCAGCGGGCAGCGGCAGCCACACCTTGACGTGCACGGTGTTTCTGCCCTCGGCCTTTGCGGCGGCAAGGGCGCGGGCAAAGGTCTCGTCGGTCATGCCGATGCCCGTGCGCAGGGTGATGTCTGCGCTGACTGCGCCGGTGCGCACCATCTGGTCGTGCTGGGGCTCAAAACGATCCCAGCTGCGCTCCGGGACGGGCGGGTCCAGCTGGCGGGCGGCAAGGTCGGGATGGGTGGCCACCAGCGTTTCGGCGGCGCGGTAGATATAGCGCTTCTGCCCTTCCACAAAGCGCCAGTCCATCTGTCCGGCAGCGTCCAGCGCGGCAAATTCCTCGGCGGTAAAGTCCCGCAGGGTGGCCTGCAGCTGGCTCAGCAGCTGGTCGGCGGTCAGGGTGTAATCCCGCGGCAGGCGGCGCAGAATTTCCCGGTGCGCCAATAGACCCTGCCGCCACGCATCCACGCCGTGGGGGGTGGGGTTTACCGGCAGCGCACCCTGCGGGTGCAGGGGCTGGTTCTGGCTGGCAGTCCAGTCCTCGGCCAGACAGGCGTCGATGCGCGCAATGGCGGCATCGTAGTAGCCCGCCTCCTTCAGGCGGCGGATATCATCCGGCAATTCCATGTTCAGGTATGCAAAACAAGTATTCTGATCCATCATGCTCTACTCCTTTTTATTTATGGTCAGGCAGCGGTCTGCTGCTCCCAGAAAGCTACTGCATCCGTCAGCCAGCCCTCGGCGTCGGTGGTGTAGCCCACCGCGATACTATGGGGTGCAGACTCGAACACCTTCATGACATAAGGCACCTTGTGGGCTTCCAGCGCCGCTTGCAGCGCCGGGCCCTGCACCTGATTGATCATCCATGGCAGCACCTTGTCATCCTTTCCGTACCAGAAAAATACCGGCGGATAATCATCTGTGACAAGCTCCGCCACACTGGAACAGTAATAGCGCCATCCATAGTTGCCGGTATCCATAAACATCCGGTACGCGATCTTTACCTCTGAAAAGTTCACTACCGGATAAGCCAGCAGCAGCGCACCGGGTCTTGCAGCGCCATAATGACCGTAGCCGCGTTCCTTGTTCGCAAACACGCCCACAAGCTGACCGCCGGAGGAGTAGCCCACCAGCGCATAGTCCTGCGTTTGGATGGAAAGCTCCTCACCAAGGCTCGTCACAAGCTGCACCGCCCTTGCCAGATCCTCCAGCGGGGCGTTATTGCCCAGATCCAGAAAGGTGCGGTAGCGCAGCACGAATACGGCATAACCCCGGTTATGCAGCTCGTAGGCAGTAGAGCCGCCCTCCGCCATCTCCGAGGTTACAGTCAAGGCGTTGCCGGGCACTACGATAGCGGTTTTGGCGTTGGGGGTCTCAGCCGGGTAATAAAACAGCTGCACACAACCCAGACTGGAATTCTGTTCGATCTCCTCCGGGGTGTAGACCTGATAGGTGACCTTTACGCCCTTATTGTAGTTATCAATGATAAGGTTCAGCGCAGCAATGCCGGATTCCCGGTCGGTGTCACTAAAATAATCGTGCAGGGTCTTGTTTTTCCAGCATTCCACCATCAGCGGCGTCATTTCGTGACAGTATGTATAGTAGCCCGTCCCCTGAATGGCCGGGTTCGCGCGCAGCTGTGCCATCGTAGTTTCTGCAGTGACATGTGGTGCGTTCTCTGCGCCAAAGGCAGGCAATGCCGCGCAAAGCACGAGCCATACCATACACAGCAGCACCCGGACAGTTTTTCTCATATATCCTCCATAGGAGACAGCACGCCCCTGCACTGCCCCGTCCAGTATTCCTGTTCCCTTATTGTATCACAAACAGGTGGGATGTCAAAGCAATTTCTGTGCAGTCCGCTTCTTGTACCACACGGCAAATTCTGCTATACTGAAATTTATCCGGGAGTGGAAAGAGAATGCGGGCAATTTTCGGCCCGCCGAGGATGAAAGTATGGATAAGATCATCATCCGGCCTATGACGCCGGAGGACTGGGGCGCGGTCTCCAGAATCTATGTTGAGGGCATCGCCACGGAATATGCTACCTTCCAGACCGAATGCCCGCCCTATACCGCGTGGGACGCTTCCCACACAAAAGAGTGCCGTCTGGTCATTCTTTCCGGCGGGGTGCTGGCGGGGTGGTGCGCTTTGCACCGGGTAGACCCCCGCTGGTGCTACCGGGGCGTGGCTGAGGTAAGCATTTATGTAGGCGAGCAGTTCCGCGGGCACGGGCTGGGCTTTCGGCTGTTGAGTGCCCTGTGCGCCGCTGCCGAAAAGGCCGGGTACTGGACGCTGCAATCCACCGTTTTGCAGGACAACGCCGCCAGCCGCGCCCTGCACGCCAAGTGCGGCTTCCGGCTGGTGGGGCGCCGGGAGCGCATTGCGCGGGACTGCCATGGGCGCTGGCTGGACACCTATCTGATGGAGCGCCGCGCCGCTGCGGATGAACCAGAGGGGTTCAAAAAGCTGTAAAAAAGGGATCTGCATAGGGGCAGCGTCCTCGCCCTCTCCGTCTTTGCTTCGCAAATCCACCTCTCCCAAAGGGAGAGGCCTTGGCAAAGAGATGAAGCCTGCGTGGACTGCCAAGGGCTCCCACTTTGGGGGAGCTGGCATCGCGTAGCGATGACTGAGAGGGCGAGGCTGCTAAAGATTAAAAGCTTCCGCAAACCCAAACTCGCCGATCCGCAAATTTCCCCGTCTGCCTTTTCATAGCGTATAAGCAGAAGGAGCCGCTGCACTTTTTGGGTGCAGCGGCTCCTTCTATTTGCAATGATCCAGTTTTACCACTCGTCGTATTCGCCGTCGGCGTTTTTGGCGGCAGCCACGCGGCTGCGCTTGAACATGCTTTCCACCACAGCGCAGTATTTATCGGCAAGGCAGACGATGATGGCCTCGCGGCAGCTGGGCACATGACGGAAGGTCAGCGGCCACATGTGGCTGGAAATGATGCTCTGTTCTTTTTTGGTGATATGGAACACCTTTTCTGCATTGACGCAGGCGCAGCCCGGGTGGGAGAAGCCGTGCATCTCGAACAGGCGGCGGATGCCGTGGAAGGTGCCTTTTTTGTGCCAGTCATACAGGTAAAAATCGTGCAGGAAAGCACCGACAGCCAGCGAGGTCTCGTCTGCACCCAGATGCAGGCGATGGTTCAGCCAGCAGCTGACCAGCACCACGTTTTTGCAGTGCTGATAGGTGGTAACGTCCCCGTGCTGGATGAACTCCCGCATCTGCTGCACCTTGGGGTTCTGATCGTATTTTTCCAGAATGGCATAAAGCTGTTCGCGTTCCGTAACAGAAAGCTGCATGAGCAAAATTTCCTTTCAACTCAAAACATTAACGTTTGTTCAGGAGCGGAGCTGCACCGGGTTGGAATTGCCGAAGTTTTCGGCCTTGGAAGGGTTTGCCCGCTTGAGGGTCAGGTCTACCAGATACTGCTTGCCGTCGCCCAGTTCTTCCAGCTGGGCAAGCTTTGCATTGGCAGCGGCTTCGTCCGGGTACCACTGAATGAGGAAGAAGTTCTCCGCTTCCACCCCGTAATACAACCAGAAGCCGTCTGCCCGCAGCAGATCGTCCAGATGATCCACCTCTTCGCCGTCCGGCAGGCCAAGACCTTCCTCCGCGTAGAGGTTTTCCGGCTCTACCTGCAGCATCTCAATGACCTGAATGGAGCTTTGCAGGTACTCGTCCTGCGAGGTGCTTTTATCCGAGCGCTCCCAGCCGGTGAGAAATGCCTGCATGAGCAGATCGCGCACCTTGATGCGCGGCAGTGTGGGATCCATAACCATTTTTGTTTCCTTCTTTCGTGGTTTTATCCCCGTTGGACAGTATACGGCATACGCCTGTGCAAGTCAACGGTTTATTTGTGAATTTTTTGTAGGTATGGCTATCGCAATTTTCAAAAATAGTGCCTGTCAAAACGGCATATTTGCGATATGCAGTTTGCGGATGTTGCTTGGGCATTAAAAACGCAAACTGCTATAAAATTTACACACACTTTTCCTGTTTCAGTCGGTTATCTCAGGCGTGGAAGGAAAAGGTATCGTTCAGCCACTCCACCGCAAGCTTGACCCAGCGGTTGCGGTGGGTGCTGTCGGCGTCCACCTCCGGGGTGGAGATGCTGGTGCCGTGGCGTCCCTTTTCAAACAGGTGCGCCTCGCACGACACGCCTGCCTTATGCAGAGCATTCAGCAGCAGCAGGGTGTTTTCCACCGGGACGGTCTCGTCCTCCATGGTATGCCAGACAAACACCGGCGGTGCGGCCGGGGTGATCTTATCCTCCAGTGTAAAGCGCTGGTGGGCGGCAATATCCTGCGTACCGGAAAGCTGTACAAAGCTGCCGCGGTGGGCGTATTCCCCGGCGGTGACCACCGGGTAGGCCAGCAGCAGGGCGTTGGGGCGCGGCTGGTCTGCCATGCCGGGGATATCCCACACTGCACCGGACAGCGCCAGATGCCCGCCCGCTGAAAAGCCGCACAGGGCGATCTGATCCGGCAGGATATTCCACTGCGCTGCGTGCTGCCGCACAAGGCCGATGGCCTGTGCCAGCTGCCGCATGGGCAGCGCATCCCGGGCGCTCTCCCCTACTGCGTAGTGCAGCACCGCCGTGTGATACCCCGCCGCCGCAAATTGCAGCGCCACAGGGTCGCCCTCCCGGGGGCTGACGTGGTTATAGCCGCCGCCGGGCACCACCAGCACCAGCGGGCGCTGCCGGAAGTGCGGCATAGCTTCCACGCTCTCCCGCAGGTAGAGCGTCAGCGTACCGCCGCCGGTCAGTTCCAGTTGCTCAAGCTGCATTTACGCATCCTCCTTATAAAAGCCGTGCCGCCCCTCCGGGTGGGCTGCTATGAACTCCGCGCACAGGTCTGCACACAGGCGGCACAGCTCCGGGCAGGGGCGCTTTTTATAGTATTCCGCAGTGCGTTCCTCTGCCGCTGTGCCCCCGGCAGGGGCAGCGCCTGCCTTTGCCAGCAGTTCCCGGCAGATGATGCTGCCGCCGCCGTTGCGGCTGCGGTACTGCTCTGCCGCCTGCTGCACCAGCGCGTACATCCGGGATTTATCCTTGGGGTCTGTGGGGTCGGCATAGACCATGCTCAGCACGGTCACCACGCCGCAGAACGCCCCGCACACCTCCCGCATCCGGCCAATGCCTGCGCCAAACCCTGCGGAAAGGCGCAGCGCCATCTCCTCGGTCAGGCCAAGCTGCGGTGCAAACGCTGCCACCACGCTCTGGCTGCAATTATAGCCCTTTAAGAACCATGCGTAAGCGGCATCGCCCTGTTTTGACATTTTCTCACATCCTTCCGGCATACTCGCTCCATTATAGCACAGTCTGCGCAAAAGTGGGAAAGCTTTTCCGAAAAAATTTCGTCCTTTACATAAGAAACGATCCCGGCGCGCCGTTTCGTGCACAGAAAAACAAATTTTAACTTTTTTAACTTTTTATGAAAAGCCTTGATTTTCCCTGCAAGTCGTTGTATATTAGCACTCAGAAGTTATGAGTGCTAAGCGTTCCGACATTCTGCCGGACACGGCGCACCAAATATGTGATAAAAGAGGTTTTGTATTATGGCCAAGAAAGAATTTCAGGCAGAGAGCAAAAAACTGATGGACATGATGATCAACTCCATCTATACCAATAAAGAGATCTTCCTGCGCGAGCTGATCTCCAACGCTTCGGACGCCATCGACAAGCTGTACTATAAGAGCCTGACCGACACCTCCGTGGGCATGAACAAGGGCGATTTCCGCATCCTCATCACCCGCGATAAGGAAAACCGCATCCTGACCGTGGAGGATAACGGCATCGGTATGACCAAGGAAGAGCTGGAGCAGAATCTGGGCACCATTGCACACTCCGGCTCTCTGGATTTCAAGAAGGACAACAAGGACGAGAACATTGATATCATCGGCCAGTTCGGTGTGGGCTTCTACTCCGCCTTTATGGTAGCCGACAAGCTGACCGTTATCTCCAAGGCTTACGGCTCGGACGAAGCTTGGCAGTGGGAGTCCTCCGGGGTGGACGGCTACGAGATGACCCCCGCCCAGAAGGATACCGTGGGCACCCAGATCATTCTGCACATCAAGCCGGATACCGACACCGAGCAGTACGACAACTTCCTGGATGAATACGGCATCGTGGCCATCGTGAAAAAGTACAGTGACTATGTGCGCTATCCCATCCAGATGGAGCGCGAAAAGAGCCGTCAGAAGCCAGAACCGGACCCCAAGCCCGAGGACTACAAGCCCGAGTGGGAGACCTACACCGAGCTGGAGACCCTGAACAGCATGATCCCCATCTGGAAAAAGCAGAAGAGCGAAGTGACCGACGAGGAGTACAACAGCTTCTACAAGGATAAGTTCGGTGATTACGCCGACCCTGCCCGGGTCATCGTAAGCCGCACCGAAGGCACTGCCAACTACAACGCCCTGCTGTTCGTGCCCAGCCACCGCCCCTACGATTTCTACACCAAGGACTACGAGAAGGGTCTGGCACTGTATGCTTCCGGTGTGCTGATTATGGAAAAGTGCGCCGACCTGCTGCCGGATTATTTCAGCTTTGTAAAGGGCATCGTGGACAGTCAGGACCTGAGCCTGAACATCAGCCGTGAGATGCTGCAGAAGGACAGCCAGCTGAAGCTGATCCACAACGCACTGGAAAAGAAGATCAAGAACGAGCTGCACGCCATGCTGAACAACGACCGTGCGAAGTACGAGGAGTTCTGGAAGGAGTTCGGCCGTCAGATCAAGTTTGGTGCTTACTCTGACTACGGCATGCACGCCGAGCTGCTGCGCGATCTGCTGCTGTTCTGGTCTGCCAAGGAGCAGAAGATGGTCACCCTGCAGGAGTACATCGACAAGATGCCCGCCGAGCAGAAGTACATCTACTTTGCCGCAGGCGATTCCACCGACCGTCTGGCAAAGCTGCCCTCCGCAGAGCTGGTGCTGGATAAGGGCTTTGACGTACTGCTGCTGACCGAGGACGTGGATGAGTTCTGCCTGCAGATCCTGCACAGCTATCCCCGCAAGGATGCCGAGGGCAAGGACGGCACCGTGGAGTTCAAGAACGTGAACAGCGGTGATCTGGGTCTGGAATCCGAGGAGGAGAAGAAGGCCGCCGAGGATGCCACTGCCGAGAACAAGGCACTGTTTGACGCCATGAAGGACGCTTTGAACGGCAAGGTGAAGGAGGTCAAGGTCTCCACCCGCCTGAAGGATCACCCCGTCTGCCTGAGCGCTGACGGCCCGCTGTCCATTGAGATGGAGAAGGTGCTGTCCAAGCAGCCCGGCAGCGAGGGCGTGAAGAGCGACAAGGTGCTGGAACTGAACGTGAACCACCCTGTGTTTGCTGCCCTGAAGGCCGCGCAGGAGGCCGGCGACACCGAGAAGCTGAACAAGTACAGTGCCCTGCTGTACGCGCAGGCACAGCTGATCGAGGGTCTGCCCGTGGACGACCCCGCCGCTTACGCCGAGGCCGTTTGCAGCCTGATGAAGTAAACTTTTATGAAGAGGCCGTTGTGCATTTGCGCAGCGGTCTCTTTTTTTGTCAATGATTTGTAATGGCCTCCGCGCATTTGTTTTTCAGATGCTATTTTCCGTTGCGACCCCTCCCGTGAAAACGCGATTCCGAGCAGACCGCAGTCTGCTCGGAATCCCTCAATTAAAATAACAATTCCGCTGAATATGGCTAGAGCGCAGCGGAAGCCATTCCAAACCGTTCTGCCATGTCCCATTTGCACGGGGCAGAAATACCCCCTTAACAAAAGGGCCGCGCTCCGCTATAATAGAGTGGAACGCGGTCTTTTATTTTTATCTTTCTGTGAAAGGAATTCTGTTTCATGGAGCCGAGAAAACATTATTTTGCAAAGATCCCCACCATTGCCATCTTTATCGTGATGGCGATGTCCGGGCCGTTGGGGGTGCTGCTGTTCATCCTGAAAGGCATCGACCAGAAGGTGCAGAAGGAGGAGCAGGAAGCCGCCGCTGCCCGGGGCGACTACCGCCCCGACCCGGAACCTGCACCAATGCAAAACACAGACGCATCCGATGGGCAGGACGTCCCCACGGCAGAGCAAAAAAGCGCCAAACAGTGGCACAAGAATATTGCCACCCTCTGCACCATCATGGGTGCCGTTTTCCTGTTTGCCGGGGTGATGGATACGGTGGATATCATCGGCGCATGGCAGGTGCTGCCCGACCCCGGGGAACTGTTTTCCGATATCGTCATGGCCATTGGCGGCGGCGGTGCGCTGCTGACCGGCCTGCGGATGAACCGCACCCACAAGCTGGAGCGGCTGCTGGATAAGGTGGTGGGCGAGCGGGATAACATCCCCCTGCCGGAATTGTTTGCCGCTGCCGGGGTGGACGCCGCCCGTGGACGCGCGGCGGTGAAAAGCGCCATCGAGCATGGATACTTCGGTGCAGATGCCTATATTGACAACCGCACCGACACGCTGGTGGTGCGGGGCGCGGCACCGCAGCCGAAAAAGCCCGCACCGGCTCCGACACCTAAAGCCCAGCCCGCCGCAGAGGACGAGTACGCTGCCCTGCTGCGCCAGCTGCGGGAGGTAAACGATGCCATCCCCGACCCGGTGATGAGCGCGAAGATCTCCCGGCTGGAAGAGGTCAGCGGGCGCATCTTTGCGCTGGCGCAGAAGGACCCGGACAAGAAAGCGCAGCTGCAAAAGTTTATGAACTACTATCTGCCCACTGCGCTCAAGCTGCTGAACACCTACGCCAGCCTTTCCGGGCAGGCGGTGGAGGGCACGAACATCACCGAAGCCAAGCACAGCATCGAGCGCAGCATGGACCTGCTGGTGACCGCCTTTGAAAACCAGCTGGACAAGCTGTTCCAAGCCGACGCGCTGGACGTGAATGCCGACATTGCCGCACTGGAAGGAATGCTGAACCTTGACGGCCTGACCGACAGCGAATTTACCCGCTGAACCACACCCCCCGCATCCGATGGCTGCATCGGCGCGGGGGGTATTTTTTGTGCAAAGTGCAATTTTCCATCCCGTCATTTTTGGGCGCTGCGCTCAAAATTCCGAGATTTGTGTGCATTTATGCCAAGCATTCCGCTTTGCCGGGAAAGTTTTTATTTTATTTGTTCTGCGGCAGCCGATCAGCTTCCGCCGGTGTTTTTTGCAACTTTTCATCGAGATGCAACAATAACACATGGTTTTTTGCGTTGCATTTGACTATTATAGAAGCAGCTACGGCAGCTGTGAGCGGCTGCATCGACTTTTCCGATCATAATAGTAGGAGGAAATTTCCATGATGAAGTCCATTTCCACCTGGAAGCAGGAGCTGACCGAGGGCGCACACGCTGCGCGTCTGGCTGCGCTGTACTGCTGCACCCCCGACGAGACCCCTGCACAGGCAGCCCGCTATGCGGCTGTTCTGGACGGGTTAGAGACCACCTTTGGCGCACATACCGAGGCCGGTCTGTATAGTGCCCCCGGCCGCACCGAGATTGGCGGCAACCACACCGACCACCAGCACGGCCGTGTGCTGGCAGGCAGCGTGAACATTGATATGATCGCCGCTGCCGCCCCCAACAGCCTGAACCAGCTGCGCGTGCAGAGCGAGGGATACGACCTGTGCGTCATCGACCTTGACGACCTGACCGCCCGCAAAGAGGAGGAGAACACCACCGCTTCCCTGCTGCGCGGCGAGTGCGAAGCTTTCCGTCAGCGCGGCGCAAAGCTGTCCGGTCTGGACGTGTACATCTCCTCCAACGTGCCCAAGGGCAGCGGCGTTTCTTCCTCTGCCGCCTTTGAGGTGCTGATCGGCGTGATCCTGAACGACTGCTTCATGACCGAAAAGGTCTCCCCCATCGCCATTGCACAGATCGGCCAGTGGGCGGAGAACGTCTACTTTGGCAAGCCCTGCGGCCTGATGGATCAGATGGCATCCAGCGTGGGCAACATTATCACCATCGACTTTGCCGACAAGGCAAACCCCGACGTGGAGCCGGTGCAGGTGGACTTTTCCAAGGCCGGTCTGGCGCTGTGCATTCTGGACTCCGGTGCAGACCATGCCGACCTGACCGACGAGTACGCCGCCATCCCCAACGAGTGCCGCGCTGTGGCCGCTGTGTGCGGCGGCGAGGTGCTGCGGGATGTGCCTTTCGAGACCTTCCTTGCAAATATCCCGGCCTGCCGCAAGCAGTGCGGCGACCGCGCTGTGCTGCGCGCCTTCCACTTCTACGCCGATAACGACCGCGTACCCCAGCAGGTAGCTGCCTTGCGCGAGGGCGACTTTGAGGCCTTTTTGCAGATGGTGACCGCCTCCGGCGACAGCAGCTGGGAGTATCTGCAGAACGTCATCCCCGCCGGTTACAAGGAGCATCAGGAGGTGGCTGTGACCATCGCCGCCGCCAAGCATTATCTGGGCGGCAAGGGCGCTGTGCGCGTGCACGGCGGCGGTTTTGCCGGTACGGTGCAGGCCTTTGTACCGGTGGAGATACTGGCAGACTTCAAGACTAACATGGAAAAGATCCTCGGCGCTGGCCGCTGCCATGTGCTGAACATCCGCCCCGAGGGAGGTGCTGTGCTGTGATCTCCACTGCCATCCAGCAGCTCGTGAACTACGGGCTGGACACCGGGCTGATCCTGCCCGATGACGAGATCTATATCCGCAACCAGCTGCTGATGACCATGCAGCTGGACGACTTTACCGCCCCGGACAACGAGGTATGCTATACCGACCTGGAAAGCATCCTCAAGACCCTTGTGGACGATGCCGTTGCCCGCGGCGTGTGCGCGGACAACTCCACCGCACGCGATCTGTTCGACACCAAGCTGATGGGCGTGCTGACCCCGCGCCCCAGCATCGTGCGCGCAAACTTTGAGGAGCGGTACGAGAACGAGGGCCCGCAGGCTGCCACCGACTGGTTCTACAAGTTCAGTCAGGATACCGACTATATCCGCCGCTACCGCATCAAGCGCGATCTGAAGTGGATCACCAAGACCGCGTACGGCGATTTGGATATCACCATCAACCTGTCCAAGCCGGAAAAGGACCCCAAGGCCATTGCCGCCGCAAAGCTTGCACCCCAGAGCGCTTATCCCAAGTGCCAGCTGTGTGTGGAGAACGAGGGTTACGCAGGCCGCATGAACCACCCCGCCCGCGAAAATCACCGCATCATCCCGCTGACCATCAACGACAGTGCGTGGAATTTGCAGTACAGCCCCTACGTCTACTACAACGAGCACTGCATCGTGTTCAACAACCAGCACACCCCTATGAGAATTGAGCGGGCGACCTTCCGCAAGCTGCTGGATTTTGTGGGTCTGTTCCCCCACTACTTTGTGGGCAGCAACGCCGATCTGCCCATCGTGGGCGGCAGCATCCTGAGCCATGACCACTTCCAGGGCGGTCATTACGAGTTTGCCATGGCCAAGGCTCCCATCGAAAAGACTTGGGTGTTCCCCGGCTTTGAGGATGTGGAGGCCGGCATCGTGCACTGGCCCATGAGCTGCATCCGTCTGACCTGTGCGGACGACACACGCCTTGTGGAGCTGGCCGATAAGCTGCTGACTGCATGGCGCGGCTACACCGACGAGAGCTGCTTTATCTTTGCCGAGACCGACGGCGAGCCCCACAACACCATCACCCCCATTGCCCGGATGCGGGACGGCAAGTATCAGCTGGACCTCGTGCTGCGTAACAACATCACCACCCCGGAGCATCCGCTGGGTGTGTACCACCCCCATGCCAAACTGCATCACATCAAAAAAGAGAACATCGGCCTGATCGAGGTGATGGGTCTGGCCGTACTGCCCAGCCGCCTGAAGCAGGAGCTGTTCGACCTTGCCGATGTGCTGGTGGCGCACCTGCCCACCGCAGAGTACCCCGAAGCCCTGCAAAAGCACGCTGCATGGGCGGAGGAGATCCTTGCAAAGCACCCGGAGCTGAACGCCGATAACGTCCACACCATCCTGCAGGACGAGGTAGGCCATGTGTTCGCTCAGGTGCTGGCCGATGCCGGTGTGTACAAGCTGGATGAAGCCGGCCGCGCCGGTTTTGTCCGTTTCCTTGAAAGCGTATAAGGAGTTCCATCTATATGTTGCTTCCGCACCTGAAAATCACTCCTGACCGTTTATTTGACACATACACTTTTGACCAAAAAGCAAAAATCGTAAAAGGCTTTTTGTTTGATAAAAAAGGTCATTGTCAATTAGATACCGAGGTTCTTGGCTTAGATGGGCAAAAAACGCGCGGTTGGAAATCAGGAAATGTTTTACGGCATTTAGGGCTGACAAGAGAATTCAAAAACATTTTTGAAGGGTATTCCATCACACAAGCGATTGATATAATGAATTCTTCTTCAGATGATTTTTCAGTTATTATAACCCTACTGCAATCTTTTGCATAAGCCCGATAGAGTTGCTACATTCAAAAAGACTGTGTAGCAACTCTATTTTACATTATAGGAGATTCAAATGAATTATACTTTGGAAGTATGCGTAGACAGCACCGCCAGCGCGCTGGCGGCAAAACGCGGCGGCGCTGACCGGCTGGAGCTGTGCGCTGACCTGATCATCGGCGGCACTACCCCTTCCCCTGCCCTGCTGCATCAGGTCAAGGCCGAGACCGGTCTGCCGGTGCGGGCGCTGCTGCGTCCCCGCTTCGGCGATTTCTGCTACGACCGCTACGAGCTGGCACAGATGGCTGAGTGCGCCGCCGAGCTGGTCGCTGCCGGTGCAGACGGCATCGTGACCGGTGTGCTGACCCCGGCGGGCGCGCTGGACACCGATGCCCTGCGCCCCATCTACGCCGCAGCCCGGCAGGCGGCAGAAAAAGCTCACCGCACCGTGGACTGCACCCTGCACCGCGCCTTTGACGTCTGCTGCGACCCCTTTGCCGCGTTGGAAGCCGCAAAGCAGATGGGGCTTGCCACCATCCTGACCAGCGGACAGGCCGCAAGCGCCCCGCAGGGTGCTGCCCTGCTGCGCCAGCTGGTGGAAGCTGCCGGGCAGGAGGTGGAAATATTGGTGGGCGCAGGCGTATCCGCTGCCAACATCCCCGCCCTTGCCGCCCAGACCGGTGCCCGGGCGTTCCATCTTTCCGGCAAGCAGGTGCTGGACAGCCGCATGACCTTCCGGCGGGAGGGCGTGCCCATGGGTCTGCCGGGCTTTTCGGAGTTTGAGCTCTGGCAGACCAGCGAAGCAAACATCCGTGCCGCCCGCACCGCACTGGATGCGTTATAACTGCAAAACAAAAAGCTTCACCGGTCTGCCCACAGTGCAGCTGTTTCCGCCGGAAACAGCTGCATTCTGCCGTTTTCCATTACGCCCCCTCCCGTGAAAATGCAAAATCGGGCAGCCCGCAGGCTGCCCGATTTTGCTCTAATAAAATTTTTTTCTGCCTCAATGCAGGGCGGCAAACCGGGCTGCACCGCAGGTGCACAACCAGCGGTGCAGCAATAGGTCCAGCCCCAGCAGCACCGCCAGACAAACAGTCTGTGCTGCCAGCGGCGGCACGGCGTAGTCCAGTAAGGTCAGGGGCAAAAACAGCACCCCGCCTGCCAGCAGCCACCCGCCGAACATGGCCAGCATACTGGCGGCGCTCCGCTTGACCACGGCGGCTTCGCTGACCCAGTGGAGGTTGGGCAGGCACAGCCCCAAAGCAAGCCCAAGTTGCGCTGTCAGCCACACAAAAGCCGCCAGCACAGCCAGCACCGGTATCCACTGCCCTGCCGGAATGCGCAGCGCCGCCATGGCGCACCCTGCGCACAGCCACGCCGCCGGCAGAGTAAGCAGCAATTGCAGTTCTGCCTTTGCCCGCAGCACCTGCTGCGGGGTCACCGGCAGGCTTTGCAGCAGCCAGAGAGTGCCGCCCTCCAGCGAAACCGACGGCGCTGTGATAAAGTTCATGGCGGCTGCGGTGCACACCATCCCGCACACCAGCATGGGCAGGCTCTCCGGCAGGTAAGCTGCGGTAAAGGCGCGCAGGGCAGCGGCCTTCCACAGCGCTGCCACGCCCAGCACCGGCAGCAGCAGACTGCTCAGGGCGCAGTTGAGCAGCCACATGGGGCAAGCGCCCAGATGCAGCAGTTCCCGCCGCAGCAATGCCCGGCGCGGGGGCTGCTTTTTTTGCGTCTTTGCGCGGTATTCCGTTTTAACTCTGCCCGGCTCAAGAGTCAGCAGCCGCAGATACGGCTTTGCCAACGCCTTGCCGCAGAGCACCATACAAGCCGCAGCCAGCGCCAGCAACAGCAGCAGTGCCGGAATATTGCCCACTGCGGCCAAGCCCAGCAGACGCAGCGGCGCAGCGGCACGGCTTGCCGCTGCGCCCGCCTGTACGGCATCCAGCGCAAGGGCATCCACTGCGTTGCCCACCCATTGGAACGCTGCATAGTAGACCGCCAGAAACAGCAGCGTGCCTACCACCGTAACAAGGCTTTTGTGCCGGGCGCGGCGGTTGAGCAGCGCCACCGCCCACCCCAGCAGAACGGCCAGCACCATAGAGACCCCCGCCAGCGCCAGTGCCACCGGCAGCGCTGCCAGCAGGGCTCCGCCGGGGCGGGGTGCTGCCAGCGCATAGCAGACTACCGAGGGCACCCACGCCAGCAGCAGATAGATAAGCCCGGTCAGGTACACCCCGCCGCAGCGCACCGCAAAAACAGCGCCCGGCGGGATGGGCAGTGCCAGTAGCTGCTGGTTATCCCGGCAGCGGAACAAATGCCCGTAGCTGGTAAATGCGCTGGCCAGCACACTGACCGTCAGCGCCGAAAGCTCCATCAGCACAAAATAGAGCCATGCGAGCCCCTGCGGCACCAGTGTTACCGCCAGCGGCAGCGCCATTGAGCCAAAGCTGAGCATGACCAGCAGCATCAGCACTATAAACAGCAGCGCGTAGCCAAACGTCCCCACCCGGGAGCGCCGCTTGCCGGTCTTGCTGCTGAGCACAAAGGCCGCGCCCAGCTCCAGAAGCTGTTTTTTGAGCAATGCACGGATCATAGCGCTTCCCCCGTATCCTCCAGCTCCAGAAAGACCTCTTCCAGCGTATCATCGCCGCGCACCTGCTCCATGGCACCCTCGCGCACCAGCTGGCCTTTGCGCAGAATGGCTACCCGGTCGCAGAGCTTTTCGGCCACTTCCAGCACATGGGTGGAGAAAAAGATGGCCCCGCCCTGCGCACAGAAAGCCTTCATCTGGGTCTTGAGCTGATGGGAGGCCAGCGGGTCCAGCCCGACAAAAGGCTCGTCCATTAAAATCAGTTTCGGCTCGTGCAGCAGCGCCGCAATGATGGCCAGCTTCTGCTTCATGCCGTGGGAGTATGCCCCGATGGACTGCGCCAAATCCTGCGTCAGACCAAAGGCATCGCCGTACTGCCGGATGCGCTGCGCCCGCTGGGCGGCGCTTACGCCAAAGATGTCCGCGACAAAATCAAGGTACTGGATGCCGGTCATATAATCGTAAAGCTGCGGGTCATCCGGCAGGTAGGCCAAGCGGCGCTTGCATTCCAGCGGGTCGTCCCGCACCGAAATGCCGTCCACATAAATTTCGCCGGCATCAAACTGCTGGATGCCGCAGCAGCATTTCAAGGTAGTGGTCTTACCCGCACCGTTGTGCCCGATAAAGGCGCACAGCTCCCCCGGGCGGATGTGCAGGCAAAGATCCTGCACGGCGGGCTTGCCGCCGTAGGTTTTGGTCAGATGCTCTATTTTTAACATGGGCTGCCTCCTTGCTTTTACAGTTCGTGCCAAGTATACACCTTCCGGCAGGGGGAAGGTCAAGCATTTCTCCGGTTTTTCTTGCGTTTTGTATGGGGCTGTGCTATACTTTTTGTCGAACTGAACAGAAAACAGCAGGTGCGTTCCGTCACTTTGCCCCACCGGGCGGCGGCAGGAACGTTAAAAGGGAAGCGGGTGCAAATCCCGCACGATCTCGTCACTGTGATAAGGGAGTCCACTGTCAGGGTGCTTTTGCACCGGCCACTGAGCCATCCGGCTTGGGAAGGCGGCAGCGGGCGTTGAGCTTTCAGCCAGGAAACCTGCCCGCTGTTGGTACCGGGGCTTTGCCGCCCCAGATCACGAGGAATTGGTTGTACCAAAAAGCCTGTAAGATACGGGGTCTTTTTGCTTTGCCATTTCGCAAGCAGAAGACCCCGTTTTTTGCAACTTCTCTTTCCTGTACCCTTCTGTTCGGCGCCGTATTTTACCCACATCAGGAAAGGAAAACAAGATGAAAAAACGCAACATCCGTAAAACGGCGGCCGCTCTGACCGCTCTGGCTCTGTGCGCCGGTGTGCTGACCGGCTGCGGCGGGGCTGCATCCAGCACGGCTTCCTCTGTTGCTGCCAGCTCTGCCGCCAGCAGCGAAGCTTCCAGCGCAGACGCTGACGAGCTGGCCGCA
>CAKTFS010000009.1 GCA_934561115.1 uncultured Faecalibacterium sp. | reverse complement strand
TGTCCCGCACAGCGCGGCAAGGCTCTGCCGCTGCACCGGCTCCAGCAGCTGCTCCGGCGGCAGGGGCTGCGGCGGCAACGCCATCCACCACGCCGCCCACGCGGCGGGCACCACCACCGCCAGCGAAAGCCCCGGGTACAAAAGCGCCGGCTCGTGCAGCCACGGGCTGCCCGGCGGCAGCACCAGCACCGTGCACAGGCACAGCGCCGCCCACAGCTCCCACAATACGGTCTGACCGCTGTGTTTCATCCGCCTCACCTCCGTTTTGCCCCCAGTTTACCAGCCATCGGGTGCAAAATATGGCGAAGCAGCGCGGACAAAGTGATGATGTTCTCTTGTATTTCTTTAGCGGGCTCGCCCTCTCAGCCTCGCGTTGCTCGGCAGCTCTCCCAAAGGGAGAGCCCTTGGCAGTCCACGCAGAGTTCATCTCTTTGCCAAGGCCTCTCCCTTTGGGAGAGGTGTCACCGTAGGTGACGGAGAGGGCGAGGATGCTGCCCGCAAACATATCCTATTCAGTTCTGATCGTGGCTTTTGCCCATAAGGCTGCACACCACGCCGCAGACAAGGCTTGCGGTGATGCCCGCAGAGGCAGCGGTCAGCCCGCCGGTCAGGATGCCGATGGCACCCTTTTCCGCCACGGCGGTGCGCACCCCTTTTGCCAGCAGATGCCCGAAGCCCAGCAGGGGCACGCTTGCCCCCGCACCGGCAAACTCTGCCAGCGGCGCATACAGCCCCACCGCCGAGAGCACCACCCCCGCCACCACATAGCCGGTCAGGATGCGTGCCGGGGTCAGCTTTGTCAGGTCGATGAACAGCTGCCCCACCGCGCAGATGGCGCCGCCCACTAAAAATGCCCACAGATAGTTCATTTCAGTTCTCCTTTTCCGGCGCGGTCAGCTCTACCAAATGCGCCACCGCCGGGATGCTCTCCTTCTGCAAAAAGGTGGTCTGGCTCATCAGCGCCCCGGTGGCGATGAACAGTACCCGGCGGCTGCCGCGGCGCAGCAGCTTTGGCAGGATATGCGCACAGAGTACGGCGGCGCAGCAGCCCGCGCCCGAGCCGCCGCTTTTTACCCGCTGCTCCCCGGCATCATAGAGCAGACAGCCGCAGTCCGCGTGGTTTTTCAGCAGCAGACCCTCTGCTGCCAACAGCTCCCGCAGCATCTGACTGCCCACCAGCCCAAGGTCGCCGGTATAGATGCAGTCGAAATCCCGCAGCTCTGCATGGGTATCGGCAAGATACTGCAGCAGCGTAGCGGCGGCGGCCGGTGCCATGGCTGCACCCATGTTGTTGATATCCTTGATATTATAGTCCTGCACCCTGCCAAGGGTGGCAGCGGCAATGCCCACCCCCTGCCCTGCCGGACGCAGCAGGCAGCACCCGGCGGCGGTGGCCGTCCACTGGGCGGTAGGGGTGCGCACCGCGCCGTAGCTCAGCGGGGTGCGGAACTGACGCTCTGCCGCGCAGAAATGGCTGGAGGTCATGGCCAGCAGGTTCTGCGCCGCGCCGCTGCTGCACAGCGCCGCACCCAGCGCCAGCGCCTCCGCCATGGTGCTGCACGCCCCGAACAGTCCCGCAAAGGGCACGCCCAGCTCCCGCAGCGCGTAGCCGGAGGCCGTGCACTGCGCTTGTAAATCCCCCGCCAGCGCAAGGTCCACCCGCTCGGCGGGCAGAGCCGCTTTTTGCAGGCAGAGCCGTGCCGCCCGCAGCTGCAGCTGCTTTTCGGCGGCTTCCCAGCCGCGCTGTCCCAGCCGGTTGTCGGTGGTCAGCTCGTCAAAGCCCGCCGACAGCGGGCCCTCGCTCTCTTTTTTTCCGCCCACCGCCGCCTGTGCGGCAATGACCGGCGGGGTATGGAACAACAGGGTATCGCCCCGGCGCTCTGTCATAAAAAAATTTCTCCTTTTCTGCAAAAAATGCCCCGGAACGTGCTATACTGGTGCTGTGGCACTGCAATATCCGGCGGGGCTGTTCCGTATTATAAGGCAGAAGCCCCCAGCAGCCACAGCACCGCACCGTACACCACCGCCGCCAGCGTGCCGTACACGATGACCGGCCCGGCGATGAGGAACATCTTGGCTCCCGTGCCCGGTACCCGTCCCTCGGCTTTGAACTCGATGGCCGCGCTGACCACCGCGTTGGCAAAGCCGGTGATGGGCACCAGCGACCCTGCCCCGGCCTTTGCCGCCAGCTTCTGGTACCAGCCCAGCGTGGTCAGCACCGCCGAGAGCAAAATCAGGGTGCAGCTGGTCAGGGTGCCCGCCGTTTCGGCGTCCGCGCCCTGCCGCAGAAACAGCTGCCGCAGCCCTTCGCCCAGCAGACAGATACCGCCGCCCACGCAGAACGCCCAAAGGCAGTCTGCCAAAAGCGGCGAGTGCGGCCCGGCCTTCTGCACCCGGCGTGCGTATTCCTGCGCTGTCATCTTCATCTTCCCGCGCCCCCTTTTGCGGATAGTCTGCCCGGGGCGGCGGGCACTTATCCTTTTTTGTGAAAGAAGGTAGGTTCTATGCATTCTTCCCACCACCATAAACATCATGCCCGCCGTCTGCTCTGCCTGACGGCGCTGCTCTGCTTTGCGGCGGGCGGCACCGCCTACGCCTGCACCCGCAAGGCTGCGGTGCCGCAGCTGCCGGAGCTGCCTGCCGAAAGCCTTGAACAGCCCGCTGAGAGCCTTGTGCAGGCCGCAAGCGCCCTGCCCGACGCCCCGGTGCAGCAGCCCGCCGAGAACGGCGCGCAGCAGAGCACCCTTACCGCCGCACAGGCGCAGGCCATTTTGGATGACCCCCGCATGATCCTTGTGAGCCGCACCCACAAGATGCCGGAGGACTACCCCATCGAGACCAAGGAATGCGGCTCGGCTACCGCCATCAACAAAACTTTGCAGACCGAAGCCGCCGACGCCTTTCTTTCCATGCAGGCCGCTGCCGCCAAGGACGGGGTGGACGTGCGGATGCAGAGCGGCTACCGCAGCGTCAGCTACCAGAAAAAGCTGTACGACAACAAGACCCAGTACTACCGCAATAAGGGTCTGAGCGAAGCCGCCGCCCGGGAAAAGGCCGCTACCATCGTCAACCCGCCGGGCTGCTCGGAGCACAACTGCGGCCTTGCCGCCGACCTGAACAGCCCGGAGCACACCACCCTTGACACCGGCTTTGCCGACACCGCCGCCTTCCGCTGGCTGTGCGAGAACGCGGAGCAATACGGCTTTATCCTGCGCTACCCCAAGGAGGCCGAAAGCGTGACCGGCATCACCTACGAGCCGTGGCACTGGCGCTATGTGGGCGCGGAAAACGCCGCCCTGCTCAACCAAAGCGGTCTGTGTCTGGAGGACGCAGTCGCCGTTTTGCAGCGCATTGCCGCCGGGGAGACCGTGACCGGTTAAAATCCAATGAAAACTGCCGGAAAACCCTGCGGGGTGCGTTGCAATTTACCTGCTGTTATGGTAAGATAAATACAGTCTGCCCGTGTGCGCGGCGCAGCCCCGCACCCCGACAAATGAATTCAACAAAAGAAGGAATATTTTATGATAAACCGCACAAAACTCTCTGTGATCGCCGTCTGCGCCGTGCTGGCTGTTGCCCTGACCGGCTGCGGCGGCAGCGCTTCTTCCGCGCCGTCCTCCGTGTCCGATGCCGCCACCTCTGCACCGGTCACCGATGCAGCTTCTCCGGCGGCGGACACCACCGAAAACGGCACTGCCGATCTGGACAGCGCCGTAGAGACCCTGCTGGCTGCTGACCCCATCTCCAACCAGTTCGAGATCACTGCCATGAACATCGAGTACGACTTCGGCCTGAAGGCCGAGGACGTGGCCAGCTACAAGGGCGTGAAGAGCAACGACAACGGCGATGCCGGCCTTGTGCTGGTGGTGGAAGCTGCTTCCGGCAAGGCACAGGATGTGGTGACCGCACTGGAAAGCTACAAGCAGGATCAGGTGGCCTTCTACGGCAACTACGCCGAGTTTGCACAGGCACAGAGCAACGTGGAAAACGCCATCATCTCCGCCAAGGGCGACCGTGTGGTCATGGTGATTGCCTCCAACGAGTGCTCCGCAGACCTGACCAGTGCTGTGGACAGCGCCCTGAACAGCTGAATCTGACCTTCTGAGCCGGTGCCATCTGCGGCATCGGCTTTTTTCAGTAGAAAGCCCTCTCCCGCCCTTGAGATGGCTTCCCCCCTTGGGGGGAAGCTGTCGCCGCAGGCGACTGATGAGGGGTATTTCTGCTGAAGCTGCGCCCTCATCCGTCATGCCGCTTTGCGTCATGCCACCTTCCCCCGGCCGGGGGAAGGCTGGACTCCCCTTCATCCTGTGTAAAAAAGGAGGCTGACCCCTTGGTTTTCAGCACCATCATCTTCCTGTTCCGTTTTCTGCCCATCACGCTGGCGCTGTACTATCTTGCCCCCGCAAAACTCAAGAACACCGTGCTGTTTTTGTGCAGTCTGGTGTTCTACTGCTGGGGCGAGGTGCGCTTTTTCCCGGTCATGGTGGCGCTTATCCTCATCAACTACCTCAGCGGCCTTGCCATCGAGCACTTTGATGCAAAGCCCGCGCTGCGCCGCTTCTTTCTGCTGGTGGCGCTCGTTGGCAGTTTGGGGATGCTGTTCTACTTCAAGTACGCAAACTTTGTGCTGCGCAGCGCAAACGCCCTGCTGGGCACCGCCTTTGCCGAAATTCAGGGCATCGGCACTTTGCCGCTGGGCATCAGCTTCTACACCTTCCAGACCCTTTCCTACTCCATCGACGTCTACCGCCGGGATGTAAAAGCCGAGCGCAACATCATTGATTTCGGCGCTTATGTGGTCATGTTCCCGCAGCTTATCGCGGGGCCCATCGTCAAGTACCGGGACGTCTCCGACCAGCTGCACGTCTACAAGCACCGCTATAACCTTAAACAAATCGAAGAGGGCATGACCCTGTTCACCTTCGGTCTTGCCAAAAAGGTGCTGCTGGCAGACGCCGTGGGCGCATTGTGGACGGACATCATCGGGGTGGCCGACAGCCCTTCCACCACCTTTGTGGGTCTGGCGAACGCTTCCACCCCGCTGGTGTGGCTGGGCATCATCGCATACAGTCTGCAGCTGTACTTCGATTTTTCCGGCTACTCCCTGATGGGCATCGGCATGGGCAAGATGCTGGGCTTCGACTTCCCCGCAAACTTCAACTACCCCTATATCTCCGCTTCCATCACCGAGTTCTGGCGGCGCTGGCACATGACCCTGTCCGGCTGGTTCCGCGAGTATGTGTATATCCCGCTGGGCGGCAACCGCAAGGGGCTCAAGCGGCAGATTTTAAACCTGTTCATCGTGGAGCTGCTCACCGGCATCTGGCACGGCGCGAACTGGAACTTTATCTGCTGGGGTCTTTACTATTTTGTGCTGCTGACGGCTGAAAAGCTGTTCCTGCTGCCCTACCTGAAAAAGGGCAAAGTGTGGCCGCACCTGTACACCCTGTTCCTCGTGGTGGTGGGCTGGGCAATGTTCGTGGGCAACGACACCGGCGTGTCCTTCGGGCTGCTGTTCCAGAAGCTCTTTATCCCCTCCGGCGGGGTGTCGCCGCTGTATTTCCTGCGGAATTACGGCGTGCTGCTGGCGGTAAGCGTGGTGTGCTGCACCCCGCTGATCGAAAAGCTGTGGGATGTGCTGCGCAAGAACGTAGTCACCCGCTGCGCCGCCATCCTGACGCTGCTGGTGGTCTCCACCGCCTATGTGGTGGGCAGCACCAACAGCCCGTTCCTGTACTTTAACTTTTAAGGAGGCGGTAAGATGTCCAAACACGAAAAAAAGGCCACCTCCCTTTTGCACTATCCGGTGCTGGTGGTGTTCAGCCTGTTCTTTATCGGGCTGTTCGCGCTGGATATGGTCACCCCGGACCGCAGTTACAGCGAGCTGGAAAACACTACCCTGAGCCAGCGCCCGGCACTGACCCAGTTCACCGCCAAGGGCCTGAACAACTACTTTACCGCCTACACCAAATACGTCAAGGATCAGGTGGCGGGACGTGACCAGTGGATCAGCCTGCAGAGCGTGGTGGAGACCACCCTGCTGCAAAAGCAGCAGAACGGCGGCATCCTGCTGGGCAAAGAGCACATGATGTTCCCCCGCACCTACGGGCTGCTTTCCAGCGAGGAGCGCACCCTGCCCAAGAACACCGCCGCGCTCACCAGCCTGTGCCAGCGCTACCCGGGCAAGGTGAATGTGCTGCTTGCCCCCGCCGCCAGCGATATCTATAAAGAGAACGTGCCCGCAAACGCCCCCCTGCTGGACGAGGACGGCTATCTTGACCAGCTTTCCGCTGCGGTGCAGGCTGCGGGCGGCCGCTTTGTGGACGTGCGCCAGACCCTTACCGCCCACAAGAGCGAGTATATTTACTACCGCACCGACCACCACTGGACGAGCCTTGGCGCCTACTACGCTTACAGCCAGCTGTGCGATACCCTTGGCCTTGCCCCCTTTGACACCGCCGCCCACACTGCCCTGACTGCCGATAACTTTTACGGCACCCACTACGCCAAGGCGCGCACATGGAACGCCGTGCCGGACGTGATCACCTACTACGACCTTGACAACCCCCTGACGGTATGGAACGTGACAGCGGCAGGCCAGCCCACCGAGGGGCAGACCACCGGCCTGTACGACACGGATAAGCTCACCGTCTACGACAAATACGCCATGTTCCTGCACGGCAACAATGGTTTAAGCCGGGTGCAGGGCAATGGCAGCGGGCGCATCCTTGTCATCAAGGACAGCTACGCCAACTGCTTTGTGCCCTACCTGACCGCCAACTACGCCGACATTGACGTGGTGGATTTCCGCAACTATAACTATGGCCTGGACAAGCTGATCGCCGATAACGGCTACGACCAGATCCTTGTGCTGTACAACTTTGACAGCTTCAAGAGCGACCCCTACCTCTACCGCGCCGGTGTGACAGGGTAAAATAACCAAATACCGGAATTATTGCAGTCTATTTTCACAAATTTATTGAGATAATTTCATGCGTCCCGCCAGTTTTTGCACAGATGTGCCAAAACCCCTTGATAAAATCCGACTGCTGTTGTAGAATGGCCATATAGAGAACAATGCTCTATCAGCCTTCAGGTATAGATGCCGGGGAATCGGGATGCAATGCGGCATTTCCCTTTGACAAAGGAGTATTGAAGATGAAGAATATGAATTATCCCGCAGCTTATGCGGCGCTTTCCAACGAAGAAATGACCTATACCACCGGCGGCGGTACCGTGGATAATGCTGCCGGCTTTGCCTCCACTGCCGCAACGGTGGTAGGTACTGTGGTGCTGGCCTCCAGCTACATCTGGGGCATCAAGCAGGCACGCACCTGGCTGCAGCAGGAGGGCAACAAGGACGGCAACTTCTTTACCGTGCTGGGCCGTGCCACCGATGCCATCGTATCCGACATGGGCAAGTCTGCCAGCAATTTTGTGCGGGACGCCGTTTCCACCACCATGGTGGTGGCACTGGCTCCCCTGAGCGCCATTCTGCTGATCGTGCGCTGAACCTTTTATTCAGATAAAACGGTGCGTTTGGATACACCGTTTTGGATAGCTTTGTTTCAAAAGGAGTGTTATTATGGAAAAAATGATGATGCCCGCGTACTACAATGTACTGTCCACTGAGGAAATGACCTACACCGAAGGCGGCGCTAACGCCACCATGACCGAGGCTCTGCTGTGCTGGCTGATTCCTCCGTACGGCTGGTTCAGAGGCGTGACCGCAGTCCGCGACTACCGCCGTAAGAACCCCAACACCTGGACTGATACTGGTCTGGACGCTCTGACTGCCGATATGGAGAAGAGCTCTGCCAATGCCATCCGTGACATCGCTTGCACCGCTTACATGATCAGCACCAGCGCTACCGGCGTCGGCCTGATCATCAACGCAGCAATCGTCCTGCTCTGATCCATCTTCTCTCATAAGACCGGCTCGGAGTACACCAAAGAACAAAGCAGGCGGAGGCGCTGCCCGAAAGGGCAGCGCCTCCGCTGTTTTTGTGTTTCCAAATACAAAAAACGGCGGCACGCTCCGATGGAACGCGCCGCCGTTTGGTTTTTTATGCGTTGAACATATCCTTCAGCTTTTTGAAGAAGCCCTTACGCTTTTCGTAGTTTTCTTCTTTCAACGTGCCCTCAAATTTCTTCAGGGCATCGCGCTGTGCCTTGTTCAGCTTTTTGGGGATCTCCACCTCGCACTTGACGTACATATCACCGCGGCCGCGGCCGTTCAGGTACTGGATGCCCTTGCCGCGCAGGCGGAAGGTGGTGCCGCTCTGGGTGCCCTCGGGTACGGTGTACTCCACCTTGCCGTCAATGGAGGGCACGGTGACGCTGTCGCCCAGCACAGCCTGACTGTAGGTGATGGGCACGGTGACCCACACATCGTAGCCGTCGCGCTGGAACACCTCGCTGGGGCGCACAGTGACCATGACGATCACATCACCGGCGGGGCCGCCGTTGGTACCGGCATCGCCCATGCCGCGCAGTGCAAAGCTCTGGTCGTCGTCGATGCCCATGGGGATGGACACCTCCAGCGTCTTTTTGGTGGCCACCTTGCCGCTGCCGTGGCAGACCTTGCAGGGATCTTTTACCAGCTTGCCCTTGCCGCCGCAGCGGGAGCAGGGCTGCTGGGTCTGCATCACGCCAAAGGGGGTGCGCTGCTGGCGGATGACAAAGCCGCGGCCGCCGCAGTCCGGGCAGGTCTCGGGGCTGGTGCCGGCGGCACAGCCGGAGCCGTGGCACTCGGTGCACTCCTGCTGACGGGTGATGGTAATGTTCTTCTTGCAGCCGTGCACGGCCTCGTCAAAGCTCAGGGTGATGCGCACCCGGATGTCCTGACCCTTGCGGGGGGCGTTGGGGTTGTTTGCCTGACGGGACGAGCCGCCGAAGCCGCCAAAGCCGCCGCCGAAGATATCGCCAAAGATGTCGCCCAGATCCACACCGTCGCCGCCAAAACCGCCAAAGCCGCCGGGGCCGCCGCCGTTCTGTGCTGCATAGGTGGGGTCAACACCGGCAAAGCCGTACTGGTCGTACAGCTGGCGCTTCTTCGGGTCCGAAAGCACCTCGTTTGCCTCGTTGATCTCCTTGAACTTTGCCTCGGCGTCCTTATCGCCGGGGTTATAGTCCGGGTGGTACTTCATGGCAAGCTTGCGGTATGCCTTTTTGATCTCGGCATCGCTTGCGCCCTTGGATACCCCCAGCACTTCGTAATAATCACGCTTTTCCTGTGCCATATCCACTCACCTCTCCAACCTCTCCCGTCACGGTCTTTCTCCGCACGAACCCTCTCAGGCGCTGACGCGCCAGCTCCCCCGAGAGGGGAGCTTAGACCGAGAAGGGAAACTTGTCCTCACTGCCAAAATCCCGCCCATTGAGGAACGACTTCCCCCGGCCGGGGGAAGATGTCGCCTTCAGCGACAAAAGGGGGAATCTGGCATTGCGAAGCAATGACTGAGAGGGTTTACATTCTATAAACCAGCAAGAGCCGCTCCGGCCTAAACCGGAGCGGCTTTTGCTCTATTGCGCGTGTGCCCGCCGGTTTGGCCGGACACAGCGCTTTGTGTCAGACTTAGACTTCCTTGAAGTCGGCATCCACAACGCCGTCATCGTTGGGCTTTGCGTCGGCTGCGCCTGCGTCAGCACCGGGCTGTGCACCGGCGGCCTGCTGTGCGGCAGCGGCTGCCTGATACATCTTCTCGAACACCTGGCTCAGGGCTTCCTGCTTTGCCTTGATGTCGTCCACGTTGCCGGACTGGACAGCGGTCCGCAGGTCAGCAAGCTTTGCCTCGGCATCGCTCTTCACGTCTGCGGGCAGCTTATCGCCGTTCTCCTTCAGCATCTTCTCGGTCTGGAACACCATCTGGTCGGCACCGTTGCGGATATCGACCTCTTCACGCTTCTTCTTATCGTCGGCAGCAAACTGCTCAGCTTCCTTCACAGCCTTGTCGATGTCCTCCTTGGACATGTTGGTGGAAGCGGTGATGGTGATGTTCTGCTCCTTGCCGGTGCCCAGATCCTTGGCGCTGACCTTCACGATGCCGTTGGCATCGATATCGAAGGTGACTTCGATCTGAGGCACGCCACGGGGAGCCGGAGCAATGCCATCCAGATGGAACACACCCAGACTCTTGTTGTCGCGGGCAAACTCACGCTCGCCCTGCAGCACGTTGACCTCAACAGAGGGCTGGTTGTCGGCTGCGGTGGAGAACACCTGGCTCTTGTGGGTGGGGATGGTGGTGTTGCGGTCGATGATCTTGGTGCACACGCCGCCCAGAGTCTCAATGCCAAGGCTCAGCGGGGTGACATCCAGCAGCAGCAGACCCTTCTTCTCGCCGTTCAGCACGCCGCCCTGAATAGCAGCACCGACAGCCACGCACTCATCGGGGTTGATGCCCTTGAAGGGCTCGCAGTTCAGTTCCTTCTTCACTGCATCGTAGACGGCGGGGATACGGGTGGAGCCACCGACCATCAGGACCTTCTTCAGGTCGGAAGCGCGCAGACCTGCATCCTGCAGAGCCTTGCGCACAGGGGTCATGGTACGATCGACCAGATCAGCGGTCAGCTCGTTGAACTTTGCGCGGGTCAGGGTCATATCCAGGTGCTTGGGGCCGGTAGCATCGGCGGTGATGAAGGGCAGGTTGATCTGGCTGCTCATTGCGCTGGACAGCTCGATCTTAGCCTTCTCGGCAGCTTCCTTCAAACGCTGTGCAGCCATCTTGTCCTTGCGCAGGTCGATGCCGTTCTCGGTCTGGAAGGCGTCTGCCATCCAGTCGATGATGCGCTGGTCGAAGTCATCGCCGCCCAGATGGGTATCGCCGTTGGTGGCCAGAACCTCGGTAACGCCGTCGCCCATCTCGATGATGGACACATCGAAGGTGCCGCCGCCCAGATCGTAGACCATGATCTTCTGGTCGTCTTCCTTATCCACACCGTAAGCCAGAGCAGCTGCGGTGGGCTCGTTGATGATACGGCGGACGTTCAGGCCGGCAATGGTGCCTGCGTCCTTGGTTGCCTGACGCTGGCTGTCGTTGAAGTAGGCAGGCACAGTGATGACAGCCTCGGTGACGGTCTCGCCCAGATAAGCCTCGGCGTCAGCCTTCAGCTTCTGCAGGATCATAGCGCTGACCTGCTGGGGAGTGTACTCCTTGCCGTTCAGGGTCACCTTGTGGTCGGTGCCCATCTGACGCTTGATGGAAGAAACGGTGTTGTCGGGGTTGGTGATAGCCTGACGCTTTGCAACCTGACCTACCAGACGGTCGCCGGTCTTGGTAAAGCCGACAACGGACGGGGTGGTGCGGGCGCCCTCAGAGTTGGCGATGACAACAGGCTCGCCGCCCTCCATAACAGCCACGCAGCTGTTGGTAGTACCAAGGTCGATACCAATAATCTTACTCATAATGAAGTCTCCTCTCGAAAGAACAAATCTTGTTTATATGATGCTTATGATGATGTCAAGCGGATGTTATTGCAAACTCCCTTGCGGGAGGTCCGGCTTATTTATTCGGCCACCACAACGGTTGCATGGCGGATGATCTTGTCACCCAGCTTGTAACCCTTCTGGAAAACGGTGACCACCGTGCCGCTCTCCTGCCCGTCCGGGGCGGGGATCTGCTGCACAGCATTCATAAAGTTGGGGTCAAAGGGCTTGCCCAGCACCTCGATCTCCTCCACATGGAGGGCTTCCAGTGCCTTTGCGGCCTTATCCAGCGTCATGACCACGCCCTTTTTGTAGTTCTCATCGGTGGTGGGGGCGTTGGCTGCCATATCCAGCGTATCCAGAATGGGGATGATCTTTTCCACTGCGTGGGAAACACCGTCGCTGAACTTCTGGTCGGCCTCGCGGGTGGAGCGCTTGCGGTAGTTGTCGTACTCGGCAGCCATGCGCAGCAGCTGATCCTTGGCCTGTGCGGCGTTCTTTTCCGCTGCATCCAGCTTAGCCTTAACGGCTTCCATCTCCCGGGCCTTCTTGTTGAACCAGCCGCCGTCCTTCTTCTTGTCCTCTTCGGTTGCAGCTTCGGCAGCAGCCTGTTCGGGCGCTGCGGCAGCGGTCTTTTCCTCGGGGGCAGTCTCCGGCTGCTCGGTCTCGGGCACCGTGTTCTTTGCTTCTTCGCTCATTCCAGATCCTCCTTATAGATCACAGTCCGCCGCGGTACGGCAGCCTGCGGGGTGTCTTTTCGTTTGCCGCTCATGCCCTCGCCCAGCTGGTCTGCAAACTCGTGCAGCAGGGGCATCAGCTTCTGGAAGGGCATCCGGGTGGGGCCGATCAGGGCAATGGAGCCCCACAGCCCGCCGCCTACCAGATACCGGTCGCTCACGATGCACAGCCCGGGGATCTGCGGTTCCAGATCCTCGCCCAGCAGCACGCTTTCGCTGCGGTTTTCCGGGGGTGCGATCAGGCTTGCGGCCTGTTCCTCGTCGTTCAGCAGGGTAAGGATATCACCCACCCGGCCGTCCAGCTGCGGCCAGTCCAGCAGGTACTGCTCGCCGCCCAGAAATACATGGGGCTTTACGCTGTCCTGCAAAATTGCAGCTGCGGCGCTGACCACCGGCACAAGCTCCGGTGCGATCTGGCTGCACAGCTCGCTGAGCATCCGGGTGGAAAGATCCACCGGTGCCACAAAGGTAAGGTTGCGGTTGAGCAGCGCCGCAAGGGCGGCTGCATTTTCCCGGGAAAGCCCGGTGCGTACCCGCGCCACCCGGGTGCGGACGTAACCGGCAGTGGTCACAGCCAGCACAGCGGCTGCGCTGCGGCCCACCTGCACCACCTCGTAATGGGCGATGCACAGATCCTCGGCGCAGGGGGTGCTGACGGCGGCGGTGCAGCCGCTGATGGCGGCCAGCGCCTTGGCAGCGCCCTGTGCCAGCTTTTCCGGCTCGTGGTCAAGGCTGGCGAACACCGCATCCACCCGGGCGCGGGTAACGCGGTCCAGCGGCTGATCGTCGGTAAGCAGATTGTCCAGATAATACCGGTAGCCCTTGGCGCTGGGCACACGCCCCGCGCTGGTGTGGGGCTGCTCCAGCAGGCCCAGTTTTGTCAGCGCTGCCATCTCGTTGCGCAGCGTTGCGCTGGACACTGCCATGTCAAAGTAGTTTGCCAGCACGCTGCTGCCCACCGGCTCGCCCTCAAGGCCATACAGCGCCACGATCGCCTGCAAGACCCGTTGCTTGCGTGCATCCATCGTCATAGCGCCTGCCTCCTTTTTGTATCGCTTTTGTTTGTTTAGCACTCCTTGTTCCTGAGTGCTAAGACCATTATAATCGTTTTTGCCCTGCTGTCAAGCCCTTTGCAAAAATGTTTATAAAGATTCATAATTCTGTCATAAAGGGGGATTACCCCCTCAGGCAGGCGGGCTCGCCCTCTCAGTCACCTACGGTGACAGCTCTCCCAAAGGGAGAGCCTGAACCCTCTCAGTCACGCCTGACGGCGTGCCAGCTCCCCCGAGGGGGGAGCTTCATCAGCACTGACCGGCAGATGGCAAAAAGCTCCACCTGAGAGGAAAGACTTCCCCCGCGCCGGGGGAAGATGTCGCGCAGCGACAAAAGGGGGAATCTGGCGAACGCAGTGAGCCTGAGAGGGTTCGTTCTTCCCAGCGCCGCGCTTTCGCAGAAAGCGGCGCTGCAAATGCCGTTTACCGCCACGCCCCCACCCGTGAAAAAGTAGTTCCGAAACGCCCGCAGGCGTTTCGGAACTACCAATAAAAATATTCTTTCCGCTATCTATGCGCAAAGCAGCGCGGCGCGCATTTAAAATCGTCCCGCCTTATTCCTCCATCTGCTTTGCCAGAAAGGCCGCAGCCACTGCCACCGCCTTGCACTGGGCGTCCTCCGGGCAGGCGGCGCGGTCCTCGGTCAGTAAGCCCACCGCGCCGGTCACGTCCCCGCCCGTCAGCACCGGCGCGGCGCACAGCAGCACCCGGGGTGCGCCCTCGCAGGGCAGCAGGGTCTTTTCCGGGTTGCCCGGGCTCTGGTAGGGCTTGCGGGCTTCCATCAGCTTTTCCAGCGGCTGGCTGATGCTGCGGTCGGCCAGCTCCCGCCGCCCGCTGCCGCTGACCGCCAGAATGCGGTCCCTGTCGCACACAAAGGCGGTCAGCGCAAACTGGCGGCTGAGTACCTCTGCCAGCTGGGCGGCAAGGGTGTTCACCTCGCCCATGGGCGAGTACTTTTTAAAGATCACTTCCCCGTCGCCGGTGGTAAAGATCTCCAGCGGGTCTCCCCGCCGGATGCGCTGGGTGCGGCGGATCTCCTTGGGGATCACCACCCTGCCAAGCTCGTCGATGCGGCGCACGATACCGGTTGCTTTCATTTATAGTGTCCTCCTTGTGGTTTCCTTTGTATGTAGTATCTGTCAGCGGCGGCAAATTATACCGGCAAAATTTTTGCCCGGCACGAAAATCAGCAGAGCAAAAGCCTTCACCCCTTGGGGACAGATTTCCCCCGGCCGGGGGAAAATGTCGCATAGCGACAAAAGGGGGAGCGGGTGGCGCGCAGCGCCGGATGAGGGGGAATTTTCCGTAAGCTGCTGCTTGTCTGCGCCCTCATCAGTCACCTGCGGTGACAGCTTCCCCCGTCCGGGGGAAGCCTTCATTCGGAAATTGATTTCTCTGTTTGCCCGCCGCATTGCGTTCCGGGCGGGGTTCTGCTACAATAAATAGGAATAAACCCAAAGAAAGCAGGTGTCCGCATGGCACACATCCTTATTCTGGGCGGCGGTGCCGCCGGACTGGCCGCTGCGCTGGCGGCTGCACAGGCCGCGCCCGCTGCCCGCGTCACGGTGCTGGAGCGCAACCCCAAGGTGGGCAAAAAGCTGCTGGCTACCGGCAACGGCCGCTGTAATCTGGACAATACCGCCATCGCGCCGGAAAAATACTTTACCGCCGACCCCGCCGCGCTGCGGCCTTTGCTGGCGGCGGTAGATGCCGCCGCGCCGCTGGCGTGGTTTGGGCAGCTGGGGCTGTACACCCGCACCGATGAGGCCGGGCGGGTATATCCCTATTCCAATCAGGCCGCCGACGTGCTGGCGCTGCTGGAACTGCATTTGCAGCGGCACAAGGTACAGCTGCGCACCGGCTGCACGGTAAGCACCCTGCGGCAGAGCAAGGGCGGCTACGCGGTGCAGTTTGCAAACCCCGAGGGCGATATGGAAAGCCTGCGGGCAGATGCCGTCATCTGCGCCATGGGCGGCGCCGCCGGGCCGCAGTTCGGCACGGACGGCTTCGGCACCCGCTTTGCCGCCGCCTGCGGCGGGCAGATGCGCCCGCTCTACCCCTGCCTGACCGCTCTGCAATGCGCAAAGCCGAACAAGAGCCTTGCGGGCATCCGCGCCAAGGCCGCTGCCCGCCTGCTGGACGGCGACCGGGTGCTGGCTGAAGAGCTGGGCGAGGTACAGTTTACCGACTACGGGCTTTCCGGCATCTGCATCATGCAGCTGTCCGGCCTGCTTGCCCCCGAGCGCAGACCGAGAGCCCCGGTCGTGGAGCTGGATCTGTTCCCGGAGTTGAGCGAGATGGACCTGACCCGTCTGCTTGCCCGGCACGCCATTCAGACCGCATCCGACACCCTTGCCGGGTTCTGGACAGGGCTGTTGAACGTCAAGCTGGGCTACGCCCTCTGGGAAGCCGCCAATATGCCCAACAACCGCTCGGTCAAGCAGCTGCAGCCCCTTGCCCGAACCGCCAAGCACTGGCGGTTCGAGGGGCTTACCCCCTGCGGCTGGCGGCAGGCGCAGACCACCGGCGGCGGGCTTGCCCTGACCGAGGTGGAGCCCACCTTCCAGTTCAAGGGCTGTCCGGGGCTGTACTTCGTGGGCGAAACGCTGGACTGCGCCGGCAGCTGCGGCGGCTTCAATCTGCACTGGGCGTTCGGCAGCGGCCTTGCCGCCGGGCGGGACGCCGCAAACCGTAAACGATAAAAAAGGGATCCCGAAGCGCCGGCTGGCGCTTCAGGATCCCTTTTTATTTACTCGCCCTTGGAAAGCAGCTTTGCACGCTCCAGTGCGGGGCGCAGTGCCAGATACAGCACCACAGCGCAGGCGGTGGAAGCCACACTGTTCACAAAGGTGACGCCGCCGGCGATCTTGGTCAGCGCCTGTGCCACGGTGTAGTCCTGACCAAAGATGTACACGTTGCGGAAGTAGCCAAGGAAGGGGTCGGTGAACACGTTCAGCAGCAGGCCGGAACCCGCAGAGACGACCACCTTGACCAGATACCCGGCGCTGTGGCGGTCCTGATCCCGCAGCTTGAACACCTTATGTGCCACGGCACCGCAGGTGATGCCGATGATGAACTTGAGCACGAAGGTGGTAATGGCGTAGCCCGGGTCACCGGCAAGGATATCTGCCAGTGCCAGACCGATGGCACCCGCCAGACCGCCGGACACGCCGTCCAGCAGCAGCGCCGTCAGGGCGGTAAAGGTGTTGCCCAGATGGAACGAAGAGCCGCCGTAGAACGGGATGCGGAAGAACAGGTAGGCCACAAGGCTCAGCGCAGCCATCACGCCGGTAAGCGCCAGTTCGTGCACCGTAAAGCGGCGCTTGTACAGCACACTGAAAAACAGGATCAGGATAACGACGACTGCCAGCAGCAGCCACATTGCAGTAGTAGACATGATACTTTCCCTCCAATCACGCCGATAACCCCACAAAACTACTTGACATTTGGGTGTTCGGCGGGTATGCTCCTATTATACGCAGAACTGACCCTATGAAAATACCCAGAATAAAGTTTTTTTATGGGGTCAGTTTGACAAAATGCCTACACGGGAGGGACATTCTATGGTACATCTGACCACGGCGCTGGACCCGGCTTCGGCGGTGCCGCTGTACGAGCAGCTTTACCGCAGCCTTGCCGCTGAGATGCGGGCGGGCACCCTGACGGCGGGCGCCCGGATGCCCGGCAAGCGGCGGCTGGCGGCGGAGCTGTCGGTATCGGTGAACACGGTGGACACCGCCTACCAGATGCTGGCGGCAGAAGGCTACCTGACCGCCCGGGAGCGCAGCGGCTTTACGGTGCAGGAGTATCTTGCCCTGCCGCAGGGGGTGCAGCCGCCCGCCGCGCCCTCTGCACCGGCGGCAACGCCCCCCGCCGATGCTGCCCCGCCGGTGCAGTTCGATCTATCCACCCGGGGCGTGGACCCGGGGCTGTTCCCCTTCCGCACATGGGCGCGGCTGCAAAAGGAGCTGCTCTACTCCGCGCCGGAGCTGCTCACCCCCGGGGATGCCCGGGGCGATGCCGCCCTGCGGCAGGCGCTGGCAGGGTATCTGGCCGAGTACCGGGGCGTGCAGTGCGACCCGGAGCAGCTGGTGGTGGGCGCAGGGCTGGAATATCTGCTGGGGCTGCTGGCACCGCTGCTGCCCGGCCCCGCCGCCGTGGAGACCCCCGGCTACCCCCGCGCCCGACAGGTGCTGGAAAACAACGGCGTGCCCTGCCGCTGCCTGCCGGTGGACGCGGACGGCCTATCGCTGACAGCCCTTTCCGCCAGCGATGCGGCGGTGTGCTACGTCACCCCCAGCCACCAGTTCCCCACCGGGGTCACCATGCCCGCCGGACGCCGGGCCGAGCTGCTGCACTGGGCAGCCCGCGCCCCGGGGCGGCGGTACATCATAGAGGACGACTACGACTCGGAGTTCCGTTTCGACACCCGCCCGCTGCCCAGTTTGCAGGGCATGGCGGGCGCAGACGGCCCGGTGGTGTATCTTTCCACCTGCTCCCGCAGCCTTGCCCCGGGCATCCGCATCGCCTACATGGTGCTGCCCCGGCAGCTGCTGGGTGCGTGGCAGGAAAAATACCGGCTCTACTCCGGCACGGTGGGGCGGTTTGAGCAGCAGACGCTGGCGCGCTTTATCACCGGGGGCTATTTTACCCGGCATCTGGCGCGGGAACGCACCGCCTACAAAGCCCGGCGGGATGCGCTGGCGGCGGCGCTGCGCACCTCCTTTGCGCCGGAAGAGCTGACCCTTGCGGGGCTGCACACCGGGCTGCATTTGCTGGCACAGCTGAAAGACCCGCCGCCGGACGCCGCCCTGCGGGCTGCTGCCCGGCAGTACGGGGTGCGCTGTTCCCTGCTGAGCGACTACGACCTGACCGGCACGGCGCATTCTGCCGCCGGGACACTGGTGCTGGGTTACGGCTCGCTGCCGGACGCGGACTGCGCCGCCGCCGGGGCGAGGTTGAAAAAGCTCTGCACCGCCGCCCGGGAGGCCTCGGACACCGTATAGTGCCCGCCCGACCAATCCCCGGGCAGGGCGTCGGCGGTGATGTTCACCGGCTCGGCACTGGTGGCTAAAAATTCCAGCGTGCGTTCCAGTGTAGCAAGGTCTACGGCAGTCAGGCTGGTCAGCAGGCTGCTGCTCACCTCCCGCAGACCCTGCGGCAGGGTGGTGGGCAGCAGCTCCAGCGCCTGCCGGAAAAACGCATCCCACACCGCCGCCCGGGCGGCGGCGCTGCGCCGGGGCGAAAGAGAAGTGTCGGCATCCAGCGCCGCTAAAAAGCTGTGGGCGTCGGCGGCAGAGATGCCCTGCACCCCGGTGCCTTTGCCGTACCGCGCCAGCTGCTCCGGGGTGAGCGCCCCGGTAAAGCCCACCCGCACTGCGCCGTACCGCGCCGCCAGCTTTGTCAGCACCGCCGGAGCAATGGCAAGATAGTCTGTATCCTCCGGCAGGGCGAACACCTCGCCCAGCGCTTCCCGGCAGCGGGCGGGCCCTGCGGCGGCGTAACAATCCGCAAGGGGGACGTTTTTACCCCCAAAGGGCACTTCCAGTGCGGCAGGCACCGCCAGCAGATGGATGCAGTTCTGCCCGGCGTTCAGGTAGGCCAGCACAAAGCCCGGGGTCTCGTCTGCCACGCACAGCAGCACGGTGCACCGGTCGGTGGCTTTTGGCAGACGGATGGGTACCCCGCTCTGGCTTTTTGCGGCCTGCCGCAGGCTGCTGCGCAGCTGGGCGCGGCTGAGCAGCACCGTGCCGCCCACCAGCGGCAGCAGCACCAGCAGGGCGGCGCACAGCGCCGCCCAGAAGGGACGCCAGCCGCTGCGTTTTGCGTGTTTCATGGCTCTGCCTCCTTTTTGTGCATAAAGCATGACCCGGCGGGCGACCCTTTATGCAGAAAGGCAGGGATGCTGTATGGATAAAACAGAAACCCCCAACGAAAAAGACCGCAAGGAGCAGGAGGACTTCTGGCTGACGCTGGAACCCCTTCCCGCCCCCGACCCCGAAAAGCCCTCCGCACCGCATGAGAAGTAATGGCGCTGCATAGGATGGTAATGGGGTGGAGAAACCCTCTCAGTCATCGCTGCGCGATGCCAGCTCCCCCGAAGGGGGAGCTTTTTTATATCTGACGGTCAGCGCGAATAAAGCTCCCCCTTCGGGGGAGCTGGATGCGAACGCAGTGAGCAGACTGAGAGGGTTTGCCACATTTCAGCCAGCAAAGGAGGCCACGGGATGCCGGAGGGTTTCATGCAGGGAGTCGAGGCCGTGAATGGCATCGTGTGGGGGCCGGCAGGGCTGGGGCTGCTCTTCGGCACCGGGCTGCTGCTGACAGTGCGCACCGGGGGCTTCCAGCTGCGGCGGTGGGGCTACTGGATGCGGCACACCCTCGGCGCCATCCTGACCGACCGGAGCGTCACCGCCCATACCGCCCGCGAGGAACAGGCCATCAGCCAGTTCCAGAGCCTGTGCACCGCGCTGGCGTCCACCATCGGCACCGGCAACCTTGTGGGGGTGGCCACCGCCATCCTTTCCGGCGGGGCGGGGGCGGTGTTCTGGATGTGGGTCATGGCGCTGCTGGGCATGATGACCAGCTACGCCGAGAACGTGCTGGGCATCTACTACCGCCGCAAAGACCCGGCGGGCGGCTGGCGCGGCGGGCCGATGTACTACCTGCGGGACGGCCTTGGCGGCAAGCCGGGGCGGGTGCTGGCGGTGCTGTTTGCCGCGTTCTGCGCGCTGGCAAGCTTTGGCATCGGCAACCTGAGCCAACTCAATTCCATCGCGGGCAATCTGAACGCGGCCTTCGGCGTACCGGAAGCCGTCACCGGCGCGGTGCTGGCGGCAGTGTCGGCGGTGATCTTGCTGGGCGGGCTCAAGCGGGTGGCCGCTGTGGCGGAAAGGCTTGTCCCGGCCATGGCGCTGCTGTACATTGTGGGTGCGCTTACCGTGGTGGGGGTGCACATCACCGCCGTCCCGGCGGCGCTTGCCGCCATCGTGAAGGGTGCATTCGGGCTGCGTGCCGCCGGTGGGGGCATCGTAGGCTACGGCCTGTCCCGGGCGGTCACATGGGGCTTTAAGCGCGGCGCTTTTTCCAACGAAGCCGGGCTTGGCTCCTCGGTGATGGTACACGCGGCTTCCAACGTAAAAGAGCCGGTGCAGCAGGGGATGTGGGGCATTTTTGAGGTGTTTGCGGACACCCTGGTGGTCTGCACCCTGACGGCGCTGGTGGTGCTGACCTCCGGCCTTGTGGATCTTGACACCGGGCGCATCGCCGCCGGGGCGGCGGGCAGTGCGCTGGTGGGGCAGGCCTTTGACGCCGTGTTCGGCACGCTGGGGTCAAAGCTCATTGCGGTGTGCATCCTGCTGTTTGCCTACTCCACCACGCTGGGCTGGAGCTGCTACGGCTGCAAGGCCGTGGAGTATCTTTTCGGCGCGGGGGCAGGGGCATTTTACCGGGTGCTGTTCGTGGCGCTGATGCCGCTGGGCGCGGTGATGCGGCTGGACCTTGCATGGACGCTTTCCGACACCTTCAACGGCCTGATGATGCTGCCAAACCTCATCGGTGTAATTGCACTGTCCGGCACGGTGGTGCGCATCACCCAGAACTACCTTGCCCGCAAGCTGCACGGCAGCCCCGCGCCGCCGCTGTGGTCGGCGGGTGAGACGATTTAGAATGCGCTCCGCGTTGCTCTGCGCATCATCAGCGGAAAAAAGATTTTAAATTTCGGGGTTCTGAAAAGCCTGCGGGCTTTTCAGAACCCCTTTTTCACAGGTGGGGTCGTAACCGGGAACAGCATTTGCAGCACCGCTTTCTTCGAAAGCGCGGCGCTGCGGGAAACGGGCTCGCCCTCTCCGTCATCGCTACGCGATGCCACCTCTCCCAAAGGGAGAGGCCTTGGCATAGCGGTAAAGTTTCCGGCTTAAGTGCCAAGTGACCGGTTTCGCCAGAGGCTCTCCCTTTGGGAGAGCTGGCGCGTTAGCGCCTGAGAGGGCGAGGACGCTTGCGGGGGAGACATCCCCCCTTGTCCCAAGGCGGGGTTTGTGCTATGCTAGGGGGTACAAGCGATTTTTTGCGCTGAGAGGAGGAACCCCATGGCCGCCGTAAAAACACGGAATACCGCTACCCTTATGACCGAGGGCAGCATTGTAAAAAGCCTGCTGCTGTTTGCCCTGCCGCTGATCTTCGGCAATCTGCTGCAGCAGATGTATAACACCGCCGACAGCATCATCGTGGGCAATTTTGTGGGCAGCAACGCCCTTGCCGCCGTGGGCTCCAGCGGGTCGCCCATCTACCTGCTCATCGGCTTCAGTCAGGGACTGGCCGTGGGTGCGGGCGTGGTGGTCTCGCAGTATCTGGGCGCGGGCGACCACAAGGAGACCCGCGAGGCGGTGCACACCGCCCTTGCCATTGCGGTGGTCATGGGGCTTTTGCTGACCGTGGGCGGCGTTGCCTGCGGGCGCGCTTTGCTGGTGGCCATGAACACCCCCGCTGAGGTGCTGGCCGACGCCGTGACCTATATCCGCATCTACTTTGGCGGGGTGCTGTTCAGCGTGGTGTATAATATGACCGCCGGCATCCTGAACGCCGCCGGCAACTCCCGGCGCTCGCTGGTGTATCTGGCATGGGCGTCGGTGACCAACATCGTGCTGGACCTTGTGTTCATCGTGGGGCTGCGGATGGGAGTGGCAGGCGCTGCCATCGCCACCGACCTGAGCCAGCTGGTGTCCTGTGTGCTGAGCCTGCGCTTTTTGATGAAAAGCGAGGACGCCTGCCGGGTGGAGCTTTCCGCCATCCGGCTGCACCGCAAAATGGCAAGCCGCATCATCCGGGTGGGTCTGCCCACCGGCATCCAGAACATGGTCATCTCCTTTTCCAACGTGCTGGTGCAGGCCAGCGTGAACAGCTACGGTGCCGCCGCCATGGCGGGCTTTGCGGCCTACATGAAGATCGACGGCTTCAACATCCTGCCGGTCAGCAGCATCAGCATGGCAGCCACCACCTTTGTGGGGCAGAACTACGGCGCGGGGCGTCTGGACCGGGTAAAGCGCTCGGTGTGGGTCACCCTTGCCATCGGGATCCTCTACACCCTTTGCACCGGTGCGGCGCTGCTGGCCGGGCAGGACGCCATTCTGCACCTGTTCACCGCCGACGAGGCCGTGGTCACCTACGGCAAGCTTGCCATGCGGTGGTTCTGCCCGTTCTACTTCCTGCTCAGCATCCTGCACGGCCTTGCCGGTGCCGTGCGCGGCACGGGTGCCAGCATCCCGCCCATGGTGGTGCTGCTGGTCTCGCTGTGCCTGTTCCGGGTGGTGTGGATCCAGTTTCTGCTGCCCTTCTTCCCCGGCATCGAGGGCGTGTTCATCCTCTACCCCGTCAGCTGGGGTCTGGGCGCAGTGCTTATGATCCTGTATGCGTGGAAGGGCAAGTGGATGGAGTATCATACATAACGATTGGAAATGCGCTCCGCTTCGCTCTGCGCATAGTTCAAGGAAGAATTATTTTTAATTTCGGGGTTCAGGAAAGTCTGCGGACTTTCCTGAACCCTTTTTCACAGGTGGGGTCGTGGCGGTAAGCGGCATTTGCAGCGCCGCTTTCTGCGAAAGCGCGGCGCTGCGGGAAAGCAGGCTCGCCCTCTCCGTCTTTGCTTCGCAAATCCACCTCTCCCAAAGGGAGAGGCCTTGGCATGACGGGAAAGTTTCCGGCTCAAGTGCAAAGCTTGCGGGAGTGCCCGCTCCCCCTTGGGGGAGCTGTCGCGCAGCGACTGAGGGGCTATAAATCGGCGGAACCGGAAAAAACGGTTAAAAGATCTTCACGCCGAACAGGCGTGAATCTTCAGTTTTTTCCGGTGTAACCCACCCCTTTGGGGTTAAAAGGGGCGAGTAGCCCCTTTTTCGTGGCTCCAGCGCGTCGAAATCGCTGGCACTTTTCTGGTTCTCTTTTGGTGTCAAAAGAGAACATCTCTCGGCAAGCAGAAACTTTCCCCCGCGAAGCGCATTCCAAATCGTCCCAGTATACAAAAAGGACTGCCGTGCAGCGCACGGCAGTCCTTTTTTCATAATTACAGCTTTTCAAACACCAGAAAGCGGAAAGCGATGGTAGTGGTGAGCTGCGGCAGAGCCGCAAGGCGGGCGGCACCGTCGCGGGGCGTTTTCCAGTAGTAGGGGGTCATGGCAAACAGGGCTTCCAGCTGGGCGGCGGGCACGGTGATGGTGCCCTGCACCTCCCGCTCGTCGATGGCGCAAAAGCCCGGGTACTCCACCTGCTGCACCGGGTTTTTGTAGGGCTTTTCGTAGAGCACGGCCTTCATCTGGTACAGATGCTCTGCCCCCGGCACAACGTAGATCATGCGCCCGCCCGGGCGCAGCACCCGGCTGAACTCCTCCTGTGCAAAGGGCGAAAAGCAGTTCAGCAGCACATCTGCCCAGCCGGTGCGTACCGGCTGGCTGAAACTGGACGCCACCGCGTATTGCGCAGTGGGCAGCGCCTTTGCAGCCAGCCGCACGGCGGGCTTTGCGATATCGAACCCGGCCAGCTGCAGCGGCTTTTCTGCCGCCGCGAACTGCTGCGCGATGCAGCGGTCGTACCAGCCCTCGCCGCAGCCTGCGTCCAGCAGATGCAGCGGGGCATCCTTCGCGGCGGGCACGCCGTGGGCAAGGCACAGCTCCCCCAGCGCCTGCCCGAAGATGCCGTAGTATCCGGCGTTCAGGAAGGCGCGGCGGGCGGCTACCATCTCCTTGCTGTCCCCGGGGGCTTTGGTGCGCATACTCTGCACCGGCAAAAGATGCCAGTAGCCCTCCCGGGCGCGGTCAAAGCAGTGGCCTTTTTCACATTTCAGGTCGGTTTCCCCTTGCAGCGCGCCGCCGCACAGGGGGCACTGCCACGGGGCAAAGGCTTCGTTCCGGCTCATACTTCTTCGCTGTGATCCTCAATGGGTGCGGTGGCACCGCCGTGGGCGTCCATATACTCCTCAAAGCTGGTGTACTTCTGCTGGGGCGGGCGGCGGCTGATGAGCATCAGCCCCGGGTCCTCGTCCCGGGCGGCGGCATTGCGGCCGCGGCGGGCAGGCTCGGCCTTGGCAGCGCGGGGTGCGCTGCCGGTGCGGTTCTGGCTGCCGGCATTGCCGCGCTCGCTGCGGGCAGGGCGGGCGTTATTGTTCTGAGCAGCGGGGCGGGCATTGCGCTGTTCACCCCGGTCGCTGCGGTCGTTGCGGCGGCTGCCGCTGCGGTTCGCGTTCTGGTTATTCTGGGGCTCCTGTGCGCTGCGGATGGCAGGTGCTGCCGGGGCGGCAGGGGTCTTGCGTGCCGGGCGCAGCGGGGTGGCCTCCGGGGCGCTGACAAAATGGGGGTCAAATTTGGGCTGGGCGTTGCTGCCCCGGGCGGGGGCGGCATTTTCGCGGCGGGCGTGGGGCGCTGCCGCCTCCTTGGGGGCGTTTGCGCCCCGGTTGTTGGCGCGGCGGTCGTTGCGGGCCCCGCGCTTTGCGTTGCTGTCTTGCATCAGTGTTTCCTCTTTTTTCGGTTTTGCAGGCACCGCGTTCTTTGCGGCCTTCGGCTCCTGCTTCGGCGCGGGCGCAGCTGCCTTTGCGGCTTTTGCGGGCGCAGTTTCGGCCTGTTTTTTCGGCGCTTCGGCCGGTTTTTCTGCTTCGGGGCGGGGCTTTTTGCCGCGCACGGGCAGCACCGGGCGCACCGGGGCGGGCACGCCGTCCCACGGATGGCCGGATACCACCGGGATCTTGCGGCGATTCAGCTTTTCAATGCCCGCCAGATACTCCTGCTCCTCCGGGGCGCAGAAGCTGACGGCGGTGCCGTCCGCACCGGCGCGGGCGGTGCGCCCGATGCGGTGCACATAGGTCTCCGGTACCTCGGGCAGGTCGTAGTTGAACACATGGGAAAGCTCGCTGATATCAATGCCGCGTGCGGCGATATCAGTCGCCACCAGCACCCGGGTCTTGCCGGACTTGAAGTCCTCCAGCGCAGTAACGCGGGCAGTCTGGCTCTTGTTGCCGTGGATGGCGGCGGCGGGGATGCCCTGCTTTGTCAGGTCTTTTGCGATCTTATCCGCGCCGTGCTTGGTGCGGCTGAACACCAGTGCGTTGACCACCGGCGGCTGCAGATTTTTGATGAGCCACGGCAGCAAAAGCTTCTTGTTGCCCTTTTCCACATAGTAAAGGCTCTGCTGGATGCGGTCGACCGTGCTGGACACCGGGTCCACCTTGACAAAGGCGGGGTCATGCAGGATACCGGCAGCCAGCTGCTCGATCTCGGCGGGCATGGTGGCGCTGAACATCAGGTTCTGGCGCTGGGCGGGCAGCTTGGCAATGACCTTTTTCACGTCATGGACAAAGCCCATGTCCAGCATCCGGTCGGCCTCGTCCAGCACAAAGATCTCCAAAGCGGACAGGTCGATAAAGCCCTGCCCGATCAGGTCGTTCAGCCGTCCCGGGCAGGCGATGAGGATGTCCACGCCCTTTTTCAGCGCTTCCACCTGCGGTGCCTGTCCCACGCCGCCAAAGATGACGGTGCTGCGCAGTTTCAGGTACTTGCCGTAGGCTTCAAAGCTTTCGCCGATCTGCAAAGCCAGCTCCCGGGTGGGGGTCAGGATCAGGGCACGGATGGCGCCCTTGCGGCGGGGTACATTGGCGGTGAGCCGGTCCAGCATGGGCAGCGCAAAAGCCGCCGTCTTGCCGGTACCGGTCTGGGCGCAGCCCATCAGATCCCGGCCAGCCAGCACCGGCGGGATGGCCGCCGCCTGAATGGGCGAGGGGGTCTCGTAGCCCGCTTCCTGCACAGCACGCAGCAGCGGGGCGGACAGATTCAGTTCTTTAAATGTCATGGTTCTCCTATTTTATTCTGTGATCTTCCTGCACTCGATGTAGTAACGCTTTTCCTCCGCGTGTCCCATGCTGAAGGTCTTGCGGGGCAGCACGCCGCCCATCACAACGCCGCGGAACAGATCGCTCTTGGCGAAGGGCGGCATCAGAAACGCCACGGCGCCCTGTTTGCACAAAGCGCGCACAGCCGGTTCGTCATGCACATAGTCCACCTTTGCCTCCGGGTGGCGTGCCATATAATCCGAAATAAAATCGTCGATGGTGCCCACGGTCAGGGGCTCGGTGGGGTCCTCAAAGCTGAGCACATTGGCCATGTGGGGGCCTGCCAGCGTAAAGGGCTGCTTTTTGCTGTCGCCAAAGCAGCAGCCTGCCATGTTGGCATCGCTCCATGTGATCAGGCTCAGCAGCACGGTGGCGCAGTCCACGTTGAACAGTACCCGGTGGATGGGCTCGATCTCAATGGCCGGGGAGTGCACATTGCACACCTCTGCCAGGCACCAGCGGGCGGGGTGGTTTTCTGCCTGCTCCGGGGTCAGGGTCTTTTTCAGCTCCTCCCAGCAGGCCTTTGCGGTAGCCAGCGAGTGGTTGCCGTCGCCCACCGCCAGCGTCAGCGGGTCGCGGCGGGTGGCATCGGGGTATTTCTTGTCAAATTCTTCCTGACTGCCCAGCACGGTCAGTGCGTTTTCGATCTGTGCGATGAGGGCGGGGTCCTCCACCGCCCAGCCTGCCACATGACCGCCGCCCAGCATCAGCTCGCCCTCGTATACCTTGGGCAGGCTGTCCTTGTGGGCGGCAATGGGCTCGATAAGGGTGCAGTCCGGGTCATCCGCCAGCATCATGATGTGGGGCGTTTCCAGCGCAGCGCCGGTGCGCACCTTCATGCGGGGCGGGATGCGGCTTTCCACGGTGCACTCGCTGGGGCGCACGGTGCATTTTTCGCCACGGCGGTAGCTGTATGCCTCCAAATCTACACGTCCCACAAGACCCTGCCGCACCCGGCCGCTCTGTTCGGTGCGCTCCACATAGATAAAGCCGTCCACCGCCCGGGTGAGCACGTTCTGGGCGTAGTCCTGCATGGTTGCGTGGATCTTTTCCACCCGCGCATCGGCGTCTCCGTCCTCCAGATACACCTCCGGCAGGATCAGGTTCAGGGTGCTGGGCGCACCGGCAGCGGTCTCTTCTGCCCGCTGCCAGTAGCTGCGGTCGCTGGTGAACTGGTCACAGGCAATGCAGCCCCACTGCTCCAGCGGCACCTGCGCCGAAGGCAGCAGGATGTGTGCGGGTGCAAAACAGGTCGTTGGTTTCATAGTCGTTTCCTCCCCTCTCTATAAAACCGCTTTTCAGCGGAACGCTGCGGTGTCGTGCACCACAACGTGCTGCACACCGGCGTCGGCAGCGGCCAGCTCCAGCGCTGCGCGGCTGTCCGCATCCAGTGCGGTGCTGCTGGTGACCAGCAGGTTTTCCATGCCAAGGGACACACCGGTGGTGCCAAGGGCATCGGTGGCGGCGGTGCACAGTGCGTCCGGATAGCTGACCCACAGGGTCACGCTGCCCGCAAAGCGGGTCTGCCATGCGGCGATATCTGCCGTCAGCTGCGCAGCGCGTCCCTCCCGACTCTTGCCGCCGGAAGCGCCGAAGTCCTGCTTGCGGGTGATGATATTGGGGAACTGCACCCCGGTAAGCACCACCTGCTCGTAGCCCATGCCATGCACCTCTTCAATGAGGTCGCCGACATACTGCACCGCGCTTGCGGCAAAGGGGTTCATCCACGCCTTGCCGCCTGCGGCTGCGCTGACGTTGTCCAGCCAGAGGCTGTTGCTGTCGTAGTGCACGCCCATGCTGCGGTCGGTGTACACCGACACCGGGTCGGTAAAGGCAGCAAGCTGTGCCGCCGGGATGATGCCCTCCTCCCGCAGGATGGCGGCAATGCTTGCCGCATCCACCGGGTTTTCGGTGATGCTCCGGGCAGCATTTGCCACCCCGGAAGCATAGTACACCGTGCCAGCGGCGTCCTTCAGGGTGACAAGGGCGTAGTCTGCGCCCTGCTGCTTCAGCTGCCGGGCAGCGGCGCGGATGGCGGCTTCATCGGTCAGGGTGGTCACGTCCAGCTCTGCCCAGCTGCCGCCGGTGATGGCCTTGCCGTCCAGCGGCTTTTCCTCCTCCGGTTCCGGCTCCGGCTCAGACGCTGCCTGCGAGGCAGCGGCGCTGCTTGCTGCCGCAGAGGAGGCGGCTGCCTCGGCGCGGGAAGCGCTTTCGGCCTCCAGATCCCGGTTCTTGACCACGGTGTACCAGGTATGGGTGGCCCAATCCAGCACATGGGGTGCGGCAAACCATGCGGCTGCCAGCACTGCCGCCACCAGCACCACGATGCCGATGCCGCGCTTTACGCGCGTTTCCCGGCTGTAAAAGCTGCGGTTATAATGCTTGACCTTCTGACGTTTATTCTTAGCCATGGTATCCTTTCCTCCCTGTCTGCATTACAGGATGACGGAATGTCCGGTAAAGCCATAGATCGCCAGCGCCAGCACGCCGATATACACCAGCGTGATGGGCAGGCCGCGGAATGCCTTGGGGATGGCCCTGCTGCGCAGGCGGTGGCGCGCCTCGGTGACCAGCAGCACCGCCAGCACATAGCCAAGGCCGCTGCCAAGGCCAAAGCCAAGGCTCTGGCCAAGGGTAAAGGTCTGGGTGCGCTCCACCAGCACCGTGCCCAGCACGCCGCTGTTCAGCGCGGCCAGCGGCACGATGCGCAGCAGCTGGCTGCGGCGGGGCAGGCTGCGCAGCAGCCACAGCACCAGATGCTCTGCCAGACACACCACGGCAATGCTGGCGATATACACCAGCGGGCGCAGCTGGGCGCGGTTATCCAGCGGGGCGATGAACCCGCCTGCAATGAAAGCCACGGGAGCCACCAGCACCTGCGTGATGCACAGCATCATGCCGAACAACGCGCTGCTGGTGCGGTCGTCCCCCACCAGCTGCACCATGCGGGACACGCCCAGTGCGCGGGTAAAGACAGCGTTCTGTGCAAAAATAGCCAGCAGTGCATAGCTGAAAAACACCGCCGAGCTGCTTACAACTTCCTTCACGGTTCGCGGTCCGCCTCCTTCTGGTAGTGCACGGTCAGGGTATCCCGCGCTTCTTTTTTCAGATATTCCCTGCGCTTTGCAGCCGCAGCGCGCCAGATGGCGCACAGGATGCCCAGCACGATAAAGCCGCCCGCCGGCATTTTAGCCAGCGGCAGCAGTGCCCAGCGCCCCACCGGGGCACCGAACACGGTGCCAAGGCTGAGCCACTCGCGCAGCATGCCGATCACGAGCAGCAGCAGCGCATAGCCCACGGTGATGCGCACGCCCTTGGAAACCGCCTTATGCACCGTCTCCTGCACGCGGCCGAAGCGGTAGGTCAGAAGCGGCTCCACCACCAGCATGGGCAGGTAGATGCCAAGGTTCAAAAGACCCGTGCCGAACACGAGGTTCAAAATGGGATACGCCGCCAGATACACCACAGCGGCGCTGGCTGCATACAGAATAGCACGCGGCAGCAGCTTTTTTTGCAGCTGCTCCGGCGAAGGCTCCTCGTCCCGCAGGGGCACAAGGCGACTGAGCAGGCAGGCCAGCACGCGGGAGGGCACCAGCAGCAGCGCCACCGCCGCCGCCAGCATCAGGCTGTTCTGGCCGGTGGTGGCCACGACCACCAGCGGTGCCAGACCCATGCCCTGCATGACCACCGGGTTATTCAGAAACACGCGGTCATGATGGGCAAACTTTTCGGGGTCCTGCAGGATCAGTTCCGCAGTACGCTTTTTCATTCCGCAGCCTCCTTTCGTTCGGACGGCAGACGGTGCAGCAGACGGTACAGCCGCTCCTCGGTGCGGTCGATCAGCGCGGACACGCTGTTGACGGCCAGCAGCGCAAAGCAGACGCCGGTCTCGTACACGCCGAAATAGCGGAAGCCCATGGTGGCTGCGCCCACCAGCGCGCCGTACAGGATGCGCCCAAGCCGATGATGGGCACAGGTGTAGGGCTCGTTGAGCAGGAACACCGCGCAGAACAGCATTGCACCGGTGTGCAGCTCGTCCCGGGCACCCTGCAGGCGGGGCAGCAGGCTGCTGAAGAAGGTGCTGTCCGCCAGACCCACCTGCCGCGGGAAGAAGAAGGCGATGAGCCCGCAGGTGACCAGAAAGCTTACCGTTGCGCCGATGTGCACGTCCTTCTGGGTCCACAGCACAAGGCCGCAGGCCAGAATGACCAGCGCCGCGCCGGTGCCCATAGGGGCGGCAAACTCGCCCAGCACGATGGCAAGGGCGTTCAGGTTCAGGATGCCGCCGCTGCGCAGGGTATCCTCGATGGTGCTGCCCACCGGCACGGCAGAGGCGTTCCACAGGGGCAGCGGGGTGTAGGGCTGCGGGTAGCGCACCACCTGCTCCGGCCACGATACCGCCGCCACGGCGTAGCCTACGGCAGCGGGGTTAAAGGGATAGCTGCCGTAGCCGCCAAAGATCTCCTTGCCGATGAGGACACCCGCCAGCACCGCCACCACCAGCACATAGATATCCACGGTGGCGGGCATGAGCAGGGCGATGATCAGACTGAAGCTCTCGTTGGAGAGATCTTTATTGGTGTACACCCGATGGCGCAGCAGCGCCACCAGACGGTCGCACAGGTTGCCGGTGAGCAGAGCGACGCCGCACAGCAGCAGCGGACGCGCGCCGTAGAAATAGCAGGCCATACACAGCAGCGGCACGCACAGCCAGAAAACGTGCCTGTAGTACCGGCCGGTCTTTTGCAGCTGCCGCTCCTGCTCTTGGATCAAAGCTTCATCCATATACAGGCCTCCTTACAGGCTGGCCAGTGCGCCCACAGCCGCAGCGGGGTCGGCAGCGCCGAACACCGCACTGCCCGCCACCAGCACGTCGGCACCGGCTTCCACGCACAGGGGTGCGGTGGCGGCATCCACGCCGCCGTCCACCTCCAGCAGGTAGGAAAGGCCGCGTGCTTCCCGCTCGGCCTTGAGCCAGCGGAGCTTATCCAGCGCCGAGGGCATGAACTTCTGCCCGCCGAAGCCGGGCTCCACGCTCATCACCAGCACCAGATCCAGCTGATCCAGCCACGGTGCCAGCACCTCGGCCGGGGTGCCGGGCTTGATGGTCAGACCCACCTTGCAGCCCAGCGCGCGCACGGCATCAATGGTGGCCTGAATATCATCTTCGCACTCCAGATGGAAATTATACAGGGTAGCACCGGCCTTGATGAAAGGCTCGGCGTATTGCAGCGGGTGGCTGATCATCAGATGCACGTCGTAAAAGGCATCCGGCAGCGCCTTGTGCAGGCTTTTGAGCACCGGCACGCCAAAGCTGATGTTGGGCACAAAATGCCCGTCCATCACGTCGTAGTGCAGCATCTGTGCGCCGGCGTCCAGCACCATGCGGCAGTCTGCACCCAGCTTGCCAAAATCAGCAGAAAGAATAGAAGGACTTACGATGGCCATAATATTTCATTACGCTCCGTTATTTTTAGCAGTTTTTATCCCATGCGTTTCGCGTTTAGCGGGTTTTTCCCGCCTGGAAAACACGCGGGCATGGTTACTCTTTAGTTTACATGAAAACGGCAAAAAAATCAAACCCGCAGCCGTTTTTTTCACCGAAAAGTCGTAAATAGAGCAAAATGTCCATAAGGCAAAGCCCCCAACGCCAAAGCAGCCAGACTGCCCGGGCGGGGCAGTCTGGCTGCGGGGTCTTATTCTACCGGCTTCATGCTGGCGGGGTCCTCTACTGCGCCGGGCTGACCGGCGGCGTCCGGCAGGCGCTTCATGCCGCCGGGGTTGGGGGAACAGGTGGGCAGGGTGAACACAAAGCGGCACCACTCGCCCTGCTGGCTCTCTACGCGGATCTGCCCACCGGCCAGATTGACCAGCACCTTGCAGATGTTCAGCCCAAGGCCGGAGCCGCGGGCGTGCAGGCCGCGGGAGCGGTCCTCCTTATAGAACCGCTCGAACACATAGGGCAGCGCCTCCGGGCTGATGCCCTGCCCGGAGTTCCAGATGGAGATCTCGGCCTCGGGGCCAAGCTTTTCCACGCTGAAGCGGATGGTGCCGCCCGCCGGGGTGAACTTGATGGCGTTGTCCAGCAGGTTATACGCCACCTGATGGATCAGGTCGGGGTCGGCGTAGACCAGCACCTTTTCGTCCATGGTCAGGCCCTCCAGCTCGATCATGCCGTCGTTGATGCGCTGCTCTGCGGCCAGCGCCACGCCGGTCAGGGTCTCCCAGATATTGAACATCCGGGCGTTCACCTGATACTCCCCGCTTTCCAGCTTGGAGAGATCCAGCATATTCTGGATCAGCCGCGCAAGACGCCCGGTCTCCTCGCTGACCAGCTGCAGATAGTGGTTCTGCATCTCGGGCGGGATGGTGCCGTCCAGAATGCCGTCCACAAAGCCCTTAATGGTGGTCATGGGGGTGCGCAGCTCGTGGGCGATGTTGCCCATGAACTGTCCCCGGGAGTTATCGTTGGACTGGATATTCTCCGCCATCTGGTTGAAGGTGCGGGCAAGGTCTGCCACCTCGCCATCGCCCTCCACGCCCTCCACGCGGACGGAGAGGTCGCCGCCGCCAAAGCGCTGGGCGGCATCGGTGACCTTCTGCAGCGGGTCGGTGAGCTGACGCATCAAAAGGCGGGTCAGCACGCTGGCGCACAGCAGCATCACGCAGGCGGACATGAGGAAGTTAGACCAGAACTGCTGTTTGAAGTCGGTAAGCTGCGCGCCGGAGGAGCACAAAAACAGCCAGCCGCCGACCGGGCTCTGGTCGTCGATGGTCTGCACCACCGAGATATAGCTTTTTTCAGTCAGTGCGCCGCCCAAGTCGCTGAAAGCGTGGTAGTGCCGGGCGTCCGGGTCTGTCACTGCGTTGGCGCGCTGGCAGATATCCAGCGGCACGGTGGCAGTGGTAAGCTTTGCCGGGTCGGAGGCGATGAGCACATTGCCCTGTCCGTCCGTGAAGAACAGATAGGCCTCAGCGCTCTCGCCGATGATCTCCAGCTTGGTGTTCAAAGCGTCCAGCTCTGCGCCCTGCGGCATGGTCCCGCTGTTTACCAGATACTCCGCCGTGCGCTTGGCAACGTTTACCACCTGATCCAGCGTTTCGTAGCGATCCTTCGCAAAATAATTCTTGAACAGCACCCACTCCGAGCAGCCCATCAGCACGATGCCCAGCACCATCAAGGTGGACACCATGGAGAAAAAGGCCGTGGAGATACTTTTACGCATTACTGACGCACCTCGAACTTATAACCCACGCCCCAGACGGTTTTCAGCTCCCACTTATCGGAAGCACCGGCCAGCTTTTCGCGCAGACGCTTGACGTGGACATCGATGGTGCGGCTGTCGCCGTAGTACTCAAAGCCCCACACCTCGTCCAGCAGCTGGTCGCGGGTATACACGCGGTTGGGGTGGGAGGCCAGACAGTTCAGCAGTTCCAGCTCCTTGGGGGGAGCTTCCACCACCTTGCCCTTGACCCGCAGCTCGTAGCTGTTCATATCCAACCGGAGGTTATCGAACTCAATAACGCCCTCGGTGCTCTCGGCGGCAGCGGAGGTCGTCTGGCAGCGGCGCAGCACCGCCTTGATGCGTGCCACCACCTCTTTTGCGTCAAAGGGCTTTACCATGTAATCGTCTGCGCCCAGTTCCAGACCCAGCACCTTGTCAAAGGTCTCGCCCTTGGCGGTAAGCATCATCACGGGGGTATTGCCCGCCTTGCGGATGCGGCGGCAGACCTCAAGGCCGTCCATGCGGGGCATCATCACGTCCAGCAGCACCATGTCCGGCTTGACCGCGTTGAACTTTTCCAGCCCTTCTTCGCCATCGTTTGCCACCGTGACCTGATAGCCCTCCTTGGTCAGGTACAGCCGCAGCAGCTCACAGATGTTGGCGTCGTCGTCCACCACAAGGATCTTTTCGTTTGCCATAAGTGTTTTCCTCCCCTTTTATGCAGGTTTTTGTAGTATTTGCAGCCCTTCCGGGCGTTTTGACAGTCTCTTACCCTTCTATTATACGGGACAGTTATGACAAAATAAAGAAGGAAGTGTAGTTTTTTTCACATTTCTGGCCGTGCGGCGGCAAAAAGCCCCTTGGCGCTGCCGCGCCAAGGGGCTTTTGTTACGGTTCTTCTGCCGGGTAGGGGTCTACACGCCAAAAGCATCGTCCAGCGCCTCCGGCAGGGGGTCGGGGTCTATGCCAAAGGCATCATCCATGCCCTCCGGCTGGGCGGCGGGGTCTATGCCAAAGGCGTCGTCCACATCCTCCGGCGGGGCGGCCGGGGCGGCGTCGTCCGGCTCCTCCGGCAGGGGTTCGTTGTCTACCACAGGCTTCAGGTGGTGGGGCTTTTCCCACTGGGCGTAAAGGTCTACCGTAGCGCCCGCTGCCCAGTCGGGCACGGGCACGCCGTTTACCTCGTACATTTTGCCTGTGCCGTCCTTTTCTGTGTTCCAGCCCACAAAAACGTAGCCCGCCCGCTTAAACATACAGTGGCGCAGGACAACATTCTCGTCGGGCTTGTAGGTCACGGTCATTACTGCGCCCTCAAGGGGATCGAGTACGTCCTCCGGCAGGGGGTCTGGCTCAAAACCAAAGTCATCGTCCATATCATCCAGCAGGGGGTTGGGGTCAAGGTCAAGCGCAAGCTCCTCATTCGGGTCAAAGTTTGCGTGGTAGTGCACAGTCAGGACCTTCTTCTTCGCCGGGGCATGGCTCGGGCCGGTGGCGGATCGCCAAACGGCGTAAAGGACTTTATTGTTCTCGTCCGGCCAAGTTGTGACCTTACTGCTCACCGTGGTAGTGTCCGGGTTAACGCCATTATCTGGGTCAAGATTGGCCAGCTTGAAAATCTCGGCATCGCTGGTGGGGTTTTGCTTCGTGCTCCAGCCAATAAAGTCTACACCTTGTTTAGTAAGCACCACCTTCGGGAAACGTACGCTATCATCATAGGGCAAAACCAATTCCGTTTTGCCGTCAGAAGTACCGCCGTTGTAATCAAAGGTCACCATGTCCTTCTTGTACACCACATAAATGGTATCGCCGGTGTAGGGAGTGTCCGAGGTGTCACCAAAATATCTGAGTTTCTCGTTCTTGCCGGTCAGGGTCGAGCTGTAAGGATTTTTTCCCTTGTCCACCGGAGCATTGGTTTCTATCACCCGGAAGCCAACAAACTGATACCCGGTGTTTGGTACAACATTGTAGATACGATACGAGCCGCCGTAGTTGCGCATCCACTGGTAATAGGAGATTTTTCCTTCCAGCGTCTGCGGCTTATTGCAGGAATCCAAATCAAATTTGCCGTATTGTTCTGCTGTCTCTTTGTCACCAGCCGGGGTGAAATAGCCATCGTCATTCTGCAGCGCAGGGATAACGTTCAGCAGATAGCGCTTGCGCTTGATTTGGATAATCACCTCACCGTTCGCGGGCAATGTGGTAAACGTATACTCGTTTTTGAGCTGCCAGACAGCATCCGGCTGGGCAGCAGTGGCAATCTCGCTGGTTTTTGCTTTTATCTGGGTTTGGAGTTCATCCCACACTGTCTTATTCTCGGTGGCGCTCAGCGTCAAGGACGTATTGCCGTAGGCGTAAGCCTTGCCAAGTTCTACGGCATCGTCAAAGCCGTCGCCGTCCTGCTTATTTTCGGGGAACGACTGGGTCGCAGCATCCCATGTTGTCCAGCCTATGACACCGCCAAATTGCACCTTTACCGTGTAAGGTTTCTTCCAAATGGCGTAAAGGGTGCGGCATTCGGTCTGACCATCGCCTGTTGGCAAAGTATCAGTATTCGACGTGCCCGGTCTGGTAGGCCATGTAACGCTGCTCACAGGATCACCGACACCATAGAGCGTCTGACCGGTATAGTCCTTGGTAGTGCTCCAGCCCGCAAATACTTTTCCGGCAGGCGCAGTAAAATCACAGTCCGTAAGGGGGTCTGCCAATGTCATACCCTCTGTATATTTAAAGGTCGTATGCGGGCCGTGGTAATTGTTTGTATCCTCCCTGCCGCCGGTGCCGCCGTTAGCATAATAGGTTATGCCGTCCACAAAACACACGTTGTAGCAGTAGCGCGGGTAGCTGCCCGGGGCATGGGAGATGCCGCCTCCCCTTGTGTTGTACAGAGTTTTATCAACCGGTTCGCCTTCCAGCTTGCCTTGGTACACACGGTAGTGCGTCTTTCCATCTCCGCTTTCATCCGTGGTTTGGGTGTGTGTCAGCACACCATTTGCATAGATGGCAACCTTGCCGTCGGCATCCGCATCGTACGCATAGCCGTCCTTCACACGGTGCAGATCCAGCTGGAACTTTGTTCCGTAGGGGAAAGTGCCCCAGTAGTCATCACCACCGGGATACCAGAACCCGTCTGACCAAGTTGTACCATCATCCACGGACACCTTAATATTCACAAAACTGGCAATCTTGCTGCCTTGGTTGCCGTTCATTCCGCAATCTGCACAGGTGGCCTTGTTTGTAATGCCGTTCACATCCAGCCAGTACCACTTGCGCACAAGGTTCAGGTTGATGGTCTGGGTTTTATTGTTTGCTTCAAAATCCGCTTTCGGGGTCAGGGTGCGTGACAAATCCTCCCAGCAGCGGGTATCTTCCTCCCCATCTGTTCCGGAAGGTCGGGGGCGCGTCCATGTCTCAGAAGTAACAGCAGTTCCCAAAGGCGTTCCCCACGCATCTGCACAGCCGTACTCCAGAACATAGGTTTCCTTGGGCACAGAAGTTGTGTCTGTCACGTTTTCGCTTGCATCAACCACATTCACGGCTTGAACGTGCGTCCCGCTGTTTGTAAGCTGCAGCTTCTGCTCATATACGTTGATGGTATAGGTAACGCTTTGTTTTGTGATGTTAAAGGTAAAGGTAAGCGTATCGGAGTAAGTGCCGCTCATAGTGGCTTGGCTGGGGTCTGTCACGTTGACAGAAAGGGGGATGGTTGCTGTGTGAAAGTTCTCAACAGCGGATGTCGCATACATAATTTCATGCGTTTCTTCGTCATAATACCATATTGTATCGCGCGTGGACTCTCCACCATTTTCATTTTCATTTTTTAGCGTATAATCCACCTTCGGCGTATCCGCACCCGCTGCACCGTCATACGCCAGTTTCCAGTTATTTTTCTTCGATTCAATGCCGATATTCAGCGTGCGCCACTGCTTCAGCTGTGCCTTAACTTCCAGCTCACCCTTAGTCTCCCCGCTTTTCACATCCACGGTGGTGGGGATGGTGACGGTATAGCCGTCGGTTGCAAACTTATCGATGATGTTCTCACCCGCTGCCGTGGTAACATTCGGCTCGTAGGCAAGCATTTCCTGCTCCGGCAGAGTATCCGACACTTCGGCCAGCACCGGCGTTTCGGCAAGCGCAGTTCCACCCACTGCAAGGCACAGAGCCAGCGCAAACGCAAGGCCCAGCAGTTTTTTTGCACAATGCTTCATGGTGTGTCCTCCTTGTGTGGGGTGGCTGCTTTGGGGGGCGGGAACTCCCTCAGTCAAAGCCTGACGGCTTTGACAGCTCCCTCGGGGAGGGAGCCTCTGGCGCGCCCGGAAACTTTGCACTTTAGCCAGAAACCTTCCCGTTCTGCCAAGGGCCCCATCTCAGAGGGGGCTGTCTGCGCAGCAGACTGGGGGAGTTTCCGCCGCAAAACTAAAAAAGGGAGAGGGAACAGCTCCCGTCTCCCCTTTGGGCTCAGGTATTATTTAGGTTTGGGTGCGGGGGATAGGTGTTACTTAACCTCAGACTTAAACGCAATCGAACCTGTGTACTCACCTGCCTTTTCAACCGCGTCTTTAGTAGTAGTTTTCAAGGTAAGCACCAGTGGCTGTTCACCTGTTTTCGTGCCAGAGGGGACGCTCAAGACCTCACTTTTACTTGCATCCAGCTCGTCCCCAGAGCTGCCGTCGTTAGCAAGCTTGTTAATCTTAAAATAAAGCTTTTCAATAGTTGTTTTTCCATTAACTCCCACAAAGAAGCCATTGCCATTTTCGAAAGTAGAAGATGCAGTATCAATGCTGATCTTCAATGCTTTTTCGGGTGCAATAATATTCTCGGTCACGCAAACCATGGGAGCAGTGCCGTCTGTAGTATCGGTTGCCTTTGTGCTTGCTATATTTTCGGCTGTATTAGCCTTGACTGTGCGGGTCTCATTAATACCTGCATTAGCGCCAAAGTCGATCTTTGCAGGGATAGACCATGTATATTTGCTATCGACCGTATAAGTCACATTAGTGTCGGCAGTTGTTTTGGTTTCACTGCCTGCAATCGAGGGGTCAGTTGCAAACACCGGGGTCGCGCAGACGGAAACCGCCAGAGAGGCTGCGAGGAGCAGGGCGGCCGCTTTCTTTGTCAATTTCATAATCCTTATTCGGCAATGGGGCCCGCAGCTGACGGTCAGCCTTGGATCTGCCTACTCCTTTCACACCGTATGGTTTGTTGATCCCCAATTCAGTTCTTTTTATCGTCAACACTGCCGGTTTTGCCCACCGCAAGGGGGCTTAGCCTACGGTCAGTGTCAGCTTTACGATGCCGCTGTTGGTCTTGGTGGCGCGGTCCGAAAGATAGGGCTGGCACACCACATAGGCCGGGTACTCGCCGGGGGCAAGGGCGCGGGTCATCTCCATCGTCTGCACATACAGCCCGGGCGCTACAAGGCCGGACTGGAACAAAAGCTCGTCGCCGTCCTCTAAATACAGCCCAAAGGCGATGTAGTAGCACTCCTCCTTGCCGGTCAGGGTAAGGGTGTACTGCTTGCCGTCATCGGTCTGCACGGTCAGGGTCTTTTCACCCTTATAGCCCTTGATGGCCTCGATGGTGTACGCCCCGGCGTCGGTTTTTTGGATCTCAAAATAGGCGGGGTCGGCGTCCGTCACCCCGGTCACCTCGGCCTGAATGCCCGCCAAACGCAGGTAATGGCTCAGCTCTGCGGTCTGGCCGCTGTCCACCACCAGCTTTTCCAGCTGGGTGCCGTCAAGGCTTACCCAGTCCTCGTACCAGAAGTTCTCGGCGGGGTTATGGAACTCGAACCCCTGGGTGATCTTTTTGGTCTTTGCGGGGATGGTAAAGCCGCCCCAGCCCGGCAGGGTGACGTTTTTGCTGCGGTCGATGGGGGTTTCCGGCTTAACATACTGCGCCTGATAGGTCTCCATGGGCAGCGCGGCCGCTTCGGACGCGCCGGTGCTGCCGGTGGACTTGCCGCCCCGTGCCGTGCCGGACACTGCGATGTAGCCGCCCAGCAGCACCACCAGTGCCGCCAGCACCCCGATGACCAGCTTGCTCATGTTTTTATTTTCCATGGGCTCCACGCTCCCTTTCCGTTGGAACAATAAAAAAAGCCGCCCGACCTTGTGGACAGCTTTGATGATACGAGCAAAATCTGGCGTGCCCTTAAAAAGAACACACCTGTGGTTTTGGACGTTCCCGTATGCAGAGTATTTCCGCAAAAAAGGGGAGCAACCGGCTGGCATCATCCGGGAAACGCCCCGAACCTTAGCCCCTATGGCTTTGCGTCCTTGCCTTTCGACAAGTTTGCCAAAAAATTGCCCAATATTTTTAAAGATTGATACATTAGTTTTGTCGACAATATTCTACCATACCCCCCCCCGGCTGTCAACCTGTTTTCCCGGTTTTTTCTTTATATTTTATGTTGTATTCTTTACTAAAACGTCCGAAAACGTTTACATTTTGGTGTTTTTCGGCTCTATTACCTTTTTTTGTAAAGTCCGGAAGAAAGTGGCTGGGGAGCTTGAGGGGAAACTCCCTCAGCCAAAGCCTAACGGCTTTGCCAGCTCCCTCTGGGAGGGAGCCTCTGGCGAAACTGAAAACTTTGTATTTTAGCCGTAAAGCTTGCCGTACTGCCAAGGGCCCCATCTCCGAGGGGGCTGGCATCGAGCGCAGCGAGATGACTGGGGGAGTCCGCTTCCCGCCACTTGCATAAACAATGCCTGCATGATACAATAAAGTGTGGTGCGCGGCTTGTTTTTTGCAAAACCCTCCGCGCACCGGCTAAGCAAAAAAACACACTGTAACACACAGCTGTTTATCATCCATCTTATAAAAGGAGAAATCACTACTATGAAGCTTGGTATCGTCGGCCTGCCCAACGTGGGCAAGTCCACTCTGTTCAACGCCATCACCTCCACCAAGAATGCGGAGGCTGCAAACTACCCCTTCTGCACCATCGAGCCGAACTCCGGCATCGTGGCGGTGCCGGACAAGCGGCTGGACAAGCTGGCCGAGATCTGGCAGACCAACAAAAAGACCCCCGCCATCGTGGAGTTCGTGGACATTGCGGGTCTTGTGAAGGGTGCAAGTCAGGGCGCAGGCCTTGGCAACAAGTTCCTTGGCCATATCCGCGAGTGCGACGCCATCGTGCATGTGGTGCGCTGCTTTGACGATGACAACATCATCCATGTGGTGGAGGACGTGACCAAGGCCGAGGCTGTGGACCCCATTGCCGACATTGAGGCCATCGACTACGAGCTGATCCTCTCCGACCTTGAGGTGGTGCAGAACCGCGCAGGCCGCATGGCAAAGGCTGCCAAGAGCGGCAACAACAAGGGCGCTGCCGCCGAGGCCGCCTGGCTGCAGCAGCTGGCCGACCATCTGAGCACCGGCAAGCCCGCCCGCAGCTTCGATTTTGACCCCGCCGACACCGAGCAGCAGACCGTGCTGCACGAGATGGGTCTGCTGAGCGCAAAGCCGGTGCTGTACGCCTGCAACGTGGGCGAGGATGACCTGATGGAGGGCATCGAGAACAACAAGTACGTCCCGCTGGTGGCTGCCCGCGCCAAGGAGGAGGACGCCCGCTACATCCCCATCTGCGCCAAGACCGAGGAGGATATCGCAGATTACAGCCCCGAGGAAAAGAAGGCATTTCTGGCTGAGATGGGCATCGAGGCCAGCGGTCTGGACAACCTGATCACCGCCAGCTACGACCTGCTGGGTCTGATCTCCTTTTTGACCGACGGCAAGAAGGAGTGCCGCGCATGGACCATCCGCAAGGGCACCAAGGCTCCGCAGGCTGCCGGTAAGATCCACAGCGACTTCGAGCGCGGCTTCATCCGCGCCAGCGTCATCGGCTATAACGATCTGGAAGCCAACAACTTCGACTACGCCGCCGTCAAGGCCAAGGGCCTGCAGCGCACCGAGGGCAAGGAGTACGTTGTGCACGATGGCGATGTCATCGAGTTTTTGTTTAATGTTTAAAGAGAAACCCTCTCAGTCAAAACCTGACGGTTTTGCCAGATTCCCCCTTTTGTCGCTGCGCGACATCTTCCCCCGGCCGGGGGAAGTCTTTCCTCTCAGGGGGAGCTTTATTGCAGCAAACCGGAAGCGCCATAAAAGCTCCCCCATTCGGGGGAGCTGGCATCGCGCAGCGATGACTGAGAGGGTTCGTTCCAAGCCTTCCTGAACTAAAAAGAATCATTCCTCTGAATATGGCCAAAGCGTACGCGGCGGCCATTTTTGATCGTAAAAGGAGCTTACCATGATCTTTGGTATTATGGGCGCTATGCCCGATGAAGTAGACCAGCTGTGTGCAAAGCTGGAAAATGTCACCGTTGAGCCCTACGGCGGCGTGGAGTACCACAAGGGCACGCTGGCCGGCAAACAGGTGGTGGTGTGCTGCGCCGGTATGGGCAAGGCCAACGCCGCCGCCACTACGCAGGTGCTCATCACCAAGTTCGGCGCGGAGAAGATCATCTTCTCCGGCATTGCGGGCAACATGACCAGCAAGATCGGCATCGGCGATGTGGTCATCGGCAAGACGGTGCTGTACCACGACGCCCAGCTGGATATGATCTGCCAGAACCCGCCCTTCCTGAAAGAATACACCGGCGACCCGGAGCTGATCGCCGCCGCCGAGGCCGCCTGCGCCGAAGCCGGGGTAAAGGCGCTGGTGGGCAAGATCGCCACCGGTGATCTGTTCGTGGGCGACAGCGAGACGAAGGCCGCCATTGAGGCCAAGTGCGCCCCGGACTGCGTGGAGATGGAAGGCGCTGCGGTAAGCCAGATCGCCGCCAAGAACGGCGTGCCCTGCGTCATCCTGCGCGCCATGAGCGACAACGCCGACGAGGACGGCCACGAGGTGCTGGTGGTGAAGAAGTTCAGCATCGGTGAGTATGTCGCCACCGCCACCAAGATCGTGGCAGCGATGGTGGAAAAGCTGTAAGATATTTGAAACAACAACAGCCAGACCGGCAGTGCCGGTCTGGCTGTTTTGCGTTTATGTCAGTTTTTGGTCAGGTCTTTGGTATACAGGGCACGGGTGGCGTTGAGCACGGCAATGACCATCACGCCCACGTCCGCAAAGATGGCTGCCCACATTCCGGCAATGCCCAGTGCGCCCAGCAGCAGGCACAGCGCCTTGATGCCCAGCGCGAACACGATGTTCTGGTGCACGATGCGCAGGGTGCGGCGGGCAATGCGCATGGCAAGCGCAATTTTTGCGGGGTCGTCGTCCATCAGCACCACGTCTGCGGCCTCGATGGCGGCATCCGAACCCAGCGCACCCATGGCAATGCCCACGTCTGCGCGGGACAGCACCGGTGCATCGTTGATGCCGTCACCCACAAAGGCAAGGTTTTCTTTGGGCTGCTTTTCAGCAAGCAGCTTTTCGATCTGATCCACCTTGTCGCCGGGCAAAAGACCGGCGTGGTACTCGTCCAGACCCAGCTGCTGCGCTACCGCCTGTGCCACCGGCTGTGCATCGCCGGTCAGCATGACCGTCTTGCGCACGCCGGAAGCTTTCAGGGCGCGGATGGCATCGGCGCTGTGGGGCTTTACCACGTCCGCGATCAGCAGATAGCCCGCGTAGCTGCCCTCTACGGCAACGTGCACGATGGTGCCCACACCCTCCACGGCGGGGACGGTGATACCCACCTTTTCCATCAGGCGGGCGTTACCGGCGGCAACGCTCTTGCCGTCCACCTTCGCGGTCACGCCATGACCGCCCAGCTCCTGCACGTCTGTGACCCGGGCGGCGTCAATGGGCTTGCCGTAGGCGGCCTTGATGCTCAGGGAGATGGGGTGCTTCGACCAGCTTTCGGCAAGCGCGGCGGCTTCCACCAGTGCAGCATCGGTCACGCCCTCGGCGGGGTGGATGCCGGTCACCTTAAAGGTGCCCTGCGTCAGGGTGCCGGTCTTATCGAACACCACAACGCCGGTGCTTGCCAGCTCTTCCAGATAGGTAGAACCCTTGATGAGGATACCGCAGGCAGAAGCGCCGCCGATGCCGCCGAAGAAGCTCAGCGGGATGGAGATGACCAGCGCACAGGGGCAGCTGATGACAAGGAAGGTCAAAGCGCGGTAGACCCAGTCGCCAAAGCGGGCGGGCTGTCCCATAAGCAGCAGCACCACCGGCGGCAGAAGGGCCAGCGCCAGTGCGCCGTAGCAGACAGCGGGGGTATACACCCGGGCAAAGCGGGTGATAAAGTTTTCTGCCCGGGCCTTTTTCATGCTGGAATTTTCCACCAGATCGAGAATTTTAGAGACGGTGGATTCGCCGAATTCCTTGGTGGTGCGCACCTTCAGCAGGCCGGTCATGTTCACGCAGCCGCTGATGACCTCGTCCCCGGCGTTCACGTCCCGGGGCAGGCTTTCGCCGGTCAGGGCGGCGGTATTCAGGGCAGAAGCGCCCTCCACGATGACGCCGTCAATGGGCACCCGCTCGCCGGGCTGCACCACGATGACCGTGCCCACCTCGACCTCGTCCGGGTCCACCTGTTCCAGCTTGCCGTCCTCGCCCTCGATGTTGGCGTAGTCCGGGCGGATATCCATCAGGCTGGCAATGCTCTGGCGGCTCTTGCCCACGGCGACGCTCTGGAACAGCTCACCGATCTGGTAGAAGATGATAACGGCGCAGCCCTCCACATAATCGCCCAGCGCAAACGCGCCCACGGTAGCCACTGCCATCAGGAAGCACTCGTCAAAGGGCTGGCGGTTCTTGATGCCCTTCAGTGCCTTGCGCAGCACGTCCCAGCCCACCACAAGGTAGGGGATGCAGTAGAGCGCCAGCTCAACCGGCATGGGGAGAGGGGGCAAAAGCTTGAGCACGATCACCAGCGCCACGGCGATCAGGATGCGCTCAAGGGTCTTTTTTTGTTTCTTGTTCATAAGCAACGCTCCTTGTTTTGCGGTGCAGCGGGTGAAAAACAGGTGGTTTTCCACAGGTTTTTCGGCAAAAAATGGTTATTCCACAGTTTTAACCGCGTTTTCCACACAGTTTTCCTCCAAAAAAGTGCTTTTCCACGCTTCTTTTTCGGTTTTTCCGCAAAGCTTGTTGAAAACCCGGTGGAAATTGTTGAAAAGTGGCGGATTTTTCCACAGAAAAAATTGTTACACAACGTAATCATGCACAAAGCAAAAAAGCATCTGCACATTCGTTTGGAATCTCAAAAAATCTACGAAATCTTGTTACAGATGCTTTTTCTTTAGCGTCCTCGCCCTCTCAGTCAAAGCCTAGCGGCTTTGCCAGATTCCCCCTTTTGTCGCTTACGCGACATCTTCCCCCGGCCGGGGGAAGTCGGCCCTCAAAGGGGGAGCCCTTGGCAGTCCACGCAGACTTCATCTCTTTGCCAAGGCCTCTCCCTTTGGGAGAGGTGTCACCGCAGGTGACGGAGAGGGCGAGGCTGTTGACCGTGTGCAGCAACCTGCCGTACATCAAATATCAAAGATCTCGCAGTCGTCCTCTACCTTCTTGCAAGCAGACAGCACATTCTCCATGGTGGCGTGGGGGTCGGCACCCTCGGCGAACTCCACCTTCATCTTCTGGGTCATAAAGCTGACGGTCGCCTTTTCCACACCGGCTACGGTGTTGGCGGCATCCTCCATCTTCTGGGCGCAGTTGGCGCAGTCCACTTCGATCTTATAGGTCTTTTTCATAATAAGTACCAGCCTTTCTTTTTGTGCGGGCGGTGTGCCCGGTCATTCTTCGATATGCTCCATCCCCATGGAAAGGATGCTGCGCACATGGTCATCGTCCAGTGCGTAGAAAACGGTTTTGCCCTCCCGCCGGAAGCGCACAAGCTTGGAATCCTTGAGCACCCGCAGCTGGTGGCTGACGGCAGACTGGCTCAGCTGCACGGCGTCCGCGATATCCTGCACGCAAAGTTCGCTGTCATGTAAAGCGTACAAGATTTTAATGCGGGTGGAATCGCCGAACACGCGGAACAGATCTGCCAGCTCGTACAGCACCTCGTCATCCGGCATCTCCACCGGCTGGGTCTCCTTTTCCGGTGCGGCTTGTTCTAGCCCGGTCATGCTGTCCTCCCCTTTCGTTTCGATATATGAGCATCTGTTCATGTGTTCATGATAACACGCAGACAGCCCCCTGTCAAGCAAAATCCGCAAAGTTTTTTACATTGCCGTAAAATTGCTGAAAACCGCCGTAAAACGCAAAAAAGATGCAAATTTAATTTGCAAATTGGGTGCGGGTTGGAACTCCCTCAGTCAAAGCCTGACGGCTTTGACAGCTCCCTCTGGGAGGGAGCCTTTGGCATGGCGGCAAAGTTTCCGGCTCAAGTGTAAAGCGGCTTGCCGGGAGTACCCCTTCCGTCTGCTCCCTTTGGTCGCAGCCACCTTCCCCAAGGGGACGGCTTTTGGCGGTGGCGGGAAAGTTGCCGGCATAGCGCAAAGGCGTCCCCTTGGGAGAGCAGCCGAACGAAGTGAGGCTGAGGGGGTATCTTCCCCGCAAACGTCCTCGCCCTCTCAGGCGCTAACGCGCCAGCTCTCCCAAAGGGAGAGCCCTTGGCATGGCAGTACAGTTTCCGGCTCAAATGCAAAGTGTGCAGGCGTGCCTGCTCCCCCCGGGGGGAGCTGTCGCGCAGCGACTGAGGGGCTTTGAATCGGCGGAGCCGGAAAAAACGGTTAAAAGATCTTCACGCCGAATAGGCGTGAATCTTCAGTTTTTTCCGGTGGGAGCCCACTTCTTTAGGATTGTCAAGGGCGTGCAGCCCTTGACCCGTTGCGGGGTGGGTGGAGTCCAGAGGTAGGGAGGGGGGAGTCGGAACACCCCTCCCTGCCTCTGGCCCAGCGGAGCGTCCCTGCACGCCAAAGGCAAGCAATTACTTTCCCCGCGGAGCGCGGCACGCTTCAAACCCTCCCCCTTCCCGGACGCTTCCCTGAAAAAATATGCAAAAAATAGTGCATTCCGGCGCGTTTTGTGATATCTTATAAAGGCGTGTAACCACAAATAACACAACTGCGTCCAAAGGACGCATAAGGAGGAACTGTATATGAAACTGGAAGCCGGTATCTGCGGCGAGCAGAGCGTGCGCGTGAGCGCAGAGAATACCGCAAAGACTATGGGCAGCGGCACGCTGGACGTGTTTGCTACCCCCGCATTGGTGGCACTGGCCGAAAAGACCTGCTGGCAGAGCGTTGTCCCCGCGCTGGAAGCGGGCAGCGGCACCGTGGGCACCAAACTGGAACTGGAGCACACTGCCCCCACCCCCGTGGGCATGACCGTGACCTGCCACAGCGAGCTGGTGGCCGTTGAGGGACGCAAGCTGACCTTTAAGGTGACCCTTGCGGACGAGAAGGGCCCTGTGGGCGGCGGCACCCACGAGCGCTTTGTCATCTTTGAGGAAAAGTTTGCCGCTAAGGCCGAAGCCAAAAAGGGCTAAGAGTCGCTTTTATCTGTTTCGTCCAGCCGCAGCGGCGGCAAGTCTGCGGCCAGCAGCTGCTGCTCGGCGCGGGTCTGCGCGTCCTGCAAAAGCTGCACAGCCTGCACACTGGCGCGGAACAGCTCAAAGTACATGGCCTTGTAATCCGGCACGGTGCACACCCCCTTTGCGTTTCTGTGGGTAGTCTGCCCCGCAGCCTGCGCCCCGATACGCCGGAGCGTTTCCCGCAGACAATGATTAACACTTGATATGAGGAGCTTATGAAAAACAAAAACTTATCCTGGGCGGGGGCGCTGTTCGTCTTTGCCCTGCTGCTGTGGTGCACGGCGGTGACCCCCGGCAAGGTGGCCGACCCCGCCACCTACACCTGTGCGGTGTACAGCACCTTCTTTTCCCTGCTGCCGCCGGTCATTGCCATCGTGCTGGCGCTGAACACCAAGGAGGTGTACACCTCGCTGCTGGTGGGCATTGCCTCCGGTGCGCTGCTGTATGCCAACGGCAACCTTGAGTTGGCGCTGAACACCCTGTTCTTCAACGAGGACGGCGGCATGATCACCAAGCTGTCGGACTCCGGCAACGTGGGCATTCTGGCCTTTCTGGTGATGCTGGGCATTCTGGTGGCGCTGATGAACAAGGCGGGCGGCTCGGCAGCCTTCGGCCGCTGGGCATCCACCCACATCCACAGCCGGGCGGGCGCACAGTTTGCCACCCTGCTGCTGGGCGTGATGATCTTTGTGGACGACTACTTCAACTGCCTGACCGTGGGCTCGGTGATGCGCCCGGTGACCGACCGGCAGAAGGTGTCCCGCGCAAAGCTGGCCTATCTGATCGATTCCACCGCCGCGCCCATCTGCATCATTGCGCCGGTGTCCAGCTGGGCGGCTGCGGTCACTTCCAGCGTCCCGGCAGGCTCCGGCATCAACGGCTTTACCATGTTCCTGCGCACCATTCCTTATAACTATTACGCCATGCTGACCGTGGTGATGAGCCTGTTCCTTATCTTTACAGGGGCAGAGTTCGGCCCCATGAAGCTGAACGAGGACAACGCCAAGAAGGGCGACCTGTTCACCACCGCCGACCGTCCCTACGGCGACGATGTGGACGACGGCTCGGACACCAACGGCCACGTCATCGACCTGATCGCGCCGGTGCTGGTACTGATCGCGGCCTGCATCTTCGGCATGGTGTACACCGGCGGCTTCTTTGAGGGCGTGGACTTCATCACCGCCTTTGCGGACTGCAACGCCTCGGCAGGTCTGGTGCTGGGCAGCAGCATCGCCCTGCTGTTCACCTTTGTATTCTACCGGGTGCGCAGCGTGATGACCTTTCAGGACTTTGCCGCCTGCATCCCCGAGGGCTTCAAGGCCATGGTCAGCCCCATGCTGATCCTCTCGCTTGCGTGGACGCTGTCCGGCATGACCGGCCTGCTGGGCGCAAAGTACTATGTGGCAAGCCTGCTGGGCAATTCTGCGGCGGCGCTGCAGTATCTGCTGCCGGTCATCATCTTCCTTGTGGCAGTGTTCCTTGCCTTTGCCACCGGCACTTCCTGGGGCACCTTCTCCATCCTGATCCCCATCGTCTGTCAGGCCTTCCCGGACGGCGAGATGCTGGTGGTTTCCATTGCCGCCTGCCTGTCCGGCGCGGTGTGCGGCGACCACTGCTCCCCCATCTCGGATACCACCATCATGGCTTCGGCAGGCGCGCATTGCAGCCATGTGAACCACGTTTCCACCCAGCTGCCCTACGCCATTACGGCGGCAGCCTGCTCGGCGGTGTGCTACGTCATCACCGGCCTTGCACAGGCGGTGCTGGGCAGCCGCGCAAGCCTGCTGACCTCGCTGGTACTGCTGGTGGTGGCCATCGTGCTGGAACTGGCGGTGCTCAGCGTCATCCGCGCCCGCACCCGGGCAAAAATTTCCGGGGAAACTATGTAACATGGAGCAAAGGCTTCCCCCATCCGGGGGAAGCCTTTTTCTCCGGGTCAGGCTGCAGGAATTTATTTCTGCGACTGTGTAAAAATTCCGCTATGCAGCGGGGCATTTTCGTGGTATACTGAACGTATAGTAAAAAAGTTGAACCATTGGAGGCGCATGACCCATGCTGGAAAAAGCTTTTCAGGACGTCTATACCAAATTCAAGCTGCATTTTTACCAGAACGTGTTCCAGCGTTTTGCCACCCGTGAGGCTACCCTGACCACGGTGGAGTCCTTCTGCATGGAGGGCATCATGGCCATGGGCGAGCCCACCATTGCGGAGTTTTCCCGCATGATGCAGATCTCCACCCCCAATGCGGCGTACAAGATCGGCAGTCTGGTGAAAAAGGGCTATGTGGAAAAGATCCAGTCCACCACCGACCGGCGGGAGTACCATCTGCGCCCCACCCAGAAGTATATCGACTACTACAACATCAGCTACTCTTACCTGCACACCGTAGTGGAGCGTGCCCGCCAGCGCTTTACCCCCGAGGAATGCGCCAAGCTGGAGCAGATGCTTACCATCGTGAGCACCGAGCTGATGCCGGAACTGGATATACTGAAAAAAGGCGAGGAATAAAAACGAACCCTCTCAGTCATCGCTGCGCGATGCCAGCTCCCCCGAAAGGGGGAGCTTTTTTCGTGCCACCGGCAGCGGCAAGCGCTCCACCGGGTGGAGAACGATTTAAAATGCGCTCCGCTTACGCTCTGCGCATAAACAGCGGAATTTTGTTTTTTATTTGCAAGTCGGGAAAATCTGCGGATTTTCCCGACTTACTTTTTCACGAGAAGGGGCGCAACGACTGACAGGCAGTTTTCCTCCACGACCTCTCTTGTGAAAATGGGGTACAGAAACGCCCGCAGGCGTTTCTGTACCCCGAAATTTAAAATAATTTTTCCTTGAACTATGCGCAAAGCAACGCGGAGCGCATTCCCAATCGTTACAGCACCATAAACAGTGTACCGGCGGTGATGAGGGCGCAGCCGATCAGGCTTTTGGCGGTAAAGGGCTCGTGCAGCACCACAAAGGCCAGCGCAAGGGTGATGACCACGCTGAGCTTATCAATGGGCACTACCTTGGACGCTGCGCCCACCTGCAAGGCGTGGTAGTAGCACAGCCAGCTTGCGCCGGTGGCAAGGCCGGACAGCACCAGAAACAGCCAGCTGCGGCGGGAGATATCCGCAATGCCGGTCTGGGTGCCGGTGAGGAATACCATGCCCCAGCTCATCAGCAGCACCACCACCGTGCGGATGGCGGTGGCGAGGGTGGAGTTGACCCCCTCGATGCCGATCTTCGCCAGAATCGAGGTAAGGGCAGCAAACACCGCAGACCCCAGCGCGTAAACGAACCACATGACAAACGCCTCCTTTTTGCCCCAGTATACGCCTTTGTATGGCAGAATACAAGGCTGCCGGTGGGCGGGACGATTTGGAATGCGCTCCGCGTTGCTCTGCGCATCATCAGCGGAAAGAATATTTTTATTTGTAGTTCCGAAACGCCTGCGGGCGTTTCGGAACTACTTTTTTTCACGGGAGGGGTCGCAGCCGGGAACTGCATTTGCAGCGCCGCTTTCTGCGAAAGCGCGGCGCTGCAGGCGTGCCCGCTCCCCCTCGGGGGAGCTGTCGCGCAGCGACTGAGGGGCTTTTAATGGAGAAGCGAAAAAAGCGTTAAAGCGATAGCGCCGACTGGCGCAGCGCTAGCTTTTTTGTGCTTCGACTTCCTCTTTAGGATCGTTAAGGGCGTGCAGCCCTTGACCCGTTGCGGGGTGGGTGGAGTCCAGAGGTAGGGAGGGGGGAGTCGGAACACCCCTCCCTGCCTCTGGCCCAGCGGAGCGTCTTTGCACGCTTGCGGCAAGCAGTAACTTCCCCCGCGGAGCGTGATTCATCCTTTTCTGGTTCTCTTTTGGTGTCAAAAGAGAACATCCACACTCTCTGTTTTTTCCTCCCATCACCTTTCCGGCTGATGTGGTGAAAAATTTTCGCCTTTCTGTACAAACGCACTGAAAAATTGTAGGATAAGAATGGAAAAGACGTCACTTTCACGCTTTACAACTTTACCCAGATAAAGTAAAATAAAAATAGAAGCCTTTCATTCTATGGCGCGGAGGATGCCGCGCCGGATGTTTTTGTGTATAGAGACGCCGGAATTGTGCCGGTGCAGGGAAAGAAACAGGGGAAAAGAAACACGGGAAAGGAAACGAGGGAGCGAAATGGAGTTCAGTCTGGAGCATTTGCAGCCAAAGGAGCGCGCCTCCTTTGCGCTGCGCAGCCTGTACGAGACGGCAGGCTGCCGCAAGTACCACATGGGACGGTTCGAGGAGTACAGCCTGTATCAGGAGAACCGCAGCTTTCTGTCGTCGGAGCAGGTCATCACCTTTACTGACCTGGATGGCCGTCTGCTGGCGCTCAAGCCGGATGTGACCCTGTCCATCGCCAAGACGGCGCAGCCCGCCCCGGGCGAGACGCTGCGGTACTACTACCACGAAAACGTCTACCGCCCCTCTGCCGAGAGCCACACCTTTAAGGAGATCTCCCAGATGGGTCTGGAGCTGCTGGGCGCTGTGGGCGAGGCGGAGGTGCAGCAGGCGGTGTGTCTGGCGGCGCAGTCGCTGGCAGCGCTGGGCGCAGAGTGGGTGCTGGAGGTCAGCCACATGGGCTATCTGTTCGGCCTGTTCGATGCGCTGGGCGTGCCGGAAGCCGCCCGGGCGCAGCTGCTGGAAAAGCTGCGGCAGAAAAACGCCCACGAACTGCGCGCCGCCGCGCTTTCCGCGGGGCTTTCTGAAACGGCGGCAGACGCCTTGTGCGGGGTGCTGGAGCTTTCCGGCGGCTACGCCGCCACCCTTTCCAAGGCGGCGGCACTCTGCCGCAACCCCGCCATGACCGCCGCTGTGGCAGAGTTGACCGCCCTAGCCCCCACGCTGGGACAGGCGGGCGGCAGCATCCGGCTGGACCTGACCTTAGCCGGTGAGATGGAATACTACAACGGCCTTGTGTTTCAGGGCTATCTCAAAGCTCTGCCCCGCCCGCTGCTGAAGGGCGGACGGTATGACCTGCTGCTGCAAAAGTTCACCCCCGGGGCGGGTGCTATCGGTTTTGCGGTGTATCTGGACGAGCTGGACCGGCTGAACGCAATGCCGCCGGTGCAGCATCAGGACACCGGCAAGGTGATGCTGAACGTGGCACTGCCCAAAGGGCGGCTGGGCGACAAGGTATACAACTTACTGGCGGGCATCGGCTACGGCTGCCCGGAGGACTACAACGCCACCCGTAAGCTGGTGGTGGAGAACCCGGCGGCGGGCATCCGGTATTTTCTGGTCAAGCCCAGCGACGTGGCCATCTATGTGGAGCACGGCGCTGCCGATGTGGGCATCGTGGGCAAGGATATCCTGACCGAGGCCGCCGCAGACGTGTACGAACTGCTGGATACCTGCCTTGGCCGCTGCCGGATGTGCGTAGCCGCCCCGGCGGGCTACCGGGACGACCCCAGCCGCCCGGTGCGGGTGGCCACCAAGTTCGTCAACATTGCAAAGCGCTACTACGCCTCCATGGGGCGGGATATTGATATCATCAAGCTGAACGGCTCCATTGAGCTGGCACCCATCCTTGGGCTTTCGGATGTCATTGTGGACATTGTGGAGACCGGCACCACCCTGCGGGAGAACGGCCTGCAAGTGGTCACCGAGTTCATGCCCATCTCGGCGCGGTTCATCGCCAACAAGGCCAGCTACCAGTTCAAGCACCGGCAGATGGACACCATGCTGGAAAAGCTGCGCGACACCTTGCACAAGCAGGAGGAAGAAAAATGATCAAGCTGTATAATTTTGACGAGCTGAAGCCGGAGGAGATCCTGAACCGGGACATCCGCGCCGAGAAGAACGTGGAGGACGTGGTGGACGCCATCATTGCGGACGTGCGCGCCCGGGGCGACGACGCCCTGAAGGACTACGCCCTGAAATTTGACGGTGCAGAGATCGAAAATTTACAGGTGACGCAGGCCGAGATCGACGAAGCCTTTGCGGGCATGGATCCGTACTTTCTCGAGACCCTGCGGCAGGCGGCAGAGAACATCGAGCAGTTCCACCGCCAGCAGGTGCACAAGAATTTTGTGATGAACGACCGCCCCGGCATTGTACTGGGGCAGAAATACACCCCCATCGAAAAGGCCGGTGTGTATGTGCCCGGCGGCACGGCGGCGTACCCTTCCACCGTGCTCATGGACGTCATCCCCGCCAAGGTGGCCGGGGTGTCCGAGATCGTGATGACCACCCCCGCCGGGAAGGACGGCAAGGTGAACCCGGTCATTCTGGCCGCTGCCGCCACCGCCGGGGTGACTAAAATCTTCAAGACCGGCGGCGCACAGGCTGTGGCGGCGCTGGCCTACGGCACCCAGAGCATCCCGGCAGTGGATAAGATCGTGGGCCCCGGCAACATCTACGTTGCCACCGCCAAGCGCAAGGTGTTTGGCAAGGTGGGCATTGATATGATCGCAGGCCCCAGCGAAATTCTGGTGCTGGCAGACGGCAGCTGCAATCCCGCATGGGTGGCGGCAGACCTGTTAAGTCAGGCCGAGCACGACAAGCTGGCAAGCCCGGTGCTGGTGACCGACAGCGAAGCCCTTGCCAAGGCCGTACAGGCGGAGCTGGAAGTGCAGATCCCGCAGCTGCCCCGCGCCGCCATTGCCCGCGCCAGTGTGGACGACAACGGCAAGATCATCCTCTGCACCGACCTGCACAAGGCCATCGAGGCCTGCAACATCATCGCGCCGGAGCATCTGGAAGTCTGCGTAGAGGACCCCTTCGGCGTGCTGAACGAGATCCGCAACGCGGGCAGCATCTTCCTTGGCCGCAACGTGCCGGAAGCGCTGGGCGATTACTTTGCCGGCCCCAACCACACCCTGCCCACCAGCGGCACCGCACGCTTTTCCAGCCCGCTGGGCGTGGACGACTTTGTCAAGAAGTCCAGCTTCATCTACTACACCCGGGACGCGCTGGAAGCCGTTGCGCCCCGCGTTGCAGACTTTGCCGAGCGCGAAGGTCTGCACGCCCACGCCCGCAGCGTGACCATACGGTATGAGAAGTGACCCTCTCAGGCGCTTGCGCGCCAGCTCCCCCGAAGGGGGAGCTTTGGGAGCGGAAACCGAAAGATGCAAAAAAGCTCCCCCTTCGGGGGAGCTGGCAAAGCCGTAAGGCTTTGACTGAGAGGGTTTTTATATGAGCCGTTTTCTTTCCCCTGCCCTGTCTGCTGTCACCCCCTACACACCCGGGGAGCAGCCGCAGGATCAGCAGTACATCAAACTGAACACCAACGAAAGCCCCTATCTGCCGTCGCCCCGGGTGGTTGCAGCCGTGAGCGAAGCCGAGGTGGAAAAGCTGCGCCTTTACTCCGACCCCGCCTGTGCCCAGCTGCTGCGCACGGCGGCGGCGCATTTCGGCCTGCAGCCTTCCCAGGTCATGCCCGGCAACGGCAGCGACGAGAATTTGTTCTTTGCGCTGCGGGCCTTCTGTGACGAGAGCCACCCGCTGGCCTTTGCGGATATCACCTACGGCTGCTACGGCGTGTGGTGCGGCCTGCTGCACATCCCCACCCATATCATCCCGTTAAAAGAGGACTTCACCCTTGACCCCACCGATTACCACGGCCTGCACGAGACCATCGTCATCGCAAACCCCAACGCCCCCACCGGGCTGTGTCTGCCCCGGGAGGCCATCGAAGGCATTTTGCAGTCGAACCCGGACAGTGTGGTCATTGTGGACGAAGCCTATGTGGACTTTGGCGGCGAGAGCTGCGTACCCCTGATCGACCAATATGACAACCTGCTGGTGGTGCAGACCTTCTCCAAATCCCGGCAGCTGGCGGGCGCGCGGCTGGGGCTTGCCATGGGCAATGCGGCGCTGATCGCTGACCTGAACCGGGTCAAGTTCAGCCTGAACCCCTACAACATCAACCGCCTGACCCTGAAAGCCGGACAGGCTGCGCTGGAAGATACCACCTACTTTGAGAAAACCCGTGCCGCCATTATGGACACCCGCGCATGGACGATGCAGCAGCTGACCGATCGGGGCTTTACCGTGCTGGACAGCCGCACAAACTTTGTGTTTGCAAGCACAGAGCGGATAAACGGCGGTGCGCTATACAAAAAGTTAAAGGAAAATGGCATTCTGGTGCGGCATTTTGATGCGCCGCGCATTGATAACTGGCTGCGCATCACCATCGGCACGCCGGAGCAGATGCAGGCACTGATGGATGCCGTAGACAAAATACTGGAGGTGTGACAATGGCAGAGCGCATGGTAACGCTGGAACGCAGCACCAACGAGACCCAGATCGAGCTGACCCTTGATCTGGACGGCACCGGCCGCTACGAGATCGACACCGGGTGCGGCTTTCTGAACCACATGCTGGAACTGTTTGCCCGGCACGGACGGTTTGATCTGGTGCTCACCTGCCACGGCGATGTGCAGGTGGACTACCACCACACCACCGAGGACGTGGGCATTGCGCTGGGACAGGCCTTTGCCCGGGCGCTGGGGCAGATGCGCGGCATCTGCCGCTACGGCAGCTTCTACCTGCCCATGGACGAGGCGCTGGTGCTGTGCGCGGTGGATCTTTCCGGCCGGTGCACCCTGAACTGGGACATCCGCTGCCAGACCGAAAAGGTGGGCGATTTTGACGTGGAGTGCGCCAAGGAGTTCTGGTACGGCTTTGCCCGCAGCGTGCCCGCCACTGTCCATTTTGTGCAGTTTGCGGGCGAGAACACCCACCACATTCTGGAAGCCTGCTTCAAGGGCGCGGGCCACGCGCTGGCCGAGGCCGTGCGCATCGACGCGGCACACCGGGACGAGATCCCCTCCACGAAAGGACTGCTGGTATGATCGCCATTATCGATTACGGCGTGGGCAACCTGTTCAGCCTGCGTTCCAGCTTACAGCAGCTGGGGCAGCAGGCGGTGGTCACCGCCGATGCCGACGCCATCCGCGCCGCCGACCGGCTCATTCTGCCGGGGGTGGGCGCATTCGGGGATGCCATGGCAAAGCTTACCGCCACCGGTCTTGTGCCGGTGCTGAAAGAGCAGGCGGAAGAGAAGCCCCTGCTGGGCATCTGCCTTGGCATGCAGCTGCTGTTTGAAAAAAGCTACGAATACGGCGAGCACGCCGGGCTGGGCTTTATCAAAGGCGAGGTCTGCCCGCTGGGGCCTGACCTTGCGGACAAAGAGCTGAAGGTGCCGCAGATGGGCTGGAACGCCTTGCACATCGTAAAGGATGACCCGCTCTTCCGCTACATCCGCGAGGGCGAGTATGTGTACTACGTCCACAGCTACTACGGCAAAAACTGCGCCGAAAGCACCCTTGCCGTCAGCGATTATTCCATCCCGGTCACCGGTGCGGTGCGGGCAGGGCGGGTGTACGGCACCCAGTTCCACCCGGAAAAGAGCGGCGACACCGGGCTGCGGATCCTCAAGGCGTTCAGCGAATTGTAAGCGGGCTCGCCCTCTCCGTCATTGCTGCGCAATGCCACCTCTCCCAAAGGGAGAGGCCTTGGCAGTACGGCAAAGTTTCCGGTTTTGCCAAGGGCTCCCCCTTTGGGGGAGCTGTCACCGAAGGTGACTGAGAGGGCGAGGACGCTAAAGGAGAAACAACTATGCAGCTATTTCCAGCCATTGACCTGCGCGGCGGGCAGGTGGTGCGCCTGACACAGGGCGACTACGACCGCATGACCGTTTATGGGCAGGACCCCTGCGCACAGGCTCGCAGCTTTGTGGCCGCCGGGGCAAAAAATCTTCATGTGGTGGATCTGGACGGTGCCAAGGACGGCACCCTTTCCAACTACGACACCATTGCCGCGCTGGCAAAGCAAGGCGGCTTGTACATCGAGGTAGGCGGCGGCATCCGCACCGAGGAGCGCATTGAAAAATACCTCTCCCTCGGGGTGGGGCGCTGCATTCTGGGCAGCGTGGCGGTGACGGATTTTGCCTTTACCGCCCGGATGCTGCAAAAATACGGCGATAAGATCGCCGTGGGCGTGGACGCCAAGGACGGCTATGTTGCCATCCACGGCTGGAAGGAGGTCAGCGCCGAGCCGGGCGTGGCCTTCTGCAAGCGGCTGGCACAGGCCGGCTGCACCGCCATCATCTACACCGACATTGCCTGCGACGGCGCGATGCAGGGCACAAACCTTGCTCTTTACCGTCAGCTGGCAGCAGAAGTGCCCGGGGTGGCCTTTACGGCCAGCGGCGGCATCTCCTCCGAGGCGGAGCTGCTGGAATTGCAGCAGATGGGCACGGCAGCGGCCATTCTGGGCAAAAGCCTGTACACCGGCGCGCTGGACCTTGCCCGCTGCGTGCAGCTGGTGCAGGACTGAGAAAGAGGGGTCTTTATGATAACCAAACGCATCATCCCCTGTCTGGACGTGCGCGATGGCCGGGTGGTCAAGGGCACGAACTTTGAGGGCATCAGGGACGTGGCCGACCCGGTGGAGATGGCACGGCTGTACAACGCCGCCGGGGCGGACGAGCTGGTGTTTTACGATATCACCGCCAGCTTTGAGGCACGCGCCCTCTTTACCGACATCCTGACCCGGGTGGCGGGAGAAATTTTTATTCCCCTGACCGTGGGCGGCGGCATCAACACACTGGACGATTTTGACCGGGTGCTGAAATGCGGCGCGGATAAGGTAAGCGTCAACTCCGGCGCGCTGAAGGATCCCGGGCTCATCCCCGCCGCCGCGCAGCGCTACGGCGACCAGTGCGTAGTGCTTTCCACAGATGTGAAGCGGGTGAACGGCCAGTTCCGGGTGTTCGCCAAGGGCGGGCGCGAAGATACCGGCCGGGATGCGCTGGACTGGATCAGCTGGTGCGCCGCCCACGGCGCGGGCGAGGTGTGCCTGAACAGCATCGACACCGACGGCGTGCGCAGCGGCTTCGACCTTGAAATGCTGGATGCGGTGGCCGCCCGGGTGAACATCCCCATCATTGCCAGCGGCGGCGCAGGCAAAAAAGAGGATTTTCTGGAGCTGTTCCACCACAAGGGCATCGACGCCGGGCTGGCGGCGGGCATCTTCCACCAGAAGCTGCTGGGCATCCGGGAACTGAAAGAGTACCTGAACGCAAGCGGCGTGGAAATGCGGCTGTAAAAACGCATAAAACCCTTGCATTTTTGTCTTGAATACGATAAAATACACAGTATCCCCATCCGGGGAGGGAGAACCGTCATGGAACTGAAATTTGATGAAAAAGGCCTGATCCCCGCCATCGTGCAGGATCACTACACAAAGCAGGTGCTCACCCTTGCCTACATGAACGCCGAGACGCTGGCGCTGACCATTGCCGAGGGGCGCACCGTGTTCTGGAGCCGCAGCCGTCAGGAGATCTGGCGCAAGGGCGAGACCAGCGGCAACGTGCAGCGGGTGGTGTCCATTACCGCCGACTGCGACGCCGATGCGCTGGTGGTAGAGGTGGTAAAGGACGGCCCCGCCTGCCACACCGGAGCGGAAAGCTGCTTTTTCAACGAGGTGTATGTCTCCCCGGAGCTGAAGCAGTTCAGCTGGCAGGGGCTGTATAACCTTATCAAGGGCCGCAAGGATACCCCCACCGCGGGCAGCTACACCACCTACCTGTTTGAAAAGGGCAAGGAGAAGATCCTGAAAAAGGTGGGCGAGGAGTGCACCGAGGTCATCATTGCGGGCGAAAAAGAGGACAAGGCCGAGACGGTCTACGAGATCAGCGACCTTGCCTATCATGTGCTGGTGCTGATGGTCAGCGCGGGCATCACCGTAGAGGATGTGACCCGGGAGCTGGAAAAGCGCCACGTCATCGACCACAAGGTCAAGCAGGAAAGGATGCAGTGAGAAGCCTATGGCAGATTACAGAAAGTCCAGCGTACATTGCCACTCTACCCTGTGTGACGGCAAAAACACCTTGCAGCAGATGGCGGGTGCTGCCTGTGCGCAGGGGCTGACCACCCTTGGGTTCAGTGGGCACAGCTACACAAAGCCCGACCGCGAATACTGCATGACCCCCGGCCGCACCGCGCTGTACCGCGCCACCATTGCCAAGCTGAAAAACGAGTACCGGGGCAAGGTGGATATCCTGTGCGGCATCGAGTGGGACCTGCTGAGCGAGGGCACGCCCAAAGGCTTTGATTACTGGATCGGCAGTGCACACCACCTGTACGGCAAGAACACCGGCAAATACTACGAGATCGATTTCCGCCCCGAGGATCTGCGGGACTGCATCAACAACGATTTTGACGGCGACCCGCTGGCAGCGGTGGAGGCCTATTTTGCCGAGGTGGAGAAGATCGCCGCCAAAAAGCCGGACATTCTGGGGCACATCGACCTTGTTAAAAAGCTGAACGCCGACGGCAGCTTCTTTGACGAGGAGTCTCCCCGCTACAAGGCAGCAGCCCTCAAGGCGCTGCAAGCCGCCCGGGAGAACGACTGCATTCTGGAAGTGAACACCGGCGGCGTATACCGCGGCTACCGCAAGGACTTCTACCCCGGCGCATGGCTGCTGGGCGAGTGGAACAAGCTGGGCGGCAGGGTGCTCATCACCGCCGACGCCCACGACACCGCCGCGCTGACCTTCGGCTTTGACGAAGCCGCCGCCGCCATCAAGGCCGCAGGCTTTACCGCCCTGACCGTGCTGACCGTCAACGGGTTTGAGCAGCAGGAGTTATAAATAACCCTCTCAGTCACGCCTGACGGCGTGCCAGCTCCCCCGAAGGGGGAGCTTTTACGCATCTGGCGGTCAGCACTGATAAAGCTCCCCCTTCGGGGGAGCTGGCGAACGCAGTGAGCCTGAGAGGGTTCACTAAAGACCAGCAGACGTTTCCCTCGCAGCGCGACCGTTTCCGCAGGAAACAAGCGCTGCAAATGCCGTTTTCCTCCACGACCCCCACTTGTGAAAAGGCAATTCTGGAAAATCCGCAGATTTTCCAGAATTGCGAAATAAAAATAAATTTTCCGCTGAATATGCCCAGAGTGCAACAACGACGACCGCCGCCAGTGGCGGAAACAGGGAGGAGTTGTTGGGGCAGCGGCCAGCAAGACGCACGTGCCGCCCAAGGCACGATGCGGGTGCTGGGTGCCGCAACCCGATAAGCGGAGGGCATTCAAAATCATTTAACCGCAAAAGAGGCCACTGCACAGTTTTTTGTGCAACGGCCTCCTTTTTGCGCGAAGAAAGGAACCCTATGACCCAGACGCGACCCCTGAAAACAAACCTCTTCAACCGGAATGCAGACCTGCTGCACGGCCCTATTTTCAAGAACCTTCTGCTGTTCATGCTGCCCATTCTGGTGTCCAATCTGTTCCAGCAGCTGTATAATACCGT
>CAKTFS010000008.1 GCA_934561115.1 uncultured Faecalibacterium sp. | reverse complement strand
CGAAGCACAAAAAAGCTAGCGCTGCGCCAGTCGGCGCTATCGCTTTAACGCTTTTTTCGCTTCTCCATTTATAGCCCTTCAGTCGCTGCGCGACAGCTCCCCCGAGGGGGAGCGAGCACGCCAGCAGGCTTTGCGGTCGAGCCAGAAACTTTCCCGCCATGCCAAAGGCCCCATCTCAGAGGGGGCTGGCATCGCGCAGCGATGACTGGGGGAGTTGGCTCTCCCTTTGGGAGAGCTGTCACCGCAGGTGACTGAGAGGGCGAGGTCGTTTCCCATTACGACTCCACTCGTGAAAAAGGGGTCCTGAAAAGCCCGCAGGCTTTTCAGGACCCCAAAATTATAAATAATCTTTCCGCTGAATATGCCCAGAGCAACGCGGAGGGCATTCCAAATCGTCACGCCTTGCTGCAGCGAACCGGCTGAACCGGAAAACTTTTACAGCAGCAGGTTCGTGATGCCTGCCAGTACCAGCAGGTGCACCGGGTAGAACCAGTAAAAGGCCTTTTTTTGCAGCGGACTGCATGCGCCGCGCTGCCCGTTGTAGAACCAGACCAGTACAAAGGCCAGCGGTGCGGTGAGCTCGAACATAAACAGCAGTGCGCCCACAAGGCACTGCCGCTTGCGGTCTGCGCGGGTCAGGTACAGCGCGCAGATGATGAGCACGCCGATGGCGTGGTAGTCGGTGCTGGCAGCCAGCGCCAGCGCGGCGCACCCGCCTGCCCACACAAGCCCCTGCCAGCCGGGCAGGCCGTTTTCCTTTTCAAAGTGCTTGAGCCCTGCCATAGCCAGCACGCCCAGCGCCAGCGTCCAGTAAACGTTCTGCGCACTGGGGTCAAAGGGGGTGCGGAAGAACGCAAGGTCAAAGGGGACTTCGCTCAGAAGGCCGAACAGCACCAGCCGCCCAAGGTAGCCTTTGACGTTGTGGGTGTGCACAAAGCCCTCCACCAGCAAAAAGCAGAACAGCGGAAAGGCCAGCCGCCCGGTGAAGCGCAGCACCATGTCCAGCCGGTACAGCGGGTAGGCGGAAAGGGTGTCCTGCGAGAGGATACCGGCGTCCAATCCGGGCGTAAGGATACCTGCCTCAATGCAGGACGCGCCGATGTGGTCCACCAGCATGGTGATGCAGGCAATGGTTTTAAGAGTAGTGCCGCTGAAGCTGCGGCGCGGGGAAAGTGCGGTCATAAAAAACACCTCGGTCAGATCGTTAAAAAACGTTACAGGAACTATAACGGAGGAAAGGCGGCATTTCCTGCACGGATTGCGGCAAAATCTGCACAGAGCGTGCAAAAATCGGGGTAAAATGCTTGACAGAAAAGGCGCGGGATAGTACAATCAAGAAGATAATTGAACTGACTCAAACGAAAGATGAAAAAGATTCACAAAGAATCAGGCGTCTCCGAACCAGTAAAGACGGAAGGAGGCTTTGGGCATGACGCTATTTTCCTACGAAATTTTTGATGCCGTGGCCCGGCAGGGCAGCTTTAACAAAGCGGCACAGCAGCTGCACCTGACCCCCTCGGCCATCAGTCACGCCATTGCCGTAATGGAGGAGGAGCTAGGCTTTGCCCTGTTCAACCGCGGCAAAAACGGCGTATCCATGACCAGTTACGGCGCATCCCTGTACCCCTCTATCCGCGATGTGCTCAACAGTGACGAGGCGCTGAAGCAGAGCATCGCCCGCCTGAACGGCCTGGAAAAGGGCAAGGTGAAGCTGGGCGTATTCAACTCGGTGTGCGCATCGCTGCTGCCCGGGCTGCTGAAAAGCTTTTCGGCGCATTATCCGCAGATCGAGATCGAAGTATATCAGGGCACCTATGATGATGTCAAGGAATGGCTGCGCACCGGTCAGGTGGACATTGCCTTCCTGTCCTCCACCTGCCGGGAGGAGTTCAACCTCACCGAGCTGTTCCGGGAGCCGCTGCTGTGCATCGTGCCGCAGGACTGGCCGGAGCCGCAGGACGGCGTGATGACCCCGGCGCTGATGAACGGCCAGAGCTTTGTGGTGCAGTGCGACGCCACCGACGCCGAGATGCGCCAGTTCCTCAAGAAATACAAGATCGGCACCGAGCGCCGCTGCCATGTCATCGACGACCAGTCCAACATTGCCATGGTGGAGGCCGGGCTTGGCATCTCCATCATGCCCCAGATGCTGCTGCGGGACTGCAAGGCCGCCGTCAAGGTGTACCCCATCGAGCCGGAGGAGTACCGCGTGGTGGGCTTGGCCGTGCAGCGTCCGGCGTCCATGGCCCCCGCTGTGGAGCAGATGTTCCACCACATCGTGGAGTACTGCCACGAGCTGGATCTTTCGCTGTAATAAAGAATATTCTTGTATCTGTCAACCGGGAAGCTCTGCGGAGCTTCCCGGTTGAATTTTTATGGGGAGTGTAAAGACAAACGGTAGTTACAGCGCTGCGGGGTAGGAGGTGGTAGCCGAGGGATGTTCTCTTTTGACACCAAAAGAGAACCAGAAAAGTGCCAGCGATTTCGACGCGCTGGATCCACGAAAAAGGGGCTGCTCGCCCCTTTTAACCCCAAAGAAGTGGGCTACATCGGAAAAAACTGAAGATTCACGCCTGTTCGGCGTGAAGATCTTTTAACCGTTTTTTCCGGCTCCGCCGATTTGCAGCCCCTCAGTCGCTGCGCGACAGCTCCCCCGAGGGGGAGCGAGCACACCCGCAAGCTTTGCGGTTGAGCCAGAAACTTTCCCGCCATGCCAAGGCCTCTCCCTTTGGGAGAGGTGGCAGTGAGCGAAGCGAACTGACGGAGAGGGCGAGGCCGCTAACCGCAGCGCCGCGCTTTCGCAGAAAGCGGCGCTGAAACTGCCGTTTGTCTCCACGCCCCCTCCCGTGAAAATGCGTTTGGAGCGCTCCGCAGAGCGCGACAAACGCGAAATTTAAAATATTTTTTTCCGCTGATTATGCGCAGAGTGCAACGACGACGACCGCCGCCAGCGGCGGAAACAGGGAGGAGTTGTTGGGGCAGCGGCCAGCAAGACGCGAGTGCCGCTCAAGGCACGATGCGGATGCTGGGTGCCGCAACCCGATAGCGGAGCACATTCCAAATCGTCCTGCCTGCAAAAAAAGCATCTGTCTACCGCAAGTAAAAATTGCATCCGGCGGCAAAAAGGATTATACTATAAAAAAGCGCTGCGGGGTACGACCTGCAGGGCAGGATGCGGGGAGAGAAACTATGAAACGACGGGATTTTTGTAAGGGTCTTGCGGTGACCCTTGCGGCGGGGGCGCTTGCCCCCGGTGCGGCGCTGCCGCAGGCTGGGGCGGCTACGGCACTGGTCGGCCGTGCCGTGCCGGACGACTACTATACCCTGTGGTACCGCAGCGACCGCAACAGCGCCGACCTGCGGCACGATTACTATTACAGCGACAGTCTGTTCGACCATGCTGCCACAGAGTACGATGATAAGCTGGCACTGGCTACCTTGGGCATGGCTGCGGCTGCGGACAGCTCGTGGGAGAGCGACCGGTCCTATTGGATGGAGGGCGAGGTCGGCCGCGCCGACCATATCCGTGACGCCTTTGCAAAGCTGGGCTTTGCCGAGGTGCAGCTGTTCAACTATACCCACAGCCTGAACGATGCCCCGGAGACAGTGGCCTGTGCCGTCGCCCGCAAAACGCTGGTGCGCGGCGGCAGGCAGGTGACCATCATCGGGGCGTTCCTGCGCGGTACCGGCTATGGGGCAGAGTGGTCCGGCAACCTTCATGCAGGGCCCGGCAGCGCCCACACGGGTTTTGTGTCGGCGGCGCAGCAGCTGACTGGAAAAATACGCGGATACGTTCAGGCGTCGGCAAAGCGTCAGCCGCTGGGCACCCTGAAGCTTTGGATGGGCGGCTACAGCCGTGCCGGCGGCGTAACGAATCTGGTGGCGGCGCGCCTGCCTGCCGTGCTGCCGCAGCTGGAAAAGAAAAACACCTTTGTCTATACCTTTGCCGCTCCGGCCGCTCTGGCGGCGGCAGACTGTCCGGAGCTGCAGCAGGATCATGACAACAACCATACGGCAAGCGGCAGTCTGAAAAAGAACTGGAGCGCCAGCAATATCTTCAACATCATCTCCAGCGGAGATGTGATCCCCCGGGTGCTGCCCGCGCAGTGGGGCTTTTACCGCAACGGCAACGACCGGTTTCTGCCCGCCACGGTCGTCCCGGAGGAGCTGCAGGCGCTGAACGACCGCAGCGCAGGGATGGAGGGCACGCCGATAGACTTCGGGCAGCTGGCTGTCACCGAGGAGACCGATGCCGTGCTGCAGTCCATGCTGAACCTGTTCTGTGACCGTCAGACCTACTACGAGGACTACGAGGACGCCATGCGCTGTATGCTGCAATGCGCCAACACCCGCACGGAGGAAGAGGTGACCCGGGGCGTCATACGGGACGACGCCGCCGTGGTGGCGCAGCTGCGCAGCATGGAGCCCATGCAGCAGTTCCCACAGGAAAAGGTGGAGCGCTGCGTACAGGCGGCTTCGGCGCTGAGCCGTCCGGTGCTGGAAAAGCTGGGCAGCGCGGTGCCGCTGCGGGCACAGCAGATCGTCATCCCCATGCTGGCAGTCGGTCTGTGCTTTGAGCTGCAGCCGGATACCGTGCAGCTGGTGGCAGACTTTGTCCTGTCCACCATTACGGTAAAGGGGCAGCTGAGCGGCATTTTAAAGACTGTGATGTGCCACTTTTTAGAAAACTACATTACCTTGCTGGAAACCTACGACCCCGCCGACCACGGCATGGAGCCCTATACCCGGCAGGAGGAGCTATAAGCAAACGGCCGCTGCGCAGACATCGCGCAGCGGCCTTGGCTTTTTACCGATAAGATCAGAACTTGAACAGGTTCAGCCCGGTAACGGGGTCGTACTGGCGGTCTACCGTGCCGTCCAGAACATCCACCACCATCTCGCAGGTGGCGCTGACCACCGCCCGGTTCAGATGCCCGCCGAACACCTCGCCCTTGTCGTTGCCGGCGCTCATGTGCAGATGGGTGTAGAATGCGCCGTTCATGGTGTTGATGGTGCCGGTCAGGGACACGATCTCAAAGCTGCCGCTGAAGCTGTTGGCGTAGTATTGCTTCTCCGCTACATTACATATGCCCACCGTAAAGCTGTTGGTGGCGCCCAGCGCCTGCACGGCGGCAAGGCGGATGTTTTCTTTCAGGGCAAGTTCCTTTACCTGTTCAAGGATCTCTTCGTCCTTGTCGATGCGGACGATGATCTTGCTGCCAAAGCGTTTGTATTCCATAGGGAAGCATCTCCTTTATGTGGGTTTTGTGCGCTGCCTTTCGCAGGGAACGAGTGCGACAAACTGGAAATGACCTTACGGATATACCACTTCAAACTCTTCCAGAACACAATCTCCATTTTCATCAAAACTCAGACCGACATCCGTATAGTCTGGGGTAAAGGCTTTGCGATGCACTTCGCGCCATGTATTTAAACTGCGATCATCTTCGCCTTCCTTGTATGCGTGTTCTGCGCTGACCTGATCAAACGGTACAACGGACACTTTTACATCTCGGATAATGCACGCTGCTTCTTCGTTGTCAAAGAGAATAACGCTATACGTTCCAACGCGCGGCAAATCTTCGCCGGCTGTTTCATAGGCGAGTTTTGTGCTGGCGGTTGCTGTTTTCACTCCGGCGAGCACAAGATTCGCAAGTTCATCGGCAAATACACCGCCTCCGCAGAATTTCCACATATCGTGCCGTTCCTTACTGTCTATATTCGCAGTACGGCAATATGTCTGCCACATCATTTCCCCTGTCATTTAGATTTCCTCTCTTCTAAAACTTCCGATTTGTTGAGCTAAGCCGAGTATACCACACCCGCCAAGGAAAGAACACCCCCGATAGCGTGAAATTTGCAGGCTGAAACTTGTCGGGGCGGGGACTTGGCAAACCCGACGTGATTGCGCTATAATAGAGCCGTAACAATTCCACAATGGTGTGGTAAGGGAGGTGCGGTCATGATCCGGGTCGCGATCGTAGAGGATGACGCGGAGGTGCAGGGGGTATTGCAGGAATATGTCCGGCGGTATACCCGGCAGTACGGGACAGAGTTTGAAGTAACGGTCTTTGCGGATGGCGTGGACATTCTGGACGATTACCGCGCTGTCTACGATATTATTTTTCTGGATGTGGAGATGAAGCATCTGGACGGCATGACCACGGCCGAGCGCATCCGGCAGATGGATGCCGATGTGATCCTGATCTTCATCACCAATATGGCGCAGTACGCCATCCGGGGCTACTCGGTGGGGGCGCTGGACTATGTGCTGAAACCGGTGCCCTACTTTGCCTTTTCGCAGCAGCTGCTCAAGGCCGTTTCCCGGCTGGAAAAGCGGGCAAAGCACTACCTGACCGTGCCGGTGGAGGGCGGACTGCGTAGGTTGGATACCGCCAGCATCTATTACTTGGAAAGCGAGGGGCACCGGGTGCACTTTTACACCGATGAGGGCGATTTTTCTGCCCCCGGTGCCCTCAAGACCTTTGAGGAAAAGCTGGCGGACTGCCCCTTTGCCCGGTGCAACAGCGGCTACCTTGTCAATCTGGCACAGGTGCGGGAGCTGCGGCAGAGCACCGTACAGGTGGGCCCCTGCGAGCTGCAGGTCAGCCGCCCCAAGCGCAAGGCCTTTCTTGCCGCACTGACCGACTACATCGGAGGTGAGGGCTCATGACCGCGCTGCCGGATATCCCCCGGCTGTACACTGCCCTTGCCGAGTGTCTGGCGGTGCTGCTGTTCACACCGGCGCTTGCGCCCCGCTTTTCCAAGGCGGTCACCGGGGGCATCACCCTGCTGTGGGCGGTGGGGCTGTCCGCCTTTCTGGGGCTGACGGGCGATGTGCCCGGCGGGCTCTGGGTCCCCTGTATGGTAACGGCAATCGGGTTTTCCTACCTATATCTATGGGGCGTGTGGAACATCACCCTGCTGGAAGCCGGGTATCACTGCGCCCGGGCGTTTATTCTGGCAGAGCTTGCCGCCAGCGTGGAGTGGCAGCTGCACTGCGCCCTCTGGCCCGCCCGCAGCCCATGGGAGCCGCTTTCTTTGCTGCTGCTGGCGCTGGTGTACGGGGCGCTGTTCGGGGGGATGAGCTACCTGCTGCACTGCCGCCCCCAGCCCGCCGGGCACTTGCAGATCGGCGGCAGCGCCGCTCTGACGGCGGTCATGCTGGCGCTGACCGCCTTTGCAGTGAGCAATCTGGGCTTTCTGCCGGGCAGCGATATCAACATGAGCATCTTTTCCATCCGCACACTGGTGGATTTTTCCGGCGTGCTGATCTTATCCGTGCAGCACGAGCAGCTGCGGGAGAACGCCTTGCACAGCGAGCTTGCCGCCATGGACGAGGTGCTGCACCGCCAGTATGAGCAGTACAAGCGCAGTAAAGAGGGGATCAACCTCATCAACCGGCGGTACCATGAGCTGAAAGTCCAGCTTGCCCGCATCCGGGAGGAGCAGGACCAGACCAAGCAGAACGCCGCCATTGCCGCCATGGAGCAGAACATCCGCCAGTACGAGGCCGAGAACAAGACCGGCAACCCGGTGCTGGATACTATCCTCACCGCCAAGACCATGGAATGCCAGCAGGAGAACATCACCATCACCAGCGTGGCGGACGGCAGGATGCTGGGTTTTCTCACCATCCGGGAGCTGTGCACCATCGTGGGCGTGGCACTGGACAACGCCATTGCCGCCGTGCGCACTGAGCCGGACTCCGAAAAGCGGCTCATCAAGGTGGCGGTGTACAGTCAGGGCGGCTTTGCCATGCTGCGGTTCGAACATTATACAGAGACAGCCCCCGCACTGGATGCGGACGGTCTGCCAAAGCAGGGGACGGACCTGAAAAGCGTCCGCACCACCGCCCAGCAGCACGGCGGCAGCATGACGCTGCACTGGGAAAACAACTGGTGCACCCTGCGGATCCTGTTCCCGCTGCCCAAAAACGAATAAATATTTTACGGCAGGCGCACCCTGCCGTTTTTTGTTATCTGGCAGGGTGCACAAAGAAGCAAGGGCTTTGTTTGTGCACAAGCACAATAAAATTTGAAATCGAATTGTAACTTTTGCAAATTGTGCGTTCAAAACGACAGTTTGTGAACAAATTGAAAATTCTCCGGCAATTTCTGGTATTATAAAGCCAAGCTGGCAGGGGCGTGCCCTGCCGTTGTCCGATTCGACAAAACAAGGAGGAGAAAACTATGTTGTCCATCAATATGGATGACGTCATCAATGTCCTCAACTCGATCAAATCGCAGTTGATCGGCTTTGGTGTCGTAGCAGTTCTGCTGATCGCAGTCATGATCGCCTGCCGTAAGCAGAGCAAGTCCAAAAAGTATCTGATCCGCTGGCAGGCGGGTCTGGGCATGGTGCTGGCGCTGGCCATTACCGTGAACCTGATCCTGACTGGCCCCATGTACTCCATGGTCACCCTTGCCACCGGCGGCGGCAAGGTCAGCGAGGAGAACGTGGCATCCGCTACCCAGCTGTGCGAGAACATTGCCGACGAGGGCATTGTTCTGCTGGATAACGACGGCACCCTGCCCATGGCCAAGAACAGCAAGCTGAACGTCTTTGGCTGGGCTTCCACCAACCCCTGCTACGGCGGCACCGGTTCCGGTGCACTGTCCGATGCTTACCCCACCGTCACCCTGCTGGAGGGCCTGAAGAATGCCGGTTTTGAGCTGAACACCGAACTGAGCGACTTCTACACCTCCTACCGTGCAGACCGCCCGGTGGTGGGTATGTTCGCTCAGGACTGGACCCTGCCGGAGCCGGAGGCTGCACAGTACACCGACGAGATGATGAACAACGCCAAGGCTTTCTCTGATACCGCCATGGTAGTCATCACCCGCGTGGGCGGCGAAGGCGCTGACCTGCCCACCGATGTGTCTCAGGTCACCTACGACGCAGGCCACAGCTACAACGACTTTGAGCCCGGCGAGCACTACCTGCAGCTGTCCAAGACCGAGAAGGACATGATCGATCTGGTCTGCAAGAACTTTGATAAGGTCGTTGTGGTCTACAACGGCGCCAACGCTATGGAACTGGGCTGGGTCAAGGATTACAGCCAGATCAAGAGCGTTGTCTGGTGCGCAGGCACCGGTCAGAGCGGCTTCAACGCACTGGGCTCCATCCTCTGCGGTGATGTGAACCCCTCCGGCCGTACCATCGATACCTTTGTGTACGACCTGACCCAGACCCCCACCGCGAACAACTTTGGCAACTTTACCTACACCAACATGGATGAGTTCAAGGCCAACGCCTTTGGCACTGATACCATCCCCGCCTTTGTCAACTATGTTGAGGGCATCTATGTCGGCTACAAGTTCTACGAAACTGCTGCCGCAGAGGGTCTCATCGACTACGACAAGACTGTGGTCTATCCCTTCGGCCGCGGCCTGAGCTACACCACCTTCACCCAGAGCCTGAACAGCGTTACCGAGGCTGACGGCACCATCACCGTGGATGTCACCGTCACCAACACCGGTTCTGCTTCCGGCAAGGAGGTCGTGGAGGTCTACTACAATCCTCCGTACACCAACGGCGGCCTTGAGAAGGCTTCTGCAAACCTGATCGGCTTTGCAAAGACTTCTGAGCTGGCTCCCGGCGCTTCCGAGAACGTCACCGTCACCTTCAAGGCCGAGGACATGGCTTCCTACGATACCTACGGCAAGGGCTGCTATGTGCTGGAAAAGGGCGATTACGTCATCAGCATCAACGCCGATTCCCACACCGTTCTGGATTCCAAGGTCTACACTGTGGCTTCCGACATCGTCTACGATGCTTCCAACAAGCGTGACAGCGATGTGGAGGTGGCCGACAACAAGTTTAGCTTTGCCGAGGGCAATGTGACCTACCTGTCCCGTGCCAATGGCTTTGCCAACTACGCTGAGGCTACTGCCGCTCCCGCAGACTTTGAGCTGCCGGCAGAGGCTAAGGCTACCTTCTACAACAACTCCAACTGGAACCCCGAGGACTTCAACAACGCCGACGACGTGGCCCCCACTACCGGTGCCAAGAACGGCCTGAAGCTGGAGGACATGGTGGGCGTGGACTACAACGACGCCCAGTGGGATACCTTCCTGGATCAGCTCACTGTTTCTGATATGGACAAGCTCATTGCTCTGGGCGGCTACCAGTCTGTGGCAGTGGATTCCATCGGCAAGGTGCAGGCCATCGACTGCGACGGCCCTGCTTCCATCAACAACAACTTTACCCGGCAGGGCTCCATCGGCTTCCCCTCCGCTGTGATGATCGCAGCTACCTGGAACACCGATCTGGCACACGACTTCGGCACCTCCATCGGCAAGATGGCTGACGACATGGGCGTTTCCGGCTGGTACGCACCCGCTATGAACATCCACCGCTCCGCTTTCGCAGGCCGTAACTTCGAGTACTACTCCGAGGACGGCGTACTGTCCGGCGCAATGGCTTCCAATGCTATCATGGGCTCTCAGGAGCAGGGCGTCTACGCCTTCATGAAGCACTTTGCCCTGAACGATCAGGAGACCAACCGCTGCGGCATGCTCTGCACCTGGTCCAACGAGCAGGCCATCCGCGAGATCTACCTGAAGCCTTTCGAGGAGTGCGTCAAGGCAGCTGACTGCCATGCCGTCATGTCCTCCTTCAACTACATCGGCAACACCTACGCTGGCAACTGCTCTGTCCTGCTGAACGATGTTCTGCGCGGCGAGTGGGGCTTCGTGGGCATGGTGCTGACCGACTATTACGGTGTGTACGGCTATCAGGATTCTGACCGCCTGATCCGCAACGGCGGCGACTTCTGCCTGGTCAACTACGACACCGAGACCAACCACCTGACCGATACCACCAGCGCTACCGCTCTGGTGTCCGCACGTCAGGCCTGCAAGAACATCCTGTACACTGTGGCAAACTCCCGTGCTTACTACCCCGAGAACCTGAACCCCGGTATGCCCGGTTGGGAAAAGGTGATGATCGGTGTGGACGTTGTACTGGCAGCTGCTCTGATCGCACTGGAAGTTCTGGTGGTCAAAAAGGGCTATGCAAAGCGCAAGGAAGAGGAAGTCAACGCCTGATTCCGGGCAAGACATTCTGAACGGATGCAGCACCTGAACTGAAACCAGATAAAAGGCCCGCTGCGTAAAAAACAGCGGGCCTTTTCTGGATTTGAAAAGGCAAAGAGGAAAATGCCATGAAACATACAGATATCATCAACAGCCTGAGTCTGGAACAAAAATGCGCCCTGCTGAGCGGAGGCACGGTGTTCACCACCCGGGCGCTGCCGGGCAAGGGCATCCCGGCCATTACCCTGTCGGACGGCCCCAACGGCGTGCGCAAGCAGGCGGGCGCGGCCGACCATCTGGGCCTGAACCCCAGTGTGCCCGCCACCTGCTTCCCCACCTCGGCCACCGTGGCCAACAGCTGGGACCCGGAGCTTGGCGAGGCTGTGGGCGCAGCCATGGGCGAGGAAGCCGCGGCACAGGGCGTGTCGGTGCTGCTGGGCCCCGGCCTGAACATCAAGCGCAGCCCCCTGTGCGGCCGCAACTTCGAGTATTTCTCGGAGGACCCCTACCTTTCCGGTAAGATGGCGGCGGCCTATGTCCGCGGCATCCAGAAAAACGGCATTGCCGCCTGCCCCAAGCACTTTGCGGTGAACAGTCAGGAGCTGCGCCGCATGGCCTCGGATTCCATCGTGGACGAGCGCACCCTGCGGGAGATCTACCTGACCGGCTTCGAGATGGTGGTCAAGGAGGCGCAGCCCAAGACCGTCATGTCCGCCTATAACCTTATCAACGGCACCTACGCCAACGAGAACACCCACCTGCTCATGGATATCCTGCGCGGGGACTGGGGCTTTGACGGCGCGGTGGTCACCGACTGGGGCGGCAGCAACGACCACGCCCTTGGCGTGAAGAACGGCTCCACGCTGGAAATGCCCGCCCCCGGCGGGGACGCTGTCCGGGAGCTGATGAAGGCGGTGCAGACCGGCAAGATCACCGAAGCAGACGTGGACGCCCGGCTGGACGAGCTGCTGGAGCTGGTATTCACCACCAAGGCGGCGGTGGACGCCGCGCCCGGCAAGTTCGATGCCGATGCCCACCACGCACTGGCACGCCGGGCTGCTGCCCAGAGCATCGTGCTGCTGAAGAACGAAAACAGCCTGCTGCCCCTTGCAAAAGGGGAGAAGGTGGCGGTTATCGGCGACTTTGCCAAGACGCCCCGCTATCAGGGTGCAGGCTCCAGCGCCGTCAACTCCATCAAGGTGGATTCCTTTCTGGACTGCCTTGCCGAAAGCGGCCTGAACAGTGTCGGCTACGCCAAGGGCTTTGACCGGCAGGGCAAGCCCGATGAGGCGCTGAAGGCCGAGGCGGTGCTGCTGGCAAAGAACGCCAATGTGGTGCTGCTGTGCATGGGTCTGGACGAGATCAAGGAGAGCGAGGGCATCGACCGCGCCGACATGAAGCTGGCAGAGAACCAGCTGGAACTGCTGGCGGCTGTGGCGGCGGCAAACCCCAACGTGGTGGTGCTGCTGAGCGCGGGCTCCTCGCTGGAAAGCGGTTGGGTCAAGGACTGCAAGGCGCTGGTCTACGGCTGTCTGGGCGGTCAGGCCGGTGCGGGCGCACTGGTCGAGGTGCTCACCGGTGCGCAGAACCCCTGCGGCAAGTTGGCTGAGACCTGGGCGCGCAGCTACGCCGACACCCCCGCAAAGGCGCATTTCGGCGGCGACGGCCCCACCGTGGAGTACCGCGAGGGCCTGTATGTGGGCTACCGCTACTACGACGCTGCCGGTGTGCCCACCGCCTTCCCCTTCGGCTACGGCCTGAGTTATACCAGCTTTGCGTACAGTGACCTGAAGGCAGACGAAAAGGGCGTGACCCTGACCGTCACCAACACCGGCAGCTGTGCAGGTGCCGAGGTGGTGCAGCTGTATGTGGCAAAACCGGATGCAACGATTTTCCGCCCCGTCAAGGAGCTGAAGGGCTTTGTGAAGGTGCAGCTGGAAGCCGGAGAGAGCAAGACCGTCACCATCCCGCTGGACGACAAGGCGTTCCGCTACTGGAACGTTGCCACCGACCGCTGGGAGGTGGAGGGCGGCAGCTATCAGCTGCTGGTGGGCGCTTCCAGCGCCGACATCCGTCTGACTGCCGCCGTCACGGTGGCGGGCACCGGTGCACCCGACCCCTACGCGGGCAAAGACCTTGCACATTACCGCACCGCACAGGTGCAGAATGTGCCGGACGCGGAATTTGAAGCGCTGCTTGGCCGTCCCATCCCGGAGAACAAGGTGCGCATCGACCGCAACATGACGCTGGGCGAGATGGGACACGGACGCAGCCCCATCGGCTGGCTGGCGGCTGCCGTGCTGGGGGCCCTGCTGCGCCGCAGCATCAAAAAGGGCAAGCCCGACCTGAACATCCTGTTCCAGTACAATATGCCCCTGCGGGCGCTGGCCAAAATGACCAACGGTGCCATCAGCATGGGCATGGTGGACGGCATCGTGATGGAGCTGCAGGGCTTCTGGATCATCGGCCTTGTGCGGGTGATCGTGGAGGCCGTGAAGAACCTCGTGCTGAACAGCCGCATGGAAGAGCGCTTGAAAAACAGCTGAAAGGAAGCAGGCTATGAATTTCTGGAATAACTTTGCGGCAAAACACCCCGCCGCTGCCAAGTGGGTGCGCGAGGGCGGCCTGTTCGTCATCGTGTCCAACCTGATCACCGTGTTCAAGTACCTGCTGCTGCAGTTCCTGCCGGGGGCCTTTGCAAGCCTGCCGGTGGTGGATTTCGGCTGGCCGGGCATTGACATCACCCTGTTTGGCGAGACCTTCAAGTGGAACATCCTCGGCTACGACGCCGCCCACGGCGGCTTGCCCTACTTCTGCGCTTACATGATCGCCATGGTCATCGGCGAGTGCATCAACTTCCCCATCCAGCGCAATTTCGTGTTCCGCAGCAAGGGCAATCTGGCAAAGCAGATCGGCTGGTATGTGCTGGCGTTCTGCATCATCACCTGCATCGTCAACTCCATCAACTGCATCTGGGTGGCGGTGGCAGGCCTGCTGGTGCCGGACTTCATCTACAACATCGGCACTACCGTGCTCAACGGCGGCATCTCCATGGTCATCTTCTTCTTCGTGAATAAGATCATCTTCCCGGAGGGCGAAAAAGCCGCCAAATAACAAGCCATCCTCCTTCATTTTCTTCTTTTCATCGCAAAGGCTCTCGCTCGTTCTGTGCATACGACAGAACAGACGGGAGCCTTTGGCTTATAATTATAGCACAAAAGGCAGGATACCACCGCCATGGTGATACCCTGCCTTTGTTCGTTCCGGTTTTGGTCCTGTGGCCTCTGCTCCACCACTCGAACCTGAATTTATTCCAGATACTGCGGCAGATTCCAAGCACCTCGCAGCACACGGTGAATCTCCACGATCTTGTTTTCATCATTGACGCGGTAGAACACCAGATACTGGTCAACGACCAACCTACGATAAGCCGGGTCAAGGCGGTAGACCTCGCACATTTTCGGGGTATCGCCTAATTTTGTGATCTTCTCCCGCAACTCTTTCAGTACGCGGCTGGCTGTTTTAGGGTAAAAGCCCGACAGATACCGGGCAATCTCGTTCAAGTCCTGCACAGCAAGGGGCAGATATTTGATCTTATACATCATACTGCTTGCTCAGCGTCTCCCATACGCTTTCGTGGTCTGCCCACTGCGTGTCGGGGTCAGCCGCCTGCTGTGTTGCCTTGGCAAGTGCCTCGGCAACATATCGCTGGTGCAAAAACTCCTCGTACTTGGCGTAGTCCTCAATGTTGATGAGTACTGATTCTCCACGGCCATGGTTTGTGATAATGATATGGTCATGGTCTTTGAGCATCTCCGAAATTTCGGCGTAATGGTTGCGCAGATCCCGGGAAGGGCGAACGAATGTCTGCATCATACGGGACACCTCCTGTCAGGATCATTGTATCACAAAATGACTACGGACGCAAGGCGGATGATTCTGGCGGTGAGCGCAAAATGTGTCCTGTACCGTCCACCACAAAAAATCCCCAGACCGAATGGTCTGGCGGCATCTTTCTTGGTAGACATTCCTAGCCGTTGGGAACCGCGGGCTAAGCAAAGCAACGGGTTGCGTTTGCTGATTTTTCCACAGCCCCTTGTCAGGGCTTTGAAAAATCAGAACGCTGCCCCAACAACTCCTCCCTGTTTCTGCCGCTGGCAGCGGTCGTCGTCGTTGCACTGTGGCTTTGCTTACGGCACTTCGTGCCGCCGCCCTGTTCGAGCCCTGTACCGTCCTGCTTTAACGCGGGTTAGTGGATGACGCAACAAAAAAGCCCCTGACCGAATGGTCTGGCGGCATCTTTCTTGGTAGACATTCCTACGCGTTGGGAACCGCGCACTAATCAAAGCCCCACTGGGGCTTTGATTGCCCCGCCTGCGGCGTGGCCGTGCTGTTCGAGCCCTGTACCGTCCTGCTTTAACGCGGGTTAGTGGATGACGCAACAAAAAAGCCTCTGACCAAAGTCAGAGGCTCTTGTTTTGGTGGAGCATTGTCCACAGTACTCGAACCTAAAACCTCTTCACGAGTGACCGTCTTGGCATTGTCCGTGAAGTTGAAATTGAGCACGACCCGGTCGTCAAAGATGTAGACCGAGTTGACAAAGGTATCAATGATCTGCCGCTGGTGTTCCGTGCTGCCCACGTCACCCTTGCGGAATTTTTCAAGCCAGAACCGAATCCACTCACGGGTCAGGACGGGCTTTTTCAGCTCTTCTTCCAGAATGCTGGTGTTCAGGGCTTCTTTCCGGGCTTCCAGCTCGTCCAACCGCTGCTTGGTGGTCGGGGTCAGGATGCCCTGTTCAATGGCTTCCAGAAGGTTTGCCAGCCGCTTCTCCGTGTCCCGAAGCTGGTCTTTCAGGACAGGCAGCCGGGTGTTCTCCTTCTGCTGGGCTTCCATGACCAAATCTATCAGCCGTTCGATGATTTCATCGTTGAAAATCACCTTAATGGCGGTATCCACCACGAACCGTTCCAGCGGTTCCTTGCGAATGGCTTTCAGGTCGCAGTGCGCCTTGCCATGGCGTTTGGCGTTGCCGCACTTGTAGTAATAGTAGGTGTTTCCCATGTGGCTGGTGCCGCTTTCGCCGCCCATCAGGGTGCCGCACTTGCCACAGAACAGCTTGGTGGTCAGCAGATAGCTCACATCCTCTTTTGCAGGCCGACCGTGGGCGATCCTGTTCTGCTCGAAACGCTGCTGCACCCGGTCAAACAGGTCCTGGTCAACAATGGCCGGAATGCCGCCCGGCGTCACAATGTCCTTGTAGCGGTATTCGCCGATGTAGCGGCGGTTGCGGAAGATCTGGAAGAAGCTGTTTTTCACGAACGGTTTCCCGGTGCGGGTACGCAGGCCACGCTCGTTCAGGGATGCTGCGATCTTCTCAGCCGGTTCGCCGTCGGCATACCGGTTGAAGATTTCCTGCACGATGGGAGCTGTCTCCGGGTCAATATGGTACAGCCTATCCTCCTTACCAATGGTGAAACCCAGCGGCACCACACCGCCGTTGTACTTGCACTGGAGGGCGTTTTCGCGCTCACCGCGCGCCACTTTCAGGGCGAGTTCGGCGGAATAGTATTCCGCCATGCCAATCAGCATACTCTCCACCATAATGCCTTCAGGCCCCTGCGAGATGGGTTCCATGGCAGACACCAGATGAACACCGTTCTTTTCCAGCTGGTACTTGTAGTTCACGGCATCGAATCGGTTCCGGGCAAAGCGGTCCAGCTTCCAGACCAGAACCACATCGAAGATTTTCTTTCCGCTGTCTTTGATCATCCGCTGAAAGTCCGGGCGGTCATCCGTTTTGGCAGAGTAGGCACGGTCAATGTAGGTGCCGACCACGGTGATGCCGTTCTTCTCGGCGTAGTCCTTGCAGTCGCGCAGTTGTCCTTCAATGGACGCTTCGCGCTGGCTGTCGGATGAATAGCGGGCGTAGATTACGGCAGTCATGGTTGCACCTCCTTGGCGTGTGTTTGGTTTGCCCTTATAGTATCGGGTCAAGCGCAGCTTGTCAACAATCTGCAAGCAGATTGAAAAATGAAAATTGCGAAAGTTGAGAGAAAACGTGAGAGCAAGAATCGTCCCGTGGCCACAAATTTTCAATTCTTGAAAATGTTGTGCCCTTCCGGGACTGCACTTCTGCAACGCTCCCGCGTTTTGAAGTGTTCTTGTTGGGGCGTGCCTGCCCCAGACCCTGCTGGAAACGAGTACAGCAAACTGGAGGTTATCGTTTGTTTTTCATATTGCTAAAAGTAAGAACAACGCAAACAGCTATAACTACTGCTGCGACGATTAAAAGCATATCGTTATGAAAATACAGACTCAATAACAACAAAACCAAATCTATGATTTGCAAAATTGGTAATAATTTTCTCATCTACTTTTCCTCCTCAAATTCTTATTTGTTGAACTAAGCCGAGTATACCATACTCTCCAATGAAAGAACACCCCCGATATAGTGAAATTTTGCCATTTTCCTGCGTACGTGCGTACACGCTCCGCAGGGATTCTAAGGGGCTTGACCCCTTAGCACACAGACTTTGGCACAAAGTCTAGTGTGTTACACCTTGCCAGAGGTGTACAGGCTCTCCCCGGTACGCACGTATGCAGCGATTGCCCCCAGTGAGCCATATAGGGGGGCGACCAAGTTCGCACAAGGCGAACTTGATCCCGCAAAACAAAAGGCAGGATACCACCGTCATAGTGATACCCTGCCTTTGCTCGTTTACCGCTCTGCGCACTCTCGCCACAGAACTTGTTGGGGCGAGGCCCCTCCATCTGCTAACGCAGACCGTTCTGTTGCTCAAACACCCCACTGGGGTGTTTGTTGCTGTCGCAAACGCAAACCTCTGATAAACAAAAAACGTACCCGAACCCTTTTTCATAAAGAATCGGGTTCGAGTACGAACTGAATGGTGGACGGTACAGGACTCGAACCTGTGACCTCCTGCACGTCAAGCAGATGCTCTACCAGCTGAGCTAACCGTCCATATTCTGTTTTGCCGAAATCAGCTAGATTATAATACCATACCCTGTGCCAAAAAGCAAGACCTTTTTTCAAAAATTGTAAAACTTTTTTGAAAAAGCACCCGCAAACCCGGCTTCTGTGCGGTGCAGCGCGGGTTTTGGGGCGGCGGGCGACAGCTTTCTTGTTGCCCCCAACCAGACGTTGTGCTATAATAGAAAACTATAATAGGAGTAGTGTCGGAAAGGGAACGCAGCATGAGAGTTTTGGGCATCGACCCCGGTTACGCCATCGTGGGCTGGGGCGTGGTGGAGTATGCGGGCAACCGCTTTGCGCCGGTGGATTTCGGCGCGGTGTGCACGGACGCAGGCGTGCCGTTTGAGCGGCGGCTGGACGAGGTGTATACCGGCATCAAAGAGGTCATCGAACGCACAAAGCCCGAGGTGCTGGCCATCGAAAAGCTGTTCTACCAGCACAACCAGACCACCGTCATCGGCGTAGCCGAGGCGCGCGGGGTCATACTGCTGGCGGCGGCGCAGGCGGGGCTGCCTATCTATGAGTATACCCCCATGCAGGTCAAGCAGGCAGTCACCGGCTACGGCAAGGCCGTCAAAAAGCAGGTGCAGGAGATGACCCGGGTGCTGCTGCATCTGCCCGCTGTGCCAAAGCCGGACGATACCGCCGATGCGCTGGCCATGGCCATTACCTTCTGCCACACCAACGGCAACCAGCTCAACCGCTACACCCGCCGGGTGGCGGGACCCATCTGACCGCATACCACAGCCGCCCTGCGGGGCGGCGGGTCTTGACTGAGAGGATTCTATGATCTACTGTCTGACTGGAAAAATCGTGAAAAAAAGCCTGAACGCCGTGGTGCTCAGCTGCGGCGGCGTGGGCTACTATACCCAGTGCCCGGCCAGCGTGGCGGGGGCACTGCCCGGTGTGGGGCAGGAGGCCACCCTGTACACCGTGATGAGCGTGACCGAAAACGATGTGAGCCTGTACGGCTTTGCCACCGAGGAGCAGCAGGCCTGCTTTGAGATGCTGACCGCCGTGTCCGGCGTGGGCCCCAAGGTGGGGCTGGCCATCCTCAGCGTCATGGAGCCGCAGCGGGTGGCGCTGGCCATCTCGGCGGGGGACCACAAGGCCTTCAAGGCTGCTTCCGGCGTGGGCCCCAAGCTGGCGCAGCGCATCGTGCTGGAACTGAAGGATAAGGTGGCTAAGGGCTTTGTGGACGGCATCTCGCTGGAAGATGTGGCGGGCTCTGCCGCCGACACGCCCGCGACCCAAAGCAGCGCACAGGCCATTGCGGCGCTGGTGTCGCTGGGGTACAGCCAGAGCGAGGCGGCGCTGGCCATCGCAAAGATCGATGCCGCGCTGCCGGTGGAAGAGATCATCAAGCTGGCCTTGCGCAGCATGGCAGGCAGGAGGTAAGCAATGCAGGACGATACCGCGCTGTACGGCGCAAAAATGATGCAGCCCGTCATGACCCCGGCGGACAGTGAGGAAAATAACCTCCGCCCGCAGCATCTGGAGGACTACATCGGGCAGGAAAAGGCCAAGCAGAACCTGAAGATCTATCTGGAAGCCGCCAAGCGCCGGGGCGAGCCGGTGGATCACATTCTGCTCTACGGCCCGCCGGGTCTGGGCAAGACCACGCTGGCGGGCATCATTGCCAACGAGATGGGGGTGCAGATCCGCATCACCAGCGGCCCGGCCATTGAAAAGCCCGGTGACCTTGCCGCCCTGCTGACCAACCTGCAGGAAGGCGACGTGCTGTTCATCGACGAGATCCACCGCCTGTCCCGGCAGGTGGAGGAGGTGCTGTACCCCGCGCTGGAGGACTACGCACTGGATATCATGATCGGCAAAGGCCCCAGTGCCCAGAGCATCCGCATCAATCTGCCCCGGTTCACGCTGGTGGGCGCTACCACCCGCGCCGGACAGATCACCGGCCCGCTGCGCGACCGCTTCGGCGTGCTGCTCAAGCTGGAACTGTACAGCCCGGACGAGCTTTCCCGCATCATCATGCGGTCGGCGGGCATTCTGGATCAGCCCATCACCCCGGAAGGCGCTTACGAGCTGGCAAAGTGCAGCCGTGGCACCCCCCGCGTGGCAAACCGCTTTTTGAAGCGCATCCGCGACTTTGCCACCGTGCTGGGCGACGGCATCATCGATCAGGATGTGGCGCTGCTGGGGCTCAAGCGGATGGACGTGGACGCGCTGGGTCTGGACGAGCTGGACCGCAGCCTGCTGCGCGCCATCATCGAGATGTACAACGGCGGGCCGGTGGGTCTGGAGACGCTGGCCGCCGCGCTGGGCGAGGAGGCGGTTACGCTGGAGGATCTGTGTGAGCCGTATCTGATGCAGATGGGCTTTTTGACCCGCACCCCCCGCGGACGCTGCGCCACCCGCCTTGCCTACGAGCATCTGGGCATGAAAGCCCCGGAGACCGGCAGCGCCGAGGAAAACGGCCAGCAGAGCCTGTTCTGACCTATCATATAAAGGAATTAAACGGAAGGAGGACGCTATGCGCCCTGCAGATACTTGGAAAGACTACGAACTGCTGGATGCCACCGACGGCAACCGGCTGGAACGCTGGGGAGAAACTTTGCTCATCCGCCCCGACCCGCAGGTGGTGTGGAAGACCCCCAAGCAAAGCCCCCTGTGGGCAAAGGCAGATGCCATCTACCACCGCTCCAATCAGGGTGGCGGCGAGTGGGAGTACCGCCGCCGTCTGCCGGAAAAGTGGAAGATCAGCTGCGGCGAAGGGGAGGATAAGCTCACCCTCATTGTCAGCCCCACCGGCTTCAAGCACACCGGCGTGTTCCCGGAGCAGGCGGTCAACTGGGCGTGGTACCAGCAGAAGATCCGCGCCGCGAACCGCCCGGTGAAGGTGCTGAACCTCTTCGGCTACACCGGCGGCGCTACGCTGGCCTGCGCCGCTGCCGGTGCCACCGTCTGCCATGTGGATGCCTCCAAGGGCATCGTGGCATGGGGCAAGGACAACGCCGTGGCAAGCAGCCTGACCGATAAGCCCATCCGCTGGCTGGTGGACGACTGCGCCAAGTTCGTGGCGCGGGAAAAGCGCCGGGGCAACACCTACGACGGCATCATCATGGACCCGCCCAGCTACGGGCGCGGCCCCGGCGGCGAGATCTGGAAGCTGGAGGACTGCATCTACGACCTGATCAGCCAGTGCGAAGAGGTGCTCAGCGATACCCCGCTGTTCTTTGCGGTCAACAGCTACACCACCGGCCTGTCCCCGGCGGTCATGGAGTATATGCTCAAGACCACGCTGGTGCCCCGCTTTGGCGGCAAAACCAGCTGCGATGAGATCGGGCTGCCGGTGTCTGCCACCGGCGGCGTGGTGCCCTGCGGCGCCACCGCCATTTGGGAAGAATAAAAAGAAGCCGAGACGATTGAAATGGCCTCCGCTTTGCTTTGGCCATATTCAGCGGAAAATAGATTTTTAATTTCGCGTTTGTCGCACGCTGCGGCGTGCTCCAAACGCATTTTCACGGGAGGGGTCGCCCTAAGGCAGCCATCCTGAAAAGCAAAAAATTCAAGAATGGGGTACAGCCCCTTTCGGAGGGGCGCACCACCAGAAAGAGAAACAAAGCATGAGTGAAACGATTTTAACTGCTGAAAATTTGAAGTTCCGCTACGATGCCGAGCAGCCGGTCTACGCGCTGGACGGCGTATCTGCGCAGGTAAAGCGCGGGGAGTTCGTGGCGGTGCTGGGTGCAAACGGCTGCGGTAAATCTACGCTGGCCAAGCACTTCAACGCCATTCTGCTGCCCGAGAGCGGCAAGGTGTATGTGGAGGGCATGGATACCGCAGACGAGGACAAGCTCTACGATATCCGCCAGACCGTGGGCATGGTGTTCCAGAACCCGGACAACCAGATCGTGGCCACCGTGGTGGAAGAGGACGTGGCCTTTGCGCTGGAAAACCTCGGCGTGCCGCAGGACGAGATGCGCCGCCGGGTGGACGATTCCATGAAGATGGCTGGCATCTACGAATACCGCGAGCGCGCACCCCACAACCTTTCCGGCGGTCAGAAGCAGCGCGTGGCCATCGCCGGTGTGGTCGCCATGCGCCCGGACTGCCTGATCCTGGACGAAGCCACAGCTATGCTGGACCCGCGCGGCCGCGAGCAGGTGATGCAGACCATCCACTACCTGAACAAGAATATGGGCATCACGGTGGTGTCCATCACCCACTATATGGAAGAAGCCGCACAGGCTGACCGTGTGCTGGTGATGAGCAAGGGCCATGTAGTGATGGAGGGCACCCCGAAAGAGGTGTTCAGCCAGACCGAAAAGGTGCGCAGTCTGCATTTGGACGTGCCGCAGGCCGCTGAGCTGCGGGACGAGCTGGTGAAGGCCGGCATCCCGATGCCGGAGGGCATCATCGACACCGGTGCCTGTGCACAGGCGCTGTATGAGCTGCTGCAGTAAGGGGGGCGGACGAAATGGCAGATATCATTAAGGTAGAACATCTGAGCTACGTCTATAACCCCGGCCTGCCCACCGCAGTGACCGCGCTGGACGACGTGAGCTTTACCGTAGAAGAGGGCGATTTTGTGGGAATTATCGGAGCGACCGGCTCCGGCAAAAGCACCCTCATCACTCACATGAACGGCCTGAACAAGCCCACCAGCGGCAAAATTTTCATTGACGGCCGCGACCTGTGGGCAGACCCGGAAAAGATCCGGGATTTCCGCTTCCTCACCGGCCTTGTGTTCCAGTACCCGGAATACCAGCTGTTTGAGGAGACCTGCTACAAGGACATCGCCTTTGGCCCCAAGAACATGGGCTTGGACGAGGCCGAGGTAGACCGCCGCGTCCACGAAGCCGCAGACTTTGTAGGCTTGGACCCGGCACTTTTGGAGCGCAGCCCCTTTGAGCTGTCCGGCGGTCAGAAGCGCCGGGTGGCGGTGGCCGGTGTGATGGCCATGAAGCCCCGCATCCTTGTGCTGGACGAGCCCGCCGCCGGGCTTGACCCGGAGGGACGGGACGATATCCTTTCCGAGGTGAAGGAGTACCACAAAAAGACCGGCACCACCGTGCTGCTGGTGTCCCACAGCATGGAGGATATCGCCAAGTACGCCAACCGCGTGCTGGTGATGAGCAACAAAAAAATTGCCATGTACGACACGGTGGAAAAGATCTTTGCCCGCGCCCCGGAGCTGCTGGAGCTGGGGCTGTCGGTGCCGCAGGTGACCAAGATCTTCCTCAAGCTGCGGGAGATGGGGGTGGACGTCCCGGCGGACGTGTACACCATTCCCTACGCGGTCAAGACCCTGCTGGAAGCAAAGCGCCGCCGCGATGCCGGGGAAAGCCTTGTGCTGCCCCGCAGCGCTGCCCGGAAAGGGGGTGCTGTCTGATGCTGCGAGATATCACCATCGGTCAGCACTTCCCGGGCAACAGTCTGGTGCACCGGTTCGACCCCAGACTGAAGCTTGTGCTGACGGTCGCTTATATCGTGCTGCTGTTTGCAGCTTCCAACCCCTTGGGGCTTACTTTGTCCATCCTCTTTTTGGGGGTCATGTACAAGGTGGCAAAAATTCCGGTCAAGATGATCGGCAAAAGCCTGAAGCCCATTCTGCCCATCGTGCTGTTCACGGCGGTGCTGAACCTCTTCTTTGTCTCCGGCGAGGGCGACCCGCTGGTGCATTTCTGGTTCTTGACCATCTACGCCGAGGGCGTGCGCTACGCGGTGCTGATGGCGGTGCGCGTGATGGCGCTGATCGCGGGCACCAGCCTGCTTACCTACACCACCAGCCCCATCGTGCTGACCGATGCCATTGAGCAGCTGCTCAAGCCCTTGGGCAAGCTGCACTTCCCGGTGCACGAGCTTGCCATGATGATGAGCATCGCCCTGCGCTTTATCCCCACCCTCATCGAGGAGACGGATAAGATCATGAACGCGCAGAAGGCGCGCGGCGCACAGCTGGACACCGGCAAAATGACCGACCGGGTCAAGGCGCTGGTGCCGGTGCTCATCCCGCTGTTCATCTCGGCCTTCCGCCGCGCAGACGAGCTGGCCATGGCGATGGAGTGCCGCTGCTACCGCGGCGGCACGGGCCGCACCCGCCTGAAGGTGCTGCGCTGCGAAAAGCAGGATTATATCGACCTTGCGGTCTGCATCGCCTGCTTTGCCGTCATCCTTGCCTCCCGGCTGGTGTTCCCGAATTATTAAAAGAGGAGAACCCTCTCAGTCAAGGCCTGATGGCCTTGACAGCTCCCCCGAAAGGGGGAGCTTTTGGTACGGAACTTCTCTGATGGGAGAAAATGCCGCTTCCCGCTGCGGCCCCTCCGGTGAAAGTGTGTCTGTCGCGGTCCGCAGACCGCGACAGACACGAAATAAAAAACGTTTTTCCGCTGAATATGGCCGCAGCGAAGCGGAGGCCATTTTAAATCAGAACTATGAACTTCTTACTTACCCTTGCCTACGACGGCACAAATTACTGCGGCTTTCAGGTGCAGCCCAACGGGCGCAGCGTGGCGGCTACCTTTCAGGATGCACTGGAAGCGGTGCTGGGCAGCCGCCCCGATATCAAGGGCTGCAGCCGCACCGATGCCGGGGTGCACGCGCTGGGTTTCCGGCTGAACTTCCATGCCGATACCCGTATCCCGCCCCAAAAGCTGCCGCTGGCGCTCAACCAGCATCTGCCGCCGGATATCCGGGTGCTGGCGGCGCAGACCGTGCCGGAGGACTTCCACGCCCGGTACGCCGCCCATACCAAGACCTATCTGTACCGCATCCATAATCACCCCATCGACTCGCCCTTTGATGCCGCCTACTACACCCGCGTGCCCCGGCGGCTGGACGAAGCCGCCATGCAGGCGGCGGCGCAGCAGTTCGTGGGTACCCACGATTTTCTGGCGCTGTGCGCGGCGGGCAGTTCCGCCGCCGCCCATGGGGACACCGTGCGCACCATCACGGACTGCCATGTCACCCGGCGCGGGGACGAGGTGGACATCGAGGTGACCGCCGACGGCTACCTGTACAACATGGTGCGCATTCTGGTGGGCACTTTATGCGAGGTGGGCGCGGGACGGATGCGCGCGGCAGACATCCCCGCCATTCTGGCAAGCCGGGACCGCAGCCGGGCGGGCCCCACCCTGCCCGCAAAGGGCTTGTTTTTAAAGTGTGTGGATTACCCGGAAAAGGAGGAGCAGCCATGAAAAAGCTTCATCGCGGCGGCAGCAACCCGGACGGAGAACCGCTTTCCGCCGGGCGGGTGGAATATCTGGAGGCAGCGCGCCAGCGGGTGCGCCGCCGCCGTCTGCGCCGCACCGCCATTCTTCTGGCGGCGCTTATACTGGTCACCCTGTTTGCCACCGGCGCGGTGGGTGCATCCATCGCCCGGGTAAAGGACATGGTGGATACAGTGCACATCGCCCTGTCCCCGGCGGTGGGCTGGCCGCAGCAGACCGGCCTTGGCGAGCAGACCGCCGTGCAGCCCATGTCCGGCAGCTTTGTGACCATGGACGAGGATGCCTGTGTGGTGTACAGCCTTGGCGGCACCCGCCTTGCCAGCATCCAGAGCGGCTATGCACGCCCGGCGCTGGCGGCGGGCAAGACCCGCTTTGTGCTGTACAACCGCTCCGGCAACGAGCTGCGGGTGGAAAGCCGCACCCAGAACCTGTACAGCAAAACGCTGGAAAACAGCATCTATCTGTGCGCCATGTCGGACACCGGCACGTTGGCAGTAGCCACCGATTCCGCCGACAGCACCGCCCGGCTGACCGTGTATACCCCCACTATGAGCGAGCAGCTGCACTGGGATATGACCGGCACGCAGGGCACCCCGGTGCGGATGGCCTTTGCCGCCGACAGCCGCCGTCTGGCGGTGGCGGCGGTCACCTCCAGTGCGGGGCAGTTACAGGCGAATCTTTTTGTGCTCAGCCTTGCGCAGGGCGACCCGGTGCAGCTGAGCAGCGGGGATAGCGTGCCCCAGTGGCTGGGCTGGCTGAACAACGACACCGTGCTGGCTGTGTATGAGAACTGCGCCGTGGTGTACGGTGCGGACGGCGGCGAGCGGGGGTGCTTTGACCTTGGCGGCGGCAGCCTTGTCAGCGTTTCGCAGGACGGCGCAAACGCCGCCCTGCTGCTGGAAAACGGGCAGGTGTGCACCGCCGTGCTGCTGGACAAGGACCTGAACGTGCAGTACAGCGGCAATGTGCCGGCGGCAAACCAGATCCTGCGCCGGGGTCAAAACTTTTATCTGCTCACCGACAGCGGTGTGGAATGCTTTGCCGCAGATGGGGTGTACCAGTGGGGACAGACGCTTTCCGTCCGTCCGCAGGCGCTCATCGCGGGCAAGCAGCTGCTGGTGCTGTGCGGCAACACGGTGCAGCAGATCACCCCGCCGGAGCAAACGGCTTCCAGCGCCCAGTGACCGGGGGAAAAACCAGTATTTTTGCGGGGAAAGTGATCTTTATAACAGGGAAAACAAGATATGTTCAAGAATCCGTCATTTCTTTTTGATATCCTATGTACGGTGGTATGGCTGGTGCTGATGGTGCGCTACGCCCGCAAGGGCTTTCTGGCGTCCATCGTGCAGCTGTCCGGCAACCTTATCAGCCTGCTGGGCGCACGGCAGTGTTCTGCCGCCTGTGCGGGCTGGGTGTTCGAAAATCTGCTGGCCGGGGGCTTCCGTACCCAGATCGCCGCCCACCTTTCGGAGGACGGCGTGGTGAACCTTTCCGGCATTGCCCAGCAGTACGCGGGCTTTCTGCCGGAAAGCTTCCGTGCCTCCATCGTGGCGGCCTGCGAGCGCAGCATCAACGCCGTGCTGGCAGACAACGCCGTGGTGCTGGCCGATACCATCGTGGAAAAAGTATTGCAGCCGCTGCTCACCCCGGTGATCATGCTGGTGCTGTTCTTTGTGTTCTACGCGGTGCTGCGGCTGCTGGTCAGTATGCTGGTCACCGTGCTGGGGCTGGTGAATAAGCTGCCGGTCATCGGAACGGTGAACCGCGGCCTTGGCTGGCTGACCGGCGGCATGACCGCCATGCTGGACTTATACCTCGTGCTGTGCGTGGTGTGGGGGCTTGTGGTCATCACCGGCGGCAACTTAAATGTGCTCAACGACACTGTGATGCACAGCAGTCTTTACTATAAAGCGTTTAATATGTTCAACCCCTTTTTGTAACAGGGGCGACAAGGAGGAACTATGGTCTGTATTCGATGCCAGAAGCGTCCGGCGATCATCTTTATCCAGCGGATGGAGAATGGTCAGATGAAGCAGGAGGGGTACTGTCTGCACTGTGCCCGGGAACTGCACATCAAACCTGTGGACGATCTGATGAAACAATTCGGGATGTCGGAGCAGGATCTGGATAACATGGAAAACCGCATGGAAAGCATGATGGAGGAGCTGGGCGACTCCAACCCTCTTTCCATGCTGATGAATATGTCCGGCAACGGCGAGGATGCCGATGCGGAGAACATGGACGAGGATCTTGTACCCGGCAGCAATGCCACCTTCCCGCTGGGCTTTACCGGCACGGAGAAGCAGGACGGCGAAAAAAAGGCCGACCGCAAAAACGGCAAAAAGCCGCCCAAGCGCAAGTTTTTGGATACCTACTGCGAAAACCTGACCCGCAAGGCGCGGGAGGGCAAGCTGGATGATATCATCGGCCGCGACCGCGAAATTTACCGTACCATCCAGATCCTGAGCCGCCGCCAGAAGAATAACCCATGCCTCATCGGTGAAGCCGGTGTGGGCAAGACCGCCATCGCCGAGGGCATTGCCGAGCGCATTGCCAAGGGGCAGGTGCCCATCGGTCTGCGGGATAAGGAAATTTTTCTGCTGGACCTCACCAGCCTTGTGGCGGGCACCCAGTTCCGCGGCCAGTTCGAGCAGCGGGTCAAGGGCCTGCTGAGCGAGGTAAAGGCCGCAGGCAATGTCATCCTGTTCATCGACGAGATCCACACCATCACCTCTGCCGGTGAGAGCGAGGGCGCCATGAACGCGGGCAACATCTTAAAGCCCGCCCTCTCCCGCGGCGAAATTCAGGTCATCGGTGCCACCACCTTTACCGAGTACCGCAAGTACATCGAAAAAGATCAGGCGCTGGAGCGCCGTTTTCAGCCCGTGCGGGTGGAGGAGCCCAGCGTGGCTGACACCCTTGCCGTGATGAACGGCATCAAGCGCTACTACGAGCAGCACCACCATGTACAGGTGCCTGCCGAGGTGCTTTCGGCAGTGGTCACCCTGAGCGAGCGGTACATCACCGATCGCTTTTTGCCGGATAAGGCCATCGACCTGCTGGACGAAGCCTGTGCCTGCTGCAATCTGGCGCACCCGGTCATCTCCGAGTATCTGGGGATGCAGAAGGAGCTGGACGCCCTGAAGCAGGAAGAAGCCGAGATGGAAAGCGCGGATGTGAACGAAGCCATCGACTACGAGCGCGTAGCCGAGCGCAAGACCCGCATCGCCAAGCTGGAATCCGAGCTGCCCGCCAAGCAGGCTGCTGCCAGTGAAATTCAGGTGACCATGGACGATGTGGCCAAGGTCATCGAGCTGTGGACGGGCATCCCGGCGGTAAAAATTCGGGAGACCGAGTTCGTCAAGCTGGCTGGGCTGGAAAACGCCCTCAAGCAGAAGGTCATCGGTCAGGACGAAGCCGTGCATCTGGTGGCGCAGGCCATCAAGCGCAGCCGCGCCGACCTTTCCGGCCGCCGCCGTCCCGCAAGCTTCATCTTTGTGGGCCCCACCGGCGTGGGCAAGACCGAACTGGTCAAGCAGCTGGCAGAACAGTTGTTCGACGGCCCCGACCCGCTCATCCGTCTGGACATGAGCGAGTACATGGAAAAATACGCGGTGTCCCGTATGATCGGTTCGCCTCCGGGCTATGTGGGCTACGAGGAAGCCGGTCAGCTCACCGAGAAGGTGCGCCGCCGCCCGTACAGCGTGGTGCTGTTTGACGAGATCGAAAAGGCACACCCGGATGTGATGAACATCCTGCTGCAGATCCTGGACGAGGGCAAGATCAACGATGCGCAGGGACGCACGGTGGATTTTTCCAACACGGTCATTTGCATGACCTCTAACGCCGGCAGCAGCGACCAGAGCGCGGGCAGCCTTGGCTTCAACAAGAGCGAGGCGCAGCGCAGCGAGGAAAAGACCCGCAAGGCACTGGCACAGTTCCTGCGCCCGGAGTTCCTTGGCCGTGTGGATGAGGTGATCGCCTTCAAGCCCCTGACCGAGGAGACCCTGCAGGGCATTGCCGCCCTGATGCTGGACGAGTACAAGCCCGGCATGGAAGCCAAGGGCATCGCTTACAGCTACACCCCGGCAGCGCTCAAGGCACTGGTGCAGAAGAGCCAGGGCGGGCGCTTCGGCGCACGCGATTTGCGCCGCACCATCCGCAAGGCAGTGGAGGACCCCGCCGCCGAGCGCCTGATCGACGGCACGCTGGCATCCGGCGGCACCCTTGTGGTGGATGCCGATGAAAACGGCGAAGTCGTGCTGAAATAATCATAACCGCAAAGCACCCCGGCTGGAAACAGCCGGGGTGTTTTTTGTCTGCTCATAAAAACTTTTTGTAATATATACTTGACATTTAGAATGGTAAATGATACTATATGTCCAGAGGATAAAACAAATGCCGATCCGGCAGGAAAGGAGCATATCAATGCCGAAGAACCTGAAATTAAAGGCCGCCCGTGCGGAAAAGGACATGACGCAAGGCGCGCTTGCCGAAGCGGCAGGGGTTTCGCGCCAGACCATCAACGCCATTGAAAAAGGGGAGTACAACCCCACCATCAACCTTTGCCGCAGTATCTGTAAAATTCTGGATAAGACATTGGATGAACTGTTCTGGGAGGAATGAACTATGAAATTTTCACTGTATAGCAAGAAAAACCAGTTGGACGAGATGCAGGAGCAGACCCTGCGCAAAATTGAAAGCCATGGCTTCTGGCTGCTGTGGGGCAGCCTTCTGGCGGCGTGGATCGTGCAGACGGTGTTCGGGGCTGCGGACAAGGCTGCCGGAGAGTGGGTCGTATTCATGATCGGCTGCATTTATATGGTTGTCGCGTGTCTGCGCAATGGTCTGTGGGATCGCCACCTTTCGGATACGCCCCCGGCCAATGCCGTGTTGTCTCTGGTGGCTGCGGTGGCGGTTACGCTGATCTGCGGTTTTTCCTATGGATACTGGATCGGTGCTGTTTTTGCCGGTGTTTTTACCGGCATCCTGTGCTTTGCATTGCTGCAACTGTGTGCCGCATTGACACGCAAACGGCGCGAGCATCTGGATGACCCGAAGGACGGAGAGTAATATTACGCAAAGGGGCTGCTGCACAGCATTTGATGCAGCAGCCCCTTTTGCATGGGTGCATGATATTATCCCGCATTGACAAAACTGCGCAGAATAAGTACAATAAAACATAGCTATCCGCAAATTTTTTGCATGAGAATAAAGGAGCGTTTTTCTATGCCGAGCAATAAAGTCCGCACCCGTTTTGCACCCTCGCCTACGGGTTATATGCACGTTGGCAACCTGCGTACCGCCCTGTACACCTACCTGATGGCCAAGCACGAGGATGGCACCTTCATCCTGCGCATCGAGGATACCGATCAGGGCCGCTATGTGGAGGGCGCTGTGGATGTCATCTACAACACCCTGCGGGAGACCGGCCTTTTGTGGGACGAGGGCCCGGATATCGGCGGCCCCGTGGGCCCCTATGTGCAGAGCGAGCGCATGGGCATGTTCAAGCAGTACGCCGAGCAGCTGGTGGCAGAGGGCAAGGCCTATTACTGCTTCTGCACCGAGGAGCGGCTGGAGGCTCTGCACGCCGAGCAGCGCGCTGCCGGTGAGATGACCCACTACGACGGCTGCTGCCGCGAGCTGCCCAAGGAGGAAGTGGAAAAGCGCCTTGCCGCCGGCCAGCCCTACGTCATCCGCCAGAAGATCCCCCGCGAGGGCGTGACCGGCTTTGACGATGTGGTGTACGGCCACATCGAGGTGAACAACAGCGAGATGGACGACCAGATCCTCATCAAGACCGACGGAATGCCCACCTACAACTTTGCGAACGTTGTGGACGACCACCTGATGGGCATCACCCACGTCATCCGCGGCAGCGAGTATCTGTCCTCCACCCCCAAGTATAACCTGCTGTATCAGGCCTTTGGCTGGGACATCCCCACCTATATCCACTGCCCGCCGGTGATGAAGGACGCCCAGAATAAGCTGTCCAAGCGCAACGGCGATGCCAGCTATCAGGACCTGGTGGCAAAGGGCTACCTGACCGAAGCGGTGCTGAACTACATCTGCCTGCTGGGCTGGAGCCCCCGCGGCGAGTACGCCGAGCAGGAGATCTTCTCCCTGCCGGAGCTGGTCAAGATCTGGTCGCCGGAGGGCATCTCCAAGTCCCCCGCCATCTTCGACCCCCTCAAGCTGCGCGCCATCAATGCGGAGTATATCCGCCGCCTCAGCCCCGAGGAGTTCCAGAAAAAAGCCGAGCCGTGGATCGACAGCGCCGTGCACAGCCCCATCGACAAAAAGCTGCTGTGCGCAAACCTGCAGCCCCGGTGCGAGGTGCTGGGCGAGATCCCCGAGCAGCTGGATTTCTTTGACGCCATGCCGGAGTACGACGTGAGCCTGTACGCCAACAAAAAGCAGAAGACCACCCCGGAAACGGCCAAGGAAGCACTGGAAGCCCTGCTGCCGGTGCTGAGCGACGAGGCACTGGATTTTGCAAACCGCGATGCCGTGTTCGATGCCTGCAAGGCCAAGGCCGAACAGCTGGGTAAAAAGAACGGCTGGCTGCTCTACCCGCTGGGCATTGCCCTTTCCGGCAAGCAGCGCACCCCCGGCGGCGGCACCGACCTTGCCTGCATGATGGGCCGCGAAAAGACCCTGCAGCGCGTGCAGGATGCCCTTGCAAAGCTGAACGGCTGAGTAATATAAGTACAGTGATCTGGGAGGTGGAACCTATGATGTACCCGTTTATGACATTGGATGACGATACCGAGATTGTGCATTCCGAGATGAAGCCCGATGGCCGGGTGAAGGTGTACCTTGAAAAACCGGATGCAGAAGATTGTTTCCACTCAGCAGTGTGCTGGCTGCCGGGCTATGACTGGCAGGAGGTACACGGCTTCACGCCGGAGGAGATCGCGCGGTATCAGAAGATCGTGGAGTCCACCGCGCATCTGATTTTGCAGTTCTCCCAAGAAGGAGGCGTGGAAAATGCCGCAGGTTTTTAAGGTTGGCTCTTACTGGGTCTATTTCTGGGCCAATGAGAACGAACCGCTGGAACCGATCCATGTGCACGTTGCGCAGGGAGCGCCCAACAGCAACGCCACCAAGATCTGGATCACCAAGGCGGGCGGCTGCTATCTGTGCAATAATAACTCTCAGATCCCGCCCCGGGTGCTGCGCAACATTATGGCAGTTATTGAAGCGCGCAGCGGTGAAGTGATCGAAAAGTGGACAGCCTTTTTTGGCGAGATCCGCTATTTCTGCTGAACAATTGAAAATACCCCCAAAGCCCTGCGGCAAAATGACGGCCACAGGGCTTTTTTGCGTCTTTGGGCGGGTTTGGGGCGGTTCTATGCACCGCGCCAAAAACTGCCGCTGCCCCGCGTTACAGTATATGCAGACAGTGCGGGGAACAGAACAAAACTCCCCGCCGGAAAGCGGGGGATTTTTTATGACAGAGCGGATGGGTGTTTTATCTTCGGACGGGCGGTGCCTGCAGCCTTCGCCCTTGGCGGCACGGGCGATGCTGCGCCCGGCGGCGCGGCGGCTGGCAGCAGTGGGCATCGGCTTTGCCGGCGGCTGGGCGGTGCTGTACGGGGCGCTGATGCCCTTTGGGCTGGGGCTGACCCTTGGTCTGGCAGAGGACTGCTTTGCCCCCTGCGCGGCAGGGGCGGCGCTGGGGCTGCTGCTCCACGGGTTGGGGGCGCTTTCGCTGCGCAGCCTGTGTCAGCTGTGTGCGCTGGGCGCTGCTGTGGCAGCCCGCTGGCTGCTGCCGCAAAGGTTTGTGCCCGCCGCGCTGGCGGGCTGCGGCACCCTGACCGGCATGGCGCTGTGTTTTGCGCTGGGCAGCAGCGGCGGGGCAGACCTTTTGCTGTACAGCGCGGCGGACGCCCTGCTTGCAGCGGGCATCGGCTTCGGGCTGCGCAAATTTGCTCCGGAGCGCCCGGGCATGGGTACGCTGCTGGTGGGCGCAGCCGTGGCGGCGGCGCTGGGCAGTGTGCGGTGGGGGTGGTTCTCGCCCGGGGTGCTGGCGTGTGCCGCCGCAGAACTGGCGCTGTGCTGCCGGGCGCAGAAGCTTGCCGCCCTGAGCGGCAGTGCAGTACTGGGCGCAGCCCTCTGCGCTGCAGACCCTGCCCTTGCCCCGGCAGCAGCGGGGCTTGGCTGTGCCACGGCAGCGGCGGCGGTGCTGGCACCCGGACGGCGGGTGGAGACCCTTGCCGCCTACGCGGGCGGGTGCGTGTCCGGGGTGCTCTGCGTGCAGCCGCCCGGAAACGCCTTCGGGCTGCTGTTCAGCGCCTGCGGCGGCATGGCGGTGGTCTGTCTGCTGCCCGGCGGCTGGCTTGCCCCGGCGGCAGACACCTCACAGAGCGGGGAAAGCGCCCCCGCGCCCGCCCGCAGTGCGGCGGCGTCCACCCGGCTGGAAGCCGTGGCGCAGAGCCTTTCCTCCCTGGCGGAGACGGTGAACGCGGTCTACGAGGGCCTGCCCCGGCGGCGGGAAGGTTTCCGCTGGGTTATAGATAATGTACATGATACCCTTTGTTTTAACTGCGGGCGGCGGGAGACCTGCTGGAAACAGGAATACACCGCCACCATGGCGGGCATGGAGGCGCTGCGCCCGCTGCTGGAACAGAATGGCAGCGTGGAAGCGGCGCAATTGCCCGGGCAATTGTCCCGCTGCATCCACCCGGCGGCGCTGTGCGCGGCGGCGGGGCGCAGCTTTGCGCTGTACCGCAGCCGCAAGGAAGCGCGCATCCATTCCGAAGCCATGCGCACCGCCCTGACCGAGCAGTACAGCGCCGTAGCCGAAGCGCTTGGGGTGCTCAGCGAGCAGCTGGGACGCCCCGGCGACCCTGAGCCCTATAAATCCAGCCGGGTGGCAGAGTTCTTTACCGGGCTGGGTGCGCCGCCGCAGGAGTGCGCCGTTACGCTGGATGACCTTGGGCGCACCCATGCCGCCGTCACGCTGCCGCGCACCCGGTTCACCCCGCAGGAGCTGGCGGCGCTGGCGGGGGAGGTGGGGCATATCTGCCGCCGCACGCTGGAAGTGCCGCAGGTGCTTTCCTGCAAGGGCATGACCACCCTGCTGTTCAGCGAAAGACCGGCGCTGCGGGCGGTGTTCGGGGCGGCAAGCGCAGCCGCCCGGGGCGAAGTATCCGGCGATGCAGTGCAGCAATTCTGCAGCCCTACGGCGGCGCAGATGATCTTATGTGACGGCATGGGCACCGGACGCCCGGCGGCGGTGGACGGCAATCTGGCGGCAGAGCTGACCGCCCGGCTGCTCAAGGCGGGCTTTACCGCCGAGCTGGCGGCGCGTCTGGTGAACGTGGCACTGGCGCTGAAAAGCGAGGACGAGAGCGGCGCAACGCTGGACCTGATCAGCGTGGACTTATACACCGGCACGGCGCGGCTGTTCAAGGCCGGGGCCGCCCCGGGGTTTCTGGTGCATGGCGGGCGGGTGCGGGCTGTGGGCGAAGCCACCCTGCCCATGGGGGTGCTGGGCGGGGTGAACGGGCAGAGCCGGGTGGTGCACCTGACCGCCGGGGACTACGCGGTGCTGGTATCGGACGGCTTGCTGGTGGACGGTGCAGGCTGGGTGGCAAAGCAGGTGGAGCTTTCGGCGGCGGCAGGGGACGCGCCGGAAAAGCTTGCCGAAACGCTGGTGGAGACCGCCCGCATCCGCGCCCAAAAGACCGGACGCCCGGATGATATCACCGCCGCCGTGCTCCGGCTGGAAAAGAGTGGGTGACAGGCATATAACACAAAAGAGTTTTTTACGGCTTGACCGGACATCTGAGAGCCTTCACCCCTTGGGGGGAAGGTGGCGCGTAGCGCCGGATGAGGGGTGATTCCGGCAGCAGCGCCCTCATCAGTCACCTGCGGTGACAGCTTCCCCCGACCGGGGGAAGCCATAAATAGGAAGGCGCTACCGCTGGACTTTACAGAACTTCCGTTGCAATTTGCGGGAAGGAGGGGTATACTGGAAGCATATTTTTCAGCCCGGCAGTGCCGGGCGCAGGAGGCGGCTTATGCTTACCATCAACGTTGCACCTGACGGCAGCGGACAGTTTACCACCATTTCCGAGGCGGTGCTGGCGGTGCCCTACGACTGCCCTGCGGTCATCCGCATCGCGCCGGGTATTTACCGGGAAAAGCTGGTTTGTGAGAAGAAGGATATCACCCTTGCGGGCGCGGGCATGGATGCCACCCGGCTGGTATGGAACGACGGCGGCAAACTGCCGCACCCGGACGGACGGCCCACCCACACCTTCCGCAGCTATACCGCCTTTTTCAGCGGCGAAAAGCTGCGGGTGGAGGATATGACCATCGAGAACGACGCAGGCCCCGGCGCAAAGGTCGGGCAGGCGGTCGCTGCCTATGTGGACAGCGCCCGGGCGGCGTTCAGCCGCGTGCGGCTGCTGGGCAATCAGGATACTTTGTTCTGCGCCCCTCTGCCGGAGAAAGAGCGGGAGAAGGACGGCTTTCTGGGTCCGCGCGGGCTGGCACCCCGCCGGGCAAGTGCGCAGTATTACCACGCCTGCGAGATCGCCGGGGACATTGATTTTATCTTTGGCGGGGCAGACGCCCTGTTTGAGCACTGTACCCTGCGCACGGTGGATAACGGCCTTGCGCACAGCTGGGTCACCGCGCCCTCCGGTGCGGCAGATGGGCTGGGCTTTGTGTTCTGGGACTGCGATTTTGTCTCGGACTGCCCGGCGGGCAGCGTGTATCTGGGCAGACCGTGGCGGCCTACCGGCAAAACGGCGGTGCTGGACTGCCGCCTTGGGGCGCACATTGCGCCGGAAGGCTTTGCCGGCTGGAATGACCGCACCGACACGGCGCTGGCCGGCTTTGCCGAGGCAGGCAGCACCGGCGCGGGCGCAGGGGAGCGCCCCGGGTGGGTGCAGGCGCTTTCGGCTGCCCAGGCCGCTGCGCTGCTGCGCGCTGCCCGGCAGAAGTGCCGTATGGAGACTACGGAAAGGATAACGGAATGAAAAAATTACCCAATGCAGTAAAATGGCTCATCATTCTGGTGGTGCTGGGTGCCATGGGCGCTATGATGTGGGCAGTGAACGACCGCGCCTCCCGGGTGGAAATGCCCGCCCCGGACAACACCTTTGGCATCTACCATACGGCAGAGAGCGGAACATAATAAAAGCACCGGCAGCTTCCCAGATTTTCCAATCGGGAAGCTGCCGGTGCTTTTTCTGTATCACAAAAGGGGCGTTCACTTGCCCTCAAAGTCGTCCACATAGGGCAGATCGCTCATGACGAACCAGAAGGTGGTGCCCTTGCCTACGGTGCTTTGTACGCCGAAGCGGAAACTGTGCTGCTGGAAGATGGCCTTGGTGATGGAAAGCCCCAGACCGGTGCCCTGCTTGCCTGCGTCCGAGCGGGAGCGGTAGTATCGGTCAAAGATATAGGGCAGGTCGGCGGCGGCAATGCCCGGGCCGTGGTCCTCCACCTCTACCCGCACACCCTCGGTGCAGCGGAAGGCGCGCAGCACAAAGATGCCGTCCTTGCCGATATGGTGCATGGCGTTGCCCAGCAAATTGTGCAGTGCACGCTGCATCATATCCGGGTCAGCGTAGACCGGCAGCTCTTCTTCCGGCAGCTCCAGCTGCAGCTGCCAGCCGTTCTGGGCGCAGACGGCGTCGTAGCGCTCGCTTACTTCATCGCACAGCTGCCCCATGTCAAAGTGCACCCGCTCGCACTTATAAGTGCCGCTGGTCACCTTGCTCAGCTCCATCACGCTGGACACCAGCGCAGTCAGGCGGTCGGCTTCGTCCACGATGATGTTCATCTGCTCGTCCCGGTGGGCTTTGTCGTCGCCGGTCAGGTCACGCACCGTCTCGGCGTAGCCCTTGATGAGGGTCAGCGGGGTGCGCAGGTCGTGGGAGACGTTGGCCAGCAGGTCGCGCTGCATCTGCACCGCGTGCTGCACCTCCTCGGCCATGTGGTTGAAGTCCCGGGCAAGGTCGCCCAGCTCGTCGTTGCGGCGGTTGTCCACCTGCACGGCGTAGTTGCCCAGCGCCATCTGCCGCGCCGCGCTGGAAAGCTGGCGCAGCGGCTTTGTGAACCACTCGCTGAACAGCCACGCCGCCGACATGGCAAAGCCGAAGATGAGCGCCGCCGCCAGCGGCAGCAGGGTGCTGAGCACGTTGCCGGCCTCGGCAACGTGCACAAGGCTGGTGGTCACCAGCACGGTGTAGCTGCCGTCTGCCGTGGTGCGCCCTACCAATAGCTGCGCCGAGCCGGAGAGCCGGGGCGGGTTGAGCGTCTGCACAAAACTGCCCATGCTGCGGCACTTGCGCCGCATGGCAAGGGCGGTGGCAATGATCTTATCATTGTTGGCAGAATCCGAAAGATAGGTGCCGTGCAGGTTGCAGAAGGACTGGTTCTCGATCTTATAAATAGTGTGCAGGGTGGTGTCCGAGATATCCACGCAGAAGCTGTTCAAAGTGCCCTTGGTGTACAGTTCCAGCGTGAGCTTATCAAAAAAATCGCTGTTGACCGACAGCTGCCCGAAGGACCAGCTGGACAGCACCTTGCCCTCGGCAATGGCATCGTCCAGCCGCTCCACGATGCTGTCGGCCTGATTGGTAAGCTGGGTCTCGATGTGTTTGGTGTACAAAGGCTCCAGCAGCTGGGTGGACAGCAGCCAGAACAACCCCAGCAGAAACAGGCAGATGAAGCACAAAAACCACATCAGCTGCCCGCGGATGCCAAGGGTATGCCGTGCTTTGGTGGTTTGCCGCATGGACCGCACGCTCCTTCAGTCAACGGGCGGCATCGGGGTCGAACTTATAGCCGATGCCCCATACCGTAGCAATGTAGCTGCGGCATTTGCCCAGATGGCCGCGCAGCATCTTTACATGGGTGTCCACGGTGCGGTCCTCGCCGAAGTAGTCGTAGTTCCACACCTTCTGCAGGATCTTTTCCCGGCTCAGGGCAATGCCCTTGTTGGAAGCCAGAAATACCAGCAGGTCAAACTCTTTGGGGGTCAGAGCCACTTCTTCACCGGACACCCGCACGGTATGGCTGGCGGTGTCGATGGTCAGCTCGCCAAAAGTCATGGTATCGGCGGCCTCGGTGGGGCGGGGCATGGTGCGGTTCAGCACCGCGCGCACCCGCGCCACCAGCTCCCGGGGGGAGAAGGGCTTTACCACATAGTCGTCTGCGCCGCTTTCCAGCCCGGCCAGCTTGTCGTATTCCTCGCCCCGGGCGGTCAGGATGATGACCGGGGTGTTGATGTGGCGGGCGCGCATCTCCCGCAGGCAGGTCATGCCGTCCATAAAGGGCATCATCAGGTCTAAGATCACCAGATCAAACCCGCCGCCGGACAGCTGCGCCAACGCCGCAGAGCCGTCCCCGGCTTCCTCGCAGATGTAACCGGAATATTGCAGATGCTCGTGGATCAGCTCCCGGATGCGGGGCTCATCGTCAACGATCAGGATCTTTGCCATAAAACAGGACTCCTCCTATCATATATCAGTATACAGCTCTATTTTAATGCGAGAATTGGAAAAAGCTGTGAATTTTAAGTGAATGGTTTGGAAAAACAAAACCGTCTGCACCCAGTATACCACACAGGGCAGTGGGGCGGCAATCTTTTTGCGGGAATGCGCGGCAAAATACACTTGGGAAACTTGACAAGAAAATGGGCCTTTTTGTAAAATAAGGTCGTAGAGATCGGGGTGTTTGCGGTGAAAGAGGAGGAGCGGTCATGAGCATTCCCAAGATCATCCACTACTGCTGGTTCGGCGGCGGGGCCATCAGCCCGGAGAGCCAAAAATGTATAGAGAGCTGGAAGAAATACTGCCCGGATTACAAGATCATTGAATGGAACGAGCAGAATTTTGATATCAGCCAAAACCGCTATGCGCAGCAGGCCTACGAGGCAAAGCGGTATGCCTTTGTGTCGGACTATGTGCGGCTGGCGGTGCTGTACGAGTACGGCGGCATCTATCTGGACACAGACGTGGAGCTGGTGCGTCCGCTGGACGAGCTGCTGGAGCATAAGGGCTTTATCGGCATGGAGCACAGCGCACCTTCGCCCTACGGTCGCACGCTGCTGGTGAACACCGGCTCCGGCGTGGGTGCAGAGCCGGGCTGCGGGATGATCGGCAAAATGCTGGCGGCCTACCACAATGCGTCCTTTCTGCAGGAGACCGGCGAGCCGGATCTGCGCACCTGCACCCAGCGGGATACCCCGCTGTTTGCCAAGGCCGGTTTACAGCAGAAAAATGAGCAGCAGGAGCTGGACGGCTTTCTGGTGCTGCCCACCGACTGCTTTTCGCCCTTTGATTATGTGACCGAGCGGATGCACCGGACACTGCGCACCTTCGGCATCCACTACTATCAGGGCAGCTGGCAAAGCGGCGATAAGGCAAACCGCTGGCGCAAGCGCTTTAAGTGCACAAGGGTCGGGCGCTGGTGTATGTGGCTGCGGCAGTGTTCGCCCCGCAAGTTGCGGGAGCTGCGGCGCAGCCTGCATAACCGCTGCCGCCTGCAATGGAAACGGTGGTTCGGCTGCCGCAGGCTGCAATTCGGTCGCTGCATCCTGCTGGACAGGGAACTCCGGCTGCGGCTGAACAGCGGCTCCCGGGTGACGCTGGGCGACCGGGTGGAGAGCGATGGGCGGGTGTCCATCACCACCGGCTATTCCAGCCAGCTGAACATCGGCAGCGGGGTCTACTTCAACGAGGGCGCAGTGATCAGCTGCCTTGGGAAGATCGATATCGGCGAGAACACCCTTTTCGGCCCCGGGGTAAAGATCTTTGACAACAACCACCGCTTCAGCCGGGAGGAAGGGGTCAGCCGGGAATGCGCAGCGGGCTGCATCACCGTGGGGCGCAGCTGCTGGATCGCCTCGGACGTGGTGCTGCTCAAGGGCACGGACATCGGGGACAACTGCGTTATCGGCGCGGGCTGCATCATCCGGGGCAAGGTGCCCGCCGGTTCCCTTGTGACCCGCAGCGGGGAGCAGACCACCCGCCCGATCGAGACAAGATAGCGCATAAAAGTCTGCTGCACTAGGGCGGCGTCCTCGCCCTCTCAGTCAAATCCTTCGGATTTGCCAGCTCTCCCAAAGGGAGAGCCTTTGGCAGTCCGCGCAAACTTCATCTCTTTGCCAAGGCCTCTCCCTTTGAGGAAAGACTTCCCCCGCTCCGGGGGAAGATGTCGCACAGCGACAAAAGGGGGAGTGTGGATGCGACCAACGGGAGCAGACGGAGAGGGCGAGCACGCTAAAAAAGAGCATCTGCAATAAAAATTCGCTGTTTCTCTGAAAACTCAGAAGCGAATATTGCAGATGCTTTATTGTTTGATAGGTACACCCCGCTTGCCCTTTTTGCGCAGGAATGCTATACTTTAGCGATAAAGGACAGTGCGCTGTCCGCAGGTTTTTCAGAGATAAGGAAAAGCGCTTATGCGAATCGGACTGATCGAATTTTTGCTCATACTGGCCATTGCGTCCCTCACGGTGGGGCCGCGGGTGGCTTTGTTCGTGGACCGGTGGATGCGCCGCGCCAACCGCGCCAACGCCATGGCGGCGCGCCGCCGGGCAGAGTATGCCGCCCAGATGGCCGCCGAGCGGGATGCCATGCTCAAGCGCTTCCGCACCGCTAGCACCGTGTTCGGGGTGGGCATTCTGCTGGCGCTGGTGTATGCGCTGGGCTTCCGTCCCATCGACACCCCGCCGCAGACCTATAAAGCCCCCGACCTCCGGCAGGAGACGGGCGCGCTGCAGACGGCAGTTTCCACCGACCGCAAGACCCGGCTGGAACTGGGGGAGTATCAGGGCGTGGACTGCATCCGCGCAAAGGACGGCCTTTTATATGCCGCCGCATGGAACGGTGCTGCGCTGAAAAAACGCACCAGCGACCTTGTGCGCACCGATGGCGGGCACGCTGCGGCCATCCTGAGCGTGGAGGGCGAGCTGACCGGCTTTGCCTTTGATGCCGCCGGGGATGTGTGGCTGACCCAGCTGACCGCCGCCGGGGGCACCTTGTGCCGTGCCAAGCACGACAGCTGGGGCGCAGCGGTGGAGCAGGTGGTCACCCAGCTGGACGGTGCACCGCTGGGGGCGGTATCTGCCGTGGAGGTAAGCCCGGCGGGCAAGGTGTACTTTGCGATGGCTGCGGCAGCAGGTGCGGAGAACGGGCTGGAAAGCGCCCTGCGCACCGAGCTGCTGGCGCACACCGCTACCGGCTGCGTGTATGTGTACGACCCCGCCGCCCGCACGGTGGAAAAGGTGCTGGGCGGGGTGGCAGGCGCTGCGGGTCTGGCGCTCAGCCCGGACGGCAGCACCCTGTATGTCTCCGACCTTGGCAGCCGCTGCATCTGGGCGGTGGATGCCGCCGCCCGGGAGCTGACCGCCGGGGGACGGGGCTGCACCGCCGCCTTTGCCGGTCTGCCGGGCTACCCCGGTGCGCTGGCTGCGGACACGGACGGCACGCTGTACATCAGCTACCGCTGGGCGCGCAGCAGCTGGCTGGAAAAGAACGCGGACAGCACCCTGCTGCGGGGCATCGCCCTGCGGGCGGGGCAGAATACACAGGAGCGGCTGTTCCGGCGCACGGCAGACGCCCCCTGTGCCGAGGCGGTAAGCCTTGCCACCGGGGCTTGGGAACAGACCTTTACCGGCCTTGCACAGGACAGCTGCGCGGCGGTGTGTCCGGTGGAAAGTAAAGTATATTTCGGTGCGGCAGGGGCAAACAGCCTGCTGGCTGCAAACCGATAAGCGAGGTGTTTTTGTATGACCGAAGCATTTGCAAAACAGATCGAGACCGAAGCGCGGCAGGCCATGACCGAGCTGGTGGCTGCGGCAAAGCTGAAAAAGGGAGATGTGCTCGTGGTGGGCTGCTCTTCCAGTGAGATGGTGGGCGGTCACATCGGCAAGGATTCCAGCATAGAAGCCGCCCGGGCGCTGTACGCGGGCGCTGCGCCGGTGCTGGCAGAAAAAGGCGTCTGGCTGGCAGCCCAGTGCTGCGAGCACCTGAACCGCGCCATCATCCTTGAGCGGGAAGCCGCAGAAAAGTACGGCTGGGAGGAAGTGTGCGTCGTGCCGCGTCCCCATGCGGGCGGCAGCTGGGCCACTACCTGCTGGAAAAACTTCAAAGATCCGGTGGCGGTGGAGGAGATCCGCGCCAACGCGGGCATGGATATCGGCGGCACCCTGATCGGGATGCACCTGAAGCGGGTGGCGGTGCCGGTGCGGCTGAGCCTTAATAAAATTGGCGAAGCAAACATTCTGTGCGCCTACACCCGCCCGAAGCTGATCGGCGGCGAGCGCGCCCGCTATACCGAGGAGGATTGAGCGAGATGGCAGAAAAGAATTTGGAAGAGATGCGGCAGGCGGTGGCCGAGATCCGGGAAAAGATGGCAGCCGCCGCCCGGGAAGCCGGACGCGACCCGGCAGCGGTGCAGCTGTGCGCCGCCTGCAAGACCCGCACGGCGCAGACCATTGCAGCCAGTGCCGCCCTGCCCATTGACGTGTTCGGCGAGAACCATGTGCAGGAACTGTGCGCAAACTACGATGCCGGCGCCTACTGCGGCAAGCCCAGCCATTTTATCGGCCACTTGCAGACCAACAAGATCAAAAAGGTGCTGGGGCGGGCAAGCCTGATCCAGAGCGTGGACAGCGAGCATCTGCTGCTGGCCATCGAGAAGGAAGCCGCCAAGGCCGGCATCGTGCAGGACATTTTGCTGGAGGTGAACATCGGCGGGGAAGAGAGCAAGACCGGTGCTGCGCCGGAGCTGCTCTGGCCGCTGCTGGACACCGCCGCCGCACAGGAGCATATCCGGGTCAGGGGTCTGATGGCCATCCCGCCCGTGAACGATGACGATGCCCAGAACCGCCGGTATCTGGCGCAGGTGTATCAGCTGTTCGTCCGGGCGGGGGAGCGCGGCTACCGCAACGTGGAGATGCAGACCCTTTCCATGGGCATGAGCGGCGATTTCGAGAACGCCATCCGCGAGGGCGCTACCCTTGTGCGCATCGGCACCGCCATCTACGGCGAGCGGGATTACAGTAAAAAGTAAAAACGAACCCTCTCAGTCTCGCTTCGCTCGCCAGATTCCCCCTTTTGTCGCTGCGCGACATCTTCCCCCGGCCGGGGGAAGTCTTTCCTCTCAGGGGGAGCTTATGCGGGCTGATCGGCAGCTGCGTAAAACCTCTCCCTTTCGGGAGAGGTGGATTTGCGAAGCAAAGACGGAGAGGGTTTATAACGGAGGTATCATGTCTAAAAAGCCGAAAACCAAGCCTAACGACCCCGGGGCGCACCACGCAAGCAGCGGTGCGCTGATCCGGCGTTTTCTGCCCTATCTGGCAAACTATAAGATGGTGCTGTGCCTTGATCTGTTCTGCGCAGCACTGACCACCCTGTGCGATATCGTGCTGCCCAAGATCATGAGCATCATCACCAACTCTGCCATGGGGGTGGGCATCACCCTGACGGCGGGCATCGTGCTGAAGCTGGCGGCGCTCTACTTTGTGCTGCGCATCATCGACGGCGCAGCCAGCTACTATATGTCCAGCATCGGCCACATCATGGGCGTGCATATCGAGACGGATATGCGCCGGGATGCCTTTGACCATCTTTTGCAGCTGGATCACACCTACTACAACAACACTAAAGTGGGCACCATCATGGGGCGCATCACCAACGACCTGTTTGATGTGACCGAGTTTGCCCACCACTGCCCGGAGGAGTTTTTCATCGCGGGCATCAAGATCGTGGCGTCCTTTGTCATTTTGTGCCGCGCCAGCATCCCGCTGACCCTGGCGGTGTTTGCCTGTGTGCCGCTGATGGGCGTGGTGTCGGTGTACCTGAACGGACGTTTGCGGGCGAGGTTTCGCCAGCAGCGCGTCCAGATCGGCGAGCTGAACTCCACCATCGAGGACAGTCTGCTGGGACAGGGCGTGGTCAAGGCCTTTGCCGCCGAGGACGAGGAGCGGGAAAAGTTCGCCAAGGGCAACCGCGCCTTTGAGCAGATCAAGACCCTTGGCTACTACGCCATGGGTGCCTTCAACACCTCCACCCGCCTGTTTGACGGCCTGATGTATCTGGTAGTCATTCTGGTAGGCGGCCTGTCGCTGGTGTACGGTAAGATCACCGCCGGTGACATGGTGGCGTATATGCTCTACGTCACCACCCTTATCGCCACCATCCGCCGCATCGTGGAGTTTGCCGAGCAGTTCCAGCGCGGCATGACCGGCATCGAGCGCTTTGCCGAGATCATGGACACCCCGGTGGCCATCAAGGACGCCCCGGACGCCGTGCCTCTGCAGCCCGGCCCCGGCGAGATCCGGTTCGAGAAGGTGTGCTTTGAGTACCCGGACGACCACAATAAGGTGCTGCACGACGTCAGTCTGGACATCCGCGCCGGGGAGCGTCTGGCGCTGGTGGGTGCCTCTGGCGGCGGCAAGACCACTCTGTGCAACCTGATCCCCCGCTTTTACGAGGTGACCAGCGGCCGCATCCTCATTGACGGACAGGATATCCGCCGCGTCACCTTAAAGAGCCTGCGGCAGGATATCGGCATCGTGCAGCAGGACGTGTACCTGTTCAGCGGCACGGTGGCGCAGAACATCGCCTACGGCAAGCCCGGTGCCACCCGGCAGGAGATCGAAGCCGCCGCCCGGCTGGCGGGCGCGGAAAAGTTCATCCTTGCGCTGAAGGACGGCTACGACACCTATGTGGGCGAGCGCGGCGTCAAGCTGTCCGGCGGACAGAAGCAGCGCATCGCCATTGCCCGGGTGTTTTTGAAGAACCCGCCCATCCTCATTCTGGACGAGGCCACCAGTGCACTGGACAACGAGAGCGAGATCCTTGTGGGGCAGAGCCTTGAAAAGCTGGCGCACGGCCGCACCACCCTGACCATCGCCCACCGCCTGACCACCATCAAGGACTACGACCGCATCCTTGTGCTGGGCGAGGAGGGCATCGTGGAACAGGGCACCCACGCCCAGCTGCTGGAAAAGCAGGGCGTCTACTACCGCCTGTGGAACCAGCTGCCCGCAGAGGAGGGGGAATAACTCTTTCTTGGTAGACATTCCTAGTGGTTGGGACCCGCGGGCTAAGCAACAGCAACGGGTTGCGTTTGCTGATTTTTCCACAGCCCCTTGGCAGGGCTTTGAAAAATCAGAACGCTGCCCCAACAATTCCTCCCTGTTTCTGCCGCTGGCAGCGGTCGTCGTCGTTGCACTGGGCTGATTGCTTACTCTGCCGACTGCGTTGTCAGAGCCGCCCTGTTCAAGTCCCGCCTGCCCTAATATACAAAAAAAGACACCCGGATGGGTGTCTTTTTTCGTATGGGCCAGGCAGGACTTGAACCCGCGACCAAGCGGTTATGAGAACGTCGCTAATTTTGAAATCCCGTTTTTCTTGTGAAATCTTGTGACTATCTGATAATTCTATGAAAGTGCTTTTGTGTACTTTGACGTAACTTTTGGTATCTTTTTGTCTCTAAAACGGCTCTTTGTAGGTGAAACGGTAGGTGAAAATTTTCACCTACGAAACTCGACACTTACTGTTACCATTTTGGCTTTACATGGCTCACTTTCAAAAATGGAAGGTGAGCTTTTTCATTTGTAGAAATCGGGAAGGAGGTTTTCCACATGAACGCACCCATACAGTTGAAAATCCGAGGCCACACCAAATGACGCTGGACTACTTCTATGGGCAGTCGGGCGAGTTGTTCTTCTATCATGGAACAGATGAAAGCTGCCGAGGGCGTGACAGAGGTATTAAAGCGTACCTGTCAAATGGAATGGGTACAACGATGTAATAACATCCATAACCGGGCAGAAGAAATTGTTTTGCATGAAATGGCTTATTCATAACAGTATCGCAGAATGAGTATGACAAGCATAATTTGGGGAGCGATAAGTTTTGCTGTCGATATGTAAATTTAGAGGTTGTTTTTTCTGTATTCAATAGGAGAAATCCCGTAAACCTCTTTAAATTTACGGCAAAAATAAGGCGCATCGTGAAAGCCGCATTGTTCTGATATGGTTATAACCTTCATTTCCGTGGTTGCCAGTAGTTTTGCGGCTTTTTTCAGCCTGTATTGTATCAAATAAGAAACAGGAGATTGACGGATACCATTCTTGAATATTTGCATACAAGTGTTCTTACTTACATGGGCAACATCTGCGATGTCATCAAGCTGGATCTGGTCGGCATAATGACTATGAATAAAACTCATCATCATTTGAAGGCGAGACGTATCGCTGTTTCTTTTAACGGTTTGTCTTTGTAGAAACATGGATTCCATATTTCCGTACAGCAACTCCCAAATGGTTGCCAACAATCGCATGGTTGTCAGCTCCCTAAAATTTGCTTGTTTCTGCGTCTCAAATATCTGATTTAGTAAAGAAAGTATCTCTTTATGCCACAGGGTATACGGCTCAAAAACCAAAAAGTCAATATCTGAAGTAAGCACTGGCTTAATATATTGCTGATATATCAAACTCTCCTCTGAAGCCAACAGCAAAGGGGAAAAAACAATATTTGGAATCAATGTGGTTTGTTTTGCTGTTAATTGATGAATGATTTTCGTGTTGATAAATAAACCGCTGCCTGCTGGTAACAAGAAATTATCTTTTCCGATATAACATTGCACTTCACCGCTTTGCACATATATAAATTCAATTTCCTGATGCCAATGCCAACCGATTGTATGGAAGTCGAAGTCCCAGATATCTTCCAGATAGTATTGAAACGGAAACGCTGATTGCCCGTGGGTTCTTTTTTCCATGAGAGTTTCATCTGTAATGATTTTTAATTCGCTGGTGTCTGCCAATGATGCCACCCTCCTTTGTATTGTGATATTATACAATAAAAACGTGGTAAAGTCCATTGCTGTCCAAACAAAAGCATGATATCATTCGATGTAGTTTGAAAGGAGAGCGTTGTGCTATGAAGAACTATAAAAGGACATTAAGAGCCTGTTATCTCGGATTTATCACACAGGCAATCGCAGCTAATTTTGCACCATTGCTTTTTTTGGCGTTTCATTCGGATTTCAACATCTCACTGGGACAGATTGCCTTAATTCCCGCAGTATTCTATGTAACACAATTAAGCGTAGATTTAATTTGTGCAAAATATGTGGATTCTATCGGATACCGAAAATCCATCGTGGCTTCTCAGCTGTTTGCAGGTCTGGGGTTGATCGGACTTGCGGTTTTGCCCAATATAATATCTCCGTATGTCGGAATACTGATTGGAGTGTTTTTTTATGCACTCGGAAGTGGTCTTGTTGAGGTGTTGTGCAGCCCTATTGTGGAAGCCTGTCCCTTTGACCATAAGGAAAAAGTGATGAGTCTACTTCATTCCTTTTACTGCTGGGGCAGTGTGGGCGTGATTTTACTTTCTACAATTTTCTTTTCCGTTTTTGGTATTGACAAATGGAGGATTTTAGCCTGTTTGTGGGCAATGATTCCTTTGTACAATATTTACAATTTTGCCACCTGCCCTATTGAGCATTTGGTAGAGGACAGTCAGAGAATGTCGTTGCGCCAATTGCTGAAGACGCCTATTTTTGGAGTTGCAATTATCCTAATGATTTGCGCTGGAGCTTCTGAAATGGCAATGGCTCAGTGGGCATCAGCTTTTGCCGAATCCGCATTAGGATTAGCCAAATCCGTTGGTGATTTGGCGGGTCCGTGCTTGTTTGCAATCACAATGGGCATTGCCCGTGTGCTGTACGGCAAATTTGGTGAAAAGATAGATTTGACAAAGTTTATGCTGGTATCGGGAGTTCTTTGTGTATTGAGCTATCTTTTGGCTGGTCTATCTGCAATGCCGATTTTGGGGTTGATTGGATGTATCTTATGTGGCTTCTCAGTTGGTATTATGTGGCCCGGAAGTATCAGCATTACTGTACCGAGGATTCCAAAAGGAGGTACAGCCTTGTTTGCACTGTTGGCTGTAGCTGGAGATATGGGGGGTGCTTTTGGTCCGAGCATGGTGGGATATTTTTCACAGCAGGCAGGAGATAATCTTCAGGTGGGGTTGTTGACGGGATGCATATTTCCTTTAATTATGTTAGCGGCTTTGATTGCAATGCGAAAAATGGCAAAAAATGATTGATACTGCGGTTACGCTAAGGCAATATCATCACAGTCGCAAGCATCCTATCACGAACAGTGGAAATCCAGAAAAAAGCTGATGGGTGCAAGCTGGCAGAAGAATTTGGAGAAGAAAGGCTCCAAGTACGCACAGCCCAGTACCACCCTTGCAATCTACACGCAGGTCTATGACAAGCGGCGCAAAGAGATTCGCAACCAGATGAGCAAGGAACTGTACGAATGAGCAAAAAAGAAGCACGAAGGCCGAAACCTTCGTGCTTTTTTGGTGGGCCAGGCAGGACTTGAACCCGCGACCAAGCGGTTATGAGCCGCCAGCTCTGACCAGCTGAGCTACTGGCCCGTATGGGTGCTGCATTGCTGCAACACGCACTAGTATAACAAAAACTGCGCAAAAAGGAAAGCATTTTCCGCAAAAATCATTTGGTGCGGCGGGCATCCAGCTTTTGCAGCATAAATTCGTCCAGCATGGCGGGCGGGAACAGCGGCTCCTTGTAGCCAAAGGCCTCCCGGATAAAGATCAAAGTCACCACGGTCTGGCGGCCGGGGTCCAGCCGCAGGGTGTACAAAGTGTCCAGCGGCTGCTGGCTGGGCTGGTGCAGCGTCAGGTGCAGCATAAAGCCGCCGTCGTTCTCCCGACGGCACTCGTAGGCAAAGAGGTCGGTGTCGCTGTGGGTGTCCAGACGGTCAAAGCATTCGTCCAGCGCAAGGCTGGTGCGGAACTCGGACAGGCCGGCGGGGCCGTACTGGCTGCGGCGGTTTGTCTCCCGCCGGGAGAGCAGGTACACGATGATGCCCAGCGCGCAGGCTAAAAGACAGACAGAAACGACAGCGTTCATGGAAAGACCTCCCCCAAAAGAGTTTTCCTTATTGTAACACAACCTGCGGGGGTTTGTGCTATAATATTTACAATTCTTTTTTAATTTTTCTGCAGGCCGGGCGCAAACGCCCGGGGGAGGGCTTCATGAAGCTTAAATTTACACGCAAGACATGGTATTTCTTTTTGCTGGCTGCGGCGGCAGTGTCCATGCTGGGCGGCTTTGCCGTGCTGGGCGGGATGGATTTTTCCGGGCTGGAAATGGTCGTGTTCTGTCTTACCGGCATCGCGGTGCTGTTTCTGGCGGCGCAAAAGGGCGCACCGGCAAGGGAAAAGCGCAACTACACCGGCGTGTTCGTGGTGCTGATGCTCAGCAAGTTGGGTGCCAGCGGCTGGGCGGGCGATATCTGCTCGGCGCTGGTGTGGCCTGCGCTGCTTGCCACCGAGTACGAGCGCGGCAAGCCCATCCAGCGGCAGCTGCAGCTGGTGAGCGCCGCCGAGGTGCTGCGGCTGGTGTTCTGGATGCTGACCAAGTACGCGGGCATGAGCGGCCTTGCCTTCTGGACGAATATCATGTTCGTGCTGCTGACCTGCGCCCGGGGCTGGGCGGGGCTTACCCTGTATAAGACGCAGGAGGAGACCCTGTGACCCAGCGCCGCAGGACGTCTAAAGCCAAAGCAAAACGCCGCTTTGGCCGCCGTGCCTTTCTGGCCGGGGCGGGCGCAGCAGCCTGTGGGCTGGCGGGGTGGTATCTGCGGCAGAAAAGCGATGCGGAAAAGGCCGCCGCCTCCGGGCAGGATACGCCCCCGGCACCCAACCCCGCCCTGCCCGCCGGGGAGTGGCGGGCGGTGTGGGTGAGTTATCTGGACTGGGTGCTGCTGGATTTTTCCACCGAGGATACCTTCCGCGCCGGTGCGGTGCAGCTGCTGGACAACTGTGCCGGGCTGGGGCTGAACACCGTGCTGGCGCAGGTGCGCCCCTTCGGGGATGCGCTGTACCGCAGCAGCCTGTTCCCGTGGAGCCATCTGTGCACCGGGGTGCAGGGCAAGGCCCCCGGCTTTGACCCGCTGGATGTCTTTCTGACCGAGGCGCACCGCCGGGGCATCGGGGTGGAGGCGTGGGTCAACCCCTACCGCCTGCGCTCCTCGGCGGCTATGCCGCCGAATCTGGCAGAGAATAATCTGGCAAACCTCCACCCGGACTGGCTGTGCACCGCCGGGGAGGGGCTGTACCTGAACCCCGCCGTGCCCGCCGCCGCAGATTATGTGGTGCAGGGGGTGGCAGAACTTGTGCAGAACTATCCGGTGGACGGCATCCACTTTGACGATTACTTTTACCCCACCACCGATGCCGCTGTGGACGCAGCGCAGTTTGCGGCAAGCGGCGCAGCCGACCTTGCCGCGTGGCGGCGGCAGAACGTCACCGCACTGGTGGCACAAGTGCACCGCACGGTAAAGGCGGCAGACCCCACATTGCGGTTCGGCATCAGCCCGCAGGGCAACCCGGACAACGACCTTGACCAGCAGTACAGCGATGTGACCGCGTGGCTGGCGGCGGGCGGGGAGGAGAAGGTCATCGACTACCTCTGCCCGCAGGTGTACTGGGGCTACGGCTTTACCCTGCACTCCGGCAGCACCCGCTTTGCCTTTGAAAACATCGTCCCGGCGTGGCTTGCCTACCCCCGGGCGGGGGATGTGGCGCTGTACTTCGGGCTGGGTGCGTACCGGGTGGGCACCGGGGACGGCGGCGCGAACCCGGACAGCGTGTCCGGCTGGAGCACCGGCAGTGTGCTGGCGGCGCAGGTGGAGGACCTGCGGGGACAGGCGGCGGGCGGCTGGGCACTGTACCGCTACGGCAGCCTGTTCGGGCCGGAGGCTCCCGCGCTGGCCGGGGCCGAGTGCGCAGCGCTGCGGGCGCTGAATACGTGAAAATTTGTGCAGAAACAGGCGGCAAACCGCACAAAATAAGTGCAGGTATCTTGTGCAGGGCGGCAAAATGCGGTATACTTATCCTGTATCTGCCCGTTGGCAGAGACGCACGAAAAAGAAAAGTTTCTTTGTTTCTATGAGGAAAGCTATGAAGATGAAAAAACAGCTTTTGGCACTGCTGCTGGCTGCGGTGATGGTGCTTAGCCTGACCGGCTGCAAGGAGACCCTGAAAAAGGTGGCGCAGAAGGTGACAGGCCACTCCGAAGAAGTGCAGGAGGAGGATACCACCCGCTGGGCGGAATCCACCGCCGACCCGCTGATCATTCAGGGAATTGCGGATGCCTCGGCAAAGTATGCCACCGCTACCGCAGACGGCTGCCTGTACGCGGTGTTCAACGGCATCTGGAGCCGCAACACCGGCTACTTTACCGTGCCGGGCGGCAGTTTGAACATCATGGCCTGCGGCACCGCCGAGGGTACCCAGAAGTTCAAGGTGGCTCTGTGGAAAAAGGTGGATGGCGGCGCAGAGTATGTGCCGGACAGCACCTACTACGTCAAGACCGATGGCACCGACTACCGCTGCACCATTTCCGGGCTGGACCCGGCGGCGCAGTACCGCGTGACCATCTCGTATGATTCCAGCCGGTATTACCTGTACGGCCTGCTGAAGGTGGAGGGCATTGCCGGATGACGAACCAGACGAAAAATTCAATGCTGCTGATGCTGTGCGCCATGATCTGGGGCACAGCCTTTGTGGCGCAGAGCGCCGGTTCCGGCATGGGTGCGTTCTCCTTTCTGGCGGGGCGCAGCTGGATGGCGGTTCTGGTACTGATCCCCACGGTCAAGGCGTTTGACGCCCTGCACCGCCGGCAGGGCAAGCCGGACGGCAAACCCAGGACCGCAGCCGAGCGCAAGTTGCTGCTGAAGGCCGGGCTTGTGTGCGGCACCCTGCTGTTTTTGGCCAGCGCGGCGCAGCAGCTGGGCATCACGCTGGACCCCTCCACCGCAAAGGCGGGCTTTCTGACCGCCATGTATGTGGTGCTGGTGCCGGTGTTCGGCCTGTTTCTGGGGCGCAAGGGCAGCGCGCAGCTGTGGGTAAGCATGGCCATTGCCGTGGTGGGGCTGTACCTGCTGTGCATGAAGGACGGCTTTGGCAGCATCCAGAGCAGCGACTGGCTGCTGCTCTTGTGCGCGGTGCTGTTCAGCTTCCAGATCATGGCAGTGGATCATTTTTCCCCGCAGATGGACGGCGTGCGCCTGAGCCTTGTGGAGTTTTTTGTGGTGTCGGTGGAAAGCACCGTGGCGGCGTTTTTGTTCGAACAGCCTTCCATGGCAGAGTTTGTCACCTTCGCCGGGCCCATCCTGTACTGCGGCATCATGTCCAGCGGCGTGGGCTACACCCTGCAGATTCTGGGCCAGCGGGACCTGAACCCCGCCGTGGCAAGCCTGATCATGTGTCTGGAAAGCGTATTCAGCGCCTTGGGCGGCTGGCTGCTGCTGCACCAGAACCTTTCTATCCGGGAATCTTCCGGCTGTGTGCTGCTGTTTGCCGCCGTGGTGCTGGCGCAGCTACCCCTTGGCCGCCTGATGCGGAGCAAGGCCTGAGGTGGCGGCAAAGCCGTGCGCCCAGCTGCGCAGCGTGGAGGGCATCCAGTACGAGCTGGTGCGCAAAAAGGTAAAGCAGCTGCACCTGCGGGTGCGGGACAACGGCACCGTGATGGTAAGCATCCCCCTGACGGCCAGTCTGGAACAGGCTGACCGTTTTGTGCTGCAAAACGCCCAGTGGATCCGGGACACCCGGGTGAAGAACATCGCAAAGCTCAACAAGGATAACGCCGACCTACCGGACAAGGCCACGGCGCTGGCCTACTTTACCGCCATGAGCGATAAGGTCTACCCGGCCTTTGCCGGGGTGCTGGGCGGGCAGAAGCCTGTTTTGAAAGTGCGCAGCATGACCAGCCGCTGGGGCGTGTGCTGCCCGGGCAAGCGGCAGATCACCCTTGCCTTGCAGCTGTATAACCAGCCCCCTGCGGCGCAGATCTATGTGGTAGTACACGAGTACTGCCACTTTTTGCAGTTGAACCACAGCCCGGCCTTCTGGGCAGAGGTGGAAAAGCTGCTGCCGGACTGGAAGGCCCGGCGGGAGCTGCTGAAAAAATAATCTATCGTAAAAACGGAGGGAAATTCCCTTGGAAAACGAAAAAAAGACCGGTGATAAATATTCCAAACTGGCCGGCAATACCCTGATCTTTGCAATTTCCAGCTTTTCATCCAAGCTGCTCACCCTGATAGTACAGCCCTTTCTGACCTACGCCATGGCGGAGATCTCGGATCTGGGTCTGTCCAAGATTTTGAGCCAATACGCAAACCTGCTCATCCCCTTTGTGTCCATGGGAATGTCCAACGCCATCATCCGCTTTGGTCTGGACAAGGGCAACAGCGAAAAGCAGGTGTTCACCAACGGTCTGCTCACCATTCTGGGCGGCTTTGGCATACTGGTGCTGTGCTGGCCGGTCACCCAGTTTTTGCCGGATATGGCGCAGTACGGCCTGCTGATCTACATTTATGTGCTCATGAGCTGCCTGCGCACCCTGTGCACTCAGTTCGTGCGCAGCCGCCAGTGGAACAAGCTGGTGGCAGTGGACGGCGTGCTGTGCACCGTGGCCACCATGGCCTTCTATGTGCTGTATCTGGTGGGCTTCAAGTGGGGCGCCAACGGCTACCTGCTGGCTATCATCAGCGGCGATCTGGTCAGTGTGCTGTTCCTGACGTTCACCGGCAAGCTGTGGAACTATGTGGAGCTGAAGGGCATCAACAAAAAGCTGTGGCGGCAGATGCTCAACTTCTCGCTGCCCATGATCCCGGCGCAGATCAGCTTCTGGATCATCAACGCTTCCGACCTGTTCTTTGTGCGAGAGATGTGCGAGGGACTGGATGGGCGCACCGGCAACGCATGGAGCGGTCTGCTTTCCACCGGTTACTTCCTGCCCACCATCCTGACCACGCTGGGTCTGATCTTTTACGATGCGTGGCAGCTTTCCGCCGTCACCGAGGAAGAGGAGCGCGCCCGGTTCTTTACCAAGATCTTCCGCACCTATTCCAGTGTGCTGTTCTGCTGCGCGGCGGGCATTATCTGGCTGTGCCGCCCGGTGATGCACGTCATGAAGTCCAACTACTACTACGCATGGCACTTTGTGCCGTTTTTGGTGCTGGCTTCTACCTGCAGCTGCTTCAACCAGTTCATGAACAGCGTTTATGTGGTGACCAAAAAGTCTGACCGCAGCATGGTCACCATGATGGCGGGCGCTATCAGCAACTGCATCATGAACTACTTCTTCATCAAGCTGTGGGGGCCTGTGGGCGCGACCTATGCGTCCTTCCTTGGCCTTGCGCTGGTGTTCACCCTGCGTGCGGTGGACGCCCGCCGCATGATCGGGATGCGCGTCCACCCGGGGCGGGTGCTGGCAAACGCCGCCGCGCTGGTGTTTGAGGCCTTTGTGCTGCTGGCAGAGCCGCCGCTGTACGGGCTGTGGACGGGGATGATCACGCTGGCGGTCATCCTGTACAACTTTGCGGGCGTATGGGCCATGGCGCGGGTGCTGCTGCCCCGCCTGCTGGGCCGCCGGGGCAAGGCGCTGGTAGCCGCCATGGACGGCTGGCTGAAGCCGAAAAAGGCGTAAGCGGGACGATTTTGAATGGCCGCCGCGCGCGCTTTGGTCATATTCAGCGGAAAAATTATTTTATAGTTTCGGAATACCGGAGCGTCTGCGGACGCTCCGGTATTCCATTTTCACGGGAGGGGTTGGAACGAACTCCCTCAGGCAAAGCCTGACGGCTTTGCCAGCTCCCTCTAGGAGGGAGCCTCTGGCGCGCCCGGACACTTTACACTTTAGACGGAAACTTTCCCGCCATGCCAAAGGCCCCATCTCAGAGGGGGCTGTCGCCGTAGGCGACTGGGGGAGTTCAGCGGCGTGACTGAGAGGGTTTGCTTCTAAGCAATCTTTTTTACAATTTATGGAACTTGCTCAAGTTTTTTCCTTCTGGCGGTTGACGGCATCCCCCTGAATCCGTATACTATAAATATATCTTGTACAAAAGTGTACAAACAGGATACAGACGAAAGGCGGTGGACATCATTCTCAGACGATCGCTCCCCAAGCTGCGGGAAAAGCTTTTGGAGGCGCTGCAGGCGGTGCTGCCCATTGTGGCCATTGTGCTGGTGCTCTGCTTCTCGGTAGCACCGGTATCGCCCAGCATCCTGCTGTGCTTTTTGCTGGGTGCTGCCATGATCGTGGTGGGCATCATGTTCTTTACTCTGGGTGCAGAGATGAGCATGACCCCCATGGGCGAGCGGGTGGGTGCAGTCATCACCCGCAGCCGCAAGCTGCCCCTCATCCTCGTGCTCGGCTTTTTGCTGGGCTTCCTTATCACCATCTCGGAGCCGGACTTGCAGGTGCTGGCAGATCAGGTGCCCTCCATCCCCAGCGGTACGCTGATCCTTTCGGTGGCGGCGGGCGTGGGCCTGTTTCTGGTCTTTGCCTTCCTGCGTATGCTCATCGGTATCGCGCTGCCAAAGCTGCTGGTGCTGTTCTATGGGCTTATCTTTCTGCTGGCGGCCTTTGTGCCCAAGGAGTTTCTCGCTGTGGCGTTTGACTCCGGCGGCGTGACCACCGGCCCCATGACGGTGCCCTTTATCATGGCGCTGGGCGTGGGCGTTTCCTCCATCCGAAGCGACCGCCACGCGGCGGACGACAGCTTTGGTCTGGTGGCCATGTGCTCCATCGGCCCCATTCTGGCGGTGCTGACGCTGGGCATCGCGTTCCGCGCAGCGGACAGCACCTACATCCCGCCTGTTCTGCCCGAGGTGGCAGACTCGGTGGAGCTGTGGCAGCTGTTCCGGGAAGGTCTGCCCACTTATCTTGCCGAGATCGCCCGCTCGCTGCTGCCCATCGTGCTGATGTTCGGGGCATTTCAGCTGATCGCTTTGCGGCTGGACCGCCGCACGCTGGGGCGCATCGGCGTGGGTCTTGTGTATACCTATATCGGCCTTGTGCTCTTTCTGACCGGTGCAAACGTGGGCTTTATGCCCGCCGGTAACTATCTGGGTCAGGTGCTGGCCGGCAGCGGGATGCGCTGGGCGCTCATCCCCATCGGAATGCTCATCGGCTACTTCATCGTAAAGGCCGAGCCTGCGGTCTATGTGCTGAACAAGCAGGTGGAAGAGGTGACCGACGGTGCCATCTCGGCGCAGGCCATGGGTCTGGCGCTTTCCGCGGGCGTGTCCATCTCGGTGGGTCTTGCCATGGTGCGGGTGCTGACCGGTATCTCCATCCTGTGGTTCCTTGTGCCGGGCTATGTGTTCGCCATCAGCATCTCCTTTGTGGTGCCCAAGCTGTTCACCGCCATTGCGTTCGACGCGGGCGGCGTGGCCTCCGGCCCCATGACCGCCACCTTTCTGCTGCCGCTGGCGCAGGGTGCCTGCGTGGCGGTGGGCGGCAATATCGTGACTGATGCCTTCGGCGTGGTGGCCATGGTCGCCATGACCCCGCTGATCACCGTGCAGATGATGGGTCTGGTGGCGCAGCTGCGCACCCGCAAGGCGCGGACGGCGCAGCCCGCTGCGGTGCTTGCCACCGTGTTTGCAGATCTGCCGGATGACGCCATCATTGAGCTGTAAAGGAGGCAGAACGTGAGCAGTTTGTTTTTGATGATCACCATCACCGACCGCCGCACTACCGACGGCTTTTTGCAGCTGTACAAAAGTCACGGCGTAACGGTAAGTATGCGCACCGTAGGCTCCGGCACGGCGGTGCAGGAGACCCTTTCCACCCTTGGGCTGGAAAAGACCGAAAAAGCGGTGCTGCTGGCCGTGGTAACGGCAGAAAGCTGGCAGAAGATCCAGAAGGATCTGCGCCGCAAGATGCAGATCGATGTGCCGGGCACCGGCATTGCGTTCATTGTGCCGCTGAGCAGCATCGGCGGCAAACGGGCGCTGATGTTCCTCACCGAGCACCAGCCCCTTACATGGAAGGAGGAGAGCACCTTGAAGGATACCCGCTATGAACTGCTGCTGGTGGTGGCAAATCAGGGCTACACCGGCTCCATTATGGACGCTGCCCGCACCGCCGGTGCAGGCGGCGGCACGGTGATCCACGCAAAGGGCACCGGCATGGAGGGTGCAGCCGCCTTTCTGGGCGTGGAACTGGTGAACGAAAAGGAGCTGGTGCTCATCGTCAGCCGCACCAGCCAGAAAAACACCATCATGAAAGCCATCATGGAGGGGGCAAACCCCAAGGCGGGTGCTATCGTGTTTTCGCTGCCGGTGACCGATACCGCCGGTCTGCGGCTGATGGAAGAGGACGAAGCCCAGCCGGAAGCCGCCCTGTGACCCCTTAAAAATTGATCCCGATATCCGCATTTATCGCCGAAGGCTTGATAAATGCGGATATTTTCGTTATCATAGTAGAAGAAACTTCAACTACAAACAAAGGAAGATGAAGATGACGCAATTAACACGTAAGCAACAGCAGCTCTTTAGCGCCCTGTCCATCGTGGTGGGCAACGCGATGTATGCGCTGACTGTGGTATTATTTCTGATGCCCTCCGGCCTGATCACCGGCGGTGCCACCGGTATTGCACTGGCTTTCAACAAGGTCACCGGCCTGCCGGTGTCCGGCGTGCTGTTCGTGGTCAACGTGGCCATGCTGCTGCTGGGCTGGTGGGTGCTGGGACGCCGCTTTGCCCTGAACACCATGGCAAGCACGGTGCTCAGTCCCTTTTTTATGGCGCTGTGGGAGCGGCTGCTGGGCAGCCTTGTGCTGACCGATGATCTGGTGCTGAACACCGTATTCGCGGGCTTTGGCATCGGCATCTCGCTGGGCATCACCATCCGCGCCGGTGCTTCCACCGGCGGCATGGATATCCCCCCGCTGGTGCTGAACAAGTGGTTCCACCTGCCGGTGTCCAGCACCATGATGGTTTTCGACTTTCTCATTCTGGCGGCGCAGGCGGCCTTCAGCCCGGTGCGGCAGTCCCTGTACGGCGTGGTGATGGCCATTATCTACACCGTTGTGCTGGACAAGGTGCTCATGCTGGGCACCACCCGCACCGAGGTAAAGATCATCAGCGCCAAGTCCGACGAGATCTGCGCGGCTATTTTTGCGCAGCTGGACCGCGGCGTGACCATCCTGCACGGCGAGGGCGGCTACCTGCGGGAGCCGGAGTCGGTGCTGCTGAGCGTGGTCTCCAACCGGCAGCTGCCAAGGCTGGAAAAGCTGGCGCACGCCATCGACCCCACCTGCTTTATGATCGTGAGCCACGTTACCGAGGTAAGCGGGCGCGGCTTCTCGCTGGAAAAGGACTATCAGGCGGAGGAGTAAACAAAGTTTCCGGTTAAACCGTAAAGTTTACCGTAGCAAAAGGCTTCCCCCGGTCGGGGGAAGCTGTCACCGCGGGTGACTGATGAGGGCGCTGCTGCCGGAATTACCCCTCATCCGGCGCTACGCGCCACCTTCCCCCCAAGGGGTGAAGGCTTCAGAGGTGGATGGATTTCCGCAAGGCTCTTGCAAAACTGCCCCGGTTTGGGGTATAGTATAGAGGAACAGTAGGTTATACTGTATCTCACCCAAAACAGAAAGGAAAAGCTATCATGTTTGATATTTTCAATATGCTCAAAAAAGAGGAACACACCGCACCCAAGCAGGTGACCCGCGATACCATCATCGGTGATATTCTGGATATGGACCAGAGCACCGCACCCTACTTTATGGAGATCGGCATGCACTGTCTGGGCTGCCCGGCTTCCCGCGGGGAGACCATCGAGGAAGCCTGTGAGGTGCACGGCGTGAACTGCGACGAGCTGCTGGAGAAGCTGAACACCCATCTGGCAGCCAAGAAGGCCTGAGTGCTGCCCACACTGGATGCGCGTCTGACCGCTGCGGCCCAGCTGGTGCGCCCGGGACAGCCGGTGGCGGACATCGGCTGCGACCACGGCAAGCTGACGGCGGTGCTGGCGGCTTCGGGCAGGTACCCGAAGGTCATCGGGGCAGACCTGCGCCCCGGCCCGCTGGCAAAAGCAAAACAGACGCTGGAAAATGCAGGTTGTCTGGACCGCGCTGAGCTTCGGCTCGGCGACGGTCTTTCTGTGTTGTCTGCCGGGGAGGTGGGCAGCATCGTGCTGGCGGGCGTGTCGGCGCAGACCACATGGGAGATCATCGAGAAAGCGCCGTGGGTGTCCGCTGTGGGCGGGCCGCGCCTTGTCATGGTGCCCGCCACCCGGCACAGCGAGCTGCGCCGCTGGCTGTGGCAGCACGGCTTTGCCCTTGTGGCCGACCGCCCGGTGCAGGCCGCAGGCCGCTGGTATGCGGTGATGGCGGCGGAGTACACCGGCGAGGTGATAGAACCCACCTTTACCCGGTGCTTGCTGGGGGATACCGGCCGCTGGCCGGAGGGCGCGGGCTACGCCGCATGGCAGCGGGCAAAGCTGCCCCGGATGCGGCTGGGCGTGCCGGACGGCAGCCCGCTTGCCGCAGAGATGGATGCCATTCTGAAAGAGGGAAACTGAAATGACCACGGTACAGCAGGTATACGAAGTAATGCAGCGGCTTGCCCCGCCGGAGCTGGCAGAGCACTGGGATAACCCCGGCCTGCTGGTGGACTGCGGCGGCAATGTGCGCCGGGTGCTGGTGACGCTGGACATCACCCCGGAGGTGGTGGCAGAAGCTGCGGCAAAGCAGTGCACGGTCATTGTGGCGCACCACCCGGTCATCTTTGACCCGCTCAAGCGGCTGTGCCCCGCCGATGTGCCCTATCAGCTGGTGCAGGCGGGCATTTCCGCCATTTGTATGCATACCAATCTGGATGCCGCCGAGGGCGGGGTGAATGATGTGCTGGCCGACCTTTTCGGCATCCGGCAGCGCACCATTTTTGCAGACGGCTGCGGCCGGGTGGGGGACATCGACCCCATCACCGTGCCGGAGCTGGCCGCGCTGGCGCAGCGCAAACTGGCGGCGCTGTGCAACGCACCGGACACCGGCGCAGCGGTGCAGGTGAAGTTTGCCGACGCCGGAAAGCCGGTGCACCGGCTGGCGGTCATCAGCGGCGCGGGCGGCAGTCTGTTTGCCGAGGCCATCGCCGAGGGTGCGGACTGTCTGCTGACCGGCGAAGCCAACCACCACCATGCGCTGGACGCCAAGCGGCTGGGGCTGTCCCTCCTTGCAGCGGGGCATTACGCCACCGAGTTCCCGGTGACTGCCGCCGTGGCGGCTGCCCTGCGCACCGCCCTGCCGGAGGTAGAGGTGCTGGTAAGCGCCGAGAATCGCGACCCTTATACTTATTTATAAAGAGAGAACCCTCTCCGTCATTGCTGCGCAATGCCACCTCCCCCGAAAGGGGGAGGTCTTTCAGCATAAACCGAAAAAGAGCAAAAGCTCCCCCCTTGAGGAAAGACTTCCCCCGGTCGGGGGAAGATGTCGCGCAGCGACAAAAGGGGGAATCTGGCAACGCAGCAGGCGTTGACTGAGAGGGTTATAGATAAAACGAGGTAAACACTATGGCACTGGATGCCGCGACACTGGCGCTGACGGCAGCGGAGCTGAAAGCCACCCTGACCGATGCCAAGATCGCAAAAATTTTTGAACCGACCCGGGATGAGCTGGTCATCACCCTGCGCACCCG
>CAKTFS010000007.1 GCA_934561115.1 uncultured Faecalibacterium sp. | reverse complement strand
AAGTACCCCGGCGCACAGTGCGAGGTAGGGCTGTTGCAGATCGGCTGCACCATCGCGGTGCACACCGGCCCCTATGCGCTGGGCATGGGCGTCATGCGCCGCTGGAAAAAGCAGAACTAATAGGATATAAAACAAGAAGGGACAGCCTGCGGGCTGTCCCTTCTTGTTTTATATAAAAGAAAAAGCGAAATCAAAAATACTTACAGCAGCGGGATGCCGGCCTTGGCGCAGGCTTCGCGGGTGGCCTTGTCCCAGACGCTGGCCTGCACCTCACCGATGTGAACACTGCCCAGCAGCAGCATGCACAGGCGGCTCTGGCCGATGCCGCCACCGATAGTGTAGGGCAGCTCGCCGTTCAGCACTGCCTTGTGGAAGGGCAGGGTGCGGCGGTCGTCGCAGCCCGCCATGGTCAGCTGCTTGTCCATGCTCTCCGGGCTGACGCGGATGCCCATGCTGCTCAGCTCGTAGCTGCACTGCAGCGGGTCGTTCCAGAACAGCAGGTCGCCGTTCAGATCCCAGTCGTCGTAGTCCGGGGCGCGGCCGTCATGGGGCTTGCCGCTGCGCAGGGGTGCGCCGATCTTCATCAGGAAGGTGGTGCCGTTCTCCTTGACAAAGGCGTTTTCCCGCTCCTTCGGGGTCAGATCGGGGTACTTGTCCTCCAGCTCCTGCGTGGTGACAAAGGTCACGTTGGGGGTGTGCAGGGGCAGATCCTGCAGCTGGGGGAACATGGCGTGCAGGTTCATCTCGGTGGCGCACACCGCAGACACGATGCAGCGCACCACGTTTTTCAGGTAGGTCTCATTGCGGTCCTCTACCGTGATGATCTTTTCCCAGTCCCACTGATCCACATAGACCGAGTGGAGGTTGTCCAGCTCCTCGTCCCGGCGGATGGCGTTCATATCGCAGTACAGGCCCTTGCCCACGCGGAAGTCGTAGTCCTTCAGTGCCTGCCGCTTCCACTTGGCCAGCGACTGCACCACCTGTGCCTCGGTGCCGCTGTCCTTGATGTCAAAGGTCACCTTGCGCTCCACGCCGTTCAGGTCGTCGTTCAGGCCGGTGGAAGCCTCCAGAAACAGCGGTGCGGACACGCGGTACAGGTTCAGTGTGGCGCACAGGGTATCGGCGAACAGCCGCTTCACCGTGCCGATGGCGCGCTGGGTGTCGTACAGGTTCAGCGCGGGTTTGTAGTTTGCCGGGATGATGATCTTGCTCATAACGTTTACCCCTCTTTTGTGTGATGGCTCGTCTGCTTTCCCAACAGGCGGCGGGTTCTAAAACCAAAAAACACTGGTTAAATTATCGCACATTCTTTTACGAAAGTAAAGTGATAACAGGAAAAAAGAAAACCCTCCAGATTTGCTTCGCAAAGACCCCCTCAGTCGCCTGCGGCGACAGCTTCCCCAAGGGGACGCCTTTGAGCGTTGCTGCAAAGTTTCCCGCTATTGCTGAAGCCGTCCCCTTGGGGAAGGTGGCTGCGAACACAGTGAGCAGACGGAAGGGGTATCTTCTGCAAATGCCGTTTGCCGTTGCGGCCCTCCCGTGAAAAAGCCAATCGGGAAAATCCGCAGATTTTCCCGATTGGCAAATTAAAAATCATTTTCCGCTGAAGATGTCCAAAGTGCAACGACGACGACCGCCGCCAGTGGCGGAAACAGGGAGGAGTTGTTGGGGCAGCGGCCAGCAAGACGCACGTGCCGCCCAAGGCACGATGCGGATGCTGGGTGCCGCAACCCGATAGCGGAGCGCATTTCTGATGGTTCCGTTTACCCGCCCAGATAGGCGCTGCGGACACGCTCGTTGGTCAGCAGTTCGGCACCGGTGCCGTCCATGACGATGCGGCCGGTCTCCAGCACATAGGCGCGGTCAGCCACCGAAAGCGCCATCTGCGCGTTCTGCTCCACCAGCAGGATGGTCATGCCCTCCTTGTGGATGTCGCGGATGATGTCAAAGATCTCCTGCACCAGCAGCGGCGAAAGACCCATGGAAGGCTCGTCCAGCATCAGCATGGAAGCGTTGCTCATGAGCGCACGCCCCATGGCCAGCATCTGCTGCTCGCCGCCGGACATGGTGCCCGCAAGCTGCTTGCGGCGCTCCTTCAGGCGGGGAAACAGGGTGAACACCTTTTCCTTGTTGGCGGCAATGGTGGAAGCGGGCTGGGTGTAAGCGCCCATATCAAGGTTCTCGTCCACCGTCATGTGCAAAAACACATGGCGTCCCTCCGGCACCTGTGCAAGGCCGCTTTCCACGATCTTGTGGGCGCGCACGCCCTTGATGCTTTTGCCCTTGTACAGCACATCGCCGGTGCGGGGCTTCAAAAGGCCGGAAATGGTTTTCAGGGTGGTGGATTTGCCCGCGCCGTTTGCACCGATCAGGGTGACGATCTCGCCTGCGTTGACGGTGAAAGAGATATCCTTTACGGCGTGGATGTTGCCGTAGTAGACGTTGATGCCGTCCACCTTCAGTAATGTATCAGCCATGGCTCAGCCCTCCTTTTTGCCCAGATAGGCCTCGATGACCTGCGGGTTATTGCGGATCTCGTCCGGGGTGCCCTTGGCGATGATGCGGCCGAAGTTCAGCACCGCAATGCCCTCGCAGATGCCCATGACAAGGCTCATGTCGTGCTCGATGAGCAGCACGGCAATGTTGAACTCGTCGCGGATACGGCGGATGGTCTCGGTCAGCTCGGCAGTCTCGGAGGGGTTCATACCGGCGGCAGGCTCGTCCAGCAGCAGAAGCTTCGGGCCGGTAGCCAGTGCGCGCATGATCTCCAGGCGGCGCTGTGCGCCGTAGGGCAGGCTGCCGGCCTGTGCGTTGGCAAGGTCTGCCATGTGGAAGATATCCAGCAGCTCCAGTGCACGCTGGGTGCACTGCTTTTCCTCTTTCCAGTAGTTCGGCATCCGCAGCAGGGAGGACGCCAGATTATACTTCATGGACTCGTGCAGACCTACCTTGATGTTGTCGATGACGCTCAGCTCCTTGAACAGACGGATGTTCTGGAAGGTGCGCGCCACGCCCATGCGGTTGACCTGATAGGTCTTTTTCCCGGCGGTGGGCATCCCGTCGATCAGGATGGAGCCGCGGGTGGGCTGGTAGACGTTGGTGAGCAGGTTGAACACGGTGGTCTTGCCCGCGCCGTTGGGGCCGATCAGGCCGGTGATCTCGTTGCGGCCGATCATCAGGTTGAAGCCGTCCACGGCGGTCAGACCGCCGAAGTCGATGCCCAGCTCACGCACGTCCAGAATGGGCTTTTTGTCCTTGTCGCGGTCGGTCAGAAAACCGCCGGAGGGCACACTGTGCAGTCTGGTCTGGAACTCACTCATGGTCAGCGGCCTCCTTTTTGGTATGTTTGCGGAACAGTTCGCCGTTCATGGCCTTTTCCACGATGCGGCTCAGGGAGAAATCGTAGCTGCCCAGCAGTCCGCCCGGGCGGAAGATCATCATCAGCACCAGCACCAGCGAGTAGACCACCATGCGGTAGCTGTCAAAGCTGCGGGTGGCCTCGGGCAGGATGGTCAGCACGGTAGCGGATAGGATGGAGCCCAGCATGGAGCCCATGCCGCCCAGAACCACCATGACCAGAATTTCGATGGACTTCATAAAGCCGAAGGTGGAGGGGTTCAGCACGCCGATGTAGCAGGCGTACAGACCGCCGGCCAAGCCTGCGAAGGCGGCGGAGAAGGCAAAGGCCATCACCTTATAATAGGTGGTCTGGATGCCGCAGCTCTCGGCGGCGATCTCGTTGTCGCGGATGGCCAGCACGGCGCGGCCGTGGCGGCTCTTCATCATGGCGTGGATCAAAAAGCAGGTGATGACCACGCACAGGAACACGTTGGTAAAGTTGGAATACTTGGGGATGTTCTTCAGGCCCTTGGAGCCGTAGAACAGCTTGAAGCCCAGCACATCATCAATGTTGTTTAAGGTGATGCGGATGATCTCGCCGAAGCCTAAGGTCAGGATGGCCAGATAGTCGCCGGTCAGGCGCAGGGCAGGGATGCCGATAAGCACCCCGAACAGCCCGGCGATCACCCATGCCAGCACCAGACCGATGGCAAAGGCCACGCCCTTGGGAAGACCAGAGGATTTGGTAAACAGGGCGCAGGCATAAGCACCTACCGCCATAAAACCGGCGTGACCCAGCGGCAGCTGCCCCAGATAACCGGTGGCAACGTTCAGCGAGACGGCCAGAATGATGTTGATGCCCACGGTCAGCAGCACCTTATTCTGGTAGGTGGACAGCATATTGCCGGTCACATAGGAAAGCCCCACGAACAGCAGCCCCACCAGCACCAGATTCATCAGGTAGCGCACGGGCATTTTGAGGGTCTTGCGTTTGGTATTCATCGTTATGCCCCCTTACACCTTTTCCTGCACCTTGCGGCCAAGGAAGCCCGTGGGCTTGACCAGCAGCACGATGATCAGAATTGCAAACGTAACAGCGTCCTTCCATGCGGAAAGGCCGATGGCGGAAACAAAGCACTCGCACAGGCCGATGGCAATGCCGCCGACCATGGCACCCGGGATGGAGCCGATGCCGCCCAGCACGGCGGCAACGAAGGCTTTCAGACCCAGCATGGAGCCCATGGTGGGGGTGGCCTGCGGGTAGGAGCAGCAGTACAGCACGCTGCCGATGCCCGCCAGCGCCGAGCCCACGGCAAAGGTAAAGGAGATGGTGCTGTTGACGTTGATGCCCATCAGGCGGGCAGCATCCATATCCTCCGAGACGGCGCGCATGGCCTTGCCGAGTTTAGTCTTTTGCACCAGAAAGGTGAGCACCAGCATGGACAGCACGGTGACCACCAGCGTGATGATGGAGGTAAGGCCCAGCGGCACCTTGCCCAGACGGAAGGTCTGGTTGGTGTAGTAGGCGGGGATCACCTTTGCACCCGAGCCAAGGATCAGCTCTGCCGTGTACTCCAGAAAGAAGGAGACACCAATGGCGGTGATCAGCAGCGAGATGCGGGGTGCGCTGCGCAGGGGGGTGTAGGCGATCTTTTCGATCACCACGCCCAGCAGCGTACAGGTGAGGATGGTGGCGCACACAGCGGTGACCGGGCCGAGACCCAGCTGGTTCATGACGAACCAGGACATGTATGCGCCCACCATGATGACATCGCCGTGGGCAAAATTCAGCAGCAGGATAATGCCGTACACCATGCTGTAGCCCAGTGCGATCAGTGCATAGATGCTGCCAAGGGACAAGCCGTTGATCAGCTGGCTAAAGAACACTGTCATGGTTGGATACTTCCTTTCTTTGCGGCGTTTACACTTTTTGATATAAAAAATGGAGAACGCCTGACCAGAAAAAAGCTGTTCCGGCGTTCTCCAAAAAATCATGGGGTTTGCTCTGTGCGGGCGGCTCTATCACCGGTGGATGGAACAGCGCGGATCAGAACATTTCCTTCAGCTCGGGCTTGCCGTCCACATAGGTCAGGATGGCAGTGCTCTTGACGGGGTCGTGGTGCTCGTCGAAGGTAAAGGTGCCGGTGATGCCCTCGATGGTGCCGCCGGCAATGGCGTCGATGACGGCCTGCTTGTACTCGTCAGAGCCAGCCTCCAGACCCTGCTCCTCGGCTGCCTTGATGCCGTAAACCACGGTCATGGCAGCATCGTAGCCCAGAGGTGCAAAGCCGTTGGGATAGGTCTCGCCGTACTCAGCCTTATAAGCGTCCTCAAACGCGGTGCTGGAGCCCTTGGCGTAACCGGCGCAGAAGTAGGAGTCCTTCAGCTGGTCTGCGGTGGCGTAGCCCTCCAGACCATCCCAGCCGTCGCCGCCCAGGAAGGGAACGGTCAGGCCAACGCTCTCGGCCTGCGCAAGGATCTGACCCACATCCTGATAGTAGTTGGGGCAGAACACTACCTCGGGACCCTTGCCCAAGATGCTGGTCAGCTGGGTCTTGAAGTCCACATCGCCCTCGGAGTAGCTCTCCTGATCCACGATGGTGCCGCCCTTTGCCTCAAACTCCTTGGCAAAGTTCTCGGCCAGACCCTCGTTGTAGTCCTTGCCCTTCAGGAAGATGACGGCGGCCTTGGTGTAGCCCAGCTTCTCGTAAGCGTAATCGGCCATCTTCACGCCCTGGAACGGGTCGGTAAAGCAGGCGCGGAACACATTGGCGTTCACGGTGTCGGTCTCGGCATCGTACGTGACGGCCTCGGCGGTAGCGGAAGCGGTGACCATGGGCATATTGTAATCGGCGCTCTCAGCGGCAACAGCCAGCGTGGGAGCGGTGGTCACATCGCCCACCAGAGCGGTGATGCCCTGATCCACCATCTTGGTAAAGCAGGTCACGGCCTGAGTCTCATCGCCCTGCTCGTCCATGGTGATGATCTCCAGCTGCTTGCCGTTGACACCGCCATCGGCATTGACCTGCTTCAGGTACAGGCTTGCGCCGTTGATAACAGCCAGACCGTAAACGGAAACATCGCCGGTCATGGGGCCCAGAACGCCCACCTTGATGGTGCTGCCGGAAGCAGCAGAACCGGCGGTAGAACCGGCAGCAGAAGAAGCGGCAGTGCTTGCGGAAGAACCGCCGCAGGCAGTCAGAGCGCTTGCTGCAGCAACAACACCGGCAGCGGCCATGAACTGACGACGAGTGATCATCTTTTTCATAAAAATCTCCTCCTTCGGAGTGTTTTATAAGATAAATTGATAAAAACGGAAGCAAGGCCCTTCCCCTCTAAAGCGGCCTTGCTCCTGTCCTTGTCTGTTATTATAGCTATCTGGGTTCAAATCCGCAATTCACAAACCGTCCATACTTTTGGGCGCATTTTCTCGGCTTTGTTGATACTTTATACAAAAATAAAAGCGCGTTTTTGTGCACTATTTCAAATTGTTCATTTTGTTTATCTGTGAAATGAAACGGATTCACAGGTTGCAAAAAGGTTACAGCGTCTCCATCTCGGCGTCGGCGGCAAATTCGGCCTCGGCGCGGACTTCGGCGGCCTGTCCCTCGGCCTCGGCAGCAGCCACCGGCTGTGCCAGTGCCTTGCGGATGGCAGTGGCGTAGAACACCATGGAAAGCGCCGTGCCGATGCACCAGCCCACAGGCCATGCCATCCAGATGCCGGTGGAACCCAGCGCTGTGGCGCTGAGCACGGCGGCAATGCCCACGCGCAGGATCAGGTCGGTGAAGGTGGCAATCATGAACCGCACCATCAGGCCGCAGCCGCGCAGGATGCCGTCTGCCACCAGCTTGACCGATACCACAAAGTAGAAGGGAGAGAGGATGCGCAAAAACAGCATACCGGTGTCAATGGCGGGGCCCTGCGGGTCGTTCATGAACAGCAGCAGCAGGAAACGGCCGAAGAAGAAGTACAGCACCACCAGCGGCACGCACAGCAGCCACACCAGATTGCGGCCTGCGCCAAAGCCCTCCTTGACGCGCTCCATCTTGCCGGCACCCATGTTCTGGGAGGTGTAGTTGGAGATACCGTTGCCCAAGGTGGTAAAGGAGGTGATGACCATGTTGTTCAGCTTGACGGCGGCAGAGTAGCCGGCAATCACGCTGGCGCCAAAGGTGTTGATGATGCTCTGCAGGATGATGTTGCCCACCGAGACAAAGCTCTGCTGCAGAATGCTGGGCACAGCCACCACAGCCACCTTGCCCAGCATATTCCAAGAGAACAGCTGCACATGACCCTCGGTGCGGAAGGCGCGGATGCGGCGGAACACCACCACCATGGCCAGCACGCAGCTGACACCCTGACACAGGAAGGTAGCCCATGCCACACCGGCAATGCCCATCTTAAAACCGGCTACGAACAGGATGTCCACACCGATGTTGGACAAAGACGAAACGGCAAGGAAGTAGAAGGGGGTCTTGCTGTCGCCAAGGGCAGAGAAGATGCCGGTGGCAATGTTGTAGAAGAACATGAAGGGCAGACCCAGAACGTAGATGTCCAGATACAGCGCAGAGTCCGCAAGGATCTCCTCCGGGGTGTTGATGAGCTCCAGCAGGGCGTCGCAGCCCAGCAGACCAATGCCCATCAGCACCGCGCACAGCACGGCAGAGCCGATGAGGGAGGTGTAGACAGAGGTCTTCATCTCGCCGTATTCCTTTGCGCCGAAGTAGCGGGACACGATGACCGAGCAGCCGATGTTGCAGCCAAAGGCAAAGGCGATGAAGATCAGGGTGATCTCGTAGCTGTTGCCCACCGCAGCCAGTGCGTTCTCGCCGATGAACTTGCCCGCCACCAGACTGTCGGCGATGTTGTACAGCTGCTGGAAAATGATGCTGCCGAACATGGGCAGACAGAATTGCCACAATACCTGTGACGGCTTGCCCACCGTCAGATCCTTATTCATTGCAAAAATCCTCCTCTATAACGACTATAAAAACGACTATAAATGGGAAAACAGCGTAAATGCCGCAACCAGTATAGAACCGAACTGCCAAAAAGTAAAGAGAATTTTTGGCGTATCTGCCATACGAAATTTACATGGCAGGCATAGCGTATCCCCGTTGCCGCAAAGGGGCAGACTGTAAACGGGTTTTCCACGGCAGTTTGCGCCCCTGTTAAAAATTTAGGCCGGCAAACATCTGCCCCGGCTCTTGCGCAGGGGCGCAAAGCGTGGTAGGATATTGATGGTTAGTTATATATAACTACCTAAAAGGACAGTTCCCCGTCTGCCCGCCCGGGCAGCACGGGAGGGAAAATGATATTCAGGAGGGTTTTCAAGATGAATTATCTGGAAATTGAATCTGTTGTAGGCCGCGAGATTCTGGACTCCCGCGGCAACCCCACCGTAGAAGCCGAGATCACGCTGGCAGACGGCACGGTGGCACGCGGCTGCGCCCCTTCCGGTGCATCCACCGGCGAGTTTGAGGCGCTGGAGCTGCGGGACGGCGACAAGAGCCGCTATCTGGGCAAGGGCGTGACCAAGGCGGTGGAGAACATCAACACGGTCATCGCGGACGCGGTGGTGGGCATGGATGCTTCCGACGTCTACGCCATCGACGCCGCCATGATCAAAGCCGACGGCACCAAGGATAAGTCCAATCTGGGTGCAAACGCCATTCTGGCGGTGTCCATTGCAGCCTGCCGCGCAGCCGCCGCTTCGCTGGAAATGCCGCTGTACCGTTTTCTGGGCGGCGTAAACGGCAACCGCCTGCCCGTGCCCATGATGAACATCCTGAACGGCGGCGCACACGCCGCCAACACCGTGGACACGCAGGAGTTCATGATCATGCCGGTGGGCGCACCCTCCTTTAAAGAAGCGCTGCGCTGGTGCGCCGAGGTGTTCCATGCGCTGGCTGCTATCCTGAAGTCCAAGGGTCTGGCTACCTCCGTGGGCGATGAGGGCGGCTTTGCGCCCAACCTTTCCAGCGACGAGGAGACCATCGAGACCATTCTGGCTGCCATCGAAAAGGCGGGATATGTTCCGGGCAAGGACTTTATGCTGGCAATGGACGCCGCCGCTTCCGAGTGGAAGAGCCCCAAGGGCAAGGGTTTTTACAAGCTGCCCAAGGCGGGCACCGAGTTCACCTCTGCCGAACTGATTGCGCACTGGAAGAGCCTTGTGGAAAAGTACCCCATCATCTCCATCGAGGACGGTCTGGACGAAGAGGACTGGGAAGGCTGGCAGCAGATGACCCGCGAGCTGGGCGGCAAGGTGCAGCTGGTGGGCGATGACCTGTTTGTGACCAACACCGAGCGTCTGGCAAAGGGCATCCAGCTGGGTGCGGGCAACGCCATCCTGATCAAGCTGAACCAGATCGGCTCCGTCTCCGAGACCTTGGAAGCCATCAAGATGGCGCACAAGGCCGGTTACAACGCCATCAGCTCCCACCGCTCCGGCGAGACCGAGGACACCACCATTGCGGACCTGGCTGTGGCGCTGAACACCTGCCAGATCAAGACCGGTGCACCCAGCCGCACCGAGCGTGTGGCAAAGTACAACCAGCTGCTGCGCATCGAGGAGCAGCTGGGCGAAAGCGCCGTTTACCCCGGCATGGAAGCGTTCTAAGCAAGACGATTTGGAATGCCCTCCGCGTGCGCTTTGGGCATTTTCAGCGGAAATAGTATTTTTGATTTGTTGCTCAGAAACGCCTGCGGGCGTTTCTGAGCAACTTTTTCACGGGAAGGGGTCGTAAAGGCAAACGGCAGCTGCGAATAATTTCAGCGGGCTCGCCCTCTCAGTCAAAGCCTTGCGGCTTTGCCAGCTCTCCCAAAGGGAGAGCCTCTGGCGAAACCACAAACTTTGCGGTTTGACCGGAAACTTTTCCGCTATGCCAAGGCCTCTCCCTTTGGGAGAGGTGGATTTGCGCAGCAAAGACGGAGAGGGCGAGGATGCTGACCTTGTGCAATAAAAACGATTTGAATTGATTCCTCCCAATATTTACCACCATGGTATTTGCAATCCTGCGGCGGGCTGGTTCGTATATAAGGCAGACCGGCACCCGGCAGCAGCCGGGACGGAAAGAAACGAAAGGAGCAAACCTTCCATGTTTCAAGGCCTTGGGCCGCTGCTCAGCCTTTTGGGCGGCGGCAGCTTGACTAAGCTGCTTCTGTTTTTGCTAAAGGGGCTGTTCGGCTGAAAACGGACGGTCTGAAAGGAGAATACCATGCTGATCGTATTGGAGCATCTGCTGGGTCGGATCAATCTGCCCGGTATGTGGTGGATCATCGCAGAGCGCTGGCTGTAAGGTGACACCCCGCAAAGCCGCTGCACTTTTTGTGCGGCGGCTTTTTTGCTGCGCGGAACGATTTTGAATGCGCTCCGCGTTGCTCTGCGCATAAGCTAAGGAAAAATTATTTTATAGTTTCGGAATACCGGAGCGTCTGCGGACGCTCCGGTATTCCATTTTCACGGGAAGGGTCGTAAAGGGGAACGGCTGCTGCGCATAATTTCAGTGGGCTCGCCCTCTCAGTCAAAGCCTGACGGCTTTGCCAGATTCCCCCTTTTGTCGCTGCGCGACATCTTCCCCCGGAGCGGGGGAAGTCTTTCCTCAAAGGGAGAGCCTCTGGCGAAACCACACACTTTGCGATTTGACCAGAAACTTTTCCGCCATGCCAAGGCCTCTCCCTTTGGGAGAGGTGGATTTGCGAAGCAAAGACGGAGAGGGCGAGGATGCTACCCAAAGCGCACGCGGAGGTCATTTTCAATCGTTTCACCCGAAAACAGGAGGTCTCTGCATTGGCGAAACTGGCAAAAAATGCTTGCATCTAGGCGGTTTTGATGATAAAATCAAAATGTTATAGTGCGCCAAAAAGCAGGGTGGCGCAGCAAGGTAAAGTTGGATAAGTGTGGCAATGGCCGTGCAGGGATGCACGGCTGCAAAAAGCAGGGCAAAGTGTGCTGCCAAGGCGCGGTGTACGGAGAAAGAGGCAGGGAAAACAAAATGGAAACAGGCGAGACGACAAAAGAAGAACTTCTGCAGCTGGAACGCTATGCACAGAATATGCCGGGCGGCGTTCACTACTGCGCAGACGACCCGGAAAACGGCTATCCTTTCACTTATATCAGCGACCGCTTTCTGGAGATACTGGGCTGGGAGCGGGCAGAGTTTGCGGCAAGGTTCGATAACCGCTACGTTGCGCTGCTGCACCCGGACGATCAGAAGATCGGGCTGCGCTACCGGAACGCGGAAAACAACGCGACCTACGCGCAGGAGGGGGACAGCATCTTCCGGCTGCTGGGCAAAAACGGCTACCGCTGGGTCTCCAGCGCCGCCAATAGGATCGTATGGCACGGCAAGGGCTACATCATAGCTACCGTCACGGATATCACCCCCTATGTGGAGCTGCGGGAAAAGCTGGAGCAGCAGAGCCGCGCCCAGAAGGAAGCGCTGGAAACCGCCAACCACAACCTGCTGCGGATGATGCAGCAGATGGAGGAGCAAAAAGCGCAGTTTGCCCAGACCACCGCCCGGAATATGGAAAAGGAAAAGCGCTACCGGCAGCGGCTGAACCGTGACGCCCTGACCGGCACCTACAACCGCCGCTATTACGAGGAAGTGGTGCGCAATAACCTTGGCCCGGCGGGCATTGCCCTGATGGATATCGACGATTTCAAGATCTGCAACGATACCTACGGCCACCACGCCGGAGATCTGGCACTGGAAACCGTTGCAAAGGCCATCCGCAGCTGCATCCGGGATACGGATCTGCTGATCCGCTACGGCGGCGACGAGTTTTTGCTGGTACTGCCCGGCATCCCGGCAGATTACCTCAAGCCAAAGCTGGAGCTGATCCGCGACGCAGCGCAAAAGGCTGTGGTGCCGGGCTACCCCCACTTCCGGCTCTCGCTGAGCATCGGCGGCGCAATGCAGACCCTTGCCGACCCCATGGAGAACGTGGTGCGCCGGGCAGACCTTTTGATGTATCAGGCCAAAAACCGCAAGGACGCAGTGGCGGTGGACACACAGGACAGCCGGCTGGCTGCTCAGAAGGATGTCTTGGTGGAAAAGCCCGTCATCCTGCTGGTGGATGATTCCCTGATGAACCGCATGATGCTTGCCAGTATTCTGGGCGAGGACTACCGCATTCTGGAAGCGGAGAACGGCAAGCAGTGTCTGGATCTGCTGCGGGAAAAGGCCGGGCAGATCGCGCTGGTGTTGCTGGATATCAACATGCCGGTCATGGATGGCTTTGAGGTGCTGCGCACCATGAACACCAACCATACCATCGAGGATGTGCCGGTGATCATGATCTCCAGCGACGACTCGGAAGAAGTGATCCGCAAGGCCTACGAGCTGGGCGCAAGCGACTACGTCAACCGCCCCTTTGACGCCAAGATCGTCTACCGCCGGGTGGTCAACACCATCAAGCTGTACGCCAAGCAGCGGCGGCTGGTGCAGATGGTGTCCGACCAGATCCGCGCCCGCGAAAAGAACACCGATGTGCTGGTGGGCGTGCTGAGCCAGATCGTGGAGTTCCGCAATGGCGAGTCCGGCTCTCATGTGCGGCATATCCGCGTGATCACCGAGACGCTGCTGCACCGGCTGATGGAGCTGACCAACCGCTACGACCTGACCCCCGAGCAGCAGGATAACATCCCGCTGGCATCGGCGCTGCACGATATCGGTAAGATCGGCATTGACGAAGCCATCCTGAATAAGCCCGGCAGGCTGACCCCAGAGGAATTTGCGGTGATCAAGACCCACAGTATGCTGGGCGCAGAGATGCTGCAAAAGACCGAAAGCTTTGCAGACCAGCCGCTTTTGCAGACTGCCTGCGAGATCGCCCGCTGGCACCACGAGCGCTGGGACGGCAAAGGCTACCCGGACGGGCTGAAAGGGGACGATATCCCCATCAGCGCGCAGCTGGTCTCCATGGCGGATGTGTACGACGCGCTGACCAGCGAGCGGTGCTACAAAAAGGCTTTCCCGCACGAGACCGCTGTCCAGATGATCACAGACGGTGAGTGCGGCACCTTCAACCCGCTGCTGATCCAGTGTCTGCTGGACGTGCAGGGGGAACTGAAGCAGGAAATTTTACAATGGTAATGTGAGGACAAGTAAGCGTGACAGAACAGCGATCCAACTATAAAATACCCCGCCGCACCTTTTTAAAGGTGTGCGCGGCGGCAGCGGCAGCCGGGCTGACCGCCTGCGGCAAAACGCAGGCAGCGGCGGCGCTGCCCGAACTTACGATCGGCAGCGATACCTACCCGCCGTTCAGCTACCTGAGCAATGACAGCACGCCCACCGGCATTGATGTGGAGATTGCCACCGAAGCCTTTGCCCGCATGGGGTATGCGGTGCGGGTCGAGATCATTGACTGGGAGCAGAAAACCGATCTGGTGGAAAGCGGTGCCATCGACTGCATCTGGAGCTGCTTTTCCATGGACGGGCGGGAGCACCTATACCGCTGGGCGGGGCCGTATATGGTCAGCCGTCAGGTGGTGGCGGTCAATGCGGACAGCGGCATTGATACGCTTGCCGACCTTGCGGGCAAGACCATAATGGTGCAGAGCACCACCAAGCCGGAGGAGATTTTCCTTGCCGGTACCGACCCCCGCATCCCGCAGCTGGGCGAAGTGCTGAGCACCGAGAACCGCAGCGTGCAGTACGCTATGCTGAACTGCGGCTATGTGGACGCCATTGCCGCCCACGAGACTGCCGTTTTGCAGTATATGCAGGATTGCAATGCCAATTTCCGCATTCTGGAAGAGCCGCTGCTGGTCACCGGTATCGGCGTGGCTTTTGCGCTGGACGACACCCGCGGGCTGGACGAACAGCTGACCGAGACCTTTGCCGCCATGCGCGCCGACGGCACGATGAAGCAGATCGTGGGCAGGTATCTGCCGGACCCGGAAAAATATCTGGAGGTGGACACCCTTGAACAGTAACAAGAAGCCGTTCTCCTCCGAGATGCGGGTGGCGGCGCGCTATCTGCTGATGGGGGTGCTGTTTTTGCTGGCAGTCACCCTTTTCTCCGGGCGGGAGTCCATGCGCGCTACCGAGGAATACTTTACCCGCACCATCAGCTTTGTAAAGACCCAGTCCACCAGCTACGAAAAATATAACGACACCATCACCGCAAAGGCGCTGCGCCGGATGGCGGTCTCGGTGCGGCAGCTGGCGGAAAATGACGCCTTGGACCTTTACGACCCCGAAAGCCTCCGGGCAGAAACGGAGTCCCTCTGGCTTACCGGCATTGCCGTACTGGACGAAAACGGAAAATCATTGTGTGAATATACAAGCGGTAATGTTGGCTATGCGCAGTTTGCGGAGTCGCTGCGGGAGCAAGCCGCACTGAACGTGCTGCAAAACCCGCAAAAGACCTACCTCAAGCGCATTCTGCTGGAAGACGGAACGGCGGTGGATGTTGCCACCCGCCGCGCCGCAGCAGGGGATGCCGTGCTGCTGGCTTACCGGGTGACCCCGCCGGAGTTTGTGGAGGGCACAGCCCTGTCCATCCAGAGCGTGCTGGATGGCTACCCGAAGAACATCAGCGGCACCATCTTTATCGTGCAGGATAACAAAGTGATCGCCGCAAATGACCCAAGCCTTATCGGACTTTACACCACGAACAGCTCGCTGGTGCGGGGCATCCGCAAAGCCGGTGCGCCCGATACTTTGACCCACACCCACGACTGGGCAAATTCTGGCTGCTACTTTGGGATGTACAGCAACGGACAGAATTTTGACCTGTATATCTACATCGGCGAAAAATCGGTGTTCCGCAATTCCAGCAGCACGCTGCTGGCTGCGCTGATCCTTTATCTGATCTTTGTGGCGGTGCTGCAAACGCTGCGCCGCCGCACGGCAGCAGTTGCGGAGCAGCTGCGGAGGGAGCAGGCGCAGAAATACCACGCCCAGCTGGAGGAGCAGAACCGCAAGCTGGAGCTTGCCGTCCGGCACGAGGCAGCGGCAAACCGTGCCAAGCGGGAGTTTTTGTTCAACATGAGCCACGACATCCGCACCCCGATGAACGCCATTATCGGCTTCACCTCGCTGGCGGCGACCCATGTTGATAATAAGGAACAGGTGCTGGACTACCTGAAAAAGATCTCTACTTCCAGCCAGCACCTGCTCTCCCTCATCAACGATGTGCTGGATATGAGCCGCATCGAGAGCGGCAAGGTAAAGATCGAGGAAAAGGCGGTGCATCTGCCGGATCTTGTGCACGATGTGCGCTCCATCATCCAGCCCAACATCAGCTCCAAGCGCCTGTCGCTGTTCATCGACACCATGGATGTGGTGGACGAGGACATCATCACCGACCCGCTGCGGCTGAATCAGGTGCTGCTGAACATCCTTTCCAATGCCATCAAGTTCACCCCCGCCGGCGGCATGGTGAGCATCCGCATCGCCCAAAAGCCCGGTGCGCCCAAGGGCTGCGGCAACTACGAGTTCCGCATCAAGGATAACGGCATTGGCATCAGCAAGGAGTTCCAGAAGCATATCTTTGAGGAGTTCACCCGGGAGGAAAGCTCCACCGTCAGCGGCATTCAGGGCACAGGTCTGGGCCTTTCTATCACCAAGAACATTGTGGACCTGATGGGCGGCACCATCACCCTTGAAAGCGAGCCGGGCAAGGGCAGCGAGTTCATCGTGAACCTCTGCTTCCCCCTCAGCGGGCAGAAGGCAGAGATCAAGCAGCTGCCTCAGCTGGAAGGGCTGCGGGCGCTGGTGGCAGACGACGACACCAACACCTGCCTGAGCGTCAGCACCATGCTTTCCAAGATCGGCATGCGCCCGGAGTGGACCATCTCCGGCAAGGAGGCGGTCATCCGCACCAAGTACGCCGTGGAGCAGGGCGATGCTTTCAGTGTGTATATCATCGACTGGCTCATCCCGGATATGAACGGCATCGAGATCGTGCGGCAGATCCGCAAGGTCATCGGGGACAGCTGCCCCATCATCATCCTGACCGCCTACGACTGGGCGGATATCGAGGAGGAGGCGCGCGCCGCCGGTGTGACCGCCTTCTGCGAAAAGCCGCTGTTCCTCTCGGAGCTGCGCAAGGTACTGGCAGAGCCCTTCCGGGTGCAGCCGGAGCAGACGCCCGCCCTGCCGCCCAAGGCAAGCTTTGACGGCAAGCGCCTGCTGCTGGTGGAGGACAACGCCCTGAACCGGGAGATCGCCATGGAAATTTTAAAGGAAGCAGGCTTCCTTGTGGACACCGCCGAGGACGGCGTTGAAGCGGTGGAAAAGATGGAGCAGTCCGCACCCGGGCAGTACGACCTGATCCTGATGGACATCCAGATGCCCCGGATGGACGGCTACGAAGCCACCCGGCGCATCCGCGCCCTGCCCGACCCCCACAAGGCGGACATTCCCATTTTTGCCATGACCGCCAACGCCTTTGAGGAGGACAAACAGAACTCCCTGAATGCGGGCATGAACGGCCACATCGCAAAGCCGCTGGATATCCCGCACCTGCTGAAGGTGTTGGGCGAAGCGCTGAAATAAGAACCCTCTCAGTCAAAGCCTTGCGGCTTTGCCAGCTCCCCCGAAAGGGGGAGCTTTTTTGTTGGCGGGTTTGCTGTTTTTTGTCAGCAGGCTCGCCCTCTCAGGCTCACATTCGTTCGCCAGCTCCCCCAAAGTGGGAGCCCTTGGCAGTCCACGCAAAGTTCATCTCTTTGCCAAGGCCTCTCCCTTTGGGAGAGGTGGATGCGAACGCAGTGAGCAGACGGAGAGGGCGAGGACGCTAAAACAAAAAGCATGGTTTTGCGTCTATTCTGCAAACTTTTTGTGAACCCTATTGACAAAGTGGGTGGACAGGAGTATAGTTTTAGCAGTCGAGCAGATAGAGTGCTAAAAACAAAACGAGCTGCCCCGCAGGAGGTGTGCAAGACCATGAAGAAGAACATCAATACAGTTGAATCACGGCTCTGCCGCCGCCGGGCACGGAGTTGTTAGCAAAGAACTTATCCGTCCGCTAAAATAAACCTTCCGGTATGAATGGAGGCTTGACTTTATGAATACCAATCAATATACCCAAAAGACCCTTGAGGCTTTGCAGGCCGCCCAGCAGCTGGCTGTGGAGTACCAGCACAACGCGCTGGAGCCCGCCCACCTGCTGCACGCACTGGCTGCGCAGGAAAACGGCCTGATCCCCCAGCTGCTGCAAAAGCTGAACGTTGACCCCGGCAGCTTTGCCGCCGCTGTGGCGGAAAAGCTTTCCGCACTGCCCCGGGTGTCCGGCTCCGGCCGTGACCCCGATAAGGTCTATATCTCGCAGGCCACCGATAAGGTGCTCAGCGCCGCCGCCCGCGAAGCCAAGGCCATGAAGGACGACTTCATCAGCGTGGAGCACCTGTTCCTTGGTCTGCTGGACGAGCAGGACCAGACCACCAGTGAGCTGTTCCGCGCCTTCAACCTGAAAAAGGACGCTTTTTTGCAGCAGCTTACCGCCGTGCGCGGCAACCAGCGGGTGACCACCGATAACCCGGAGGACACCTACAACGCGCTGCAGAAGTACGGTCAGGATCTGGTGGAACTTGCCCGCAAGCAGAAGCTGGACCCCGTCATCGGCCGCGATCAGGAGATCCGCAATGTGATCCGTATCCTGTCCCGTAAGACCAAAAACAACCCCTGCCTGATCGGCGAGCCCGGCGTTGGTAAAACCGCCATCGCCGAGGGTCTGGCGCAGCGGATCGTGCGCGGCGATGTGCCCGAAAACCTGAAAGACCGCACCGTGTTCAGCCTGGACATGGGCGCGCTGGTGGCCGGTGCAAAGTACCGCGGCGAGTTTGAGGAACGCTTGAAGAGCGTGCTGAACGAGGTGAAGAAGAGCGAGGGCAAGATCATCCTCTTCATCGATGAGCTGCACACCATCGTGGGTGCCGGTAAGACCGACGGCGCCATGGACGCAGGCAACCTGCTCAAGCCCATGCTGGCCCGGGGCGAGCTGCACTGCATTGGCGCGACCACGCTGGACGAGTACCGCCAGTATATCGAAAAAGACCCCGCACTGGAGCGCCGGTTCCAGCCGGTGCAGGTGGATGAGCCTACCGTGGAGGATACCATCTCCATCCTGCGCGGCCTGAAGGAACGGTACGAGGTGTTCCACGGCGTAAAGATCAACGATAACGCCCTGATCGCCGCTGCCACCCTTTCCGACCGCTATATCACCGACCGCTTTTTGCCGGATAAGGCCATCGACCTTGTGGATGAAGCCTGCGCCATGATCAAGACCGAGATGGACAGTATGCCCAGCGAGATGGACGATCTGGCACACCGCATCACCCAGCTGCAGATCGAGCAGGTGAGCCTGAAAAAGGAGACCGATGCCCTGAGCCAGAGCCGCTTGAAGGATCTGGAAAAGGAGCTTGCCGAACTGCAGGATAAGTTCCGCAGCATGAAGGCAAAGTGGGAGAACGAAAAGAACGCCATTGGCAAGGTGCAGACCCTGCGTGAGCAGATCGAGCAGACCAATGCCGCCATCGAGAAAGCCCAGCGCGAGTACGACCTGAACAAGGCCGCCGAGCTGAAATACGGCAAGCTGCCCCAGCTGCAGAAACAGCTGGCCGAAGAGGAAAAGGTTGCTGCCGCCAAAAAGGAGGACAGCCTGCTGCGTGACCGCGTGACCGACGAGGAGATCGCCCGCATCGTGGCACGCTGGACCGGCATCCCGGTAGAAAAGCTGGTGGAGGGCGAGCGCGAGAAGCTGCTGCATCTGGACGATGTGCTGCACCAGCGGGTCATCGGGCAGGACGAGGCCGTGACCAAGGTGAGCGAAGCCATCCTGCGCAGCCGCGCCGGTATCGCCAACCCCAACCGCCCCATCGGCAGCTTCCTGTTCCTTGGCCCCACCGGCGTGGGCAAGACCGAGCTGGCCAAGGCGCTGGCACAGGCCTTGTTTGACGACGAGCGCAACATGGTGCGTATCGACATGACCGAATATATGGAGAAGTTCAGCGTCAGCCGCCTGATCGGCGCGCCTCCGGGATATGTCGGTTATGAAGAGGGCGGCCAGCTGACCGAGGCTGTGCGCCGCAAGCCTTACAGCGTAGTGCTGTTCGATGAGGTGGAAAAAGCCCACCCCGATGTGTTCAACATCCTGCTGCAGGTGCTGGACGATGGCCGCATCACCGATAGTCAGGGCCGCACCGTGGACTTCAAGAACACGGTCATCATCCTGACCTCCAACCTTGGCAGCGACATCATCCTGAACGATCTGGAGCAGCGCCGTGCGCAGGGCTCCAACGAGCTGAGCGAGGACGCAAAGCACCAGATCGACCTGCTGCTCAAGAGCAAGTTCCGTCCCGAATTCCTGAACCGTCTGGACGAGATCGTCTACTACAAGAGCCTGACCAAGGACGAGATGCGCAAGATCGTGGATCTGCAGCTGCAGGATCTGCGTAACCGCATGGAGGAGGGCAAGCACCTCAAGCTGGAGGTGACCACCGCCGCCAAGGACTTCATCATTGATTCTGCCTACGACAGCGTTTATGGTGCACGTCCCATCAAGCGCTTCATCCAGAGCCGCGTGGAGACCCTGATCGCCAAGGCCATCATCAAGGGCAGTTATGCCGAGGGCAACACCCTGACGGTGGATTATGACGGCAGCGCACTGGTTCTGCGCTAAAATTTACAGCTTTTGTACATGGAGTACAGCCCAAACGCTTGCACCGATGTGCAGAATATGTTATTATAGAAAATAACATTGATGTGCTTTTCATCGCGGAAATGGCAACGATGGAAAGCACATTTTTGTATGTAGGAAAGTTTATAGACAAAACCCTCTCAGGCGCTCCCGCGCCAGATTCCCCCTTTTGTCACCTACGGTGACATCTTCCCCCGGAGCGGGGGAAGTCTTTCCTCAAAGGGGGAGCTCTGTGCGATATTCAGGGCAACAGTACCTTCTGTGTGGAAGGAGCTGGTTGCGGACACGCAGAAAAAGCTCCCCCCTTCGGGGGAGCTGGCATCGCGCAGCGATGACTGAGAGGGTACAAATCAAAACAGAAAGTTGAGTGTGATTTCCCTTTTTATGGACGATGGCAGTATGACGCTCTGGGTAGCGCTGGTAGTATTGGTGGCATTCTCCGCCTTTTTCTCCGCATCCGAGACCGCATTTTCTTCCCTGAATCAGATCCGCCTGAAAAGCCGCGCCGAGGACGGCGATAACTCCGCCGCCCGGGTGCTGGCAATGGCTGAAAAATACGATAAGCTGCTTTCCACCATCCTCATCGGCAACAATATCGTGAACATTGCCGCAGCTTCGATCGGCACCATCATTTTCACCAAGATGCTGGGTGCAGAGCGGGGCGCTACGGTGTCCACCATGGTGCTGACCGTGGTGGTGCTGATCTTTGGCGAGGTGACCCCCAAGAGCCTTGCCAAGGAGATGCCGGAAACGGTAGCCACCGCAGTTGCGCCGGCGCTCAGCCTGCTGATGCTGGTGCTCACCCCGCTGACGTGGCTGTTCAGCCAGTGGAAGCGTTTTCTGGGGCACTTTGTCCACAGCACCGAGGAGGACACCATCACCGAGGGTGAACTGATGACCATGGTCAGCGAAGCCGAGAACGACGGCGAGCTGACCGACCGGGAAAGCGAGCTGATCCGCAGCGCCATCGAGTTTGATGACGTGGAAGTGGAAGAGATCCTGACCCCCCGCGTGGATGTGATCGCGGTGGAGGACGACATGCCGCTGGAAGAGGTGGCACAGACCTTTGCCGAGTCCGGCTACTCCCGTCTGCCGGTGTACCACGACACCATTGATAACATCATTGGCGTGGTACATGAAAAGGACTTCTACATGGCACGCCTGAAAAAGGAGGTCAAGCTGGAGGAGCTGGTCAAGCCCACCCTCTACACCACCGGCTCCACCCAGATCTCCCAGCTGCTGCGCACCCTGCGCGAGCAGCACCACCACATGGCTGTGGTGGTGGACGAGTACGGCGGCACCGAGGGCATCATCACGCTGGAGGACATTCTGGAGGAGCTGGTAGGCGAGATCTGGGATGAACACGACGAGGTGACCGAGGACTTCCGCAAGCAGTCGGACGGCAGCTGGATCGTGCTGGGCAGCGCTGGTGTGGACGATCTGTACGAGCGGCTGGGACTGCCGGAGGACGAGGACATCGACTCCAACACGGTGAACGGTCTGGTGCAGGAAAAGACCTGCCGTCTGCCCAAGGTAGGCGACCGCTTCACGCTGGGCAGCTACGACGGCGTGGTCACCCGCACCGCCAAGCGCCGCGTGACCGAGGTACGCTTGACCCCCGCAGAAAAGCCCGAGACTAAAAAGGACGAAGAGGAAAAAGGCCACTTTGGCCGGATAACCTCTAAATAAAACGTTATAAAACGCAAAAGCCCCGGCGGCTGCTATATTGCAGCGCCGGGGCTTTTTTCGGGATGCTGAGCTTGATTACTTAGGCTGGCGGCCGATATAGGCCAGAATGCCGCCGTCGGCGTAGAGGATCTGGCCGTTCACGAAGTCGGAAGCGTGGCTGGCAAGGAACACGCAGGGGCCAACCATGTCCTCCGGGTCGCCCCAGCGGCCTGCGGGGGTCTTGGCGACGATGAACTGGTCAAAGGGGTGACGGCTGCCGTCCGGCTGGATCTCGCGCAGGGGAGCGGTCTGGGCGGTGGCAATGTAGCCGGGACCCATGCCGTTGCACTGGATGTTGTACTCGCCATACTCAGAGGCGATGTTCTTGGTCAGCATCTTCAGCGCACCCTTGGCGGCGGCGTAGGCAGAGACGGTCTCGCGGCCCAGCTCGCTCATCATGGAGCAGATGTTGATGATCTTGCCCTCGCGCTTTTCCATCATGTCGGGCAGCACAGCCTTGGAGCAGTTGAAAGCGCCGCCCACATGGACGTCGATCACCCGCATAAAGTCGGCGTGGCTCATCTCGATCATGGGCACGCGCTTCATCAGGCCGGCGTTGTTCACCAGAATATCCACAGAGCCGACCTCAGCCTTGATCTTTGCCACCATGGCGTTCACGGCAGCTTCGTTGGAAACGTCTGCCACATAGCCGTGGGCGTCGATGCCGGCAGCCTTGTAGGCGGCCATGCCCTTCTCCAAGCTGGCCTCAGAGGAGCAGTTGAAGCAGATGACGGCGCCGCACTTGGCCATGCCCTCTGCGATGGAAAAACCGATGCCGTGGGCACCGCCGGTGATCAGGGCTACCTTGCCCTGCAGGTTGAATGCAGACAGATCCATGATGTTCTCCTTTTTTTACAGTATCCAAGTTAATTTTTTAGCAAAACGCCCCGTACCGGCAACCCGGTACGGGGCGTTTGATTGGTGCTTTTAGCGCAGGTCAGTGGTAGCGATGTTGTCCATGTCGTCAAACTCCATGTTCTCGCCGCCCATTGCCCAGATAAACGTATAGTTCGAGGTGCCTACGCCGCTGTGAATGCTCCAAGAGGGGCTGATGACAGCATCCTCGTTGTGCATCACGATGTGGCGGGTCTGGGTAGGCTCGCCGCACATATGGAACACCACCTGCCCCTCGGGCAGTTCAAAGTAAGTATAGATCTCCATGCGCCGCTCGTGGGTGTGGCTGGGCATCGTGTTCCAGTTGGAACCCGGTGCCAGCTCGGTCATACCCATGCTCAGCTGGCAGGTCTTCAGCACATCCGGGTGGATGAACTGGTTGATGGTGCGCTTGTTGCAGGTGTCCACGCTGCCCAGCGGGCGGTGGTTTGCATCAGCCATCTTGATCAGACGGGTCTGGTAAGCGCAGTGTGCCGGAGCAGAGACCATGTAGAACTTGGCAGGATGCTCCGGGTCGGCGGAAGCAAAGGTGACTTCCTTGGTGCCCTGCGTGATGTACAGGCAGTCCTTATAGCCCAACTCGTACTTTACGCCGTCAGCCACCACGATGCCGGTGGAATCCTTGCCGATGTTAAACATGCCGATCTCGCGGCGCTCCAGGAAATAGTGGGTGCCGAAGTTGGCCCAGATGTCGATGCCCTTGTCGATGGACACGGTCTCGTGCACCGGCATACAGCCCAGCGTGACCATACGGTCCACATGGCTGTAAACGGCCACAACTTCATCCGCCTTGTACAGGCCGGTGATCAGCATCTCGTCCCGCATTTCCTCGGTGGTATAGCGCTTGAAATCCTTCTGGTTGCAGGAATAACGGATATCCATAGCGGACTCCCTCCTGTACTTAGCGCTGGATACGGCCGGAACCGTCGCCGCCGGCCAGCTTCTCGACCTCGGACACGGTCATCATGTTGTAGTCGCCCTCGATGGAGTGCTTCAGAGCGGAAGCTGCAACTGCAAACTCGACAGCCTCCTGCGTGCTCTTGCCGGTCAGCAGGCTGTAGATCAGGCCGCCGCCGAAGGAGTCGCCGCCGCCAACGCGGTCGATGATGTGCAGGTCGTACTTCTTGGAGAAGCAGTACTCATTGGAAGCAACATCGTACAGCATAGCGCTCCAGCCGTTGTCGAAGGCGCTGTGGCTCTCACGCAGGGTGATAGCGACCTTCTCGAAGTGGAACTTGTCAGCCAGCTGCTTGGCAACGCTCTTGTAGCCCTCAGCGTTCAGCTTGCCGCCGTAGATATCGGTAGCCTCGGCCTCGATGCCGAACACGTCCTTTGCGTCCTCCTCGTTGGAGATGCAGACGTCAACGTACTGGCACAGATCGGTCATGGCAGCGCGGGCCTGCTCACGGGTCCACAGCTTGCCGCGGTAGTTCAGGTCGCAGCTGATCTTCACGCCGTGAGCCTTAGCAGCCTTGCAGGCCTCGCGGCAGATCTCGACAACATTCTCGCCCAGAGCCGGGGTGATGCCGGTGAAGTGGAACCAATCCACGCCCTCGAAGATCTTGTCCCAATCAAAGTCGGAAGGCTGAGCCAGCTGGATAGCGCTGTTGGCACGGTCGTAGATGCAGACGGAACCACGCTGAGAAGCGCCCTTCTCGTTGTAGTAGATGCCCACACGGTCACCGCCGCGGGTGATCATGCTGGTGTCGACGCCGTAGCGGCGCAGGCTGTTGATAGCGGCCTGACCGATTGCGTGTGCGGGGAGCTTAGTAACGAAGGCTGCGTCCAGACCGTAGTTGGCCAGAGAAACAGCAACGTTAGCCTCGCCGCCGCCGAAGGTGAACTCCAGGCTGTTGGCCTGAACGAAACGCTCGTAGTTGAAGGGCTGCAGACGGACCATCAGTTCGCCAAAAGTAACGACTTTCATTGGTTATTCTCCTTTATATCAGGTGTTTCATTCATCCCGCCGCAGGGCATACCCGCTGCGGCGGGGCTTTTACGGTAAAAGGGGACAGGCGCTTATGCCTGCACCAGATGGAAGGCAAAGCCGGCGATCTCGTCTGCCATGTAGCAGGCAACGGTCTTGCCGTTCTTCACGTTCTTGCTGTCCAGATCGAACTTCACGCCACGCTGAGACAGGTGGTAGATGGCGCGGTCCACGTTGTTGCAGCCGATGGCGATGTGGCCATTGGTGCCGCGGCCGGGCTTCTTCATGATCTCGAACTCCTTGTTGCCGACAAAGATGCTGGAGTTGCCGGGAACGACCTTCATGTTCAGCATAGCGCTGATCAGGTTAGCCACCTTCATGGCCTCTTCCTCGTTATCGGTGTTGATGCCGACGTGCAGCAGCTTCAGGCCCAGCATGGTGTCAACAGCTTCCTTGCTCTGTGCGGTGATCTTTGCCCAGTCGCCGGCCTTGATCACGTCGCTCTTGCACATCCAGGTGCCGCCCACGGCAAAGATCTGGTCGTAGCCCAGATAATCGTTGACGTTCTTGGCGTTGACGCCGCCGGTGCACATCCAGCGTGCGCCCTTCAGGGCAGCGCCGATGTTCTTCAGCATGCCCACGCCGCCGTTTGCCTCAGCGGGGAAGAACTTCAGAGCCTCGCAGCCCAGGTTCATGGCCTGCTGCATCTCGCCTGCGGAGCAGGTGCCGGGCATCATGATGCCGCCCTTGTCGATGACGTGCTTGCAGACCTCGGGGTCGAAGCCGGGAGCAACGATGAAGGAAGCACCGGCAGCCATAGCACGGTCAGCCTGCTCGCAGGTCAGAACGGTGCCGGCACCCAGCAGCATCTCGGGCATCTCCTCGTGGATCTTGCGGATGCACTCTTCAGCACAGGCAGTGCGGAAGGTGACCTCAGCTGCGGGCAGACCGCCCTCAGCCAGAGCCTTGCACAGGGGCAGGGCCTCATCAACGCTGTTAAAAGCGATAACAGGGATAATGCCGATCTGATAGACCTTTTCTACGATGGGATTCATAACGCATTTCTCCTTTTATATTGAACTCTCTCGGTGCGTCGGGCTTGCTCCTGTGGGCGCAATACCCCCATACGCGCTTATAGTACTAGTATAAACGAACAGCCCGTCTTTGGTAATACTCAACAAGCACAATGTTTGGCATAATAGCTTGTATACATTGCACAAAAATGACGAACGGCCCGAAAAAACAGGGCAAAACCCGGTGAAAACGCTGTGAAAAACCTGCAAAAAATGGCTCAGATGCCAAGTGCTTCCAGTATCTCGGCTACGCCGTCGTGGTCGCAGTCGGCCTTGCTCACAAGGTGCGCCAGTGCCCGGATCTCCGGCATCCCATTGGCCATCACAGCGGCCACCCCTGCCTTCTGCAGCATGGCGCGGTCGTTCTCGCTGTCGCCCACTGCAAGGGTGCATTCGTGCGGGACGCCCAGCCGGTCGGCCAGCGCGCGCAGCGCTTCGCCCTTGTCCACCCCGGCGGCGGTCACCTCCACGTTTCTCGGCGACCCCTGCACGATCTCTACGCCCGGGATAGCGTAAAAGCGGGGCAGCGCAGCCGCAGCCTGCTGCGGGTTTTCAAAGAACACGCAGAGCTTTTCAATGGCAAAGGCGTTGCGGCTCATCCACTCGGCTGCGTCCCGCAAAATGGTAAAGCGTCCGTCGTTGGGCTGGCGCGCCTCGGTGCTGTCCTTTTTCGCCGCCCGGGCAGCGGCCAGCGCAATGCTGCGGGCATCGGTGCAGGCGTATCCGTCCGAAAAGATGCGCAGGTCGGCGTGGAAGCTCTCGCAGACCGCAAAGGCCTCGCGGGCGGTCTCCACCGGCATCAGGCTGTGCAGCAGGCAGACGGGGGTGCTGGTGCGGTGCTCTTTTGCGTTGGAATAGCGGCTGTACACTGCGCCCACGGGGTCTGCGCCCAAGTCCCACACGGCGGCACCGTTGCAGGTGATGACGTAGCGGATGCCGGGCAGCTGCGCCACCTCCGGCGGCAGACTGGCCAGCGGACGCCCGGTGGCGGGCACAATGTACACGCCCTTGTCCACGGCGGCCTGCAATGCGGCACGGGTGCGGGGGGTGACGTGTCCCTCGCGGTTCAGCAAAGTGCCGTCCAGATCCAGTGCTACCAGACGGATGGCGGGAAATTGTTGTGGCATAGTGTACTCCTTTTATAATAAGATCCGGTTTATTTTTATTGTATCGCAGGGGCAGCATTTGCGCAAGAGGACGGAATGTGGTATAATAGCACGTCAATTCACATAAAAAATAGGAGAAACGACATGAAGCTTAGCCAACTGCGCAGCCGGTGCCGCCCGCACCTGTGGTACCAGCTGTACTGGGTGGTGTACCTGATCTGGTTCTTCTGGCTGGATCTCACCGTCACCGCCCCGAAATATATCCTGCACAGTCCGCTGGACGATCTGATCCCTTTCAACGAGTGGTTTGTGATCCCCTACTGCAGCTGGTTTCTGCTGCTGGCGGGGGTAACGGCGGCACTGTGGTGGTGCGATACGGCCACCTACGATAAGCTTTGCCTGACCATGTTTTCCGGCATGACCTTCTGCCTGATCGTGTACATGATCCTGCCCAACGGATTGGAGCTGCGCCCCGCCGTGGAGACCCTTGGCCGGGATAACCCGGCGCTGCGGATCATGCAGATGCTGTGGAAGGCAGATGCCGCCGTGAACGTCTGCCCCTCTATCCACTGCCAGAGCTCCGCCTGTATGGCAATGGCCTTCAGCCACAGTAAGCTTGCAGAGGGCAAGCCCCTGCGCAAGGTGCTGGCATGGGTGTGGGCGGCGCTGATCTGCCTGTCCACCGTGTTCACCAAGCAGCACTCGGTCATTGATGTGGCCTGCGGTCTGGCAGTGGCTTTTGTGTGGCTGCCGGTGGTTTACCGCCCGGCGCGGGCACTTCATTGAACAAAATAGCAAAAAATTGCCCGCAAATTTCGGTTGCTCCTGCTATTGACAGTTGCCCGGCAGTTGGGTAATATGGTCATATACTAGTATATCACCAATTGACCCCGAAGGGAGAACACTGCAATGGCATCTTTGAGTGCGAGGGAACAGGCGTATCAGACCATCCGAAGCCGGATCATCACCATGGAGCTGAAGCCCGGCGACCCCCTGAACGACAGGGAGCTTGCGGAGCAGATGGGCATCAGCCGCACCCCCATGCGGGAAGCGCTGATCATGCTCAATATTGCCCACATGGTGGACATCAAGCCGCAGAGCGGTACCCATGTGGCCCCCATTGACCTGAAGCGGATGGAGCTGGAGCAGTTTGCCCGCTTTACCCTTGAAAAAGAGATCTTGAACCGCATCCGCGGCCGCCTGACCGACCAGCAGGAGCAGGAGTACCGGCAGATCATCGAGAACTACCGCCTGCTGGAGGCGGACCTGACCCAGCCGAACCGTGAGACCCGCCTGCTGGAGCTGGACAACCAGTTCCACCGCAAGGCCTTTGAGATCACCGGCATGGAGGCACATTTTGACCACATGCTGGGCGAGCTGCAGCACGTGGAACGCATCCGCAAGTTCAGCCTGCAGACCAACGAGAACAAGTCCGTCTGCGCTGCCCACACCCGCATTCTGGAAATGGTGCTGCACGGCACCGCCGAAGAGCTGGGCGAGGCGCTGGAAAGCCACCTGAACCGCTATAAGCTTTCGGTGGAGCAGGCGCGCAGCGTCCACCCGGAATACTTTACAGAGGGTTGAAATACTGCTTGCCGTTATAACACGATTCCATAAAAGTAAGGCATCTGCAATGTTCGCTGACTTTCAGAGCTCCAGAAGCGAATATTACAGATGCTTTTGTCTTTTAGCGAGCTCGCCCTCTCAGGCGCTTACGCGCCAGATTCCCCCTTTTGTCGCTGCGCGACATCTTCCCCCGGCCGGGGGAAGTCGGCCCTCAAAGTGGGAGCCCTTGGCAGTCCACGCAAACTTCATCTTTTTGCCAAGGCCTCTCCCTTTGGGAGAGGTGGATGCGAACAAAGTGAGCAGACGGAGAGGGCGAGGAAGCCCACCGCGGCGCGCATTCACAATCGTTTTTTTGTCTACCTAATATAAAAAAGCCCGCCGGCAGAGCAGTGCATCGCTGTCTGTCGGCGGGCTTTTCTGTTAAGCAGCGGGGAAAACGCAGGGGAAAGGTTAGTTCTGCTTGCCGGTCTCGGCCTTCATGGCGTTGTAGCCGATGAGCACGGTCCAGACGTAGGCGCAGGTCTTGGGGATCATCAGCATACCGATCAGGGGGTTGACGTCTGCCCACAGCACCACGGGGATATAGAAGCCGAAGCTCAGCACGATGGTCAGCCACATCCAGCGGAAGGCCTTGTCGTTGTTCTGCTTGGCGCTGCGGTAGAACAGCACGATGATCAGCAGACCCAGCAGGGCAAAGGGCACATTGCGCAGGATGCCCCATGCCAGCGGGGTGTGGTTGGTGAGCCACTGGTTCTGCGGCATCATGCACAGCACAACGCGCACAGCGGACAGGGCGTACACCGCGGCGGTCACGTTCTTCTGCCCCTCGATCCGGTAGCGCTTGCGCCAGACGTAGTACAGCAGCACATAGAACACGGTCATGGTCACAGAGGTGATCCACTTGCCCAGACCCAGCGGCACAGCGTAGCTTTCCAGACCGGTGGTGCACAGCGCCAGTGCGCGGGGCACCAGATGGAAGGAGTCGCCCGCGCCCAGTACAACGGCCATCAGGCCGAACAGGCGGAACTGGGTGCCAGCCTTACTGCCGCGGATCATGCGGATGCCCACCGTGAGCACGGTGACCAGATAGAAGATGTCGAAAACGGTCTCAATGATTGCTCTCATACGTTTGTCTCCTTTGTTTATTTTGATCGCAGGTTTGATTTTGATTTTATAGTGCACCGGCGCGGCACAGCCGTACCGGAGGCATCGTAGGATAGTATGTTTCGCGGGGCACAGAAACCAAATTGAACGATGTTCATATTCGGGCTTAAAAAACTCCCACAAGGGCTGTGGGATGTTTTTTTGCTTAATAAATGGTTCTGCGCACGATCTCCAGCACTGCAGAGGGGTCGAAACTCTGCTGTACCACCGCAGACAGCATCAGGGAGAACAGGATGCCCGCAAACTGTTCCGGGGTGAACTGCTCGGTAAATGCGTCAGGACGGATCTTGGCATCGTGGCGCAGCACGTTGCACAAAGCGTCCAGAATGTGCTGCCATGTCTGCCGCATCTGCTGCTTGCCGTCGGCAGTGTCCTGCTGCACAAAGCCCAGCGCATGGTGGGTGAAGAAGCCGGGGTACTGCTGACTGCCGTATTCCATCTGCCGGTACATCCACCGGATGCAGGACAGGGTGTCCTGAAACACGGCTTCGTCCTCCGGGTGGCGGAAGATGTCGTTCCAGATGCTTTCCACTGCCGCGCTTACCAGCTCGGTCTTGGAGCCGAAGTAGTTGTAGATGCAGCCCACAGAGACCCCGCAGGCGGCCGCGACCGCACGGATGTTGACCGCTGCCCAGCCGTTTTGCTGGATCAGCGCCCGGCTGGTTTTCAGGATGTCCGCTTTGGACGTTGCCATTGGATTCGTACGCTCACCTCCCAACATGAACACTGTTCACGATGCATAGTATACAACGGCGGTAGGTTGCTGTCAAGGGAAAAATAAGAATTTTTTCGTCCACTCTCCGGCGGGCGCACAGGGGCAGACCGGAGAGGGAAGGAAATATCGACGATTTGCTTCAAGTTTGCATCTCCTAAAATGTGCTAAATTCATGTCAAATTGGTAACAGTTCCTGCTTCATCGTTGATTTTTGACGAAAAAAGCTTGCTTTTTTCGTCAATGTGCGTATAATGGAAGGACATCAGACAACCGATGCAGTTGGTATGCTGCCGGGGGCCTGACATCAACAAAAGAAGAAAAAAGGAGATTTCCCCTATGAAGCTCAAGACTGTTGCAATTGCCGCTGCCGCTCTGGCACTGGCTGTCGGCATGACCGCCTGCGGCGGCTCTGCCTCTACCGCTGCATCCTCCACCGCATCCTCTGCTGCTGCCTCTTCCGAGGCCGCTTCCTCCGAGGCTGCTTCCTCTGAGGCCGAGGCTGCTTCTGCCGAGTACACCGTGTACAACACCACCGGCAGCAAGGTGACCGAGCTGTACCTGTACGATGCAGGCTCTGAGGACAAGGGCGAGAACCTGGCAGGCGAGGGTCTGGCTGACGGCGAGAGCGTCGTCATCACCCGCGACGTCGAGGCTGACAAGCAGGGCGATGTTGTCTACGTTCTGGAGTTCACCACCGAGGACGGCAATACCCAGAGCTTTGACACCCTGCACTACGAGGTGGCTCCCATCTCTCTGAAGAGCGTGGACGCCGCTGCCGGTGCTACCGCCATCGCTTTCGAAGCTCCCCAGAAGTAAGAGCATCCCCTTACATTTGTAAGCAGAAAAAAGGCTGCTGCACAAGGTCAGCGTCCTCGCCCTCTCCGTCATCGCTACGCGATGCCACCTCTCCCAAAGGGAGAGGCCTTGGCAAAGAGGTGAAGTTTGCGTGGACTGCCAAGGGCTCTCCCTTTGGGAGAGCTGTCAAAGCCGACAGGCTTTGACTGAGAGGGCGAGCCAGCTAAAGTAAAAACATTTATGCAAAAAAGGCTGCTGCACCGTGCGTGCAGCAGCCTTTTTTGGTAGAGTGGACGATTTGGAATGGCTTCCGCGACGGAGTAAAACTCCCTCAGTCAAAACCTGACGGTTTTGCCAGCTCCCTCTGGGAGGGAGCCTTTGGCATGGCGGGAAAGTCTCTGACTAAACCGCAAAGTTTGCCTGCTCGGAAGGGCTATCTCCCCCGCAAGCGGCCTCGCCCTCTCCGTCATCGCTGCGCGATGCCACCTCTCCCAAAGGGAGAGGCCTTGGCAAAGAGGTGAAGTTTGCGTGGACTGCCAAGGGCTCTCCCTTTGGGAGAGCTGGCAAATCCGAAGGATTTGACTGAGAGGGCGAGCCAGCTAAAGTAAAAACATTTATGCAAAAAAGGCTGCTGCACTGTGCGTGCAGCAGCCTTTTTTGGTAGAGTGGACGATTTGGAATGGCTTCCGCTGCGCTTTAGCCATTTTCAGCGGAAAATTATTTTAAATTTCGGGATATCGGAACGCCTGCGGGCGTTCCGATATCCCATTTTCACAGAAGGGGTCGTGGAGGAAAACTGCCTGTCAACCGTTGCGCTCTTCCACATGAAAAAGGGCAAGCCCGTTTCCCGCAGCGCCGCGCTTTCGCAGAAAGCGGCGCTGCAGATGCCGTTTGCCGCCACGACCCCTTCCCCGTGAAAAAGTAAATCGGGAAAATCCGCAGATTTTCCCGATTTACAAATAAAAATATTCTTTCCGCTAATGATGCGCAAAGTGCAACGACGACCGCCGCCAGTGGCGGAAGCAGGGAGGAGTTGTTGGGGCAGCGGCCAGCAAAACGCAAGTGCCGTCCAAGGCACGAAGCGGATGCTGGGTGCCGCAACCCGATAGCGGAAGCCATTTCAAATCGTTCTCTTCCCATCACATTCTGAACCCACGGAAGCCCCAGCCGCCGCAGCAGCAGTTGCACAGCAGGTTCAGCAGGATCATGCTCCAGCACCAGCGAAAAAGCCCGCCGGGCTGGGCGTAGGTGGTCTGGGTGCGGTAGGTCTGGCCGGGGTTCTGCATCCGGCGCAGGTGCATCTGGTACTCGGTGTTGTTCGGGTCCAGCTGCACGGCGCGGCGGGCGTCCTGCAAAGCGTCCACGCTTCTGCCAAGACCCTGATTGGCCAGCGAGGAGAGATAGTACCACCGCGCATTGCGGCCGGTCATACCGTCCAGCACCCGGCGCGCCTCAGGGTAGCGGCCGCTGGCCACAAAGTTGCGGGCGGCCTGCATTTCCGGGGTGTCGGTGCCGGAAGCACTGGGCCCGGCCTGCTGGTAGCCGCCAAAGCCAAAACCGAAGCCAAAGGGGTCGAAGCCCTCAAACCCGTCAAAGCCGTCAAAACCGGTGTAACCGTAATTCTGCTGGCCGTAGCCCTGCTGCCCATAGCCTTGCCGGTTGTAGCTTTGCTGCTGGTAGCCGCCGTAGGGGTTGCCGCCCATCTGGGGGCCGGTATCGCCCTTGGTAATGGCATCGTAGGCGGCCTGCACCTCCTTGAAGTGCTCTTCGGCCGTGGGGTCGTTGGGGTTCAAATCCGGGTGCCAACGCTTGCACTTGGCGCGGTATGCTTTTTTGATCTCGTCGTCGCTTGCGCCGCGCTGAACGCCCAGCACCTCATAGGGATCTCTCATGCTCGGTATACTTCCTCACTCATTATACTGACGGTACAGCACCGCTGCACCGCATCCGTTTTATTTTACCGGAACATCGGCACAAAATCAAGACGCATCGGGCTTTCCGGTGCGTTTTGCGTTTTTGCAGTTGTATTTCAGCCACACGCCGGAATACAGGATGTTGCGCAGCAGGTCTGCGTCCTCCACGCAGGGCAGACGCTCAAAGTTCTGCGCGCAGCGTGCCAGCAGCAGCTCAAAGATGTCCAGCATCTCTTCCTCGTAGTCCGGGTGGGTGCTCAGCTCCCGCAGGGGATTGTACGCGCCCCGGCGCTTGTCACGGGGGAGGTCGTCGTAGGCGTCCAGCAGGTAGATGAACTTGCCCAGATGGAAGCCGATGCTGCGCAGCTCCGGTGCCCAGCGGTCCTGCCGGTAGTCGAACAGTTCCGCCATCAGGGTGCCAAAGCAGCCGGACACTGCGTCAAGGTCGGTGCTGCCGGCGACCTCGTATTCGGCCAGCTTGGCGAGACAAGCGCGGATCGCATTGCACTGGCGCGGCCAGCGCAGAGCGGCTTCGGCGGTGCTGTTGTCCAGCAGGGCGCTGTACCCCAGCGCCAGCAGATTGCGGTCGTCCTGCCATTTGTCCTGCGCATTGTAATAGTGCAGCGCCACGCTCAGGTCGGCGCAGTAGTCGGTGGGGTCGGCGCTGCGCCAAAGTACACCCCGCACCGGGTGGATGGGGCACCGGCTGATGCCGCTGTCTGCGGGGGTCTCGCCCTCGTACAGACTGCACAGCAGAATGTTTAAAAAGGTCAGGTCATAGCTCAGGCTGAACCGACCCCGCAGCCCGTGCAAGGCATCGATGCGGCGGCACAGCCCGCAGTAGGCCGAGCGGTAGCGGCTCTGCGCTTCGGGACTGAGGGCGGCCCGATCCGGGATCACATATCCGAACATGGCGGCTCAGCTCTTTTTGATGAACTGGGTGCCGCAGCGCGGGCAGGAGATCTGGATGCGTCCGCGTCCCCGGGGCACCCGCAGCTTCTGGCGGCACTGGGGGCAGCGGTAGTAGTGGTACAGCTTGCGGTTGGCCCACTGCTCCTTCAGGCTGCGGAACTTATTATTGAACCGGTCCTTCAGGCTGTAAAAGCGGTAGTTCTCCTCGGTGCGCTTGGAGATGTTGCGGCTCAGGCTGCGGTAGTAGCACAGGATCAGCAGTGCAGCGCCCAGCCATGTGAACAGGGAAACGCGGGTAAGCAGCGATACCAGCAGCATCACGATGGAACTCATGCTCAGAAACTGGTTCAGGCCATCGGTGCCGTAGCGCCCGATCATGAATTGACGGAATTTTTCTCTCATAGGTTTTCGCATCCTCTTCTCTGGGGCTTTACACACGGAAACGCAGGGCAGCAGCGCCGCCCTGCGGAATACTTTGTACCTCTAGAATATCAGCCAACCATGATAAAATTTTGAACAGACTGCAAATCTATCATGAAAGGACGAAAATTATCGCAATTCTCAAAAATAGTGCCTATCAAAACGGCATATTTGCGATATGCAGTTTGCGGATGTTGCTTGTGCATTAAAAACGCAAACTGCTATAAACGTTTTGCTCCTCCCGGCTGCGCACGGTGAGCACCGCTTCGGTGTCCAGCGCGCCCTCCATGCGGCAGTGCAGCACGGCGCGTCCGGCCTTGCCGGTGGTGGCAAGATAGGTGCCCGCCATGCCGCCCCGCAGGGGCACCACGCTGGGGCCTAAAATTTTCAGCGGCCCCTCCACGGACAGACAGACAGCCTCGCCGCAGTAGGACAGCAGATTGCCATTCTGGTCGATGGCACGCAGACTGACCGCGGCGCAGTCCCATGTGGGGCCGTCGGTCAGCAGGGGGTTATGCACAGTGCATTCCAGCCGGACGCTCTGCACCGGCTCCCGCACCACGGTGCGCACGGCGCGGCCATGCCACACCGCCTCGAACCGGTACACCGGCGCGGAGCTGCCCAGCACACCGATGTACTTGTAATACATCCGCAGCAGCTCGTTCCAGCTCAGCCGCAGCGAGAGCATCCGCGCCTTGGAAAGGGGCGAAAGCGCCATGGCGTCCCGCCGCAGCTCGTTGAGGATGGCGGCAGCCTGCACGGCGGTGGCGTGATCCATGCCCTCGTATTTTTCCAGCAGCGAGCCCACAAAATCGTTGATCTCGATGGGTGGATGGGGCAGGGCGGCAAAGCGTCCCCGGCGGTCAGGGGCAAACTCGGCCACAAAATCGTTGCCGCGGTACAGCCGCACGCTCTCGGCGTTGGTGAACACCCAGCAGGCGGCGGCTGCGCCGCCGGGCAGGTCGCCCAGCGTCATGGCAGAGGAGACCTCCAGCACGATGTCGGAGGGGGCGCGGGGCGTTTTCTGGCTGGCGTAGACGGCGGCGGAGAGCTTCGGGTTGCGGAACGGATCCATCACGCCGTGGTAGCAGATGCGGTCGCCGCTGCCAAATTCCCGGTGGGTGTTGTAGTCGGTCATGCACCAGCCAAAGCTGCCCGCCACGCCCGGCTGGGCAATGCTGTCGTTCAGCACGGCGGCGTGGTGCAGCGCCTGCACCAGACGGTGCGGTTCGTCGTCAAAGGGCTTGGCGGGGAAGTTCTGCCCGCCGAACTCGCTGATAAGGTAGCCCTTGCGGGTGTCGGGGGTCACGGCGGCGCGGTTCTCGCAGCCCGCGCCGCGCCCGGCGTAGGAATAATCGTTGTAGGCGTACACGTCCTCCAGCAGCTGGCTTTTGCGGGTGCTGCGGCTGCCCGCCGTGGGGCGGGTGGGGTCCAGCCGGTGGATGGCCTCGTTGGTGCGCTTATAAAAGGCTTCGTTGTCGGGACTGCCGCTGATGCGGGCACCCCACAAAAAGATGCTGGGATGGTTGCGGTACTGGCACACCATCTCCCGGCAGTTCTGCAGCGCCTGCGCCTGCCAGACCTCATCGCCGATGTGCTGCCAGCCGGGCATTTCGGGGAACACCAGCAGACCCAGTTCATCGCAGGCGTCCAGAAACGCCGGGCTGGGGGGTGCATAGCAGGTGCGCACGGCGTTGCAGCCCAGTTCCTTTTTCAGCAGCTGGGCGTCCAGCCGCTGGATGCTGTCCGGCATGGCGTAGCCCTGATAGGGGTAGCTCTGGTGCCGGTCAAGCCCGCGCAGCTCCACCCGCTGTCCGTTCAGGTACAGCCCGCCTGCCACGAACTGCACGGTGCGGAAACCGAACCGCACCGTTTTTTCGTCCAGCACCCGGTCGGGCAGACCGCCGGTGCCGGGGCGGATGAGCCGCACGGTCAGGGTGTACAGGGTGGGGTGCTCCAGACTCCACGGGTGCACGTTGTTCAGCGTGCCGGTGATGGGCAGCGAAAGCTCGCCGCTGTACACCGCCCGGCTCCCGGCGGGGCTGCGGATCTCGGCCTGCAGGGTGCAGCCGACCGTCTCGCCCACGGTGGCGGTGTAAATGCGGAAATCGCCCTCCGCCTTTGCCTCGATGAATACGTCCCGCAGATAGGCGGGCTCCTTGATATCCAGACTGACGGCGCGGTAGATGCCGCCGTAGGTCAGCGCGTCCAGCTGCCCGCCGAAGGGCGGGATGTTCAGATCCTCCCGGCTGTCGCAGCGCACAGCCACCACGTTCTTCTGTCCCAGACGCAGCGCGCCGGTCAGGTCTACCGTAAAGGCGGTGTAGCCGCAGCCATGGTGGAACAGCCGCCGCCCGTTGCAGAACACGGTGGCGTCGTGCGCCACTGCCCCGAAGGTAAGCAGCACGGTGCGGCCCAGCCACTCCTTGGGGGCAAAAAACTCCCGCCGGTAGCCGCACAGGCGCTGGTAGTCGTTTTCGTTGCAATAATTATAAGGCAGGGGCTTGACCGTGTGCGGCAGCCGCACCGGGGTGAGGGAAAGCTCCGGGCACTCCGGGCGCACCAGCGCCGGGTCGAATGTGGGGGCGAATAGCCAGCCCTCGTTCCAATCGTAGTGTTCCATAGCAGGATCTCCGTCTGAGTGATAAGCTTATAGAGGTATGGTATCACAAAGTTATGAACGAAAAAAGCATTCGCGCCCCTTTTGTGCCGGATAAGCGGAAATTTTGTGGCTCTGCGAAAGCCGCCGGCGGCAATTTGCCCAATAAATACTCGGCAAAATTGTGTATCAAGGAGAAAACGGGCGCTTTGCAGGCAAAACGATTTAGAATGCCCTCCGCGTTGCTCTGGGCATGAATAGCGGAACGATTATTTATTATTTCGCGTTTGTCGCGCTCTGCGGAGCGCTCCAAACGCATTTTCACGAGAGGGGTTGTAAAGGAAAACAGCATATCGCTGCTCGAAAAGGCTCGCCCTTCTGAGGTTCGGCAGATGACCTTGCTCGCAGCGCAGGCGTTTCCGTAGGAAACGAGCGCTGCAAATGCCGCTTGCCATTGTGACCCCTTCTGTAAAAAAGTAACTCGGGAAAATCCGCAGATTTTCCCGAGTTACAAATTTAAAATAATTCTTCCGCTGAAGATGCGCAGAGCAACGCGGAGCGCATGACAAATCTTTTGTCTCAGCGGATAAAGCTGGTCATGGGGCGGGGCGGGTTCTGCGGGTGGTCGATACCGGCGGCCTTACCGGCCTCGATGCAGCGCAGCAGCCATGCCATGTTGCGGCCCAGATCCTGCATCACGGCGCAGCCCTCGGCGTCCTGCAGCACCTGCTCGGGGTTGGAGCCATGTACCATGGCCCAGTAGGAGCCGTTGACCAGCGGCATGTGGAAGAACTGGGGGTACTTGACCAGCTGGTCAAGGGTGGAGGTGGTACCGGCGCGGCGGGCAGAGCAGCAGACGGCGGCGGGCTTGTAGGCCAGATACTTGCCGCCCGCGTAGGCCAGACGGTCCATAAAGCTGGCCATGTTGCCCGCAGCGGAGGCGTAGTGCACCGGACTGCCGAACACAAAGGCATCGGCGGTCTTGGCCTTCTCGATGGCCTCGTTGACCACGCCGCCGAACACGCACCCGTTGCCGCTGCGGCAGCCGCCGCAGCCGATGCAGCCGCCCACAGGCTGGCCGCCGACGTGCAGGATCTCGGTGTCGATGCCCTGTGCCTTCAGCTCCCCGGCAATGAGGGAAAGGGCGGTATAGGTGCAGCCCTTCTCGTGGGGGCTGCCGTTGATGAGCAGAACTTTCATGCTGTATACTCTCCTTTGCTGAAATGCGCCGTAAAATGCGCAATATTGCTGCTATGATTGTAGCACAAAGCCGCCCGCAGTGCAATGCGGGCTCTTGACAATCCTATGCAGTTGGGAGATAATAAAGGATACGAAAGAGTTGAGACCGGCTGCCGCGGGGGCGGCAGCTACGGCAAGGAGGTAACATCATGCGCGTGATCGCAGGAGAAGCCCGGGGCCGCAGGCTGGAAGCACTGCCCGGCACCGATGTGACCCGCCCCACCCTCTCGCAGGTAAAGGAGGCGATGTTCAGCATCGTACAGTTCGACCTGCCCGGGGCCCGGGTGCTGGATCTGTACGCCGGCAGCGGCCAGCTGGGCATCGAGGCGCTGAGCCGGGGTGCGGCCCGGTGCGTCTTTCTGGACGAGAGCCGGGAGGCCGTAAGCATCGTGATGCGCAACTGCAAGGCCTGCGGCGTGTTTGACCGCAGCCGGGTGAATATCGGCGAGGCTGCGCGGTTTTTATCGGCCTGCCGGGAGCAGTTCGATCTGGTGCTGCTGGACCCGCCCTTCCGCGGCGGCACGCTGGAAAAGATCCTGCCTGCCGTGGAAAAGTGCGTTGCCCCCGGCGGCATCGTGCTGTGCGAAAGCGAAACAGGCATCGTGCTGCCCGCGCAGGCGGGCAGTCTGACCCTGCAAAAACAGTATAAATACGGCAAGGTGCTGCTGTGGAAGTACACAAAGCCCATGCAGCCCGCCGCTGAGCAGGAGGGAGAAGCCTTATGAACGTGAACGAGCTTTTGGATACCATTGAGGATGCACTGGAAGAGAGCGCAAATGTGCCTCTTTCCGGCGGCAAGCGCATCGTGGATGTGGAGCAGATCCGGGATTATCTGGACGAGGTGCGGGCGGCTTTGCCCGGCGAGCTGCGGCAGGCACAGCAGATCGTGAACGACCGGGCGCAGATCGTGGACAGCGCCAACGCACAGGCACAGGCCATTGTGAAAAAGGCCGAGGAGCGCGCCCGCATTCTGGTCAGCGATGCCGAGATCGTCAAGGCCGCCCAGCAGCGCGCCTCTGAGATCACCTCCGCAGCCCAGACCGAGGCGCGCACCCTGCGCCAGACCGTGACCGACTACTGCGAGAGCATGCTGCGCACCACCGAGGACACCATGGTGGAAAACGCCGCACAGGTCAAAAACATCCGCGCCAGCCTGCGCCAGAACGCCAAGAAAAACGGCTGATAACGCTAAACTTTCCACATAAATTCCACAGATTGCGGAAAACAGAGTCCCTGCGAGCAAAAATGACGGCTCACAGGGACTTTTTTTGTGGATTTTTGCGGCAAAAAGCCGCCCGAAAACCCTTGCATTCACAGATATGATTTGCTACAATAAAGATGTATCAGTGGGGCAAAGTGGGTAAAAGTAGGGCGCACGCCCTGAAAACGCCCCTGAAAGGGGGAGCAGCGCGTGTTTTTTGGCCGTTATGATTACACCATCGATGCCAAGGGGCGGCTGAACTTCCCCGCAAAATTCCGCGATGCCATGGGCGAGAGCTTTGTGGTGCTGGAATGGGTGGACAGCTGCCTGTTCGCACTGCCCATGGAGGAAGTCCAGCGGCTGGCGGACAAGCTGGAAAGCGATGAGCTGATGGACAGCTGGGCCATCTCCGGCGACCTGTTCAGCACCGCCTGCGAGGTGGTGCCGGACAAGCAGGGGCGCATCCTGCTGCCCGCAGAGCTGCGCGCCTACGCCGGGCTGGAAAAGGACGTGACCATCATCGGCAACCGCAACCACGCCGAGATCTGGGCCACCGAGGTCTGGAACGCCCGCCGCGCCGCCGTGACCAACGACCAGCGCGCCGAGCGGCTGCGCAAGCTGCACCTCTGATGCAAAAAACTAAACCGAGAAAGGAGGCCGTGCCAATGGCCTTTGAAGAACAGCAGCCCTTTGACCCGGCCTCGTTTGAGCATATCCCCGTTTTGCTGAACGAGTGCCTGACAGGGCTTGCCATCGACCCGGCGGGCACCTATCTGGACGGCACCGCCGGCGGCGCGGGACATTCCCGCCAGATCGCTTTGCGGCTGGACGCCGCAAAGGGCGGCAGGCTTATCTCGCTGGATCAGGACCCGGACGCGGTGCAGACCGCGCGCTCCCGTCTTGCCGGGCTGCCTGCCACCGTGGTGCAGATCAACTTCCGCTATGCGGGGCAGGCGCTGGAACAGCTGGGCATTGAAAAGATCAACGGCGCGCTGCTGGATCTTGGCGTTTCCAGCCATCAGCTGGACGATGCCGCCCGGGGCTTTTCCTACCGGGCAGACGCACCGCTGGATATGCGCATGAGCCAGCAGGGCGAGACCGCCGCAGACCTTGTGAACACCGAAAGCCGCGAGGAGCTGGCCCGCATCCTGCGGGACTACGGCGAGGAGCCTTACGCATGGCAGATCGCAGGAAAGATCGTGGAATCGCGGGAAACTGCTCCCATCCTGACCACCCTGCAGCTGGCAGATATCGTGGCAAGCGCCATGCCCCCGGCAGAGCGCCGCAAAAACAAGAACCCCTCCCGCCGCACCTTTCAGGCACTGCGCATTGCAGTGAACCACGAACTGGATGCGCTGGAAGAGGGCCTGGATACCATTTTTGATCACCTTGCACCGGGCGGCCGGTTGTGCGTGATCACCTTCCACTCTCTGGAGGACCGGCTGGTCAAGAACAAGTTCCGCCGCTGGTCCACGGCCTGCACCTGCCCGCCGGAGTTTCCGGTGTGTGTATGCGGCGGCAAGGCAAAGGCAAAGCTTATCACCCGCAAACCCATTGAAGCTGATACGCAGGAGTTGGAGGAGAACCGGCGCAGCCGTTCTGCCCACCTGCGTGTACTGGAAAAATGTTGAGATGCCGGAAGCTCCGGCATCGTGAGGAGGAGAGGAACCATGGGTCAGCCAGCATACGATCGTAACGCGGCGCGCCGCCGCAGGGCACCGCAGCCGCAGCGCAAAGCAAACCTGCGGGTAGCAAAGGGCGGCAAGCGGCGGTTGAACCCGCTGCAGGCCGCCGTACATAACGCCATGAATCTGGTGGCGGCAGCACTGCTGGTGGGCTTTGCCATCAGCCTGCTGTGGAGCGAGGCACAGCTGGTGGAGCTGAACGACCAGATCCAAGCTACTAAGGCGCAGCTGGTCAGCGAGCAGAGCCAGTATACCTACTACAACAGCACCCTGAACAGCAAGACCAACATTGCCAGCGTGGAGGAGACCGCAGGGCGGCTGGGTCTGATGAAGGTAGACCCCAGCCAGATCACCTACATCCGCCTGGGCGAGAGCGGCGCACTGGTGCGCCGGGAATCCACCGTGCGGCAATGGACCGACTTTTTGTACACCGGCGCGGTGAACATTCTGGGCACCGTGAGATAAACGGAGAAAGCGTGCGGCAGCGCACGCTTTTTTCGGTTTATGGACACCGCAGTCTGAACAAATAACAGCGCAGGGCGTGCGGAATGCAGTGCACGCCCCGCAGGAGAGAACCAATGCAAGAACCTTTCCGTAACAAAAAAAGCAGGGGCTACCGCCTGCGTCCGGCCTCCGGCCGGGACCGGCTGGACAGCCGGGTGCGGCGGCTTTGCAGCCGTCTGGGCATCCTTGCGGTGGTGGTGGCGGCTGCCATCGTCATCCGCAGCCTGTATAATATCCAGATCGTCCACGGGGCCGAGTACCGCCAGTACGCCGCCCAGCAGCAGCTGCTGGATACCACCATCAAGGCCACCCGCGGCGAGATCTACGATGCCTCCGGCATCACCCTTGCTTCCACCAGCGTGGTGTGGACCATCTGGGCAGACCCCAGCTATAGCAGCATCCTTTATACCAGCAAGACCAACGATGACGACACCGTGACCAAAACGCTGGACCCCGCCATGTGCGCCGAGGTGAGCCGGGAGCTGACCCTGCGTCTGCTCTCCGGGGACGGCGAGAGCCTGGACAGCGTGGATACCTCCTCGGCAGAGTACCAGCAGCAGTACCAGACCGTGTACGATGCGCTTTCCCGGCTGGATTCTGCTTACGTCACCCTTGCCACCAAGGTGAACAACGCGGTGAAGCTTTCCATTGAAAAATACGTCACCAGCTTCAACAAGGCGCATAAAAAGGCCACCGATACCTCCCGCAAGGGGCGCATCTCGGTGTCCTCGGAAAAGAGCTTCCAGCGCAACTACCCCTACGGCGCCTTTGCCGCAGCGGTGCTGGGCTTTACGGATGCGGACGGCGTCGGCACCTACGGACTGGAAAAATCCTACCAGTCCACCTTAGCCGGTGTGGATGGCCGCACCATCACCCAGCGCAACGCGGTGGGCAACGCCATTGCAGACGCCAACGCCACCACCTTTGCCGCCAAGGACGGCTCCAATCTGGTGCTGTCGCTGGATGTGAACGTGCAGGAGATCGCGGAGCGGTACCTGAACGAGGCCATTGCAGCCAACACGGTGGAAAACCGCGGCTGCGCCATTGTGATGAACGTCAAGACCGGTGCCATCCTTGCTATGGCCTCCAAGCCGGACTTTGACCCCAACGACCCGCTGAACTACACCGCCAACGAGGCCTACCTCAACGAGCTGGTGCATGCAGAGCCGGAGCTTTACGGCATCTATAAAAAGGACGCCGACGGCAACTACATCACCGACGAGCTGGGCAACAAGATCCTGGACGAGGAAGCGGACTATTCCGGCTACTACCGGGATATCCTGTGGAAGAACAAGACCATCACCGAGCTGTACTACCCGGGCTCTGTGTTCAAGGTCATCACCTCCGCCATGGGCATCGACTCCGGTGTGGCCACCATGAACACCACCCTTACCTGCTCCGGCGCTTACGGTGTTGCCAAGGAGACCTATCACTGCGCCGGCCGCAAGGCGCACGGCACCATCAACATGGCCGAGGCACTGCGCAAGAGCTGCAACATCTACTACATCCAGCTGGGGCAGCGCGTCGGCTCGCAGCAGTTCTATAACTACTTCGATGCCTTCGGCTTTACCGCCCGCACCGGCGTAGACCTGCCCAGCGAGACCAACTTTATGCAGTATTACCGCGCCGACCAGCTGGGCGAGGTGCAGCTGGCTTCCTCCTCCTTCGGTCAGGCCATGGCCATCACCCCGCTGCAGATGTGCACCGCCATTGCCGCCACCGTCAACGGCGGGTATCTGGTCACCCCCCATGTGGTGGATAAGATCACAGATTCTAACGGCAATGTCATTCAGGAGATCGGCGCAAACGTGCGCCGTCAGGTCATCAGCCAGAGCGCCAGCGAGGTCATCCGGCAGATGATGGAGTACGAGGTGGGCAACGGCACCGGCGGCGGCAAAAACGCCTATGTGTCCGGCTACCGCATCGGCGGCAAGTCCGGTACCTCCGAGCAGCTGAATATGCACCGCCGCGCCGACGGCGACTATAAAAAGGTGGCCTCCTTTGTGGCAGTGCTGCCTGCCAACGACCCGGAGATCCTCGTCTACGTCATGCTGGACGACCCCAACAACGCAAAGACGGACTATTCCTCTATCCTTGCAGCCCCTGTGGCGGGCAATATCATCAGTGAGGTAGCCCCCTATCTGGGCATCGCCACCGACGGTGAGGACCGCAGCGGCACCATCGTTACGGTGCCGAACCTTGTGGGCACCGAGTGGAGCAACGCGCAGGTGAGCCTGAACATTCAGGGTCTGAAGCATCAGCTGCAGGAGAGCCAGAGCAGCCAGTCTGCTGCCCCGGTCACCTACCAGTACCCCCACGCGGGTGCAAAGGTGCCCTACGGCACCACCATCTACCTGTATACAGATACCTACGAGGGCAGCCGCACCGAGGTGCCGGATGTGACCGGCAAGAGCCCGGACTTTGCCCGCCAGATGCTGAGCGCCGCCGGGCTGAACTGCGTGGTGGAAGGCAGCGGCACGGTGCAGGCGCAAAGCTCTGAGCCCGGCGCCAGCGTGCAGCGCGGCACCATCATCACCCTGACCTGTGGGTAAAAACGATTTTATAGCGCGTTTTCCGCTGCGGCTCCATTCGTGAAAATGCGATTCCGGGCAGACCGCAGTCTGCCCGGAATCGCTCAATTCAAAAATCTTTCCGCTGAGAATGGCCAGAGCAGCGCGGAGGCCATTTCTGATCGTCAAACGCCGAAAAGGCTGCCGTACAAAATACGGTGCGGCGGTTTCCTATAATAGATAGAATGAGAGGGGATAGAACAATGGAAAAGATCCATGCAAGCAAGCTTCTGGCAGGGCTGGTGCCTGCCGGAAAACTGACCAGTGACCCGGAGGTGGAACTGGTCACCACCGATAGCCGTGAGGTAAAGCCCGGCTGCATTTTTGTGGCCTTCCCCGGCGAGCGGTTCGACGGCCATGATTTCGCCGCCCGCGCGCTGGAGCAGGGCGCGGAGTATGTGGTGGTCAACCATCCCGTGCCCGGTGTGCCGGAAGAAAAGGCCATCCTTTGCCCGGACAGCTACCACGCCATGATGGTGATGGGCGCAAACTACCGCAGCCAGTACCACCCCAAGATGGTGGGCGTGACCGGCAGCGTGGGCAAGACCACCACCAAGCAGATGACCTACGCCGCCCTGAGCAGCTTTGGCGAGACCATCAAGACCGAGGGCAACCAGAACAACGAGCTGGGGATGCCCCGCACCCTGATGCGGCTGGAAAGCAGCACCGAGTATGCGGTCATCGAGATGGGCATGAGCCATGCGGGCGAGATCGACCGTCTGGTGCGGGCGGCACGCCCGGATGTGGGCATCATTACCTGCATCGGTGTGTCCCATATCGGCAATCTGGGCAGTCAGGAGAATATCTGCAAGGCAAAGCTGGAGATCTGCAACGGCCTGCCGGAAGGCGCACCGCTGGTGCTGAACTATGACGACCCCTTCCTGCGCAAGGCAGCGCTGCCCGCCCATGTGCGCCCGGTGTGGTTCAGCCTGAGCGATGAAAATGCCGACGTCTGCGCCTTGTCCATCCGGCAGGAAGCTGACGGTATGAGCTTTGTGCTGGAAGATCAGGAGCACGGCACCTTTGTGGTGAACATCCCCGCCATGGGACGCCACAATGTGGCAAACGCTCTGGCTGCCTACTGCGCCGCCACCCGTCTGGGGTGCGACGCCAAGCGGGTCATCCGTGGTCTTTCCAACTTTGAGCAGACCGGACGCCGCCAGAAGGTGGTGGACAGCGAGGGCGTGACCGTCATCGAGGACTGCTACAACGCAAACCCGGACAGCATGAAGGCCGCACTGGCCATGTTCAAGGACTTCCCCTGCAAGCGCCGCTTTGCCCTGCTGGGCGATATGCTGGAGCTGGGCGAGCTGAGCCGCGAGGCACACGAGGAGCTGGGACGCCTTGCCGCCGAGAGCGGGCTGTACTGCCTGATCACCTACGGCGAGCAGGCCAAGCGCACCGCTGTGGTGGCCGCCGCAAAGGGAGTAAAGACCCTGCACGCGGACAGCTACCGCGAGGCCGCCGATGCCCTGCTGAACCGGGTGCAGCCCGGTGATGCGGTTCTGGTAAAGGCCAGCCACGGCATGGCACTGGAAAAAGTGCTGGATATCTTCTACGAAGAGCATAAAGATGCGGAAGTATAACTATTTGGCGAAATGGAGTGTCTGATCTATGGAGCGTTTCGCCTTGGCAGCGGCGGTGGTGCTGGGCTTTGCCCTTACGGCAGCCCTGTGCAGCCTGTTTGTGCCGCTGCGGCGGGTGCTGGAACGCCGCGAACAACAACAGCAGCCGATACAGTCTGAGCAGCCCCGGCCTGTACCCCTGCGCGCCCCGCTGTGGGGCGGGCTGTGTGCGGCGGCAGGCACGGTGGCTGCGGTGGGCGTGGGCTGGCTTGCCGCCTGCGTAGGCCAGCCGGAGCTGCTGGGCAGCGAGGGCCGGCTGATGACGCGGCTGCTCACAGCCTTGGCGGGCAGCCTTGCCTTTGGGGCAGTGGGTCTTGCAGAGGACCTTGCCCGGATGCGCAGCCCGGCGGCGCTGGGGCTGCGGCGGGACGTGCGGCTTTTGCTGGAAGCACTGGCGGCGGCGTTCGTCCTTTTGCTGCTGCGGGCAGCGGGCTGTCTGCCCCGGGGGCTTGGCGTGCCCGGGGCAGGGTATGTGCTGCTGGGCAGCGCCGTGCCTTTTTTGTGGGCGGTGCTCATGGTAACACTGGCCGAGTGTGCCCGCGTAGCCGAGCGGGACGAGGGCACGGTGTGCGGCGCGGCCTTTGCGGCCATGCTGGCGCTGATGATGGTGGAAGCCGGTCTGGGCGTGTCCGGGCTGGCGGTGCTGCCCGGGGCGCTGGCCGGGGCACTGGTGGCGCTGGGGCTGTGGGCGTTTCCCCCGGCAAAGCTGGGGGCGGGCTGCTGCGGCAGCCTGCTGGCGGCGGGTGCCATCGGCTGTATCCCGCTCAGTCTGGATATGACCAGCCTGACCGTGCCGCTGGCGCTGCCCTTCTGGGCGGCGGGCGGCCTTTTGGCAGCGCAGCTGCTGTGTGCAAAGCGCACCGGCAGGCCCTTGCGCTGCTGGGTAAAAAAGCATAAAATGAGCCCGGAGACGGTGTTTCTGTGCAGCTTTGCGCTGAGCGCTGTCGGCTATGTGCTGGCGCTGGCGCTGCTGCGCTGGTGCTGACCGGGCACAGAGAGGGAAGGGAGCGCAGATGGCGACTATCCGCAAAAAACACAGAGGGCCGGTGCCGGTGTTCCAGCGAGACCCGGGCCCGTGGTCCCGGCTGCTGATCGACTGGCTGGCAACGCTGGCTGTTATTATGATCTTTGGGCTGGTGATGCTGTTCAGCGCCAGCTACACCACCGGCTACCTGCGCATGGGCGACAGCTTCCACTACATCAAGCAGCAGGCGCTGTGCATGATGATCGGACTGGGCTGTATGTTCCTGATGAGCTATATGGACCACCGTTTTCTGCGCAAGATGGTGGTGCCGGGGTACATCATTGTGCTGGCTATGCTGGCCGTCACCCTGACCATGGCACCCCTGAACGGCTGCCGCCGCTGGATCCGCTTCGGCGGGTTTACGCTGCAGTCCTCGGAGGTGGCAAAGTTTGAGATGATCCTGTTCAGCTCTCACCTTGCAGCCAAAGCGCCGCAGGTGGAGCGGCTGGACCCGGAGCGCCGCATCCTGCTTACCCCACAGGAGTGGCTGCGGGTGCGGGTGTGGAAGCAGCTGGTGGTGCCGGTGCTGCCCCTTGTGCCGGTGGTCCTTCTGCTGGCGCTGGAGCCGCACATGTCCGGCATCGTGCTGACGGTAGCAGTGGTGGGCACCATCCTGCTGCTGTCCGGCAGCGGCGGTGTGCTGACATGGGCGGGCGCCATCACGGCGGGTGCCCTGCTGGAGACCCTGCTCTCCCATGTGGACTCCATCCCTTACCTGCAAAAACGTCTGGACGGCTGGACGCAGGATCTGAGCAAGATGACCGACCAGACCGTGCAGAGCCTTTATGCCATCGGTTCCGGCGGGCTGAAGGGGCTGGGGCTGGGCAACAGCGTGGAAAAGCAGCTCTGGCTGCCGGAAAGCACCAACGACTTTATCTTCAGCGTGGTGTGCGAGGAGCTGGGCTTCATCGGCGCGGTGCTCATCATCGTGCTGTTCGTGCTGTTCATCGTGCAGGGACTGCTCATCGCCTATAAGGCCGAGAACCTGTACTGCACCATGGTGGGCATCGGCATCATGGCACAGATCGCGTGGCAGGTGTTCTGCAACATCGCCGTGGTCACCAACACCCTGCCCAACACCGGCATCAGCTTGCCCTTCTTCTCCTCCGGCGGCACCAGCCTGATCTTACTGCTGGCAGAGATGGGCGTAATGGTGAACATCGGCCGCAACGGCGAGCGGGTGGCGCAGCAGCGGGAGCAGATGCGTGCCCAGCGGGAGGCCGCCCGCGCCGAGCAGGAAGCAGAGCTTGCCCGCAAGACCATTGATCTGGCCTCTGCCCGCGCAGCCCGTACAGAGCAGTAAAACAAACCGCAAGCCCGCCCGGCCGCAGGCCGGGCGTTTATAAGGAGGAATCACCATGCGTGTTCTCATTGCAGCCGGCGGCACTGCCGGACATATCAACCCCGCACTGGCCATTGCCGGTGCTTTGAAAAAGGCCGACCCCACCGCCGAGATCCATTTTGCAGGCCGTAAGGAGGGCATGGAGTACCGTCTGGTCACACAGGCGGGCTACCCCTTCCACCACATCGAGATCACCGGTTTCCAGCGCAAGCTCAGCCTGCACAACATCAAGCGCAATATCGTTACCCTGTGGAATCTGGCGCTCTCCGGCCCCAAGGCCAAGGCCATGATGAAAGAGGTAAAGCCGGATCTCGTCATCGGCTGCGGCGGCTATGTGTCCGGCCCGGTGGTGCGCTGCGCCGCCAAAATGGGCATCCACACCGCCCTGCACGAGCAGAACGCCTTCCCCGGTGTGACCAACAAGCTGCTGGCCCCGGATGTGGATATCGTGTTTGCCGCCGTGCCCGCCGCCGTGGAAAAGCTGGGCGCACCGGACAAGACCCTTGTGGTGGGCAACCCCGTGCGGCCGGAGGTGTTTGCACAGGCCGCGAACCGCGAAGCCATCCGCGCACAGCTGGGTGCGGGCGACCGCACGGTCATCCTGTCCTTCGGCGGCAGTCTGGGTGCGCGCCGGGTCAACGAGGTGGTGGCAGACCTTTGCGCTTGGGAGCAGCACGAGCACAAGCCGGTGCTGCACCTGCACGCCACCGGGCAGTACGGCGTGCAGCTGTTTGAGCAGCTGCAAAAGCAGAAGGGCTTTGCCCCCGGCGAAAGCCTTGTGGTAAAGGAATACATCAACAATATGCCGGAGCTGCTGGCTGCGGCAGACCTCGTCATCAGCCGCGCCGGTGCGCTGACGCTGGCCGAGCTGGAGGCCGTGGGACGTGCCGCTGTGCTGATCCCCAGCCCCAATGTGGCGGAGAACCACCAGTACTACAACGCCATGGAGCTGCAGAAGGCCGGGGCGGCTATGGTGATCGAAGAAAAAGACCTGACCGGTGAAAAGCTGGTGCAGACGGTTTCTGCCATGCTGGCACAGCCCGGCAAACTGGCCGAGATGGGCAAAAACGCCCGCAGTCTTTCGGTGGACGACAGTCTGGACCGCATCACTGCGGCGCTGCTCAAGCTGGTCAAGACCCCGTGATGCAGGCCCGGAATAAACAGGAAAGAAGGTGCGAATGATGCAGCAGAACCGTGACCGCAACGGCAGACCCCGGAACACCAGACCCTATGATCTGAACCGGGATGTGGCGCGCACCTCTGCGCCTTCGCAGAATAATACGCCCCGGAGCACCGGCAGCAGCCGCTACGGCTACAACGGCGAGCCCCTCAGCCGCCCGCCCTCCCGCAGTGCCAACGGCAGTGTGCGTGCCTCCCGGGCAGATAACAGCATCCAGTTCCCCACCCAGCCCCAGTCCCAGACCCGCCGTCCGGCGCAGGGGCAGGGGAGCAATACCACCCAGTACCCCGCCGGCAGCCGCCCGAAAAACGCGAAGTCCGGCGGCAAACAGCGCCGCCCGGCAAACAATGCCCGCAGCGGGCAGAGCAGCCGGAAAAACCAGAATCACCCGAACGCGCAAAATCACCCGAACCGGCAGCACCCGGCTGGCAGCCAGAACGAAAACCAGCGTCTGCGCCCGGCGCAGAGCGCCCCGCAGCAAAGCCCCGCCCGGCGGGAGAAGCGCAAAAAGCGCAAGGTGACCCGCGCCACGCTGCGCCGCCGCCGGATGCTGCGCCGCCTGACCGCCTTTGCCATGCTGCTGTGCGTCATTGGCGCGGGCATCTACCTGACCATGACCATGCTGTTCCGCATCAATTCCATTCAGGTGCAGACCCCGGACGGCAAGCAGGTGACCGAGATCGCGGGCTATTCCGCAGACAGCATTCTGCAGCGGATGGGCGTGCAGCTGGAGGAGAACATCTTCAGCTTTGAACCCGGCGAAAAGGCCGCTGTGCTGGAGCAGAACTTCCCGCTGCTGGGCTCCATCAAGGTGATCCGGGACTACCCCAACACCGTGGTGGTGCAGGTGACCGAGGCCGTGCCCGCCTACGCGGTGCAAAACGGCAGCAAGTGGCTTGTGATCTCGGACAAATGGAAGATCCTGTCCGAGGAAAGCACCCAGCCCGAGGGGCTTTGCACCCTGTACGGCGGCAAGCTGCAGGACACCACCCCGGGACAGGGCTTCTGGTTTGTGGAGGACGCGGACGCCGCAAGCGCCTCCGGGTCGGAAACCGCCGAAAGCGAAAGCGCGGTGAGCACCGAGACCGCCCGCATGGAAGCGCTGCGCACCTTGGTGAGCAAGCTGGAGGAATACGGCCTGTCGCAGGACGTGACACGGCTGGAGGTGGCAGACACCGAGCAGCTCGCCTTTTTGTATCAGGACCGCATCAGCGTGCTGCTGGGTACGCTGAACGATCTGGATTATAAGCTGGACCGCGCCCGCTATGTGCTGACCAACGCCGATGGCAAGGGCTGCGGCCCCACCGACACCGGGCGGCTGGACTTCAGCCATACCAGCGCCAGCAGCACCCGCAAGATCTATTTTGCACAGGGCGAGCCCACCCTGCCCTCCGGCTATGTAGTGCCGCCCAAGGCCGAGGAACCCGCCCCGGCAGAGGACTCCGCCGACAGCACGGAAAGCACCGAGGGCGCTACGCCCACGGATACCGCCGAACCGGCGGCTGACGCGGACGCAGAGCAGCTGCCCCTGACCCACCCTGACCGCATGACGGCCAACGAAGAAGAAAACCCCATGTAAAGAAGCTCTTTGGAGGAGACTGTATGAAGCTGGAACAACTGATGGAAGGCGTGCCCTTTACCCTTGTGCAGGGCAGTCTGGATACTGAGATCGCAGATATCATCTACGACAGCCGCAAGGCTGCCCCGGGGCTTTTGTTCGTGTGCATCGTGGGCACCCAGCGGGACAGCCACGCGTTTGCCGCCGACTGCGCCGCCAAGGGGGTCAGCGCGCTGGTCATCCAGCACGACATCGACCTTTCTGCCCTGCCCGGGGTGACCGTGGTCAGGGTGGAGAGCAGCCGCTATGCCATGGCGCTGATGAGCGCCAACCTCTTCGGCAACCCTGCCCGTCAGATGACCATGATCGGCGTCACCGGCACCAAGGGTAAGACCACCACCACCCACATGATCAAAAGCGTGCTGGAAGCCGCAGGCCGCAAGGTGGGCATGATCGGCACCAACGGCATCTACTATATGGGACGCCACAAGGACACCGCCAACACCACCCCGGAAAGCTACGAGCTGCAAAAGACCTTCCGGGAGTTTCTGGATGCCGGCTGCGACACCGCGCTGATGGAGGTGTCCAGTCAGGGCCTGATGATGGACCGCGTGGCGGGCGTGCACTACGATGTGGGCGTGTTTACCAACCTTTCGCCGGATCATATCGGCCCCGGCGAGCACAAGACCTTTGAGGAGTATCGCAGCTGGAAGGGACAGCTGTTCAAGCGCTGCGACGTGGGCGTGGTGAACATCGACGACGAGAACACCGCCGCCCTGCTGGAAGGGCACACCTGCAAGCTGGTCACCTATGGCCGCGATGAAAAGGCCGACTACCGCGAGACCGGCTACGAGCTGCTGCGCACCCACGATTTTCTGGGCGTTGCCTTCCATGTTACCGGCAAGGACGAGATGGACGTCAAGGTGAATATGCCCGGCGAGTTCAGCGTGTACAATGCGCTGGCTGCGCTGGCCGTGGGCAAGGTGCTGGGTCTGCCGGATGCCGCCATCCACGACGGTCTGGGCAAGTGCGTGGTCAAGGGACGTGTGGAGCTGGTGCCCATCAGCAAAAAGTTTACCATCCTGCTGGATTACGCCCACAACGAGGTGTCCACCGAGAGCCTGCTTACCACCCTGCGCGCCTACAAGCCCCACCGCTTGGTGGTGGTGTTCGGCTGCGGCGGCAACCGCTCCAAGCTGCGCCGCTACGGCATGGGCGAGATCTGCGCCAAGATGGCCGATTTCTCCATCCTCACCGAGGACAACAACCGCTTTGAAAAGGTGGAGGACATCATCGCGGACATCCGCGAGGGCATGAACAAGGGCAACCCGGACGCAAAGTTCGTGGAGATCCCTGACCGTCTGGACGCTTTGCACTATGCAGTGGATCACGCACAGGAGGGCGATTTGATCGCCGTCATCGGCAAGGGACACGAGACCTACCGCGACCGCGAGGGCGTCAAGACTCCCTTCCTTGAGCGGGAACTGCTGGAGGAATACGCCCAGCAGATCGGGCTGGAATAAACTAAAAGAATAATTGGATTCGGGAACACCGGAGCGTCTGCGGATGCTTCGGTGTTTTGTTTCACGCAAAAATCGCAGCACAAGGTCAGCATCCTCGCCCTCTCCGTCATCGCTGCGCGATGACACCTCTCCCAAAGGGAGAGGCCTTGGCAAAGAGATGAAGTTTGCGTGGACTGCCAAAGGCTCTCCCTTTGGGAGAGCTGTCACCGTAGGTGACTGAGAGGGCGAGCCCGTTTTCCGCAGCGCCGCGCTTTCGCAGAAAGCGGCGCTGTAATTGCCGTTTGCCGCCACGACCCCACCTGTGAAAAGGCAATTCTGGAAAATCCGCAGATTTTCCAGAATTGCAAATTAAAAATTATTCTTCCGCTGTTTATGCGCAAAGCAAACGCGGCGCGCATTCCAAATCGTCAACGTTCAAAAAAGGCCGCTGCACAAAGTACCGTGCAGCGGCCTTTTTGCGCCCTGTGGGAGCCCCTATATAAAAAGGAAGCAAACTGTGACAAAAGTGTAAAAGATAAAAATATTTAACTAAATCCATTGACTTATCCGACGGATTGGCTATAATGGTCGTGTTCGATACCTCACAACTTTTAGGTAAATAATTAAAAACAAACAGTAAACATAAAGGAGAATACTACCATGACTTTCGAGGAAATGAAGAAGATCGTTGTCGATACCCTGAGCTGCGATGAGGACAAGGTGACCATGGAGGCCAGCCTGACCGAGGATCTGGAGGCTGACAGCCTGGACGCTGTGGAGCTGAACATGGCACTGGAAGAGGCCTGCGGCGTGTCCATCCCCGATGAGGAGCTGGCAGCCCTCAAGACCGTGGGCGATATCTTCAACTACATCAATGCCCATGTCTGAGGCTGACCGAGGCGAAACGCGATGAACAGTATCAAAGACCTGCTGCCGGGCAGCATGCGGGAGCGCACCTTCCAGCTGAAAGCCCGGCGGGATGCGGGTGCCGTGTGGAACGACCCGCAGTTCGTGGAATGCAAAAAGTGCGGACGCCGCGCCACCCGCCAGATCTGGAACAAGGCGCAGTACGTCTGCCCCAACTGCGGGGTGCACCTGCCCATCGGCGGGTACTACCGCCTGAACCTCATCCTGGATAAGGGCAGCTTCCGGGAATTGGACGCCGACCTTGCCCCGCAGGATGTGCTGCAGTTTCCCGGCTACCCGGAAAAGCTGGAAGCACAGACCGGCAAGACCGGCCTGAAGGAGGCTGTCATTACCGCCACGGGGCGCATCGAGGGCACCCCGGTGGTGGTTGCAGTGCTGGACAGCCGGTTCTTTATGGGCAGCATGAGCACCACCGTGGGCGAAAAGATCACCCGCGCCGTGGAGCACGCCGCCGCAAAGCACCTGCCGCTGATCATCTTTTCGGCCAGCGGCGGTGCCCGGATGCAGGAGGGCATCTTCAGCCTGATGCAGATGGCTAAGACCTCTGCTGCCATCGAGCGGTTCTCCGCCCGGGGCGGGCTGTACATCAGCGTGCTGACCCACCCCACCACCGGCGGCGTGACCGCCAGCTTTGCCAGCCTTGGCGACATCATGCTGGCCGAGCCCGGGGCACTGATCGGCTTTGCGGGCCCCCGGGTCATTGAACAGACCATCGGCGAAAAGCTGCCCGCAGGCTTCCAGCGCAGCGAGTTCCAGTACGAGCACGGCTTTGTGGACAAGGTAGTGCCCCGTACCGAGATGCGCGAAACACTGGCGCAGCTGCTGCGTCTGCACGCCTGAGGAGGGAGCGCCTTATGATCAAGGACATCTTACAACAGCTCGCACCGCTGGATGAAAAGATCGCCGCGCTGCGCGGCGACCCGGCGGACGAGAATATGACCGATATCACCAACCACGCTGCCGAGCTGGCCGAGCTTTCCGCACAGGAGGACGCTTTGCTGTCCGGCTGCGGAGCGCTGACCGCAGAGGACAGGGTCTTTCTGGCACGCCACCCGGAGCGCCCCCACATCGACGAGATCGTGGATGCACTGTTCACCGACTTCTTTGAGCAGTGCGGCGACCGCCAGTGCAAGGAGGATGCCGCCATTCTGGGCGGTGTGGCACTGTTCCACGGCCAGCCGGTCACGGTCATCGGCCACCGCAAGGGCAGCACGCTGGAAGAAAACCTGCGCTGCAACTTCGGTATGCCCGGGCCGGAGGGCTACCGCAAGGCCCTGCGCCTGATGAAGCAGGCCGAAAAATTTGACCGTCCCATCATCACCTTCATCGACACCCCGGGCGCATACCCCGGCAAGGACGCCGAGGAGCGCGGACAGGGCGAAGCCATTGCCCGCAACCTGATGGAGATGAGCGGCCTGACCGTGCCGGTGATCGCAGTGGTCACCGGCGAGGGCTCCTCCGGCGGCGCGCTGGCGCTGGGTGTGGCAAACCGCATCCTGATGCTGGAAAACGCCGTCTACTCGGTGCTGAGCCCTGAGGGCTTTGCCAGCATCCTGTGGAAGGATTCCTCCCGCAGCGGCGAAGCCTGCGAGATCATGAAGCTGACCGCGCAGGATCTGTACAAGGACGGCATCGTGGAGGAGATCATCCCGGAGCCGGTGGGCGGCGCACAGCGCGCCCACGGGGTACTGTTCGGCAATCTGGACGAGGCACTGCGGCGTCAGCTGCGCAGCCTTGCCCGCATGAACGGCCGTCAGCTGGCCGAGCAGCGCTACCAGAAATTCCGTCAGATCGGAGAAATGAGGAAAGCATGAAGGGTTTGCGTCTGATCGCCACCGGCGGGGCTTTGCCCGGCCGCACGGTCACCAACGAAGAGCTGAGCCGCACCGTGGATACCAGCGACGAGTGGATCACCACCCGCACTGGCATCCGCACCCGGCACTACTGCACCGAGGGCGAAAACGCCGCCACACTGGCCATTGCCGCCGCAAAGCAGGCGCTGCAGCGCAGCGGTCTTGCCCCGGCAGACATTGCCTGCTGCGTCTGCGCCACCCTTTCCGCACCGGACGCCACCCCAAGCGTGGCCTGTCAGGTGCAGGCGGCGCTGGCCCTGCCGGAAAATCGCCCCGCACTGGATGTGAACGCCGCCTGTTCCGGCTTTTTGTACGGCACGGCGGTGGCGCGCGGCCTGCTGGCTACGTTGGGCGGGCGGTATGCGCTGGTCATCGGCACGGAGGCACTCTCCCGGCTGATGGACCCCGCCGACCGCTCCACCTGTGTGCTGTTTGGCGATGGTGCCGGTGCGGCGGTGTTTGAACTGACCGACACCACCGTGCCCTTTGCCATCACGCTGGGTGCCCGGGGCGATGCCGCCATCCATGCCGGCGGCCCCAGCCGCACAGGCTCGGCACCCATCAGCATGGACGGCAGGGCAGTGTTCCGCTTTGCGGTGGATGCCCTGCCGAGGTGCCTGCACACTGTGCTGGACGAGACCGGCCTTACGCTGGACGGGCTGGACTGGGTGGTCTGCCATCAGGCCAACAGCCGCATCATCGACCACTGCGTCAAGGCGCTGCACGCCGACGGTGCAAAGTTCTACAAAAACATGGACCGCCACGGCAACACCAGTGCTGCCAGCATCCCGGTGGCGCTGAACGAGCTGGCTGAAAGCGGCCAGCTGCTCCCCGGCCAGACCCTTGCCTGCATCGGCTTCGGCGGCGGCCTGACCTGGGGCGGCATGATCGTGGAATATAAAGGATAAAGACCATGAAACTTTTAAACGAGATCCTGGGGACGAAATACCCCATCATTCAGGGCGGCATGGCCAACATTGCCACCGGCGAGTTTGCCGCCGCCTGTTCCAACGCCGGTGCGCTGGGCATCATCGGTGCGGGCGGCATGAATGCCGATACCCTGCGCCAGAACATCCGCCGCTGCCGGGAGCTGACCGACAAGCCCTTTGGTGTGAACATCATGCTCATGCACCCGCAGGCAGACGAGTTTGCCCAGATCGTGGTGGAGGAAAAGGTCGCCGTGGTCACCACCGGCGCAGGCAACCCGGGAAAATACGTTCCCATGTGGAAAGCTGCCGGCATCAAGGTGATCCCGGTGGTGGCTGCTGCCGTGCTGGCACGGCACTTGGAGCCGCTGGGCATCGACGCCGTCATCGCCGAGGGCACCGAGAGCGGCGGCCATGTGGGCGAGATGACCACCATGGCACTGGTGCCGCAGGTGGTGGACGCGGTCAGCGTGCCGGTCATCGCCGCAGGCGGCATTGCAGATGGTCGTCAGTTGGCAGCTGCGCTGGCGCTGGGCGCCTGCGGGGTGCAGGTAGGCACCTGCCTGCTGGCAAGCGAGGAGTGCCCTATTCACCCCAACTACAAGGCCGCGCTGCTCAAAGCCGGGGACAGTGATACCATCGTCACCGGACGCACTGTGGGCGCACCGGTGCGTGTGCTGAAAAACCGCATGAGCCGGGAGTATGTCCGTCAGGAAAAGGCGGGCGCGGATAAGATGGAACTGGAGAAATACACGCTGGGCAGCCTGCGCCGCGCCGTCTTTGAGGGCGACACGGTAAGCGGCAGCCTGATGGCCGGTCAGGTGGCCGGAATGCTGCACGAGGTACGCCCCGTGGCCGACATCCTTGCCGACCTGTGGCAGGGCGGGAGGCAGCGCATTGCCGCGCTGAGCACCGAATGCTGACCCTTGGCGGCAAGCCCCTGCAAGTACCCATTTTGCAGGGCGGCATGGGCGTGGGCGTCTCGCTGGGCGGGCTGGCCGGTGCGGTAGCGGCCTGCGGCGGCATGGGGTGCATCTCCACCGCCGATGCAGGCTACCGCGAGCCGGATTTTGCCCGCGACCCGGCGGCAGCCAACCACCGCGCCCTGACCGCAGAGATCCAAAAAGCCAAGGCCATTGCCGGGGGCATGGGTCTGGTAGCCATCAACGCGATGGTAGCCACCCGGGACTACGCCGAGGCCATCCGCACCGCCGTGGCGGCGGGGGTGGATGCCGTGGTCTCCGGTGCGGGTCTGCCGCTGGAGCTGCCGGGCATCGTGGACACCAAAGAGGTGGCCATTGCGCCCATCGTATCCAGCGCCCGGGCGGCAAAGCTCATCCTGCGCCGCTGGGCAAAGGGCTTTGACCGCACCGCCGATTTTGTGGTCATCGAGGGCTGCAAGGCGGGCGGGCATCTCGGCTTTGCCGAGGAGGACCTGCTGGCCGACCGCTGCCAGACTTTGGACGAGATCCTGCCCGGGGTGCTGGCCGAGGTAAAGCCCTACGAGGAGCAATACGGCCACGCCATCCCGGTATTCGTGGCGGGCGGCGTGTACACCGGTGCCGACATGGCACACTTTACAAAGCTTGGCGCTGCAGGCGTGCAGCTTGCCACCCGCTTTATCCCTACCTACGAGTGCGACGCCTCCCAGACCTATAAGGACGTGCTGCTGGCGGCTAAGCCGGAGGATGTGCGCATCATCCACAGCCCGGTGGGAATGCCCGGCCGCGCGCTGAACACCCCGCTGGTGCAGGCGTTGGCCGAGGGCAAACGCTTCCCGCCCAAGCACTGTGCCCGGTGCCTCAAGACCTGCGACCCCGCCGCCGTGCCCTACTGCATCACCCACGCCCTCATCGAGGCGGTGAAGGGCAACGTGGAGGAGGGGCTCTTCTTCTGCGGCGAAAACGTGGGCAGGCTGGACCGGATGCGCACCGTGCGCGAGCTGATGGACGAACTTGTGACCGAATGGAGGCAGAATTTATGAAGCTTGCCGTACTTTACGCCGGTCAGGGTGCGCAGCACCCCGGCATGGGCAAGGAATTTTACGAAGCATCTCCCGCCTTCCGGGCGGCCTTTGACAGCGCAGCGCTGGATTTTGACCTGCACCGCGTCTGCTTTGAGGACCCGGACGGCGTTTTGAACCAGACCGAATACACCCAGCCCTGCATGGTGGCCTTTGCCTGCGGCGTGACCGCTGTGCTGGCCGAAAAGGGCGTAAAGCCCGCCTATCTGGCGGGACTTTCGCTGGGCGAATACTCCGCGCTGCAGGCAGCCGGGGTGTTCACCGCAAAGCAGGCCATCGAGCTGACCGCCTTCCGGGGCAAGGCCATGGCCGAAGCTGCAAAGGGCCTTGACTGCGGCATGACCGCCGTGCTGGGGCTGGACAGAGAAAAGCTGTCTGCCTGCTGCGAACAGGCTGCTGCGGCGGGCTGTGTGCAGATCTGCAACTACAACTGCCCGGGGCAGCTGGTCATCGGCGGCGAGAAGGCCGCTGTAGAGCAGGCCGCTGCGCTGGCAAAGGAAGCCGGTGCCCGCCGCTGCATCCCGCTGAAGGTCAGCGGCCCCTTCCACACAAGGCTGATGGCTCCCGCAGGAGATGCGCTGGCACAGCGCTTTGCGGGCGAAAGCTTCGGCACCATGGAGACGCCGGTGCTGTTCAACTGTCTGGGGCATGAAAAGGCCGAGACCGACAGCATCCCGCAGCTGCTGGTAAAGCAGGTGCAGAGCAGCGTTTACATGGAAGATACCCTGCGCCGTCTGGGTGAGCTGGGCGTAGACCACATTCTGGAAGTCGGCCCCGGCAACGCCCTGAGCGGTTTTGTGAAAAAGACCCTGCCCGGGGTGGTCTGCACCGCAGTGGAGACCCCGGAACAGCTGGATGCGGTGCTGACCGCATGGAAGGAAGCAGAATGAGCGAAGAAAAGCTGACCCGCGCCGCCATCGTCACCGGCGGCAGCCGGGGCATTGGCCGCGCAGTGTGCGTGGCACTGGCAAAGCAGGGCTGCAATGTGGTGGTGAACTACTGCCACGGCGCAGAGCCTGCGGAGCAGACGGCAGCGCTCTGCCGCGCCGAGGGCGTGCAGGCGGTGACCGTGCAGGCGGATGTATCCACCGCCGAGGGCTGCAAAGCGCTGTTCGATGCCGCCGCCGAGGCCTTTGGCCGGGTGGATGTGCTGGTGAACAACGCGGGCATCACCCGGGACAACCTGATCCTGCGCCTGACCGAGCAGGATTTTGACGCGGTGCTGGACACCAACCTGAAAAGCGCCTTTCTCTGCTGCAAGGAAGCCGCCCGCCGCATGGTGCGCCAGCGCTATGGCCGCATCGTGAACCTTTCCAGCGTGGTGGCGCTGCGCGGCAATGCCGGGCAGACCAATTACGCCGCCAGCAAGGCGGGGCTCATCGGCCTGACCAAGAGCCTTGCCCGGGAGCTGGCCGCGCGGAACGTGACCGTGAACGCGGTAGCGCCCGGCTTTATCGACACCGACATGACTGCCGTGCTGCCGGAGACTGTGCGCACCGGCATGACGCAGGGCATCCCCGCAGGCCGCGCAGGCCAGCCGGAGGATGTGGCGCAGGCAGTGGCGTTTTTTGCCGCAGAACAAAGCAGCTATCTCACCGGGCAGGTGCTCTGTGTGGACGGCGGCATGGCAATGTAAAGGAGAACCCTTATGGAAAAACGCAGAGTTGTGATCACCGGCCTTGGCACGGTGAACCCGCTGGGCAACAATGTGGCCGACAGCTGGGCGGCAGCCCGTGCCGGTAAATGCGGCATCGGCCCCATTACCCAGTTTGATACCACCGACTTCAAGTGCAAGCTGGCCGGTGAGGTAAAGGGCTTTGACCCCGAGACCGTGGTGGACAAAAAGGAAGTCCGCAAGATGGCACGCTTCACCCTGCTGGCACTGGGCGCTGCCGCCGAAGCCATTGCAGACAGCGGCCTTGATACCGAGGCCGAGGGCAAGGACATCGGCGTCATCCTGTCCAGCGGCATCGGCGGTCTGCCCACTATCGAGGAGCAGCATGCCCGCGGCGAGGAAAAGGGCATGGAGAAGGTAAGCCCCTACTTTGTGCCCATGGCCATTGCCAACATGGCAGCGGCGCAGGTGGCTATCCGCTTCGGCCTGAAGGGCATGTGCACCTGCCCGGTCACGGCCTGCGCCGGCGGCACCAATGCCGTGGGCGACGCCTTCCACCGCATCCGGGACGGCTACGAGCCGGTGATGGTCTGCGGCGGCGCGGAGAGCTGCATCAGCCCCTTGGGCATTGGCGGCTTTACCAGCATGAAGGCGCTTTCCACCGCCACCGACCCGGACGCTGCCAGCCTGCCCTTTGACGCCCGCCGCGGCGGCTTTGTCATGGGCGAGGGCAGCGGTGTGCTGGTGCTGGAAGAGCTGGAGCACGCAAGAGCACGCGGCGCACACATCTACGCCGAGGTGGTGGGCTACGGTGCCAACTGCGACGCCTACCACTTTACCGCACCGGCTCCCGGCGGCGTGGGTGCCATCGACTGCATGAAGCTGACCTTGGTGGATGCGGATATCGCACCGGAGCAGGTGGACCACATCAACGCCCACGGCACCGGCACCCACATGAACGATGCCTGCGAGACTGCCGCTATCCATGCCGTGTTCGGCGCACACGCAAAGGAGATGACCGTGGTCAGCACCAAGAGCATGACCGGCCATCTGCTGGGCGGCGCGGGCGGCATCGAGGCCGTGTTCACCGCGCTGGCGCTGCGGGATCAGTTTGCCCCGCCCACCATCCACTACGCCCAGCCCGACCCGGAGTGCGATCTGGACTATGTGCCCAACACCGGGCGGCAGCAGGAGATGCAGTACGCGCTGAGCAACAGCTTGGGCTTTGGCGGTCACAACGCCTGCATCGCCCTGCGCAGATGGGAGGGCTGACCCATGGCAGAGCCCCGTACCGTGCGTGAAAACGCCAACACTCTGAGCAGTGTGCAGATCGCGGAGATTTTGCCCCACCGCTACCCCTTTGCCCTTGTGGACCGCGTTCTGGACTACGAGCCGGGGCAGTGGGCCATCGGCCGCAAATGTGTCACCCGCAACGAGGAATTTTTCAACGGCCACTTCCCGGCGCAGCCGGTCATGCCCGGCGTACTGCTGCTGGAAGCGCTGGCGCAGACCGGCGCTGTGGCGGCGCTGAGCCTGCCGGAAAACAAGGGCAAGCTGGCGCTGTTCGGCGGCATCAAGAGTGCCCGTTTCCGCAAGCAGGTCACCCCCGGGGACGTGCTCACCCTGCACTGCGAGCTGGTGCAGCAGCACGGCGCTGTGGGCGTGGGCAAGGCTTCGGCATGGGTGGACGGCAAGTGCGCCGTCACCGCAGAGCTGACCTTTGTGCTGACCGACGCAGCAGAATAAAAATGAATGCAAAAAGAGATAGGCGATCCCTTTACGGGAAAGCCTATCTCTTTTTTGTTGGGGTTATTGATAAGCGTTTTGTGTGCACGGAAATCAATTTTGCAGCATGAGCCGGGACAAAAGCCTTCACCCCTTGGGGGGAAGGTGGCGCGCAGCGCCGGATGAGGGGTATTTAGGGCAAAACGCTGCTGTCCTGCGCCCTCATCAGTCACCTGCGGTGACAGCTTCCCCCGACCGGGGGAAGCCTTTATTCGGAAAATTGACTTTCATGTTCTGCGGCGGCTGTCCCGGCGGCTGCTTCAGCAGCGGGGGCAGGCTCTGCCGGGGCGGTCGCCGCCTGCTCCTTCTCTATCCACTCCCGCACACGGTCAGGGCGGTTGGTGATGTAGGCATCGGCGCTGGTGCGCAGCAGACTGCGGACGGAATCCTCCGTGTCCACCGTCCACAAAGACACCTTGATGCCCATCTCGTGCAGTTTGTCAATGAAACCGGCGTTTTTGTAGGCGGTATGGTACTCGCAGCTGACCCACTCCGGCACAAAGTCCAGACTGCGGATATAGGCGGGCAGATCCCGCTGTGCCATCAGGTTTTTGTAGATCTCGTTCAGGCTCTCGCCGGGAAAGCTTGCCTGCAGCATATTTACCTTATCGCTCATCCAGCGGGTCATCCAGCTGCAGTTTTCCTCGTCTGCTGCATCCTCCGGCAGGGCAGTGTCCATTGCTTCCATGTCGTCGTCCATGCCGTTGGTCAGCCCCAGATCCTTCCAGATGATGGGCGGCGGCAGCAGCAGGCTTTCCAGCGCGCCGTATACAAGCGCCCCTACCCGCAGCCCGGGCAGCAGCTGCTTTGCCTGCCGCAGCAGCGCGTGGTTGAAGGAAACAAGGATCACCTGATCCACGATCTCCGTCTGCTGCAGCACCTCCAGCACCCGGGGCACAAACTCCGGGTCGTTGTCCATAGTGGATTTCAGTTCCAGATGCACGGTGCATCCCGGCATCTGTTTGCACAGCTCCATGGCTTCCTGCAGGGTGGCGATCTTCTCGTCCCGAAAGCTGACGTCCTTCCAGCTGCCGAAATCCAGCTTTTTTAAATCGCCCATGGTCATATCGTAGATCTTGCCGGAAATATCCGTGTGCAGATCGATCATATAATCATGGTGGATCACAAGCCCGGCATCGCTGGTCTGCTGTACGTCCATCTCTACGCCGTCCGCGCCCAGCTCCATGGCTTTTTTAAAGGCTGTCAGGGTGTTTTCCGGTGCAAGATAGGAAGCACCGCGGTGTGCAATGATCTGTGGTGTCATAAATTTTCTCCGTTATCGGTTCGTCCTCACACACTTTGCCCCGGCGCTGCTGTTCCGCAAACAGTGCCGGGGCGTTGGCTCAGGCCAAGTCCTCGCCGTCCGAGGCAATGACCTTTTTATACCAGTAAAAGCTGTCCTTCCGGCTGCGGGCAAGGGTGCCGTTGCCGGCGTTGTCCTTGTCCACATAGATAAAGCCGTACCGCTTTTTCATCTCGCCGGTAGAGGCGCTTACAAGGTCGATGGGCCCCCATGTGGTGTAGCCCATCAGGGGCAGACCGTCCTCGTTGATGGCCTTTTCCATCTCCTCGATATGCGCCCGCAGGTAGTCGATGCGGTAGCTGTCGTGGATGGAGCCATCCGGTTCTACGGTATCCACCGCACCCAGACCGTTCTCCACAATGAACATGGGCTTTTCGTACCGGTCGTAGATGGTGTTCAGGGTCACCCGCAGACCCACCGGGTCGATGGCCCAGCCCCACTCGCTGGCTTTCAGGTAGGGGTTCTTCACCGATGCAGATACGGCGTTGCCTTCTGCATTCTCTGCCGCCATCAGCGCTTTATCCACCGTGATGCAGCGGCTGGAATAGTAGCTGAAGGACACAAAGTCCACCGTGCCCTCCCGCAGCGTGCGGTCATCCTCCGGCTGGGTGCACAGCTGCACCCCGGCACGCTCCATCCGCTTTTTGGCCCACACGGGGTAAGCGCCGCGCACCTGTACATCGGTAAAGAAATAGTTGTCCCGGTCGGCCTCCTGTGCCGCCCGCACATCCTCCGGGGCACAGGTGCGGGGGTAGAACTGACCCGCCGCCAGCATACAGCCTACCATGGCGTCCGGCATTTTTTCGTGTGCCAGCTTTACCACCTTTGCGCTGGCTACCAGCTCGTGGTGGGCGGCCTGATACTTGACCTGCTCCACGTTCTCGCCGGGGTAGAACACCAGCCCTGCGCCGGTAAAGGACAGGTGCAGCAGCATGTTGATCTCGTTGAAGGTGAGCCAGTACTTCACCTTGCCTTTGAAACGGTCGAACAGGATCTCGCAGTAGTGGACGTAGGCGTCCACCATGCGGCGGTCCTTCCAGCCGCCGTATTTTTTGATCAGGGCAATGGGGGTATCAAAGTGGCAGATGGTGACCAGCGGCTCGATGCCGTACTTATGGCACTCGTCAAAAATGCTGTCGTAGAAGGCCAGCCCCGCCTCGTTGGGCTGGGCATCATCGCCGTTGGGCAGGATGCGGGTCCACGCAATGGACAGCCGGAAGCACTTGAAGCCCATCTCTGCAAACAGGGCGATATCCTCTTTATAATGGTGATACAGGTCAATGGCCTCGTGGCTGGGGTAGAAATGTGCGTCGTCGCAGTCCAGCATTTCCATATAGCCCGTCGCCACCGGAAAACGGTCCGGGCCGAAGGGGGTCACATCCACCGTTGCCAGACCCTTGCCGTCTGCCTGCCATGCACCCTCGCACTGATTGGCGGCGGTAGCGCCGCCCCACAAAAAGCCCTTGGGGAATTTGCCCATACTCTTTACCTCCTTATTTACTTTTGCGCCCCTGCAGGGCGCAAACAACCTCATACTACTATGATACCGCAACCGGCGGCGCTTGTCCATGACTGCATTTTGCAAAGGGGCGTACATTTGGGGATAAAGTACGACTTTTATCGTCAAAACGCCGAAATTCCTTGCTGTTTTTTGCGCACTTTTCACGATAAAAACACAAATCTGGCTTGTTTTTCTTTTATTCTGTTCCTTTTAAACCGCGCGGCAGTATGGTAGAATAGTAGGGTAAGAACTGCGCCGCGCTGCTGCGCTGCCGAGAACATGGAAAAATGGAGTGTTTGATTATGACAGAGTTCAAACCCATCAAAGAAGGCAAGGTCCGCGAGATCTACGACAATGGCGACAGCCTGATCATGGTTGCCACCGACCGCATTTCTGCGTTTGACGTCATCCTGAAAAACAAGGTTACCAAAAAGGGCACCGTGCTCACCCAGATGAGCAAGTTCTGGTTCGATTATACCCGCGATCTGCTGCCCAACCACATGCTGAGCGTGGATGTACAGGATATGCCGGAGTTCTTCCGTCAGCCCCAGTTCACCGGCAACAGCATGATGTGCCGCAAGCTGACCATGCTGCCCATCGAGTGCATCGTGCGCGGCTACATTACCGGCAGCGGCTGGGCCAGCTACCAGAAGACCGGCAAGGTGTGCGGCATCCAGCTGCCCGAGGGCCTGCAGGAGTCCGATAAGCTGCCCGAGCCCATCTACACCCCCTCCACCAAGGCAGAGATCGGCGACCACGACGAGAACATCTCCTACGAGCAGAGCATCGACGTGCTGGAAAAGCAGTTCCCCGGCCACGGTTTGGAGTACGCCACCAAGCTGCGCGATTACACCATTGCTCTGTACAAGAAGTGCGCCGAGTATGCACTGTCCCGCGGCATCATCATTGCCGACACCAAGTTCGAGTTTGGTCTGGACGAGGACGGCAACGTGGTGCTGGGCGACGAGATGCTGACCCCGGACTCCTCCCGCTTCTGGCCGCTGGAGGGCTACGAGCCGGGTCACAGCCAGCCCTCCTTCGACAAGCAGTTCGTGCGCGACTGGCTGAAGGCCAACCCCGACAGCAACTACGACCTGCCGCAGGATGTGATTGACAAGACCATTGCCAAGTATCTGGAGGCCTACGAGCTGCTGACCGGCAAAAAGCTGTAAGCGTATCCCGTATCCATAAAAACCAAGGCTGCTGCGGAAAATTTTCCGCAGCGGCCTTTTTGCGTCCCGCCCTCTTGACAAGGGGCGGAGAGATGGGTAAAATATGTATCGTATCAAACAGTTTCACATCGAACGATTTGAACAAAACAGAGGAAAACCATTATGTGTACAGAGCACCCTATTGAACAGCACTGCAAGCTGGACCCGCCGTGGGAAGGGCCGCAGGTCATCCCTGCCCAGCTGCGCCGGGTGGACAACCTGATCTTCCGCAGACTGAACCAGTTTTCCCGCGCCAACGGGGTAGAGCAGACCACCCCCATGCACGGGTGGATCATCGAGTATCTCTACCGCCACCGGGACGAGCCGGTGTTCCAGCGGGACATCGAGCGGGAGTTTTCCATCACCCGCTCCACCGTGACGAACATTTTGCAGCTGATGGAGCGCAAGGGTTACATCCAGCGGCTGAGTGTGCCGCAGGACGCCCGGCTCAAGCAGCTGGTTTTGACCGAAGAGGGCATCCGTCTGCACGAAAAGACCCTGCTTTCCTTCCACCAGACCGACGACTATGTGGCCGGGCTGCTGACCGAGGAGGAGAACGCAGAGCTGCTGCGGCTGCTGAACAAGCTGCGGGAGGCGTTGAAATAACGTTGCTTGCCGAGGGATGTTCTCTTTTGGTGGCAAAAGAGAACCAGAAAAGTGCATGCTCCGCAGGGAAAGTTACTGCTTGGCGCAAGCGAGCAAAGACGCTCCGCTGGGCCAGAGGCAGGGAGGGGTGTTCCGACTCCCCCCTCCCTACCTCTGGACT